>NZ_JBEEII010000024.1:0-2202 GCF_040137855.1 Paenarthrobacter sp. CAP02 | reverse complement strand
GAGTCAAAGAGGATCCTTCAATGAGTGCACCCAATTCGAGGCAGTTGGTCGCCGGAATGGTTGGTGGCGGTCCGGGCGCCGACATCGGCAAGACCCACCGTTACGCCATGCGGCTGGATGGCCACTACGATCTCCGGGCAGGAATTTTCGGGCGCGATGAGAGCAGTTCCCACGCCACCGCCGTCGAACTCGGCGTCGAACCGGGCCGCAACTACCGCGACATCCAGGAGATGGCCGAGGCTGAGGCCGCCCGTGAGGACGGTGTGGACGTGTTGGTTGTGGCGACGCCCAACGACAGCCACTTCGAGATCGCCCGTGCATTCCTGCAAAGGGGCATTGCAGTGGTTTGCGAGAAGCCCCTGACGCAGGATTCCGCCACGGCGGCCGAGCTGGTCCGGGTCGCCGGGGAGAACAACGCCATCCTTGCTGTCCCGCATTGCTATTCGGCCTACGCCATGGTGCGGCAAGCCGCGCGGATGGTCCGCAACGGCGAGTTGGGAGCCATTCGTTTTGTCGACGTCGAGCATGCTTCGGGCTGGGCAGCAACACCCCTCGAGAACGAAGGCCACAAACAGGCCAAGTGGCGCACCAACCCTGACATTGCTGGGTTCCCGAGCGTCGTGGGCGACCTCGGCACCCACGCCCTCCATCTGCTCCGCTACATGACCGGGCTCGAAGCAAAACGCTTGTCCGGCCGCTTGCAGACGTTCGTGCCTGGGCGGCGCGTTTTCGACAACGCCACCGTGGAACTTGAACTGACCGGCTCAGTTCCCGCGCGGCTGTGGGCCAGCATGGCGGCTACCGGCCATAACCACGGGCTCCGCATCCGGGTCTACGGCGAAAAGGGCAGCCTGGAATGGCAGCACGAAGACCCGCACCACCTCAAGGTCCAGGACCTCGCAGGGGCCACCACCATCCTCACGCACGGGCTCAGCACCCTGCACGACGACGCGTCCCGGCTCACGCGCGTGGGCCTCGGCCACCCGGAGGGCTTCCTTGAGGCCTTCGCCAATTTCTACTCGGACCTGGCTCAGGTGCTGCGCGCCCGCCGCGACGGCACGCCGCTCCCGGACCGCGAGCTGACCTTCCCCACCGGGATCGACGGCCTGATCGGTGTCCAGTTCGTCGAAGCCGTCGCGGCGTCGCATCACGATGACTCCGCGTGGACAGTCCCCGCGTCCGCCCTAAAGAAAGCAGCAGTCTGACATGCCCCGTTTCGCCCTCCTCGGAGCCGGTTTCATCGGCTCCGTCCACGCAGCCAACCTCGCAGCCCACCCCGGGATCGACTTCCGCCTGGTCTACGACGTCGACCAACAACGGGCACAGACCCTCGCCGCCGCGCATGGCGTTTCGGCTGCGACCACCCTTGAGGAGGTCTTCGACCCCCAGGCGATCGACGCCGTCTTCATCGCGTCCTCCACCGATACGCACGCCGGGCACCTCCGCCGGGCCGCCGCCGTCGGAATCGCCGCGCTCTGCGAGAAGCCCATTGACCTGGACCTGGACCGCGCCCGCGAAACGGCAGCCTTCGCACAGGAGAGCGGCGTGCCCGTCATGGTGGACTTCAACCGCCGCTTCGACCGCGACTATGCCGAGCTCAAACGCGTGGTGGACTCGGGGGAGATCGGCGCAGTGGAGCTCATCCAGCTCACCTCCCGAGGCCCGTCCATGCCGCCGTTATCCTACATCGCCGTATCCGGCGGCCAGATGCGCGACCAGACCGTCCACTTCTTCGACCTCGCCCGCTGGCTCTCCGACCTTGACCCGGTAGAGGTCTTCGCCACCGGCTCGGCCCTGGCGGAGCCCGGCATCGCGGAGTACGACGACGTCGACACCTCCGCGGTCACGCTGCGGCTCCCCGGCGGGGCATTGGTCCAAATCGATTCCGTGCGCCGCACTGGGTACGGCTACGACGAACGGATCGAGATCATGGGCTCCGAGGGGATGGTGGAAGCCCGCCGGCACCGAAACGGCGCAGTATCCAGGTATGCCGGGACATCGGTGGTGGAGGACGGGTTGCACCAAGGCTGGTTTGAGCGCGTGCAACCGACGTATGCGGCGGCCCTCGCCGCTTTCGTGTCCTCGCTGGATGGCAGCACGGCGTCCATTCCTTCGCTGCAGGACGGACTGAAAGCCCAAGCTATCGCCGAAGCAGCCGTGCTTTCCCTGCGCTCGGGCCGCATGGAACCCATTAAGTACTGA
>NZ_JBEEII010000023.1:0-2641 GCF_040137855.1 Paenarthrobacter sp. CAP02 | reverse complement strand
TGGACGTGTCTGTAGGAGAAGAGACCTCACACATCCTCAGCGGGTTGACTGCCCAGCTGCCTGATCGTGATCCGGAAGAGACTGCTGAGTGGATTGAGTCCCTTGATGCGTTGATCGCCGAGCAGGGTACTGAGCGTGCGCAGTTCATTATGCGGTCGTTGTTGCAGCGTGCTGGTGCCCGGTCGGTGGGTGTGCCGATGGTGACGACCACTGATTATGTGAACACGATCCCGGTGGACCAGGAAGCGCCGTTCCCGGGGAACGAGGAGTTCGAGCGCCGGTATCGGGCGTATATGCGGTGGAACGCTGCGGTGATGGTTCATCGTGCGCAGCGTTCCGATATTGGTGTGGGTGGGCATATTTCCACGTATGCCGGTGCCGCGACCCTGTATGAGGTGGGCTTTAACCACTTCTTCCGCGGCAAGGACCACCCTTCGGGCGGGGACCAGGTGTTCTTCCAGGGGCATGCGTCCCCGGGGATGTACGCGCGGGCGTTCATGGAAGGCCGCCTCAGCGAAGAGGATCTGGACGGGTTCCGTCAGGAGAAGTCCAAGGAAGGGCATGCCCTGTCCTCGTACCCGCACCCGCGCCTGATGCCTGATTTCTGGGAGTTCCCGACCGTGTCGATGGGTATCGGCCCGATGAACGCGATCTACCAGGCCCAGTCCAACCGGTACCTGCACAACCGTGGGATCAAGGACACCTCGGACCAGCAGGTCTGGGCGTTCCTTGGTGACGGGGAAATGGACGAGCCCGAGTCCCGTGGCCTGCTCCAGCTCGCCGCGAACGAGAACCTGGACAACCTGAACTTCGTGGTCAACTGCAACCTCCAGCGCCTGGACGGTCCCGTGCGCGGTAACGGCAAGATCATGCAGGAACTCGAAGCGTTCTTCCGCGGTGCGGGCTGGAACGTGATCAAGGTCGTCTGGGGCCGGGAGTGGGACTCCCTGCTCGAGGCCGACACCGACGGGGCGTTGGTGAAAATCATGAACGAAACCCCCGATGGTGACTACCAGACCTACAAGGCCGAGTCCGGCGGGTTCGTGAGGGAACACTTCTTCGGGAAGAACCCGGCCACCAAGGACATGGTCGCGGACCTGACCGACGAACAGATCTGGGGCCTCAAACGCGGCGGCCACGACTACCGCAAGGTCTACGCCGCCTATAAGGCAGCGACCGAGTTCAAGGGCAAACCCACCGTGATCCTGGCCAAAACCGTCAAGGGCTACGGACTCGGACCCCACTTCGAGGGCCGCAACGCGACCCACCAAATGAAGAAACTGACCATGGAAGACCTCAAAGCCTTCCGTGACCACCTCCGGATCCCCATCACCGACGAACAACTCGACGCGGACCTCTACCGGCCCCCGTACTACCACCCCGGCATGGACGCCCCGGAAATCCAATACCTCATGGAACGCCGGGCCGAGCTCGGCGGGTTCGTCCCCGAACGCCGCCGCACCCACACCCCCGTCACCCTCCCGGACCCGAAGTCCTACGAGGTCGCCAAACGCGGGTCCGGGAAACAACAAGCCGCGACCACCATGGCCTTCGTGAGGCTCCTCAAAGACCTCATGCGCGACAAGAACTTCGGCGCACGCTTCGTGCCCGTCGTCCCGGACGAATCCCGGACCTTCGGGATGGACGCGTTCTTCCCGACCGCGAAAATCTACAACCCCAAAGGCCAGAACTACCTCTCCGTGGACCGCGACCTCGTCCTGGCCTACAAAGAATCACCCGCCGGACAACTGATCCACCCCGGCATCAACGAAGCCGGCGCCGTCGCAGCGTTCACCGCCGCCGGAACCTCCTACGCCACCCACGGCGAACCCCTGGTCCCGATCTACGTGTTCTACTCCATGTTCGGCTTCCAACGCACCGGCGATTCCTTCTGGGCCGCAGCAGACCAAATGACCCGCGGGTTCATCATCGGCGCCACCGCAGGACGAACCACCCTCACCGGCGAAGGACTCCAACACGCCGACGGGCACTCCCCCATCCTGGCCTCCACCAACCCCGCCGTACGCACCTACGACCCCGCCTACGGCTACGAAATCGGCCACATCATCCGCCACGGACTCGAACAAATGTACGGCGAGGACAGTACTGACCAGAACGTGATGTACTACCTCACCGTCTACAACGAGCCCATCACCCAACCCGCGGAACCGGAAAACCTCGACACCACCGCACTGATCAAGGGCATCTACCACCTCGCCCACGCCCCCGAAGGACCCACCAACCGGCCCACCGCGCAAATCCTCGCCTCCGGCGTCTCCGTCCCCTGGGCCCTCGAAGCCCAACGGATCCTCGCCGAAGACTGGAACGTCGCAGCCGACGTCTGGTCCGTGACCTCATGGAACGAACTCCGACGCGACGGACTCGCCGCCGAAGACCACGCCTTCCTCAACCCCGGCCAACCCGCACCCACCCCCTTCATCACCGAACAACTCGCAGGCACAACCGGACCCGTCATCGCCGTCACCGACTACATGAAAGCCGTCCCCGACCAAATCCGCCAATACATCCCCAACGACTTCGCCTCCCTCGGAGCAGACGGCTTCGGCTTCTCCGACACCCGCCAAGCCGCACGCCGCTACTTCAAAAACGACACCCACTCCATCGTCGCCAAAACCCTGCA
>NZ_JBEEII010000022.1:0-3388 GCF_040137855.1 Paenarthrobacter sp. CAP02 | reverse complement strand
GTGTCTACGACGATGCTCCTATAGGTGTCAATTTCACTGAAGCGTGGAATAGGACGGACGGCAGGGTCTTTAGGATGCAGGTTGGCCCAACGTAAAGGTGAGTCGATGCCGTGCGCAGGTCGAGCGAGGGTTCGGCAAGCGGGTGAGGGGCTGCACATAAAACGTGAGGGGGCTTCGGTCAATTACCGACGCCCCCTCATCTGACCTGAGCTGTCAGATCAGCCCACCTGATG
This sequence comes from Paenarthrobacter sp. CAP02, assembly GCF_040137855.1. Lineage (NCBI taxonomy): Bacteria > Bacillati > Actinomycetota > Actinomycetes > Micrococcales > Micrococcaceae > Paenarthrobacter > Paenarthrobacter sp. CAP02. The sequence continues at coordinate 3,155 of NZ_JBEEII010000022.1, read as the reverse complement.
TTTCATGAGGCGTTCTCCTGAAGGAAGCTGATTTCTTCGGGCGCTGCCTTGAGGATGTCATCAGGACTGATGTTGAGGAGTGTTGGCAGGATTCCTGCGTCTTGCCACTCAACCGCTATGCCCGTCTCAGCGGGCACTGGATCGGGGAGCCTGAACCAGTAGGAGATATCCCACCTACCCATGCCGCCTCCTCCTGATAGGACCTCGGCGTGGACGCGTTGGACATCGCCACCTGGATTTCCGCTGTCTGCAAAGCGGGCATCTACACTGAATTGTCCTGTGCTTGGCTCTGAGAACGCAGCTTTTTGTGAACTTCGCCCATGTATATCCAGCCCCGGAGCGCTGAGTATCTGAAGCGTGAAAGTGAGAGCTCCAGGTAGAGCCTGCAGAGCCCGGAGGGCTATTACAGCTTTTTCACTTCTAGCGAGAGTGACATCGTATCCGGACAAGGGCGCGGACAGGACCATGCGTGGGAAAGGTTCAGAAGAGCCCCCGGAACCCCCGGGATAGATTTTTGTCATGCGTAACTCCCAGGATGATCAGTAAAAGCAGCGCTTATCAGGCGATGTCCGCCCGACACAGTCCGCGGTCTTTCCGGATTCGTATACCCAGCCGTAGCCTATGGCGTCTACCCACAATGTCAGACCAACGGTCAGGACGGAACCGCTGAGGTCAAGGTTGTTGTTCAGATAGGTGGTGTTTGCCCCCAATCGCAGGGAGGCCGTGTCCACTGCGTTTGTGACAGCGCCGTGGTTGACGGCAAACTGACGGAAGTGAGCCTCCTTAAATCGTCCGGTACTTGGGAAATATGAAGCGGTGTGGTCCAACCGGGAAGTTGTTGTTCCTGGGTTGACTGTTGTCCTGACGGAATACTTATCCGCAAGTTCACATCCATTGGGGCCGAGGCAATCGAAACCTTCTATCTTGGTCTCGAGATTGATCCAGTACGACCGGTCGCCAGCTGGCGCGCCACTGACCCTGAAAGTGTTGGGGTCGGATGGATTCGGGTCCGCCGCGACCGCTGATTGTTGAGTTTGTTTGAAAGTAGTCGGACTTACGTCGGGAAGACCGCTTCCTCTTCCTTGTGTGATGGCTGACGACGTCGGCGAAGGCTCACTTGATGTGGTCGTCGGATTGTCGCGCTCCAACTTGTCCTGTAGCGCGTCTAATTCCGCGAGAACAGTTGACGTCGGCTGCCCCTGAAGGCCCTCAACGGCCAGTTCCTCGCCTCCTTCTACCTTGTTCTGCCATGTGCTGACGATGCGTTTCGCCTTGTCTCGATAATCGGCGTCTGTAGCCGACTTCTGGGCGATGGCTTCGGTGATAGACCCGTCATTCACGGTGACGACAAAGATCTTGTCACTTGATGACTGCGACGGGGATGATTCAACTGCTGGACTGGAATTTAGGAGTTCCGCGGCCTGAGCGACGGGAATACCGCCGACAAGCATGATAGCGACAGCGGAACTAGCAGCGGTTGCTCTTAGTAGCGTTGATAACTTCAATGTTTCCCCCAAAATGCGTTCTGTGAATCGGACTACTGGATAGGTTCATCGAACGGACCTCATCCAGCGCAGGCGGTCTGGCAGGAAGGCCGAAATAAATCCAGTCAAGTGACTTTCCCGTCATTCAGCGAGGAACGTTATCAACGGTTGCTCTGACACAAGCAGACAGGACATCGCTTCGCTGGTCCGAGGTGGCCTTCAGGATTAACGAAAGCCACTGGCGGTAGTTCGCGGCCAGGGCGTCGTTGCGGAGGAGCCCGCGCTCCAGTAGGGAGATCTTCGAGGGCCATTGGCCCAGTTCGCGCGCCGCGGTGCTGATGGTGACGCCGAGTGTGGTGCGCGTCTGCCGGAGATCGCTGTTGTCTGGTGCTGGCTGGGGGTTGGTGATCTGGCGGTAGATCTCCCGGGCCGCATAGCGTTTGAGGCAGCGCATGATCTCCCGTTTGCTCTTACCTTCCGCTGTTCGTTTTGCCACGTACTCCTTGGTCCTTTGGCACGACGCCATCCGGACCAGGACCACCTGATAGAGGGCGTGATTGGCGTTGCGGTCACCGCCCCTGCTGAGCCGGTGGCGGGTTGTCTTGCCTGATGATGCCGGCACGGGGGCGACCCCGACGAGCGAAGCGAATTGGGCTTCGTTTCGCACCCGGTCCGGGTTGTCTCCGACGGTGACCAGCAGCTGGCTGGCCACATCCGTGCCGACGCCGGGCAGGTCGCAAAGCATCGGAGCATAAGCATCGAGGATTTCCTGGAGCGCCGCGTCCGCGGCGGCGATCTCTGCGGACAAGGCCTGGCAGCGCGTGGCCAAGGCTTTCAGCGTCACGAGGGTCACGTACTCCGGGTCAGCCGCGTGTCCCGAAGGTCTCGTGCGCTGCAGGGCAGTGATCAGTGCGGAAGTGGCCAGAGCCCGGTATTTGGCCCGGAGTTTGTCCGGGGCCGAAACGAGGAGGCCTTTGATCTGGTTGATGGCCGCGGTGCGGGCTTTGAGCGCCGAGGCACGTCCGGCGCGCAGAATCCGCAGGCATTCAACGGGCCCGTCTTTGGCTTTCGGGACCGACGTCGTCCGGCCGTCGAGCACCGATTTTGCGGCTTCGTAGGCGTCCAGCGGATCGGACTTTCCCTTCAGCCGCCGTTCGGCCCGGTTTGGTCGGTTCACTTCCAGTACTGTCAGCCCGGCTGCCCGGAGGGTCCTGGTGAGTTCGGCGCCGTAGGAGCCCGTTCCTTCAACACCGACGGCGGTGACCGTGCCGTAGCCGGTGATGAAGTCCAAGATCTTCCGGTATCCGGATCCCACGGACAGGAACTCCCTGTCCCCGAGGGGTTTGCCGTGTTCGTTGATAACGGCCACGTGGTGTGTGTCGGCGTGGGTGTCGATACCCGCGATGACTTTTGTTGGTTCGCTTGCCAAGATGGAAATTGCCCCTCACTCGCGTCGAATGCTGATTGATCGGGCGCGGGCCAGGTGGGCAGACAAAACGGTAATGGGACTGGTCGAATCAGGCTCCTATGAAGTCATGTCCGCCTGGCTCGACACCCTCTGACGGACCTTGAGCCGGCGGACAGATCGTCGGAAAGACAGTGCCGCCTGGCACGTCAATTTTTGGCTGGGTCACGCCGGCTCAAGGACTGTTCCAGTATTACCGTTTTTTG
>NZ_JBEEII010000021.1:3524-5396 GCF_040137855.1 Paenarthrobacter sp. CAP02 | reverse complement strand
CTGTTGTTTGAGAACTCAATAGTGTGCCAAGTTTGTTGATACCGATTGTTTTTTGATTGGTTGAAATTTATGCCAGTTCTGTCATGCACCCCCGTGTGTGGTGGGCTGGTTTTCAGCTGGTTTCGAATTTTGTGCAGCCGCGTCGACCGTTATTTCCGGTGGGTGTGGTTGTGTCTGTTTGATTTTTTTTGTTTTCAACGGAGAGTTTGATCCTGGCTCAGGATGAACGCTGGCGGCGTGCTTAACACATGCAAGTCGAACGATGATCCCAGCTTGCTGGGGGATTAGTGGCGAACGGGTGAGTAACACGTGAGTAACCTGCCCTTGACTCTGGGATAAGCCTGGGAAACTGGGTCTAATACCGGATATGACCATTCCACGCATGTGGTGGTGGTGGAAAGCTTTTGTGGTTTTGGATGGACTCGCGGCCTATCAGCTTGTTGGTGGGGTAATGGCCTACCAAGGCGACGACGGGTAGCCGGCCTGAGAGGGTGACCGGCCACACTGGGACTGAGACACGGCCCAGACTCCTACGGGAGGCAGCAGTGGGGAATATTGCACAATGGGCGCAAGCCTGATGCAGCGACGCCGCGTGAGGGATGACGGCCTTCGGGTTGTAAACCTCTTTCAGTAGGGAAGAAGCGAAAGTGACGGTACCTGCAGAAGAAGCGCCGGCTAACTACGTGCCAGCAGCCGCGGTAATACGTAGGGCGCAAGCGTTATCCGGAATTATTGGGCGTAAAGAGCTCGTAGGCGGTTTGTCGCGTCTGCTGTGAAAGACCGGGGCTCAACTCCGGTTCTGCAGTGGGTACGGGCAGACTAGAGTGCAGTAGGGGAGACTGGAATTCCTGGTGTAGCGGTGAAATGCGCAGATATCAGGAGGAACACCGATGGCGAAGGCAGGTCTCTGGGCTGTAACTGACGCTGAGGAGCGAAAGCATGGGGAGCGAACAGGATTAGATACCCTGGTAGTCCATGCCGTAAACGTTGGGCACTAGGTGTGGGGGACATTCCACGTTTTCCGCGCCGTAGCTAACGCATTAAGTGCCCCGCCTGGGGAGTACGGCCGCAAGGCTAAAACTCAAAGGAATTGACGGGGGCCCGCACAAGCGGCGGAGCATGCGGATTAATTCGATGCAACGCGAAGAACCTTACCAAGGCTTGACATGAACCGGTAATACCTGGAAACAGGTGCCCCGCTTGCGGTCGGTTTACAGGTGGTGCATGGTTGTCGTCAGCTCGTGTCGTGAGATGTTGGGTTAAGTCCCGCAACGAGCGCAACCCTCGTTCTATGTTGCCAGCGGTTCGGCCGGGGACTCATAGGAGACTGCCGGGGTCAACTCGGAGGAAGGTGGGGACGACGTCAAATCATCATGCCCCTTATGTCTTGGGCTTCACGCATGCTACAATGGCCGGTACAAAGGGTTGCGATACTGTGAGGTGGAGCTAATCCCAAAAAGCCGGTCTCAGTTCGGATTGGGGTCTGCAACTCGACCCCATGAAGTCGGAGTCGCTAGTAATCGCAGATCAGCAACGCTGCGGTGAATACGTTCCCGGGCCTTGTACACACCGCCCGTCAAGTCACGAAAGTTGGTAACACCCGAAGCCGGTGGCCTAACCCTTGTGGGGGGAGCCGTCGAAGGTGGGACCGGCGATTGGGACTAAGTCGTAACAAGGTAGCCGTACCGGAAGGTGCGGCTGGATCACCTCCTTTCTAAGGAGCTGCTAACAACTATCCGTGTTCTGTGTATGCGGTTCGTGGTGGTTGTCAGTGTTGCCCATTGCGCAGGCGTCTGTTCTGCGGTGGGTGCTCATGGGTGGAATATCAACGAATCATTTTTTTGGCATGGCCTGTTCGGTTGTGTCCTGGTG
>NZ_JBEEII010000021.1:0-3424 GCF_040137855.1 Paenarthrobacter sp. CAP02 | reverse complement strand
TGTGTGGTCAAGTTTTTAAGGGCACACGGTGGATGCCTTGGCATTAGGAGCCGAAGAAGGACGTAGGAATCTGCGATAAGCCTGGGGGAGTTGATAACCGAGCGTTGATCCCAGGATGTCCGAATGGGGAAACCCCGCACAACGCTGTCATGGTGATTGTGTGACCCGCATCTGAACACATAGGGTGCGTGGGGGGAACGCGGGGAAGTGAAACATCTCAGTACCCGCAGGAAGAGAAAACAAGAGTGATTCCGTTAGTAGTGGCGAGCGAACGCGGATCAGGCTAAACCGTTCCATGTGTGATAGCCGGCGGGCGTTGCATGGGCGGGGTTGTGGGACTTTCCGTGCTGGTTCTGCCGGACCGGTGAGGTGTGATGTGCAGGCATAGGTGAACGGTCTTGAAAGGCCGGCCAGAGAGGGTGTGAGCCCCGTAACCGTAATGTTTTGTGCCGCCTGGAGAGTATCCCAAGTAGCACGGGGCCCGAGAAATCCCGTGCGAATCTGTCAGGACCACCTGATAAGCCTAAATACTTCCTAATGACCGATAGCGGACCAGTACCGTGAGGGAAAGGTGAAAAGTACCCCGGGAGGGGAGTGAAACAGTACCTGAAACCGTGTGCTTACAATCCGTCGGAGCAGCCTTGTAGTTGTGACGGCGTGCCTTTTGAAGAATGAGCCTGCGAGTTAGTGTTACGTCGCGAGGTTAACCCGTGTGGGGTAGCCGTAGCGAAAGCGAGTCTGAACAGGGCGAGTGTAGTGGCGTGATCTAGACCCGAAGCGGAGTGATCTACCCATGGCCAGGTTGAAGCGACGGTAAGACGTCGTGGAGGACCGAACCCACTTCAGTTGAAAATGGAGGGGATGAGCTGTGGGTAGGGGTGAAAGGCCAATCAAACTCCGTGATAGCTGGTTCTCCCCGAAATGCATTTAGGTGCAGCGTTGCGTGTTTCTTGCCGGAGGTAGAGCTACTGGATGGCCGATGGGCCCTACAAGGTTACTGACGTCAGCCAAACTCCGAATGCCGGTAAGTCAGAGCGCAGCAGTGAGACTGTGGGGGATAAGCTTCATAGTCGAGAGGGAAACAGCCCAGACCACCAACTAAGGCCCCTAAGCGTGTGCTAAGTGGGAAAGGATGTGGAGTTGCGAAGACAACCAGGAGGTTGGCTTAGAAGCAGCCATCCTTGAAAGAGTGCGTAATAGCTCACTGGTCAAGTGATTCCGCGCCGACAATGTAGCGGGGCTCAAGTACACCGCCGAAGTTGTGGATTTCACACAGTACCCTAGCCTTCGTGGTTCAGGGGTGTGGAGTGGTAGGGGAGCGTCGTGTGGGCAGTGAAGTCGCGGTGGAAACCAGCGGTGGAGCCTACACGAGTGAGAATGCAGGCATGAGTAGCGAAAGACGGGTGAGAAACCCGTCCGCCGAATGATCAAGGGTTCCAGGGTCAAGCTAATCTGCCCTGGGTAAGTCGGGACCTAAGGCGAGGCCGACAGGCGTAGTCGATGGACAACGGGTTGATATTCCCGTACCGGCGAAAAACCGCCCATGCCAAGCGGGGGATACTAACCGCCCGGAGCCTGCCCGTACACCCTTGTGGTGTGCCGGGTTTTGGCCGAGCGCGGGACCTGATCCCGGGAGGTAAGCGTATTAACAGGTGTGACGCAGGAAGGTAGCCGGGCCGGGCGATGGTTGCCCCGGTCTAAGGATGTAGGGTCAGGGATAGGCAAATCCGTTCCTGTGTGTTTCGAGCACGATCCTGAGATCTGATGGGACTCCCGTAAGGGGGGATCCGGTGATCCTATGCTGCCAAGAAAAGCATCGACGCGAGGTTTTAGCCGCCCGTACCCCAAACCGACACAGGTGATCAGGTAGAGAATACCAAGGCGATCGAGAGAATTATGGTTAAGGAACTCGGCAAAATGCCCCCGTAACTTCGGGAGAAGGGGGGCCTGCCCCGTGATGGAGACTTGCTCTCCGTGAGCGGGTGTGGGCCGCAGAGACCAGGGGGAAGCGACTGTTTACTAAAAACACAGGTCCGTGCGAAGTCGCAAGACGATGTATACGGACTGACTCCTGCCCGGTGCTGGAAGGTTAAGAGGACCGGTTAGCCCACTCGTGGGCGAAGCTGAGAATTTAAGCCCCAGTAAACGGCGGTGGTAACTATAACCATCCTAAGGTAGCGAAATTCCTTGTCGGGTAAGTTCCGACCTGCACGAATGGAGTAACGACTTCCCCGCTGTCTCAACCATAAACTCGGCGAAATTGCAGTACGAGTAAAGATGCTCGTTACGCGCAGCAGGACGGAAAGACCCCGAGACCTTTACTATAGTTTGGTATTGGTGTTCGGAGTGGCTTGTGTAGGATAGGTGGGAGACGTTGAAACCCGGACGCCAGTTCGGGTGGAGTCATCGTTGAAATACCACTCTGGTCACTTTGGACATCTAACTTCGGCCCGTGATCCGGGTCAGGGACAGTGCCTGATGGGTAGTTTAACTGGGGCGGTTGCCTCCTAAAAAGTAACGGAGGCGCCCAAAGGTTCCCTCAGCCTGGTTGGCAATCAGGTGTCGAGTGTAAGTGCACAAGGGAGCTTGACTGTGAGAGAGACATCTCAAGCAGGGACGAAAGTCGGGACTAGTGATCCGGCGGTACATTGTGGAATGGCCGTCGCTCAACGGATAAAAGGTACCTCGGGGATAACAGGCTGATCTTGCCCAAGAGTCCATATCGACGGCATGGTTTGGCACCTCGATGTCGGCTCGTCGCATCCTGGGGCTGGAGTAGGTCCCAAGGGTTGGGCTGTTCGCCCATTAAAGCGGTACGCGAGCTGGGTTTAGAACGTCGTGAGACAGTTCGGTCCCTATCCGCTGCGCGCGCAGGAAATTTGAGAAGGGCTGTCCTTAGTACGAGAGGACCGGGACGGACGAACCTCTGGTGTGTCAGTTGTACTGCCAAGTGCATCGCTGATTAGCTACGTTCGGATGGGATAACCGCTGAAAGCATCTAAGCGGGAAGCTCGCTTCAAGATGAGATTTCCATACACATTTATGTGTGAGAGGCCCCCAGCCAGACCACTGGGTTGATAGGCCGGATGTGGAAGCGAGGACTAAAGACTCGTGAAGCTGACCGGTACTAATAGGCCAACAACTTACACCACACACAACACACTGCACGCGTCCACTATGTGGTTCCCAACCAACAACCCCGGGAACAAAACCACAACAAAATAACAACCAAGCACCACAGTTGTAACCACAGTCTTCCCACCCACCCCCCCACGGGGGTCGGGACGGGTAACAAGGTTACGGCGGTCATAGCGTGGGGGAAACGCCCGGTCCCATTCCGAACCCGGAAGCTAAGACCCACAGCGCCGATGGTACTGCACCCGGGAGGGTGTGGGAGAGTAGGACACCGCCGGACAACCATTAA
>NZ_JBEEII010000020.1:0-31681 GCF_040137855.1 Paenarthrobacter sp. CAP02 | reverse complement strand
CATCGCTGCCCTTCCTCTGCTCGCTTAGTTGCTGAGTGCAACTTAGTTGGTTGCACGTCGGTTGCGTATGGCAGGCAGGAGAATTCTGTCGAACACCCATTGGATGCTTCGGTCTTCCTCGGCGGCCGCGTCTCTTAGTTCATTCAGGGTGTCTTCGGTCATGCGGAAGGTGTAGGACTTGTCCTTGGGTGCCTTCGCGGGCTGGGTGCTTCGCTCAGCATGAATGGGGGCTGGTGCTTTGGCCGCCTGCGGTTCAGGTTCGGGCTGTGCTGGCCGTAGGGTCTCGGCCTGCTGGGCAAAGGCCTCGATGCGGGCTTCTTCTTCCGGGTCGATTTCCCGGCGCCGACGATTCGGGGTGGGACGTGCATTAGACAATGTTGATCAGCTCCTGGGCGAGTACTTGAATCTCTGCTTTGGCCTTGCTGTCAGTCCATTCCACGACTCCCCTGCCCACGGGCATGACGTCCATGTAGGAACTGCGTTGGTAAATCGTCGTCTGGAACAGCGGAATCTCTGGGTAGTCACTCAGAATGTCGCGGGACTCGTCCAACCGCTTATCCATGGCATGGGTTGAAGCCTGTGTGAACAGTCCACGGACCGCCAGTTCGGCGTTGAAGTCCAGGATGCCTTCAATGACTTTGACGAATGCAGGCAGAGTGTCCAAATCCAATGGCGATGCCTTCATAGGGACAACCAGCACATCGGAGGCTGTGGCCGCCGTGCGGAGTTCCTGTGAGTCATACCCACCCGTGTCCACAATCACGAAGTCGGCGGCCTCATCGAGGTCCAAGAGCGTTGCGCGAAGATTACCTTTCTTCTGCACACCGATGATTGAGGGCAGATCAGGGCTGCGTTCTTCCCTGTCCGCTATCCAGTTGGTGGTGCTGGCAATGCGGTCTGCGTCTACAACGGTCACCTTCTTGCCCTGGCGGGCTAGCTCGGCGGCGAGGTTTACGGTCAGCGTTGATTTCGAGCAGCCGCCCTTGAGCGAGCCAATAGTGAGAATCATGAGATGGGGCCTTTCCGTTCGAGCCGGGCAAGTTCAGCGCTTGCGCTCTAGTTGAAGGTTAGAACAACGTTGGTTTCGGTTGCAATGTTGTTGCAACGTGGTTTGTTTGCGCATCCATTGTGGTTCGCAACTAGTTTGCAACCAAATCAGTTTCTAGTTGGTTGCGGATTGGTTGCATAGCTTCTAGTGGGGGTCTACGTTGACGGGGACGCTGGCCCAGTAGAGTGTGCCGGGCTGGTCCAGCAAGCGTTGTAGGTCTATTCCTGTTGATCCGCGAAGATCGACGCTGCCCGCTTGGGACAGTAGGGCAAAACATTTGTTGCCTGCTGCTTCGACGGCGTTCCACCAGCCGGGAGGGCTTGCCGGGTTGGTGTCGTCCAGCATGGTTTCGCCGCCGATGATCAGTTCCAGGCGCTGTGCTGTGGTTATCCGCAGTTCGCCGTTTCCGGGCCGGACCGTCCCGCCGGCGGCGTCCAGCCATCCATTTGCCTTCAAATAGGCGACTAGTGCGGGCAGCTGGTCAACACCGGCAATAAGCAGTGGCATCGCGGGGATGCCGGACCCAGCCGGGATAAGTGCTTTCGCGTACACGTCTCCCTACCTGCCTTCCGTGTTGAGCTGGGCGTGGACGCTCTCCATCAGTGAGGCAAGGCCGGCTGATTCCCATGAGCCGGGGCGGTTGTCCAGGAGGTCGTAATCGTCTGCTACTTCCCGCTGGGCTTCGAGCATTGCGGCGTAGATGAGTTCGCCTATGTCGGTTCCGGCTCCGAGTTGGCGCAGGATCGCGTCCCTGATGGCTTCAACGTCCTCGTGGTACTCCTGGCTTCGCGTTTCCAGTTCCTCGGGGGACTTCCCGGCAATGGCGCGGCCTTCGGTGCCTCCGGGGATGATCTTCTGTGTCATAGCTTCGGTTCTCCTTGGGTCTCAGCTGGTGCTTGTCGGCGTTGGCTGCACGGTCGGTCCGGGAGTCGGGGACTTCTCGGCCTGTTGTTCCTGGGTGGGCTTGCATTGAACGGGCGGTGTTCCTGGGGTGTGGATGATGAGGCAGGTGGCATCCCCGTAGCGCACCCATGCCCGTACTTCTCCGCCTACTACGATGACCTTCTCGATATCCTGGGCCGCTTTGGGGTCGTATGCGTTGGTGTAGCGGTCCCTGAAGTTCCCTGCCACGGTGATCGTCGTCCCGGCGCAGCGGATAGTAATCCGATCGGGATCTTCGAGTCCTTCGAGTGATTTCCTCAGTGAGCTGGTGCAGTCCTCGCGACTGTCGGGGCCGGTGATTTTGGTGGGGGTTGGCAGTTCCGGTGAGGGCGCGGCCGCGCTTTGCTGTGGGGGAGTGGGGCTGACGCACCCGGCAAGGGCGGCTCCGAGCAGCAGAGTCCCGGCGACGGCTGCGGTGATTCTTGCCGCTTTCATGCTTCGATCGCTTTCTTGGCTTTGAGCTGGGAGACGCGCTGGGTGGAGATGCCGAGCATGCGGGCTACTTCGGTAATGGTGAAATGCTGGCTCAGTTCCGCGACGACGGCGCGTGATTCCGCGGCCCCCTTGGCAGAGAGTTCCTGGGCCTTTTCAATGTCTTCCCGTGCCTGCACCCAGCGCTGATGGACCTCATCCGGTGCCCGTAGGGTTACGTTCACTTCGACCTCATCAGGATCAAGATCGAGCACGATGGCGGCAAGGTCGGTTGCCATGTCCTGGATATCCTTGGCCCTGCTGGCTTGGGTCACCTGGTCAAGCTCGTGGATATGGATTTCCCACCACTTGCCCTCTTTGTGGGCAACGGCTTCGAGCTTTCGCTTGATGGTCATTTTTTCCTCTCATACTGCCGGGCGGGTAGGCCGGTAGGGGCCTCTCGGCCCCTACCGGGAAGGCTACTGCCAGCCGCTTGGGGTGGTCGGCAGTGCCTTGGCGATCTGCCGGACGACTCCGGGGCTGATGGTCTTGTGCCGGGGGACAGCTACGGTAACTGCCTTATCCGGCGAGGCCCATACGTCATGCTTGCCCGATTGCCGAATAATGCTCCATCCGGCTTTGGTCAGTTCCGCTTCGGCTTCTTTCTTCTTGATTTCCTTCATAACTCTATTCTAGCCCCCCTTACATGTCAATTGCAAGGGGGGCTAGGAGAAACTAGAGGTTGTTTGCCGTTGCGTTTTTGGCTGCGTTTGCCGTGGCGACTTCCTGCGCCAACGAAAGGATGGCGTAGGCCTGTGCCATGTTGGCCTTGATTGCGGCGGCCGCCGTGGCGTCCTCGGGGAGTTCCTGGGCGGCTTCGGTGAGCAGTGCTGTGGCTTCGGCAAGGTAGGGGTTGTACATGGTCTCTCCTTTGTGTGGATGAGGGGATTTAGAAAAGTGTTGGGTGTGTCCATAAGGCGGGGTGTTCCTGGTCTAGGTGTTCGATCAGTAGCGCCGCTGCGTCTTCGGGAGTCGGCCCCCAGAACCGGGGGTTCTCTGTCCAGTGACAGAGGGTGCAATCTGCGTGCCAGTGGTCCTGCCAGTCGGGGCAGCCTTCCAAGGGGAACGGGCCGGTACAGCACCATGATGTTGAGGCGATGCGGCCGCGTTCTTTGATCTTCTCGGCCTGTTCTTTGGTCAGTGCCATCAGGACTCCTTGGCGGTGAGAGTCAGAATCTTGTCCGGGCGGAACCCAGCCCACGTGTCGGTGTCGGTGATAACGACGGGGGCGGCCAGATGGCCGGCCTTTCTGAAGGCTTCCCGCTCGACGTCGGTCATCTCCCGGCTTTGGTAGGTGATCCCCTTGCGGTCCAGGGCCTTCTTGGTGGCGGTGCAATTGGTGCATTCGCGGCCGGTGTTCTCGTCGGTGATGGTGTAAATGGTGATGGTCATGGTTCCGGCTCCTTCGGGGGATCGGTGGTGGCCGGGTTTGATTCCGGCCACCGCTGCGGGCTAGACGAGTTCGGCCGCTGGTAGGCGGGTGTCGAATAATCTCTCTGCAAGGCGGATCAGATGGGCGGGAGCGTCGGTGTCTGTCCCGTGCTCTGCGCGTCCCAGATAGATCGCGGTGCCTGCGACCTCGGGAAGATAGAGGCCGGTTTCCCGGAGTAGTTGCGTGGCCCGGAGGTTGTTGTGATGGTTGTCGCTGTCGGCCCGGAGGTAAACCTGCCAGTCGCCGCTAACAATGCAGTCGAGGGGGCCGTAGAGGGCTTCAAGCGTTCCGTGGCGTACGTCCTGGGCCGTGGCCGTGACCGGTTCGCTGAGTCGGGCGGGAATGACCAGGGCAATGCATCGGCGCATCACGGCGTGCTCCTTCACTCGAAACTGATGGCGTTGGGCACGTAGGCCCTGAGGGTTTCCTTGTCGATCCAGAAGTGCTGGCGGCCGGTACCGCCTGCGGCGACGTAATCACCGCTCAGAATGTTGTTCGTTGGGTCTTCGAAGGTTTGGAACCACTTGTCGGTGTGATCAAAGGTGATCGTCGTGCCGGTATCGGTAGTGCGTTCGGTGAGCATTTCGGTTCCTTCCGGTGGGCTTCTTGATACTTCTATTCTATCCCCCCTAGGAACTTTTACGCAACCCCCACTAGGAGATTTTTAGAACTTTCTTGGATTCTTTGTGGTGCCCTGCGTCGACTTCGGCGGCCGCCGTTGGTTTGTGGTGGTGATCGTCGCCGCCCCCGGCTGTGGTAATCCCCGCCAGTAGCTCGCTGGTAGCCCCCTGAGCGCCTTAGAACCCGGCCACGCGCTCACGGTTCCTGTCACCAGCTGCGCCCGGCCCCGCACCGTAGATGTGTGTCGTCAAGGCTGAAAGAAAGCTGACCAGGTACTTGGGTGAGGCGCCGGTATAGGCCTTGGACCATGGGGGACTTTCGCGCTGTTTTGTCAGGGTCGGTTGCTACGGTGGGTTTGTCCTTATTCCCCCAAGGTTTCTGGACAAGCAAAAGGAGGGGCCATCGGCTCCTCCTTTTGTTGTGCCGCCCGCTGACTGACGCATATGCGAGAGCTGGCCCCGGCATTGGGGGTTGGCCGCCCGCACCCCGGCGCTCCGCCTTGGTGCGCGGTTGGCGGTCCGCCGCTGGTGACCAACGGCGGCAGCCGGCCAGGACGGCGGACCGCCAGCGGTGAGACCCGGCACCGGCGACCTTTCGGCCGCCGTCGCTGGTCCCTATTCGTCCTCTGCTGCTTCGCGTGCGGCCTGTACGACCTCGCGTAGTTTCCGGGTGAATTCTGGGTCTGGTGTCCGGGAGCATTTTTGGCATTTCTCCCAGCGGTAGCCTTTGCCTCCCGCGCCTTCGTAGGCCATGGTGAGCTTTTCGCGGCACTTCACACAGTGTGTGGGGGTTTCTCCGTTGGTGTAGATCAGTGGCTCCGGCGCTATGGCGAAGAGTTCGCCCTGGCCTTCGAGCTGCAACATGTTTTCTCCTTTCGGTAGGGCGGCCCTTCCGGGCCGCCCCGGGCCGTTCTAGGCGGCTTCGTCTTCTTCGGGGTCGGTGTCGAGTGCTTCGGCTAGTTCGTGGACGGCGCGGAGGACGTTGGCGGCGGTGGCTTTCACGGTCTCGATATCGGCTTTGGCCCATCCGGCGACGTAGCCGACGCTGTAGGCGCTGGTGTCGAGTCCGAGCATTCCGGCCATGACGTAGGCCACGCTTTCGGCTTCGGTTTCCTTGACGCCACGGTGTGCCACGTATTCGGTGTGGTCTTCCTCGGCGTGCAAGATGACGTGCGCGGCTTCGTGGATGGCGGTTTTGGCTGCCTGTGTGGGGGAGAGGTCCGCGTCGATCACAACGCGGCGTGTGCCGTCGGTGGTGGTGTAGCCGTTGACCTCGCCGGGGATCGCTTCATGGGTGACGGTCCAGCCGCGAGCTGTCAGAAACTCGGTGACCTTGGCGACGATGCCCAGATCATCGGAGCCGGTGAGGCGTTGGGCGGGGCTGCTGTAGTCCTCGGCACCTTCCATGAGGTCGGTCTGTGAAATGTCGAATACCGAGAGGATGGGGAAGCGTACGACGGTCTTCTCTTCGTCCTCGCCGGTGGCCTCGTTGGTCTCGGTGACCTTTTTGGTGCTGTAGCCAAAAATCTTGATGGCCTTCTCACCTTTGCGGACCTGACGGCCGAGTTCCTGCCACTTGCGGAACCCTGCAACACGGCTGGCCACGTTGCACTGAGAGAGGATCAGAATCACGTTGTTGAGGCTGTAGGCGTGGAACGCCTGGGCGAAAGCGAGAAACTTCATCCACTCATCCGAGCTGGTGAAGGACTCGATTTTGGCGGTGAGCTGGGCTTGCAGAGCTTCGGCCTGAGCCTTGCGTTCTTCGGCGGTCTTACGGGTTTTGGTGGCGGTGGCCATGTTTCCGGCTCCTTCGGTATGGGCTGTTTTCTTATCTCCATTCTATCCCCCCTAGGAACTTTTGTCCAACCCCCGCTAGGAGATTTTTAGAACTTTCTTGGATTCTTTGTGGTGCCCTGCGTCGACTTCGGCGGCCGCCGCGTGTGGTGGTGGTGATGGTCGCCGTTCCCGGCTGTGGTGATCCCCGTCAGTAGCTCGCTGGTAGCCCCCTGAGCGCCTTGGAACCCGACCCCGTGGTCTTGGTTCCTGTCCCCGCGAAAGCCCGGCCCCGCACCGTAGATGTGTGTCGTCCCGGCTGAAAAAACCCAGCCCCGGACGGCAGGGGACACGGCAACGCCACGGCTTGGACCATGGGAGACTAGTCCGGTTGTAGGAGTCCTACACAGCGGGTTTCCGGCCAGATTCACGGATTCCGCGTGTTCTAGGGGTTTTGAGCTGCTGCAGTGACCTGGTGCCGGCGGATCCCCGACTATAGGTATTCAACAGTCCGCGTCGTTGCGCTGTCCCCACTGTGGGCCGGTGGAGACCGGAGGATAAATCTCAAAGCGGTCCACACTGGGCGTCAGCGCGGGCCCCGCGGTCTGCTTCTGGGGGAGTTCGAATCAGATCAATGATTCAGAGAGCTCGGTGAGGTAGTGCGCTTTAGCTGTTTCGTCCCATGCGATGCCGCCTGCTTCATAGAGGTCAATGATGGCGTTGTACCACTCCTTCAAAGACTGGCCGGCCTGCCTTGCGAGTACAAAGGGATAGTGAACCTGGACCTCGGTGCGATCGGGGTTCCAGAAGCTGACAGGCATCGACAGGAGGGCGTGGAAGGCCTCATTTTCTGTGCCGCCCTCGTCTTCGATGATCAGGTCCGCCCAGTCCGGGTAGTCCCAGACGGGCACGATCAGTGCTTCTTCTGTTGCCAGCTGTTGTGGCGCCTGTCGGCGATTGGCAATTCTTTTGCGGACTTTACTCTTCGGCATTGTGGGCTTCCTGTGGGGTTGGTTGGCGGACTAAAGGTTTCGAACTAGAACGACACTCACGCTAAGGGGTGTCAGGCAGTAGTTGGCCGGTGGCGGCGGTTGTTAGCAAAGAGGGAACGAATTTGTGCTTTGGCGCGGATTTCGGTGGGGGATGGTCCTTCTGCGAGCCGGGCGGCGTATTCGGCCTGGCGTTCCAGGATGCGGCGCTGTTCAGCGGCGTGTTGGCGGAGGATTTCCTCGTGGCGTGCGGCTCGTCGCTGGTCGGGGGAGCGCATGGGCTCACCCTCCACGGTCCACGCGCGCAGGTGGTGCAGAACCCAGCCTCGTAGCCGCTGGGTGTTCTTTGTAACCGGTACGCCGTCGTGGGGCCAGTCCGTGCCGTCAGGCATCTTGTTGAAGGCGTTGAGCACGTCGGAGACGGTCCACCCGGCGACTAACCAAGGCCGGAGCACGCTAGCCAGGTCTTTCTTGGACAGGGGGCGGAGGGCGAAGCATCGGGTACGGATTTCCTCGGCCGCAGCCCAACGTTGTCCACGGCGTTTTGTCGTCGCATGAGGATGCCAGTACGCGCCCGGACGAAGTGTCCCGGTGGCGGCCACTGCGCCGCTTGCGGCGCCTGGATCAGGTTGCACGGCGGAGCCGTGGCCTTTTTCAGGCTTTTCCTCGCGTGTATGGGTTAAATTACCTTTAACGCCTGATTGAACCACCCCTGAAGGGGCGGTGGGGGTGCAAATCTCATCCACAGCCGTTTCCGCCGGCAGACCCGGAACGGCTTTCAGCGGGGATGGGATGCAGATGACGTAGACGGGCAGCTCGTTGCCCTCGGCGGTCTTCTCTCTGACCTTCTCAGCTGAGCGGCCCGACGCCACCGTGCCCAAGTATCCCCACTCTTCCAGGAGCTGGCGGTAGTTGGCCACGGTACGCCGGCTGATGCCCAACCATTCGACCAAGCCTGGGCGGGCGTCTGCCTCGCCATAGGCCTTGTCGCGGCCGCCCCAGGGCACGCGGACGGTCATGGTGTTGTAGTCGGCCAAGGAAATCAACTTTTCGAAGAACGCCAACAAACGGGCTTGGAAGGGCTTGGTGCGCAGCGCCAGGCGCTCATCCTGCTTCAAGGTCGGCAGTGCCTGGTAAAGGCCGTGAGCGGCGCGCATGGAGCCCTTGGGCACCGCTGCTTTCACGTGCTTCTTGTTGGTCTCCTGAAACCTGCTTACCCGGCAGGGCTTGTATGTGACCGCCTCGTCGGGTGCAGGAGTGACGCCTGTGACATGAGGGGTGATGTGGATCGGCGCGTGCGTTGACGCCGGTGCAATGACCGGTAACATAAGGGGGACAAGACCTTTCGTTCGAAGGTTGCAACAAAGGGAGCGTCCTCGTGAGAGGAAGCTTCGAAATAGTTCAGATCGTCGTCCGCCAAGATTTCTGATCTGAACTGAATACTTCTGAAGGCCCGCCTAGTGCGGGCCTTCCTCGTTAGCTAGCCTTTGCGATAGGCAGTGCCTCCGGTAGCTCTGAACGGTCGAACCAGGACGGTAGGCCGTCGGGCGCAGTCTCGTCGCGAAGATGGGCTATCAGCCGCTCCATGGCTTCGCCGGTTGATACGCCCATGCGGTCAGCCACAGAGAAGAAGAAGTCTTTGTCTTCCTGGGGGACGAGGGTGTTCAGCTGGACGTTGTCCATTGCCGTTCCGCGATGCCGCCGCCGTCTCGTAGCCATGCCACGAAAATAGCCTTAAGAATAAGGATTAAGTGGGAGATAAGCTCCGCGTGTCGTTGAATCTTAATTTCCGGCCGTGTACAGCCGGTACTCTTCCTGGGCTTTGGCTACCGCTTGCGGGTCCAGCCGATAGATCACCCATTGCCCCTTGCGTTTGCCCATGTCACCCTCTGTAACCACGCCGCCCGACTCTTCAAGCTGCCGCAAATGCCCATAGACAGTGCGGTATTCGGCGCCGATAGCACGCGCGATATCACCGGACGTTCCGCCGTCAGGGTGTTGGGCTAAGTAGCGGATTATCTCTGTGCGCAGCGGGTTGATTCCAAGCATGGCTAAAGCCGCTTCGGTCCTGGCCGGGGCTGGCGTCGAGGGGCGAACATACTTGGGCACCAGTTCATTCTGTCGCATCGCTTCATATGACCCATACTAAGAAATTAAATCATGTAGGTGTGGAACTATGAATTTAAAATTGATAGGTTTGGGTTGCTGGGGGATTTCCCCTTAGTGAAGTAGCTCACCGTCGGGCTTTGTGACAAGCGCTTTCGCGGGAATCCGGGGACAATGGCGCGGTCTATCGAATTTATACAGTCGTCATCTTGTCGGTGCCGGCTGCTAGGTATGGAAACGATGTTCCAGGGGGAGGACAGAGTATGACTACGTTGTTGCCGTTCGGCACGCACTGGGCCATGGACGGTCGCCTTCGGGACCGGGCGACACGGAGGCGTAAGGCTTTCCGATCATGGGTGGCCGGTCTGGATATTCCGGCCGAACAGGCACGGGTGTTGTCCGAGGTTCTGGAAATAGCCGATGAACGGGAGTTCGTTGAGGGTCGGGCCGCGTGCGTGACGTATGAGGCCGAGCTGGCCCGCCGCACAGGTTTGGGCGAGTCGCTTGGCTCTGTAATCGATGGTTTGGTGGCTGATGGTCTACTGACTTCCCACCGTGCCGCTGATGTGTTCGAAGATGGCCGTCCGGGTGTGGTGTTGCGTGTGCGCCGTCCTGATGTGGTGTTGACGGTGGAGGCTGCCGGGCCGTTGTGGAGGGCCGATTCCTGGACGCGGAAGCACTGGCGCGGAGTAAGCCCGTGAAGCAAAGTTCATCGGCCGCTGTGCTGGCTGTAGCGGCGTTTCTTTTTGCCCCTGTCCTGGTTGTGATGTTGTTCCTGGGCACCGGTGGTGCCAAGGCAGCCGCGTCCTGCGGGGTGGGCGGTACCAGCGTTGCCGTGGGGAGTATCCCTGCCAAGGTGGGGGCTTTCTCGGGTAAGCAGTTGGAGAACGCGGCAGCAATCATGAAGGCAGCGAAAGACCTCGGGTTGCCTGCGGCCGCGCAAATCTTGGGTGTGCAGGCAGCCATTGGTGAGTCCACCCTGAAGGTCATTGACTACGGTGATGCAGCTGGCCCTGACTCCCGTGGTTTGTTCCAGCAGCGCGATAACGGGGCTTGGGGTTCCTATGCGGACCGCATGGACCCCCACACCAGCGCGACAAACTTCTTCAAGGCACTGACGAAGGTTTCCGGGTGGGAGCAGCTGGAACCGAGTACCGCTATTCACCGGGTGCAGCGCAACACCGTGGAGGACCACTACGCGCAGTTCCGTGCCCCTGCAGCTGAGATTGTGAAGGCTCTGGGCGGGGAAGCTGGCGCGGGCATTGACGCCTCCGGTGCCTGCCCCAGCACCGGGGGCGCGGTCGTAGGGCAGTTGTCCGGCAAGTGGGTCCACCCTATGGCCGGTGCGACCATGAGCAGCGGCTACGGGCCTCGTCCGGCCCCTCCGGGCACTGCGGGGGGTGTGCTGGCCAACTTCCACTACGGGATCGACTTCGTACACCCAGGCGGGCCGGGAACGATCGTGGCCGTGACGGATATGAAGATCGTCAAGGTCAGGAACCTTGACGGCCTGTTTGGTACCGGCGTCACGGGCCAGACCACTGACGGCAAGCTGACCATCGGTTACTACCACATGGAAGCCGGGTCGGTGAAGGTCAAGGAAGGCGACGTCGTCGCTGCCGGGACACCGCTGGGCACCGAAGGGGCCACGGGTAACGTGACCGGCCGCCACCTGCACATGGAGTTCTTCCCCGGCGCGCTGCCCAACCCCATGATTCCGATCAACCAGAGCACAGACCCGGCCCCGATCCTCAAAGCACAAGGAGTGAACTTCTAGTGAGCATCAACAGATTCGGACTTGTCCTGGCTGTCGCGGCCGCCGCCCTGGCTGGCTGCGCCACCCCGGCCTCGGACACCGCACCAACACCTTCGATCACGACGAGCATCCCGGTGGACGGTCACGAGGACCATTCGGAGGATCACGGCGTTCCTGTCGTGACCTGGGACGCGGCCACGGACCAGAAGGTCAAAGCCTTGGCGGCTGACTTGATGGGTAAGTTCGCCCGCCCGGACCTGACGGACCGGGCATGGTTCAACGCTCTTCAGCCGCATATGAGCGCTGACTACCAAGAATCCGCGCAGTACATCGATCCCGGCCGCATCCCGGTCCGGAAAATCCTGTCCGGACCGGTCCTGGTCCGGGAGAAGGGAAACCCCATGTCCGTTATGGCCGAGTTCGCCACCAACGACGGGCCATGGGTCCTGTCCCTCCATCGAAGCGGGCAGGAGGAACCGTGGCTCATTACCCGTGTCGCCCCCAAAGATTCCTAAGCAGCGTCACCACTCCGAAAAGAAAGAGGTAGGCCCATGGCCATCGAAAAATCGCTGATCCAGCCGGAACCGGTGATCAGCGCCATCATCAACGGTGACAACACCGGCGTCCTGAAAATCAACGGGGAAGAACACCCCTACGAAGCCCCGGACGTGAACGATCTGCGGCAGGCGCTCATGAAGCGCGTCATCGGAGAAGCGGCCACGCTCGGCCGCCCGGTTCGGGTTACGTCCATGGACGATAGCGGGGTGTCGTATTTGGTTGTCTCGCCAGTCGGGGAAGTTGAGGAAGAACAGCCTGAGGCAGTCCCCGAAGATGCCAGCCGGATCATTGAGCGCATCCCCTCGGCCCCGGCCGCGACAACCACCGTCACGCCGTCGACAGCCACGACGACGGTCACCAAGGGCCCCGCTGCGGCAGCTGGCACAGCGGCACCGGTAGAAGCACCGGCCACTCGCCGTTCCATCAGGGAAGCCAGCAGCTTCCTCGCCGCTCCCAGCACGGTCGAACCGGCCGCCCAAGGTATCCGTGGATGGCTGAACAGCCTGGGTATGTCGTTGGCACCGTCGGAGGACGAGCTGAGCGAACGTGAAGATATCCGGTTGGCGTCAAAGCACTTTGCCGGTACCCGGACGATTGCTGTTGCCAACCAAAAAGGCGGGTCGAATAAGACCCCCACGGTTGCCGATCTTGCGGCCGTGTTTGGCCGTAACGGTGGCAGTGTCGTGGCGTGGGACAACAACCCCACCACGGGCACGTTGGGGTGGCGGACCCAGCAGGGAGACCACTCCCGAAGTGCTCTGGACGTGATCGCGGCCGCCGACGCGCTGCTTTCGCCCACGGCCCAGTCCGCCGATATCAACGCGTTCGTGCACCACCAGAGCACGGACAAATACGACGTGCTGCGCTCTGATGCGGACGTGGCCGGTACACACGAAGTCACCGCTGAAGAGGTCGATATCTTGCACCGGGTGGTGTCCAAGTACTACCGGATGATCGTTATGGACTCGGGCAACAACCACCGAAGCGCTGAGTGGATCAGGATGATCGATCACGCCGATCAGCTGGTGGTGCCCACGACGAACGTAGAGGACCGGGTAGAGGCTGCGCTGTTGACTTTGCAGGGCTTGGACTTGAAAGGCGAACGCTCAGCTGCGCTTGCAGCTAACGCGGTCGTGATCGTCTCTGAGATGCAAAAAGGTGAGACCCGGTTGTCTCAGCAGACGGCAGAGAAGTTCCGCCCCTACGTCCGGGACGTGGTGGTGGTGCCGTTCGATGAAGCGCTGAAGTCGGGCCAGATTCGTTACGGTGCGCTTGCCCCGGCGACACGGAGGGCGTGGCTGCGGGCGGCAGCTGCGGTGGCTCGTGGGCTATGACCGTGACCGAGAAAACCGAGAACGTGAGCCCGTGGGTCACAGCCGCGCAAAGCATCGCCCCGGAAGTCCAAGCCGCTGCGCCTGAACCTGAGCCTTCACCGTCGGCCGAAGAACAGCCGGTCGCTTTCGTGGCCGCCCACGGCGGGGCCGGTGCCACGGCATGGGCCTCAATCCTCGATGGCGCTGACCACGGCCAGCAGCTCCCCGCTCTTGGCGAACCGGCCGTGCTTGTCGCCCGTGCAAGTCTTCATGGCATCGACGCGGCCAAGGCTGCCATTGCTGCCCATGGACGGGCCGCGTTCAGCGCGGTCCTGATCGTCCCGGCCGCACCGGGACGCATACCGCGACTGATCCAGAACGAACTCAAAGTTCTGGGCGGCGCGGTTCCCCTGGTACCCGTCCCTTGGGTGCCGGGCCTGCTGATAAAACGCTCCGCCCTGTCGGATTTCACTGACGTACCTGCGAAGGACCTGGAAAAGGTCCGCACCGCACTTTCAACGATTAAAGGAGAAATGAAATGACCGTTATGACCAAGCTCGCCAACGTTGCAACTACCGTCGTGGCCGAGGCCAAGCCGCTGCCCAAAGAGGTCCAGGACGGCTTGGACACCGTTCTGATGTGGACGAAAATCATCGGTGGTTCCCTCGCCGTGCTGGGCCTGATGGTCCTGTTCATCGGCTTGTTCTTCGCTCACCAGCGCGGTCGCGGTGAAGAGTTCATGGGCAAGGCCGGCTGGTGGCTGACCGGTGCTATCGGACTGGGCGTGGCCGGTGTTCTCGGCGCGTTGTTCGTCGGTTAGGAGAACCCATGACAACGACACAGAAAGCCCAGAAGCTGCGGGGAAAGGTCGCCCTATGGGCCTCCATCCTCGTGGTGTTCGTCGTCGCGATCCTGCTGGTGATGATCCTGGTCAAACCATCCGGCCCGCCTGAACCGTCCACCCCAGTGGCTGTGGAGAGTCCCAAGGACGAAGGCGGCTGTAACGTCCCGGCAGGGGACACCTCAGCCAAGCCTGCCATGCCAAAGGACCTCCGCTGGAAGGCAGAGAAGGGCTGGACCTGGCCAGTCTCGGACACCTACGGACCTACCAAAACCAAGGACGGATATGGTGTGTGCTTCGCCCGCTCACCCCTCGGAGCAGCACTGACGGCTGTATCGCTCAATGCAAGTTCCAACACTGTGGGACTAAAAGAGGCTATCGAACTCTATGTGATGGAGTCGCCTGGAAAAGCCGTTTATCGGTCAACCCTTAGCGAGTCTTCGAAAGCTTCTACGCCAGTGACCTACTCAGGCTTCATTGTCGATTCGTTCACGCCAGATGAAGCACAGCTGACTCTGGTCATTGCCACAGATAAGACCGATACCGGGTACGCGGGGATACCGCAGACATTCAGGTGGGTTGATGGTGACTGGAAGCTGAAAGTTCTTGATGATGGCAAATTGTTTGCCGGGCAATCAGTAACCCCACGGGCAGGCCAGTTCGTGACATGGGGTGGTACCAATGGCTGATTGCAGTAATCCAGGCGAGTGGGCCGGATGCATTGTTGGCGGTGCGGTCGATAAGGCCGTTGATTCCGGGGCAAATGGCCTGGGTGAAACGATGATGGGCGCCTGGGACTCGCTCATGAAGGGCTTCCTGACGTCCTGGTTGGACTCCGGGATTCTGGTCAATCTCGATGGCGCGTCCATGGAGTGGCTGACCGGGCAGTTGCAGGTGATCAGTATCTTCCTTGCCACGGTCGGCATCATGGTTGCCTGTGTGTGGACGATGGTCCACACGCGTGGGGATCAGGCCGTGAAGGTCTCCAAGGCCTTGTTGATGACGTTCCTGGTGACCACGTTGGGCACCGCGTTGATGCAGGTTGCCATCCCGGCTGGTGATGCTTTCGCGAAGTGGATTCTGGACGAGGCCGGTGTCACGGTCTCCGGGTACGGAGCCCTTGGCCCAGCGGCAGCGTCGGTGGGGTCCATTGGTGCTGGCCTTGCGATTATCGCCGGGATTTTCGGCGCGGCCGCGACGTTGTTGCAGTGGCTCATCATGATTATCCGCGCCGTGGCCCTGCCGATGCTGATCGCCTTTTGGCCGGTTGCCGCTGCGGGCGCGATGATCCGTGGTTCTGAAGGCGGTTTTGCAACGATCACGAAGTGGTTGATTGCCTTCCTGATCTATAAGCCGGTCGCGGCGATCATTTACGCGTTCGCGTGGAAATTGAAGTCAGGCGGTGACGGTATTGGAGGCGTCATCAACGGCATGTTGTTGCTGGTGCTGGCTGTTGCTGCGCTTCCGGCAATCATGAAGCTCCTGGGCCCTGCAACCTCCGCGATGGGTTCAGCTGCTGGCGGGACCATGGCCATGGCGGCCGGTGCCGCCGTCGTATCCGCTGGCGTGGCCGGTGGAGCGGCTATCGCTACTGGCGGCGGCTCTGCTGCTGCCGGGGCCGGTGCTGCGGGCAAGGCCGGCACGGCTGGTTCTGGCATGTCCATGGCTCAGGGCGCATCCGTTTCTTCCGGTTCTTCCGGGGGCGGTTCGGTCCTTGGCGGTGGAGGCTCGGCCGGTCCAGCTGGTGGCGCTGGGCCCTCCGGTGCCTCAGGTGGTAGTGGCCCTTCGGGCTCATCCGGTAGCAGCGGATCTTCCGGGGCCAGCGGTGGCACCGGTTCGGATGGGTCCTCAGCTGGTGGCGCGGGTCCTTCGACCGGGCAGCCATCTTCTGGCGGCGCGGTGGCTGGTGGTTCGCCGTCCACGGGGGCTTCCGGGTCGAAAGCAGGAATTCACGCAGCTACCCAGTCTCTGGGTGGCTCTGTAGCCCGAGGGGCGCAAGACACTGACGGAAAGGGTGTGTTGGGATCATGAGCAATAACGTTCCGCAGGAAAAGTTTGGGAATTGGCTTGAGCCAGCGTCCCCTGGCCTGTTCGGCCTGGCTCTACCGGCTGTAATTGTCAGCGCTGCCGGACTCATCCTTGGCCTGTTGCTGTTGATGAGGACCTTCTATCTGGCCGCTGTGCTCATGCTCCTGATCACAGCCATGATCGTGTTCTTGGGAATGGTGAAGTTCGGTGGCACCACGATCTTCGGCAAGTTCACCGACCGCCTGTCCCTGGCATCCCGGAAAGCTTCAGGATCGGCGTTCTACGTCACCGGGGCTTTGTCCACGCTTCCTCCCGAGGACGCCGAGCGTCTGCCCGGTGCGCTGCTGGATGTGGACACGATCTCGGGTACTGATGGTCTTGGCCGGGAATACTCGTTGCTGCACCACAAGTCCGTAGGACAGCTGGCGGCCGTGTTTGGGTGCTCCCCGGACGGGGCATCGATGCAGGAACAATCCGTGGTGAATGCACAGGTATCCAAATTCGGCATCTGGCTTTCCTCGCTCAGTGTCGAGGATGGCTTGACCGGGGCCACGATTGTGGTTGATTCCGCGTCTGAGTCCTCAGCCGGGACCTGCGCGGCGATCCGTGAAGATGTCGCTCCGGGGGCACCTGCCTTCGCGAAAGAGGTCCTGGACCACGCGGTAGGCACCCTCCCGGCACGGTCAGCAGTGCTGAACGTCTACGCCACGATGGTTTGGGATGCAGAGACGCTGGCGGAGAAGGATATTTCTTCTGCCGTCGCTGAAGTCGCTGCCCGTCTCCCGGCGCAGAGCGAAATGCTCAGCGACGCCGGGGCCGGTTCACCGGAACCTTTGGTCGAGGCGGAGCTTGCCCACGTCGCGCAGCTGGCGTACCAGCCGATGCGGGATCAGGAAATGGCCCTGGACGCATTGAACGGCCGTCAGGCAGTGAAGGACTGGCAGCATGCCGGACCGGGCTTCTTCGATGACTCACAGGGCCGTGTCGTTTTCCACGACGGTGTTGCGTCGATGACGTTGATGATGACCGTGCCCCCTGGTGCGCACATCACCTCGAGGAGCTTTGACCGGATTTTCGGGCCGAACTCCAAGTTCCTCCGCAAGCGGGTGGCCCTGTTTTACCGTCCGGTGGACCCCGGCACGGGGGCCAAGGTTGTCGACAAACTGGTCAAAACCGCCGACTGGAAGATCACCACCCGGAAAGGCCGGCCCACGTCCTGGGACAAGGCGGCAAAGGCAGTGGCGGAAAAGACTGAGGAAGAACTGGCTCAGGGTGCCAGGCTCTCGCTTTTCTCCATGATGGTCACGGTGACTTTCTCCCCGGATGAGAAGTCCTACAGGGATGCGCTGAACCAAGTGAAGTCCTTGATGAACCAGCTGATCATGCCCTACCGGTTCGTCGAGCATGCCGGTTCGGCTGCGTTCCACACCACGCTTCCGTTCGGTGTGCTGCCGTGGCGGTACTCCGGTTCTCCCCTCTGGCTTGGAAAAGGAGCGACACAGTAATGTTCAACACCAAACACACTCTTGAAGTGAAGCACTACCTGACTTCCAAGGGCTTCACCGGGTTCGGTGGTGGCCGTTGGGGCAAACGTCCCAAGCCTCCGCAGTGGTATTCATCTTCAAACCAGCTGTGCGGGATTTACCCGTTCTCGGCTGGCACGTCCCGGCCGAATGTCGGTACTCCTTTGGGCCGAGACATGAATGTGGGCACCACCGTGGCCGGGGACATGAAGTCCTGGTACGACATGCGCCTGATCACCTCGGCTTCCATGATGCTCTTTGGTTTGAACGGCAACGGCAAGTCTTCTGTCGCGCAGCGGTTCATTTACTCGATGGCCGCGCGCGGTGTTGTGCCGATGGTCTTTGACCCGCTTAAGGGCGAGTACTGCGAGATGATCGAGATGATGGGCGGCACCGTGTTCAGCCTCGGTCCCAAAGGTAAGCACAGAATCAACCTCCTGGACCTCGGAGCACTGGGGGAGGCCGCCAAAAAGATCGGCGGCGTCCTGGGTGCGGAGATGCTTGAGGAAGCCATCGGCAAGGCTGTGGACATGGTTGCCCTGGTGGTGCAGATCAGCCGCGGTCATCCGTTGGACGACAACGAAGACATGGCATTGGAACTTTTGGTCCGTTCGGTCATCACACGGGTCCGCAAGCCTTCCCTGCATGACATGAAAGGGGCGTTCCTGAACCCACCCCCGGAGGTCCTTTCGGCGGTCGCGTGTGACACTGCTGAGCAGTTTCTCGCTGAGTACCGGAAACTGCATCTGTCCGTCCTTGCCGTCCTGAACGGTGAAATGGGCTCGCTCATTGGGTCCAACGAGTCGATCAGCGTACCCGTAGGGAACCCTGGTGGGTTCTGCTTCGATACTTCTTCCATTCCGGAATCGCGGACCAAACTCCTGTCGGCGGCGATGCTGGCGACGTGGAACATCGGGTTCTCGGCCATCGACGCCCACTGGGAACTGTCGCAGTATGACCCGGAAGTGCCTTGGGGCGGTTACTTGTCCGTGCAGGACGAGTTCTGGTACCCGATCCGTGCCTGTGAGGGCATCATCGACCGCGCGGACCGGGTAGGGCGGACCAACCGTGGCCTGGGCGTGAGTGAACTGAAGATCACGCACAGCCCCAAGGACTTCCTGTCTTTGCCCAACGAGAAGGACCGTGCCACGGCCAAGGGCTTCGCGCAGCGGTGCGGCATCCTGGGCCTGATGGCTCTGTCTCTGGATGACCTGCAAGAACTTAGCTCGGTGCAGCCGTTGAACGCCAAGGAAACCGAGATGGTGAACAGTTTCAACACGCCTCCGGACTGGAAGCCGAAGCTGAACGCCGATGGCACCCCTGCTGCGCCTCCTGGTGCGGGAAAGATCCTGCTGAAGGTGCCCGGCCGCGTGGGGATTCCCGTGCAAATGACCAAAACTGCCATCGAGAAGGAGCACCACGTTACTGACGAGCGAAGCAACGTGGTCCCGTTGAAGAAGGAAGAGGTGGCCGCCTGATGGGTGCACCAACACGGGCACGTTACCTGCGCCAAAAGAACCGGGCAACGATCATCGGCGCTGCCGTGCTGATCGGTGTGCTTCTGTCCGTGGTGGCCGGTTTGAGCGTAGGCGGGTTCTACGCCACCGGCACCTGGGCGGGGCCGCACATCGTCGTCCAGGAGCTTGTGAAAGGCCCGCGTGAGTTCTCCGGCCTGTACATCGCCGGAATGGGCACCCTTGCCGTCGCTGTCGCCGCTGTGATTGTCACCGGGTGGCTGCTGGTGCGGAAAATCTCTCCCAAGTCTTCCTGGGTAGACGCGGCTGCCCGGCACATGGCCACATTCCGGGAGGTCAAATCCCTGTCGGCCAAAGCCGCGATTGCTGATAACCGGAAGATGAAGTGCCAGGCTGACGGCTGGCCCGGGTTCGAGCTGGGCAAGATCATCCCCACCTCCCATCCTTTGTACGCGAACGCTGAACTGGTCGGCCTGATTTTCGCCGGCCCTCGTGCCGGTAAGTCTGCCTCCTACGCGGTGCCGTACATCCTGGAAGCTCCTGGCGCGGTCATCGTCACCGAGAACAAGCGGTTCCTCACGGACGCAACCCGCGATGTCAGGGCCAAGAACGGCGGCAACATCTGGGTCTTCGACCCGCAAGGGATCGTTGGAGAGACCCCCAGCTGGTGGTGGAACCCCCTGTCGATGGTCCACGATGCTGCCAGCGCGTGGACCTTGGCTGACACCTTCGCCAAGGCCGAAATGGAATCCGTGGGTGAGAAGGGCTTCCAGTTCTTCGAACTTCGAGCCACGCAGCTGCTTCGAGGCTTCTTCCTCGCGGCCGCCGTGAAAGGCCTGCCCTTGTCCACGGTCCAGGAATGGATTTCGGACCGGGACGTGCGCGAACCTGAAGCGATCGCCATCCTGAACGAAACCCGCCATGTCGAGGTTCTGAACCAGCTGGCCAGCATCTTCTCCCCGGACTCCCTGCCTGAACGCTCCGGTGTATTTTCCACCGCGCAGATCATGACCGAGTGCTTGACCAACCATGAAATCGCCCGGTGGGTCAACCCTGTTGAGGGTGATGAAGTCGCATCCCCCGAAGTTCCGGGGTCGGTCTACCGGGGACGCCGCCACTTCAACCCGGCAGAGTTCGTCCGCAGCAAGGACACGCTCTACTCGCTCTCCAAGGACTCAGCCGGTGGCGGCCGCGCTCTGGTCACAGCCATGGCCGTGGCCGTGCTGGAAGCTGCACAGCAGTTCGCTACCGACTGCCCTGGCGGACGGTTGCCCATTCCGCTTTCGGCCATCCTGGACGAAGCGGCCAACGTGTGCCGCTGGTCCAAGCTGCCCAAGGAATACTCCCACTTTGGCTCCCGTGGAATCCTTGTCGTCACGATTCTGCAGTCCTACTCCCAAGGCGAATCCGTCTGGGGCGAAAAGGGCATGGAGGCGCTGTACCAAGCCGCCAACTGGGTCCTGTACCTCGGCGGGAACAAGCCGGGTCCGTTCCTGTCCAAGACCTCAGAAGCGGTTGGGGATTACTACTACACAACACCCGGTTCACCGGGATCCAAGGACTCCCCTCGCGGTCCGGCTCAGGAACACCGTGACCGTATATTCGATGTGGCCGAGCTTGCCGCGTTGCCCAAGGGCCGGGGCATCCTGATCACGGGCCAGAACCGGGCCGCTTTGATCAAGTCCACGCCGTGGATGTGGACCAAGCACAAGGAAGCGGTCGAAGCTTCCCTCCGTGCCCATGATCCTCAGGCTGAGAGGACGATCCAGGACGCGGTAGCCGAAGCTGAGGCTGTGCGCCGCAACCCTGACACCACACCGGTGGCAGCGTGAGCAACACCGCTGAACAGAACGGCCAGTTCCCGGAAGATCACCTTCCGGGAACTGGTCTGCTCTTCGACGACACCGGCACCGACACCGAACAGGACGAGGCAGACCTTCCCACTGCTCCCGATGAGACCGGGGACGATGAGACACCAGCTGAGCATTCCGCTCTCAGTGCCGACGGAGCGGCGCTGGCCGGACTGGACGGCGAGGCCGTAGAGAACCTGCTGACAAAGGTTGCTCTGCGCCGGTACACCAAACGCCTTGAAGAGAAGGTAGACGCCCGGCTTGATCAGCTGGATTGGTCTGCCGTTGCCGAAGGCATTGAAACCCGTGTGACCGGTCATGTGGCCGAAGCTGCCGGGATCGATACCTCCACCGGGGAAATCACCGACCCTCCGGAATCCACGACGCCAGGGACCGGCGCTGAAGATCACGGCTTTGAGCTGTCGGCGGCCGAAGCCGCTTCCTTGGTCACCGAACGGGCCGGGAAACTCTCCGCTGTCTCATTCAAGGCAATGGTTGCCCGTGGTGACGCCCCAAAACCATCATCATGGGCCGGGCGAACACCGCGGTGGTCCCTGGACGATCTGGAGCCCTGGATTCAGGGGCTCCCCTCCCCCGATGCCGACGAGCCAGAACCGGAACCGGGCGAAGAAACCCCGGAACCGGAACCGGCCTTCCGTACCGTATATGACTTCTATGAAGGCGTTTACGGGCCGCTGTACGAGCATTTCGATTCAAACCCCGGCGTCCTTCAGCAGCGCGGGACCGCGCCTATCCGGTGGTGCCGGCAGTGGTGGAACCACGAATCGGTGATGATGCGGCTGACCGCACTGTGGCAGGCCTACGAAGTGGCCTACGCCGAAGGTGGCGGCGCGGTGAGTACCTGGATGCTCGACCACGCCGACCGCCACTTTGACCGGATCATGGCCGAAGGCGGCCCCTTGTCTGAATGCCGCTCGGACCACGGCCACAAGATGACCCGCTATCCCGTTGACCCGCTGCCCGAGGGCCTGAACCTCGACGCAACAACGGTCCAGCCAGCACCGTCTGGCAACGAAAGGAGCACCGTATGAACAGGGAAGAACGCCGCCGCCAGGAGAAAGCCAACCGGCAAGGCCAACGCACCCAAAAGACCATACCCGCCCACCGGATCGGGGCGGAGAATCAGGACTTCATTGCCGGGACCATCTTCGCTGCCGGGGCCGCTGGAATCCGCCCGGACGGCCCCGGCGATCTGCCCCCGTTGTTCGTTGTCCTGCTCGATAACGAGGCTCCATCACCGTCCCCCGAGTTGCAGAAGCTGTTCTGGTTGCTCGATTCCGAAGGAACCGTGGACCTTCACGCCCAGATCAAGGGAACCGCCCGCTGGGGAGCCATCCCCGCCAATGACGGGCAGATGCTGGCCAAGGTCGAACTGAACCTCACCGCCCCGGTGAATACTCGGCCGTCGATCCTGCTGCTGGCAGACAACTACAAGGAAATCTGGGATATCCCGGCCACCGATGGCTACCTGCTGGGCCTGACCACCAAGGCCCGGTTCGCATCCCTGGGGCCATCCAGCTCCTACGCGGATGCCATGTCCGTCTGCGTCCTGATTCGCCCGCCCGCCAGCAACGCGGCCACGATGCTCCAAGAGCACTACACCGGAGTACCGGCCCCGGCCCCAGCTCCGTTGACGATCCTCGCGGGTGGCGACGATATGCGGTACCAACTTGGGGTTGCATCCGATCCCAAAACAGGGAACCCCTTGTACGGGTTCATGCTCATGCGCCCTACCGCCGTGACGCAGGTTCACTTTGAGCCGGATTCGATCCCGACACTCATTGCGTCCTCCTACGCGGAACTCGGGTTGAAGTGGTTCCAGGACGGGGCACCTATGCCTGTTGCCCAAGGCTGGTCCTGGAAAGAGGACGGCCGTGAAATTATCATCACGGACTCTGAAGGCATCCTGGTCGCATCCTTCGAACCGGAATCCACGGGTGAAGAAAGCCGCTGGATCAACCACGTTCGTGCCACCGGTTTCCTCATTCTCTATGTGGGTGACGAACTCGTAACAGGCGATGGAATGTCCGGCAAAGACCAAATCGTGGCCGCGTGTGAACGGGGAAACGTCGTCAGCGGCGCGGTCTTCCACGAGGATGCCCAAATTCCGGGCGACGATCAGGGAACACCCCCCGCCCCTACCGAAGAGGAAGAAAGCCCCGCCCGCCCGTGGTGGAAACGCTTCTTCCGTTAAGCGGAGCCATCCCAATTCACCAGCACCATCCATGGCGCTGAACCCTCACCAAATGCCCTTACGAAAAACCAACCGATAAGAGAATCAATGAAAATTTATCCCACCGTTGCGGACTTCAATGCTGCCGAAGGTGCCACGGCCAAAGCCCAGATGATCTTCAACGGAGCACCCGAGTCAGACTGGGGCTACCGGTTGAGGGGAGCCGGTGCACCTGGTGGGCGTCATGGCTGGCTGGTCACGTTCCTCAACGCGGACCCGCACATCGACCCGTTCTCAGTCGGCGGTCCTCGTTCGACAGGCTGGTTGCTGGCCTACGAAATAGTCAACAACAGCAAGACCGGCCGCGTGGGCCTGATTCGACGCGACTGGAATGGCCCGGTAGACGCCGCCGAGCGCACAAAAGCGCAAAGCCAGCCAAGCTGGAACACTGACAATCGCAACGACGACGGCGGCGAGTACGACGTTGATCAGCTGGACCGCGAACTTCCCGGCGAAATGATCGTCTAACCTCCCAAGAACGGCCACAAACAGAGCCCCAGTAGTAGTCAAAGAAAGCCCTGCACACCAAACGGTGTGCAGGGCCTCTCTGTGTGTCTTGTGTCCCTTAGCGGCCGCGTGTGCGGTTCTTGCTTTGCGCCTGAGTCTTGGTGGCGGACGGGGCGCGCGTCTTACCGGCTTTCGCGCCCTTACCGGCTGCTGCATGGGTGATGGGGTACTTCTGTATCTTCTCTCCCTGCATACGCGCCCTGACGGCCTGTTCCGGGACACCAGCGCTCACCAGCTGCTCTTCCAGGGCTGCCCGGTGTTCAGCGGTGCCGTAGGCGGCCGCTGAACGGTCGGAGGCAGTATTGCCGGCCCTTTCGTGGCTGGCTGCGTCGTGGGCCGCTGTCTGGGCCTTCACGTCGGACTGGATCGCGTCCGGGTCCTGGCGAAGGAACTCTTCCCGGTACCACTCTTCTTCCAAAGCAGTCGGCCCGGTGCGTTCCGCCCGTGCGGCTTCTTCCTTGGCTTGGTCCGCCCTGGCGTATTCGGCCACGGCCACAGCTTTGAACCCCTCGGCTTCCTTACGAAGGCTGCCGTCGGAACCCTGCGTGTAGAACCTGCCCATGTCCTGCTCAGGGGTGACCTTGCCCTGCCGTACCAGGAACTCCTGACGGCGCTGTTCCGCCTCCCGCTCCTGTGCCTCGGCACGGGACGGTTCCCGTTCGCCGAAGCGTTTCTCTGCCGCCAGATACTCAGGATCGAACGGCCGGACCTCCGGCGACCCGGCCGCCAGCCAGTCCCTCACCAGCTGTTCCTTCGCTTGGGGGTCGTTCACTTGGGCTTTGCCCACAAGATGGTCCTGGTAGTCCGGGCTTTGGGTGGTGATCGCCCAACGTTCCGCTGCTGCCTTGACGGCATCCGGGGCCTGCGCCGTGGAGCGCTCTGCCGGTGCCAAGGCCATCCACGTTTCCAAGGTAGCGTCGCGGTCATGAGCGGAATCAATGCGCTGTTGGTCCCGCAAAACATCGGAGATATCGAATCCGAAACGCTGCTGCAGCTGGGTACGGATATTCTCTTCAGCCGCTGCGGCGGCCGGGTCGTGGTCCTTCCACGCGGTGGCCACACGGTAGGCATCAACAATGTCAGCCTGCCCGGCAGATTCCCACCACTGGTTCTCAGCCGTCGGGGCCAGAGTTGTCACGGCAGCAAGTCGTTCGGAATCGAACGCCAGCCTGGCCATCGACCCACGACGGCTGTTGTCCGTCCGTGCTTGCTCGGAGTGCTGCTTCCACGTCCGGGCAGCTGCCGAACCGATCTGCGCCGCCATGGCCAACGCATGCTGAAAACTCTGTTCCACAAAATCATCAACGCCGCCAGATTCACTCAACGTCATCCCCTGCCTTTCTGTTGATCCTTGCTCTGCTGTGTCTTCTGTTCCGGTCCATGTGTCGCCGTCCTGGTCGTACTGGACAGTGGTGTCTTTCCTTGCGCGGGCCGTGGCCCGCTGCTGATGAGCTTCTCTGCCTGAAGTCGCGCCCGGATGGTCTGCTCAGGTAGCCCGGCTGCCCGCAATTGTTCTTCGAGAACTTCCAGCCGTGGCCGTGGTTTCTGCACGGGCGCAACCTGCTGTTCGGTGCCCTCGCCCTGGGCTGTTCCGACAGGCCGTTCAAGGACGGCCACCGACGAAGCAGCTGCACCCTTCATCGGTGCATTCCCGCCAATGTGCGGACGGATCGGGTTCCCATCCACGGACAGGTACGCGCGCTGCACTTCCGTCAGCTTCTCCCTCACCTCACGGGACAGCCGGTCCGTGGCATGTCCATAGTCGTGGGCCTTGAACGCCTTCCCCAGCTGCGTCCCGAAATCACTCCACGCCGCTAACACCGCCGACGCACCGGCCCGCCTGGACAATCCAATTGCTTGGTGGGTTGCAACCCCGGCAACAATCTCTCGCGTGGGAACGACGGCGCGTTTTGGTTCCTCGGCCAGCTGCGCGTGGCGGGCGAAAAGATCTGCCGCTTCGGCAAGGTTCTTCGCTGCCGCGTCACCTTCTGCCCCTGCTGCAACACTCCATGCCGAGAGCACCCCTGCACCCTGCCGGGCAATCTGCGCGAAACGTGCCGGGTCGGTTCCCTGAACGTCACGGAACAGTGCGGCAACGTCCTTCATCTCGCGGAAGAACCCATTGATTACTTCAGCTGAAACAAACTCAGCACCAGCTGGCACTGGCGTGGCGAATGCACGGTTCCGCTGCGCTGCTTTCCACTCGGGAACCGCTGCCGACGGATCAGTACCGGGCCATTGCTGACGCAAGGCAGGCAACGACAAATCCTTGGCCAACGTTCCGCCGCCATACCAGATCGGACGCTCCCCCGACTGAGGACGGAACGCAACGGAATAGCCAGCCACAACGGATGTACTTCCCTTGGCGAAGTATGGCCGAACCAGTAACCCGGAACCCCGGAGCCGTTGCACATACTCGGCTTCGGTACGTGCGCCAGCTCCTGCACCGCGTAGTCGTCGTGCAAGTTCCAGACGCGGCTGTTCAATGGTCTGCTGATTGCTGATCAGATGATCACGGGCGGCCTTGTCCAGCATTGCCCAGGGAACCATGGAATGGTCTGCTTTTGCCAGTCGGGTGTAGGAAGCTTCCGCGCGTCGTCGCGCCAAAGACTCAAGCTCGCCCGGCTTGGTTCCCTTGGTCTTGAGCCCTTGTCCAAGGACACGCAAACCCATGTCCTTCTCGATGACGCGTGCGGCCCTCTGGGATTTGGCCTTGCTCTTGTAATCGCTCCACCACGTACCGTCTTCACGGATCATGGAGATAGCAAGGTGAACGTGGTCATTGCCGTTCTTACTCAGACCGTGACGGATCGAAACCCACCGGCAAGCGGCCTTACCGTCGGAGCCGTCCAACCCCATCTCAGCGACGTACTTGCGCGAGACAGTTTCCCAAAACTCATCGTCCCGGCTCCCGCTCTCCCCCAGCTGGTCCGGGTCCAAAGACAGGGACACGTGCAGCACATGGGAACGGTCCGCACCATCGGGACGGAATGCTCTCTTGGCGAAGTCCATCTCCCGGCCAAGCTCGCGGCTGTTCTCACCATCAAGCTCCTGACCATCGAGCACCGAAACGATGTGCTCGGAAGCGCAGACTACGTGCATGTTGGTGTGCTCGTTAGCGCGTCCAGGACCTGCAAGGTACTGGATCAATCCGAACATGCGACTGCCCGTGCTGACGTTGGGAATCATCTCCGACCGAGTTCCAACAACGTGTCATTGATACGTGCCGCAGTCCGCTGAACCGCCTTGATGGCGGACTGGGCCTCGGCTGGAAACTCGCCCGTGGCATTCGCATGCTTGGCGAGCTGGTTGATGTTGTTACCCAGCGCCCGCATCATGTTTCGGATGGCGGTCAACTCGTCGCGTATCTCAGCGCCGACGACGAACGTTTCCGCTCTGCCCTCGGCCATGGCTGCATCAAACAGCAAAGCCGGAACAGTCTTCTTCGCCTGAGCTGCTTTCACTACCAGGGCGGCAGCCTCTTCATCGGAAGCGGTCACTTGCCACGAATTAGGGCGTCCGCCTTTGACGTTCGCACGGCGACGACGTTCCGCCACGGCCACCACCCCCAAACTCTGATCTAAATGCCCAGCGCAGCGACCCCCGCAAAGTGGGGGACGCAAACACCAGTCTGCCATCAACCGAGCGCGAAAGCGAGGTTCGAGCGCACTTATCGTAGATAAGTGCCCAGCTTGCTCCGCACCGGTAGCCGTCCAGGTTTTCGCGCCATCTGCGCAAGCTGGGGCTAAAA
This sequence comes from Paenarthrobacter sp. CAP02, assembly GCF_040137855.1. Classification (NCBI taxonomy): domain Bacteria; kingdom Bacillati; phylum Actinomycetota; class Actinomycetes; order Micrococcales; family Micrococcaceae; genus Paenarthrobacter; species Paenarthrobacter sp. CAP02. Next base: position 4,444 of record NZ_JBEEII010000020.1, on the reverse strand, counting down.
CAACCTGACAGGTCCCGCGCTCGGCAGTAGGCTCGTGGCATGAACATTGACGACATTGCCGCCAAAGCGGCCGCAAAAATCGACGCCGCCAGGGACGCCAAAGTGAACGCCGTGAAGAAGGCCGCCGCCAGCAGTGTTGAACTGGCTGAGGCCGCACAGCAGCTCGCTGCAGCTGAACAGAAGTATGCACAGGACTATCAGGGTGCGCTCCGCGCAGACTGGACCGAATCGGACCTTCGCGGTTTCGGTCTGGACTCACCCGCCAAGAAGGCGGGTGGCCGTCCACGGAAGAAGGCGGAACGCCGCACACCTAACCGGGACGATGTAAAAACCAGTGGAGTCGGAGACATCGAAATCCCCGGCGCGAACGGACAGTAACCCCTCGCCCACTTGTGCACGGCAAAAGCTATCTCCTTCGGGCTTTTCCCGCACACAAGTGGACGACGGGACCCAGCCGACCGCCTGCACACAACCACCACGGCACCTAGGAGTCACAGGTAGCCCTGGGCAAGCGGTGGTCGTGCACAGCCTCCACCGAACAGGGACAGGAAAGACCGAGACAGTTCCCCATGGTCCAAGACATTGGGCGGCCGACTCCCCTACCCTCCGGGCCGGGCTTTTTTTCAGCCAGGACGACACACATCTACCGTGCGCGGCCGGGCTTACGCGGGCACAAGAACCATCACGACGTGGCCGGGTTCCAAGGCGCTCAGGGGGCTACCAGCGAGCTACTGGCGGGGATTACCACAGCTGGGAACGGCGACGATCACCACCACCAAACACACCAACAAGGACGACAGCACGTTGACCATATTTCAGGGGGAAAGAATTAACATGAGCGAGTCCCAAACAGTTCGTATCGAGGCACCACGTACCGCCGAGCGATGGACGCTCTTCTTCAGCATGGTCACAGCAGGCGCAGCGCTATTCATCGCAGCAGCAATGATGGTCGTGCCCACCATCTTCAGCCAAACGTTCAACGCCGCCACCGAATACGAACCAATCGGCACCTCACTTAACGCCCAAGTCTGCGGCAACTGGGCCAGCTTCGTCCTGGACCAAAACAAGAACGGCCTTTCCGCCGAACAAATCGAAGCAGTATGGAAAGTCAGCACCGCCAAGAACGGGTCAGCACAGACAACCCCCATTACCGAACTCTGTGGCACTATCCCGCAACTCCTCCAAGCTGCCGGACGCAAGTAATCCCGCCGTAGACGCAGAGAAGGCCCGCACCGAAAAAAGGTGCGAGCCTTCGCCATGTCCAAGGAACCACGAGAGCCGGCCACGGACACCGACGCCAAGGTTGTGCATGATCGCCGGCCATCAGTGGTGAGGTGCCGCCCGAGGGTGGGCTGGCGATTGTGTGCAACCGGTCAGCTGGGTCCCGTCGTCCACCTGTGTGCGGGAAAAGACCGAAGGAAATAGCTTTTGCCGTGCACCTGTAGGCGAGGGGCTTGAGACAACTCCCCCGCTACTTGACCAGCTGGTGCGCGCGCTGATGCGAAACGCCCAGGACCGTTCCCACGTCCCGCACCGTGAGCCCACTCGCGGCCAGGCCACGTGCAGCCAGCCGGGATTCCTCGGCTGCTGAATGCTGCGCTTTGGCGGCTTGTTCAAAGAGCTTCTTCGCAGCGGCCAAATGCTCGCGGACTTCTTCCGAGATCACGGGCACCACCTGAACCTCAAACGACTCTTCAGGCTCGCCGGTGATGAGCGCCGCCGCGTCCTTGACCATGAACTCCACCTGACCAAGAGTTTTCGCCTGGGTCAGAAGCCCTTCAATCTCAGGGACCTCGATGACCCACCAGCCGCTCCCCCGTTCTGCCCGTGCCGTTAGCTTCCGCATACTCACTGCTCTCCAATCTGCTTCATGATCTTCTTCGCCAGAAGATCATCAATCTCACTGTGACGCGGAACCGTGGTGTTGTTCTCCCCAACCCAGACCCTCGTGTGGTTGGCACCTTCTTTCTCCACGAACTCCACACCCCGGTCTTTCGCCGCTTTCTGCAAGCGCTTCATCAAGTCTCTCCGCTTCACCATAAGTCTAGTCTAGTGCAAACTAGACAATCAAGTCAAGCTCGGGATAGACAGGTTTTCGTGCGAAGTCGGGCGGGTGGAGTGGGGCCGTCAACCTTGCGCGAAATAGCGCCGTGAAATTTGGTCCTCGGAACAGGGCCGCTTAGAAGCTGCCGCGCTTCTGTCGACGTTCGCCTTGGGCCATAAGAGTTTTCACTGAACTCCGGAAGCTTGCGCGAGAAAATCCAGCCCACCGGTGCGTAGAAGACGGTTTGGACGAGGCCTGGACAGACAAGGCAATATGGAGTCATCCGCTGATGCAGACCGGCGTCCCTTGGAGAAGACCTCTCTCCACTAACATTCCCGGCTCCAAACTTACGTGTTCGTGCCGGGAGAAGCAGAAGGACACCATGAGTCAGCTCCAGATCGGCAACAGTCTTCCCGTGGAATTGTTGAGCTTCAGCGCCATGGGATGCGACGCAACAACAGGCGCTCCTGGATCGGAGGATGTGTGTGTCCTTGATGCGGGTCACGCCGGTCCGCATCTCGCCGCTGGGTCCGACATGGTGATTCGAGCCGCTTGGACCTAGCCCATGCCGGCAGCGGCCCAGGCGTGGAGCCGCGCGTTCATCACGCTCTTCTCTCGCAACTTCCGACAGCCGGCATGCACCGGGAAACCACGGACGGGGTACGTTTTCACCATGCAGCCACTGGTTTTGATGGGCATCGTGCTCGGAACTGCCGTCCTATGGACGGCAGTCATTTTCGTCATGCTCTCCAGGCTTGAACGGGTCCAAAGGAAGAACCTGGGAATGGCACGCCAGAAGGCTGTTCGTGCCCTTTCCGATAAGAGGGCCCACACCTCAGGTGGGACCAAGTAGCCCTCCGTTCGAAGGCTGAGTACAACCAAGTAGTTCTGCGGAGGAGCGCCTTCGATGATCGAGTACTAATTACTGGTGCCTGCAAGCCCGCCGCAACGTTGACTGTAACTAAGTCGGCGGCGACAGAGCTCCACCCAGAAGGAGCTCTCCCCCAGCCGCCGCCGGCTCACAGATTAGGACCCGTTCACGGCTGTTCGGTGTGGAGAACCTTCTACCGCCTGCGGGTTGTCTCATTTCCTTGGAACCGGAACACCCCCAACGGGACACTCCCCCACCATCCGGAATCCGCGCAACTTCGCGTCATCTGAATGTCCCGCAATTCAATCCACAACTCCCGCCACAAACGACCGTCACGCCGACCACTTTCGGTACGGTGCTGCAATGGACATTGGATATGCGCGGGTCTCCACGCTCAAACAAGACCTAACGCGGCAGCTGGACGCCCTAGCGGCCGCTGGCGTCGCTGCCGAACACATCTACGTGGATAAGAAATCGGGGGCCACACGGGACCGGCCAGGGCTCCATGAGGCGTTACGCCAAGCGCGGGCCGGTGACGTGATCGTGATGCACACTTTGGATAGGTTGGGCCGGACGGTTCGGGACACCTTGAACCTGGTCCACGAGCTGAAGGAACGCGGCGTCGGCATCCGCACGCTGGCCGATCCCCTGGGCATCGACACTTCGAACCCCGACGGGCCGGTGGCTCAGTTGGCCGTGATCATGCTGGCGCTGTTCGCGGAGATGGAACGAACGTACGCCACCGAACGCGCCTCCCATGCCCGGGCGGTAGCAGCTGCCCATGGCCGGCAGACGGGCAGGCCATCCACGGTCAACCCTGACAAGCTCGAACACGCGATCATGCTGAGGGACAAAGGCGTTCCCATCCGGGAAATCGTGGCCAAAACGGGGCTCGCGCGGACCACCTTGTACAGGCATTTGCCACCACGGCCCGGAGCCCCAGCGTCCTAACGATGGTCACTATATGGCTCTCTCCCCCGCCCTCGGCTCACTGCCCATAAGCATTTCCAGAGCTTATTAGCGTCTCCGTTGGGGGTCGGGATCACCAACTGCCCCGCCCCCTCCAAGATGCTGACCCCGGCCACAACGAAGAAAGGTGCTGCACCTGCGCCGAACAACAACGCCATACCGCCCAGGGCAAGCCCGTAGATGAGCGTTCCGATTGGCCCCGCTGCCGAGACGGCGAGCTGTTCGCGATAGGTCTTCTCGTTGTCATCGTCAACGAGCAATACACCAACCCGCAAAGCTACGGAGATTCTGGCAAGCCTCCAACCAAATCGCCGCCCAACGACAACATGCCCACCCTCGTGGACAGCCGTGGCCAGCAGCATGGCCGCCACGAAAGCAGCGCAATAGGGCAGAAACGGCCACGGTGCCAAGACTTCGCCGGGCCTGAGCCTTGAGATGACTTCGTGAAAGAACCAGCCGCACGCGGCCACCAGCACCTGGCCGAGGACGATAAGAGCAAAGGAACCCCGCACAACGACTCTGGTACGGCTGACAGCATCAACATCCGCTGAAGTCATCGC
>NZ_JBEEII010000019.1:0-36121 GCF_040137855.1 Paenarthrobacter sp. CAP02 | reverse complement strand
AATTTTTGGCTGGGTCACGCCGGCTCAAGGACTGTTCCAGTATTACCGTTTTTTGTGGCTGTCCTGCGGATCATACGGTTCCGCTCCGGCTCAAGCTCCTGACCCCTCCGCAAGCTCCGGGGCCCTGCGGCACTGGAATTCTTCGACGGCGCTCCTGCGTCGCTTATTTCCTTACGAAGATTTCCAGCACCTTGCCCTGACGGGAGGAGACGCCTCCGTCGGCCCCGTAGAGCACTACGTGCCAGCAACAAAAAACAACTGGGGGAGAGGGAAGCTGGCCGGTCACCTAAGCCGCCCACTCACCCACCATTTCGGCAAAGAATGGAAGAACACCATGAACGCAACACCCACACTGGAAATGCTCGACCCGGAAACCCTGACCGTTGATATCAACGTCCGCAAAGACGCCGCCCTGACCGCTGACTTCATCGCCAGCATCAAAGAACACGGCGTCATGGAACCTGTCATTGCCCACCGCAAGGACGACGGCACTGTGCACGTGCTGATGGGGCAGCGCCGTACCCGCGCCGCCGTTGAAGCGCAGCGGGAGGAAATCCCGGTGATGATCATCGAGTCGCCCGAAGAGGCCGAGCGAATCGTGACGCAGGTAGTGGAGAACATCCAGCGCGCCGAGCTGACCGCAGCGGACGAGGCCGACGCCTACCACCAGCTGTCCCTGATTGGCGTTTCGGCGGCCGCGATCGCCAAGAAGACCGGACGGAAAAAGACCGCCGTCGAAGGAGCTTTGAAAGCCAAAGCATCCGAGGCCGGGACCGCCGCCCTGGACCGGGGATGGGACATCGAAACCGCACTGATCATGGCCGAGTTTGAACAGGACGAAGCAGCCACGGCCGACCTTGAATCCGTCCTCATGGACGAACCAGACCAGCTGTTCCACGTCGCCCAGCAAATCCGGGACAACCGTGCACGCGAAGCGGAACTGGCTGCGCTGATCGATGGACTGAAAGCCGAGGGCAAGACCATCGTTGATTACGCCGGACACTACGCCGACGAAGAGAACCTGTTCGTCACCGCAGCCAACCGGGCGGACGGCGAACCGGCCACAGACGAGGACGCGAACGCCGCCCTTGTCTCCACCAACTACCTAGGCGAACACAACGTCCGGTTGGTAATCGCCGGATGGAAGGAACTGGGATTCAGCCCGAGGCATGAACGCTACGACGGCGGCAGCAACGTCCAGAAAGGACCGATGACCGACGAGCAGAAAGCCGAACGAAAGACACTGATCGCGAACAACAAAGCCGCCGAGTCAGCCACGACCGTTCGACGGGAGTTTGTCCGGAACCTGTTGTCGAAGAAGCAGGCACCGAAGGGCTGGCAGTACTTCACCGCGTACGCCCTCACCCACCACCCCGAGACGGCCAGCGGCTACGACGGAAAGGTGGCCGCTGAGATGGTCGGCGCGAAGTCCGACGAGTCCGACCGGTGGGGATGGAACCCGCTGAGGGACCACGTAGCCAAGTCCACGGCCCGTCCCGAGTTCTCTCTGATTGCACTTGTGTGCGCCGGATATGAGAAGACCATTGCCAAGGACTCCTGGCGGTCCCCGCACCAGTCCCACCGGGACTACCTGAACCAGCTGGTGGTCTGGGGATACACCGCAAGTGAGACCGAGCAGATGATCATCGACAGCGGCAAACCTGCCGAAGAAGAAGCGGCATAGGAACACCTTGCCGGGCGGAACCCCCACCGCCCGGCAAGGCCCGGCCGCTCACCACGAGCAGGGCCAGGAACCTCCCGCAGGTCGGGCGGTCCGCCGCCCAGGGCGAACCACAGCAGCCACTCACCAGCGACGGACCGCCATTAACGCACCAGCCCATTCCGCAAAGGCAGTGCCGCGGCTTCCACGACATCCACGAACGCTTCCAGTTGTCACCAGGTACTCATCTTCAGCTAAGCTGAAGCCATAGATTTCCTTTTTTGCCGAAGGACACGAAGGGCCGGCCTACAAGCCGGCCTTTCGTGTTTAACATGACGCTGCTGATGGGCGCCGGCCTCGACTGTTGATACCTGCCGGCGCATGAAAGGCTTGCTCCGTTGGTTCGCTATAGCCAACACCACACAGGTATGAATCGTCAGGGCCCCGGTGCAAGCCGGGGCCCTGGTGCATCTCGAAACCATGTAGCGTCCTGCGAACGGTCCAGGCGAAAACACCTGGCGAAATTCCTTGGTTGTTTTACAGTTCGCTGAGGTGACGCAGCTGCGGGTGGTCAAAACCGTCCGGTTTCATAACGCCAGCCCTGGTCTCATCCATGAACACGTTGTAGTAGACGGTGGATGCTCTCCCTCCGACGCCACTGAGTGTCCCGGCCCTGTACACGAAGGGGACCAGATCATCACCTACGATCTCACTGATCCACGCGTCGCACTCTCCCGAGGGCAGTGACATTCGTTCACCGAGGAGTTTGTGCCTGCCTGCGATGGAGAGAGTCATCACCAACCCTGGCAAGGCAGGGTTTTCCTTTAGCCATGCCAACTCTGCGACGTCGCCGACAACCGAGATTGCAGCGTGCCGGTCCGTCACTGAGGGGTGGCTGATCGAAGGAAACGGTGATCGTCCATTTACGGCTTTGGTCTCGGGACCGTTGTGTCCTTGTGGGCCAAGCACTGCGGCCCTGAACTGTTCAACGGAGACCGCATGTTTACGGCGGATCTTCGCGCGGAGGTCATCAACATTCATGACACCACCGTAACTACTGCCACAGACACTATGCGCAGGGCAGCAGTTAGTGAGACGGAGCAGTGGCCTTCATCATCCAGCACCCCAGGAACGTCTACCAGCTGTAGCGAGCACGTAGGCCGAGATATGCGAAACCGATCAGTCCGAGCGGTATCGCCAGTACGGAGATGATCAGGTAGATCCAGATCTTAAGGATGAACGTAACCACGAGTAAAAGGCCGCCGATGTACAGCTGGCCAACTCCGCGACGGATAGGCTCCGTTAGGCAGAAGTAAAGTTCGCGGGCCAGCGGATACAGCAGAACGTGTGCGATCGCGTACAGGGCGAACCAAATAAGGGCGGCAGCGTCCCAGTTCACTTTGGTGAAGTTTGCTATTCCCAGCAGGATCGGAAGTGGCAGGGCAAGGACGAAGCTCGATAGCAAGACGGTGTATCGCATGTCGGCCCATGCGCCCACAATGAATCTCATGGCTCCCCCTGCCTTTGGATGTTGTCCCTGTACCAACTCTAGAACAGGGTTGGTGCGTCCGGATCGACGCCAGCGATCAGTGAACGGACTCGCTCGGGTCGAGACCATCCGTAGTCGCGTACTTCGTCCCGCAGAGCGCGGGAACGTGCGGCAAAGTGTTCCCGCGCGAGACCACGCCAGCGGAAGTCGCTGCCGTTCTTGTCGCGACGCTTCGCGAGGCGATCGAGCATGTTCTCTCGATCAGTTCCCTCCAGCAAATGCGTCAGCTCGGAAATGTCGCTGTAGTGCACACAGATCGGAACGTCGCAGTCATGCATCAACGGACCGAAGCCGTGCAATGGAATCCCGGTTGCCAGGTGGAACGCGAAGCGGTGTGGGCGAACAGCCTGTGTTTGCCCGCGGCCGTTCAGAGTGAAACGGCCGTAGCCGTCGTCAGCGACGGCGGCAGTCCATAACCAACAGTCACCAGGAGCCGGTCCTTTGGCTACCTTCTGCCAGAAACGATCTTGCACGGACGCGTGAGCTACGCTCATCACTCACACACCTCCTAACGGCTAGCGCGGGAACCGCAGATCAGTGTTGAGGCTCATGATCGCGACCGTGCTCAGTTTCGCTAGTTGCTTCTTCCTGGGCTGCGTCCGTCTTCTTTGAGACGCGTGTGGTCTTCAGTAGTCCGAGCTTCCGGAGAGACTTCTCGTCCCAGCCGCCGCGCAAAGCAGCACGCCGCGCCTTCACGGTTTCAGCTTTTGCTTCCTTGAAAGCTGCCTCCGCCTTGCCTTCGGCCTCGACTGCTTCCTCCAGGGCTTTTCCAAGAGAAATCTTAGCCTGTTGTTCTGCGATGACTGCCTGTTCAATTCGTTCGCTCATGTCCATAGTCTATGGGCAATCGGCTCACCATCGAAGGCAGCACGCGGTACAACGGTCGGTTGCATTCGCGTACAACTTCCTGCCAACCCATGCACAGCAAAAGATTCACCTCCGGTCTTTTCCTGCACACACGTGGACAGCAGGACCCTGTAGCCCGGTTGCACACACCACGAACGCTCCAAAGAAGGCACTAAGAGCCGTGGCGGGCACATCATCCGAAGGTGATACCCACGTAATCGACGCGAAGCGCCGATGGGTCCGTTACCGGACCTGTTCAAGCAATGCACATCATCCGAAGGTGATACCCACGTAATCGACGCGAAGCGCCGATGGGTCCGTTACCGGACCTATTCAAGCAATGCACGTATACTATCTGCGATAGGTGCCGCAGCGTGCGGCAGCGGAGTACGGCGGGCGGTGAAACTCAGGTGCATGGCGGCGTAACGTTCTTCCGTGGAACAGGCTCGTCTGCCACTGCTTACTTGGAGTCTGATCACCACCGCGCCGACGAGTATTACCTCGAAGAAGACGGCCAGCTTGCCGAACGGTTCGTGTACGGCCCCGAAGGTGCCCTGGAAGCCGTTGATTCTCTCGACGCCGACCGTTACAAGCAGTGGGTTGACTGGGTAGATCCGGACACCGGAGAGGTGCGCGGGAAGCCAAAGGGTCAGGCACGCTTGCGCCAGTCCGACGGCGTAATGCGCGACCTTCCTGCCAGCCCACGTTTTGCGGAAATGACCGTCAATTGCGACAAGTCGCTCTCAGTTGCGGCCGCGCTCAATCCGGAAGTTAGCGCCGCCTTGGACGAGGCCCAGCGCGAAGCAGCGCAGGCCATGAGCGAGTTCGTAGCCGAGAACGCGGTCACCCGGGTCGGCCCCTTGGGCGGTCAGCGGCTGGTCAAAGTTGAACGGTTTGAGGCCGTCGCTGTTGTGCACAAAACTTCACGAGCGGGCGACCCTCACCGACACATTCACGTGCAGTGGAACACCCGTGTTTTTGCTGAAGGAAAGTGGCGGGGGTTGTGGACCACTCCGACTTTGAAGCAGCAAGGAGCCCTGCGCGGAATCGGTGAATCTACGATCCGTTCCCATGAAGGACTTCGCACCGCCCTGGCGAATGCCGGCCTCACATTCGACACCGCTACTGGCAAGGTAGTTGAACTCTCCAAGCACGCCGAATTGCTGTCGAAACGCCGCGCGCAGGTACAAGAAAATATCGCCACACTGGAAGCTGAGTGGAGGAAAAACCACCCCGGTCAGGAGCCCTCCCCGGAACAGCGTCGCGTGTTCGACTTCAAGGCCTGGGCACTGGACCGTCCCGGCAAGAAGGCAAAGAACAGGGAAGTCTCGCAGGCCGGATGGATCGATGAACTGCGCGCCGCAGATCTTCCGATCGATGGGTTTACCGGGGGAGCTTCTGTAACACGTTCCTTGGCCGACCTGGACCGCGAACAGATCGCCGCTGAGGCAATTGCCTTCTGTGAAGGCAAGGCCTCTGCATGGTCGTTGCATCAGCTTCAAGCCGCCGTCGCGGACCAAGTAGCAGCAGCAGGTGTTATTGCCGAGCGCGCGGAACTCAATGCCTTCGTTACTGACACCGCGAAGCGTGCTGCACAGGGTGCGCGTTCAATCAGCGATCCGCGTGATGGACACATGCCCGATCACGTCCGGCACATTACAAGTGAGCGTGTTATTGCTGTCGAGGACGAACTAAAGGCGCGCTTCACCGCACGTGTTGTTGCCGCCGAAAGGATGCAGCTCGATCCTCGCGTGTTCGCAGACACGAACCTTGGCCAGGCGCAGAAGCACGCTGCCCAGATTGTCGTCAGTGACTGCGGCCTGGGTGTCATCGAAGGTGCCGCCGGTTCAGGCAAGACGACGATGCTGCGGGAGGCTAAGAAGATCCTCGACGCCGAAGGTCGCCAGCTCGTAGTCCTCGCCCCGACACTCAAGGGAGCGCAGGAAGCAGCACGTTCCCTTGAAGCTCCCGCGTTCAGCGTCCACAAGCTCTTGCACGCGAACGGTTTCCGCTGGGATGGCAACGGCCGCTACACGCGCCTGAAGCCGGGTGAGACTGACCCCAGGACCGGAAAACAGTACCGGGGCCCTGGCGAGGAATACCGGCTCAAGAACGGTGCCCGGGTTGTCGTGGACGAGGCAGGCATGATCGACCAGGACACCGCCCTGGCTCTGACCCAGCTCGCGGATCAGTACGGGGCCGGCATCGTACTGATGGGTGACCGTGCGCAACTGCCCGCAGTCGGGCGCGGCGGCGTCCTGGACCACGCCTCGAAGATCGCTGTTGACCGCGCCGACATCGACGTCGTTCACCGCTTCACGGACCCCAAGTACGCGTCCCTCTCACTGCGGATGCGCGACCGTGCTAAGCCAGCCAGCCTCTTCACTGAGCTTTACGAGGGTGGGCATATCCGCATCCACACCAGCACCGAAGAAGCCGTGGCCGTGATGACCGAGCAGGCAGCTGCAACGATTCTGACCGGCGGGACCGTGGCCCTGGCGACACCCACCAATGAGATGGCAACGCAGATCAACGCCGTCATGCAGGACCAGATGAGCGCCGCCGGCCGAACCCGGCCCGCGAAGTTCGATGTGGCCGGCGTTGACGGTCTCGTGCTGCGGCACGGGGACACGATCATGACCAGAAACAATGACTCGATGCTTGGCATTGCCAACCGAGAAACTTATACCGTGCACACCACGCACGCCGACGGCTCGATCACCGTCAGCCAGGGCAAAGGCAAAGAGATGATTCGCCTGCCCAAAGAGTACGTAGCCGAATATGTTCACCTCGGCTATGCGTCCACGGAATACGGCGCTCAGGGTGCTACGGAAACCACGGGGGCCGGGTTGCTCGACGTCTCTTCGACCGCCGGTGGCACCTACGTTGCCGCGACGCGTGGCCGAGAAGCGAACACCCTGCACCTGGTGGCCGCGTCCACTGAAGACGCACAGGCCCAGTTCGTGGACATCATGGGCCGTGACACCGCTGACCGTGGCATCGAAGCTGCCCAGGAAGCCCTCGCCCGCGAGATCGACGGACTGGACCTCTCCATGCCGCAGGTACCGGCCAGCGTCCCCCAACGGATTGAGCAGCCCCAGAACAGCCCCGACTCTTCGCCGTCCATTCAGGAAAGCCCGGAAGCTGTCCAGAGCACGCATGGGCAGGATCCAAAGGTGTCCCCGGCGCCAACGGAGCCCTCGGCCGATACGCAGCTGCGAGAACGCCGCGTAGCGTCCGAGACGCGCGCCTATGAGCGCAAGCTCGCCGCCTGGGAGTCCCGCCGTGCCGCCTATGAGGCTAAGCACGGCTACACCCCGGAGACGTGGCAGCAACTCAACAGCCAGGCCGTGGACGCGCACCGGGAGGCCAAGGCCCACCGTGAGACGATCGAACACAACGTCGCCTCGCTCGCGGAGCAGGGTTTGCGAGTAGACCATGCCCAGCTGGCCGCTCAGATCAGCACTGCGCGCCGGGATCTGGATCAGGCCGGCCTGTTCGGCAGGAACGCTGCCCGCCGCGCTCTCGCTGAAGCAGAAGCCCGGTATGAAGCTGCCTTCGGGGTCCAGCCCGAGGCGGGCCTAAATCCGGAGCCGCCGCTGCAGCTGGTGCAGAAGGTCCGGGCACAGGCACTCACCGAAGACAACCAGGATCTGTCCAGGGCCCTTGCCGTAGAGAAGCAAACGGCCGAGAAAGCCGAGGCTTTCAAGGACAGCACGCCTAAGTGGTGCACTGAGCAAGACCGGCCAAAGCCGCCGGTGGCAGGGACACCCGAACAGGAACGGGCCAAGGATCGAGCCTTCGGCGGCCGTGCTGCCCAGAACAAGCGGGCGAAGACGTCAAGCCAGACGACCACACCCAGCCCCGGCCAGGGCCCCGGCTTGGAGCGCTGAACGAGATAGGGAGCACGAAAAAGGAGGGATGGCCTCGAATCGAGTCCATCCCTCCTTTTTCATACCGCCGATCACGAGACCGGTTCCGGGTGCTTCCATTGGTCTGTCCGGATGCTCCCATGAGCCAAGCTGGTGCAGTTTCGGAGAGGACCGGTCTCTTTGTTCATGATGATTGGCATGTGGTGGTCCAAGTAGGACCGGTACCAGGTGTTGAGGTCGATGTCCTCTTCGTCAGGGCCGATCTTGTTCCAGCCGTCGCAAAGGTCCTGGACCCGGTTGAGGATCTCCGTGTGCTTCCACCATTCGGCGCACCAAGCGTGTCCGCCGGTACGGTATTCGAAGATCGGCGTCAGAACGGTGTCAACGAATTCGGCCAGTTCCTCGTCCAGTTCGGTAAGAGGCGCATCCATCAGATGGATTCCTTTCTTTGCAAGGAGCGGACAGCACCGGCGATGACCTGATTCGTCGGTTTGGGCGCGCGGGTTTTTGGAGCTTTGTCCGCGTTCTTCACGGCACGCCGAAGTTTCCGGTCCTTATGCCAAGGCAGGGTTCGGGCCAGAGTAGCTCGCGACTGACCGGCGATGATGATCATCCGGTCGCCAGGCACCGAGGCAAGGTCCGCGATCGAAAGGATTGACTCGCTGTGACTGCGGATGCTCTTGGTGACACCGTTCGTCCCATAGCTCTTTTCTTCCTCACGGTAGATGTAGTCACCGACCAGCTGTTCCAGGTCGCCCAGAAACTTCCTAGAGACGGCGTTGCCGCCGTAGATCCGCACGTTCGCGACGGACCACATCAACGCCATGCCATATTCGCCCCAGACTTCTTCGCCCTGCTCGTAGGACTGCAACAGCACCATGGGCAAGATCCCTTTCGATCCATAGTGCGAATACTTCTCCGGCAGGGAACGGATACGGCAGATGTTCGCCGCTTCATCGAGTACGGCGATCAGCGGTACCGGCAACCTGCCGCTGCTGTGTCGGGCGGCTTCCCGTTCGCCGGCATCGAAGACAGCCTTTGTCAGGGCTGCGATGATTGGCCCGGCTGATCCTGCACCTTCCTGGGAGAGCAGGAACAAGGTGTCCTTGCTAGTAACGAACTTGCCGGGGTTGAACTCAGTCCGTCCATCCCCCGGGGTGATCCATTCCAGCAACCCCCGCGACTCGAGGAACCCGATCATCAGACCCGCTTGCTTGTACACGCCTCCTCGGGTCTTCTCGGTCAGTTCCTGGACGTCCTTGACCCGGGCCGCAATCGAGGAATGACCGTGCTTCATGAGCAGCTGCACGGGCTCGTCATCGTTGGGCCGGAAAATCCAGTTGAACACCGTATCGAGGTAGCGGCCCTCCACCGCGGCCGCGAACATGAGGTCGGTGATGAGGTCCTTTGCGGCAGGGTTGAAAAAGCCGTCCTTCTTGGCGTCCTTCTCGGCCGTGGTTTCTTCAAAAATGCTTGCCAAATCGCGGGCGTCTTCGATCTCCGTTACGGAGGCCAGCGGGTTGAAGAACACCTTCGGTACAACCCGTCCGCAGATCCCCTGAGGATCAAAAATCCACACCTTCCCAGCCAAGGCGCGGACTTTCGCGCACACACTGACCAGGTCGGGCTTGTTCGAGGTTGCCAACACCGCCCCCGGAGCGGTCAGGATCACGGGGATAGCTCGTGTGGAAGACTTTCCGGCGCGTGAGCCCCAGATGTCCACGCAGGTGTCCTCAAAGGATGCGTACAGACGTTCCCCGCTGGCAACAAGGGCGGCGAGAAGGATTCCGGGGTGAGTGGTGCCCTTCACTTCCAGTCGCTTGGCTTTCTTCCGTACGGAGTGTTTACGCAGTGGCTCGATCTGGCGTCCACGGCCCATGAACCGGGCAGCCTTGTCGATTTCCTGACGGCGGGGACGAAGCATCGCCCGCACGGACAACAACACGATGATGACTGTCATCGGGAAACCGAACCAGACCAGAACGGCGTGGGTGTGTGCCTCGGTCCACTGGGCCTGCCCCAGGAACACTGCCACCATGCGGTCCAACGTTGTTTGCGCGGCGGTCCAGTCATAGCGGTGTCCGGCAGCGGCCTCGCCGGCGGGGAATGCACCGAAGAAGAACACTCCCAGCAGTCCGAGGAACACCAGGAACATGATCCCTGGCGTAGCCGGGTTTTTGTGGTTGCGGGTCACTGCGCTCATGATGCTGCCTTGGCACCGGTCCAGGTGTGCGGGTTTTCTTCGCCGGAGTCGTCGAGGAGCTCCGGAAGGTCCTCGATTGAGGCTTCCCGGTTATCTACCCACCAGCTGCACTGACTGATTTGCTTGGCCGGGCCAAGGATGTTGTTCTCAAACCAGGCTTCCGTCTCTGTGCCTGACTCCACCAGCGCATAGGCCTCTCGAAGTTTCGATGCCCTGATTTCCCTTGCCCATGGCAGCAGCTTGGGCCGCTGCCGGTCTGTGGCGTCCAGTTCCCCCAGTTCCAGGGTCCGCTCAGTCTCTTCGGTTTCTGCCTGGATCTCTGCCTTTCGTTCCTCCGAAATTCCCGAGGATTTTCCGCAGTCCCAGCACGGCTTCTCTTTCAGCCAGGCTGCAAGGCCTGCACGCTTTCCGGCCGGCTTGGCCGACAGATCATGCTCCTGAGTGTGCCCGCATTCGTGATCCACAGAAAACTTTGTCTTTGCCATGATTCTTCCTCCTTGATATCGGGTCGGTCAGAAGCCTTGAGCAACAGCTGCGGCAGCGGCCAAGCAAGCCCGCCGGGTAGCAGGCGCCAAGGCGTCGTGTTTGAGCCAGCCATCGATCATTGCCTCGTCATGAGGAATGGTGACGACCTTGCGGCACAGCGGCGCGAAGCCCTCAGTGATTTCCCTGATATCGGCCTGTGTGGCTGACTTATCGGCCACGGAGATGAGCACCACTGCTTCGCGGGCGAGCCGCGCTGACCGTTCGTCCTGGTCACGGAGCGAGTCCAGAAGCAAAATGCCGCCCTCTGCCCGGTCTTTCCGGGTGCTGGTGGCCACAACCAGCTGATCTGTCCGGGCAATGATTCTTTCGAACAACGGGTCTGATTCGTCGTTGCCCGTGTCCAGGAACAGCATCCGGTAGTACTTCCCGGCCACCGCAACCAGGTTGTCCAAGTCCTCAGGGCTGAGCCGCTGTGCCGAGGCCAGAAGATGCGGCTGCGACCTCAGAACGTCGAACTTGTCTGCCGTTTGGTGATGGACGTACTTGGACATTTCGGCGAGCAACGCCCCCGGGCCAAGAACGTGGTCAATATCGGCCAGAAGGTCTTTGATCGTCGCCTCATGCGGCCCCTGCTGTGTCCTCCAGCCCAGCGTTCCGCGGAAAGGGTTCACGTCGGCAGCCAACACACCGGCACCGCCGAGCCTGGCGAACATGGATGCCAGGTTGACCACGGCCGGTGTCTTCCCGCTGCCGCCTTTGCCATTAGCCACAGTGACAACGCGCAGGCCCGGCCAGTGCTGGGAGACATGCATCGTGTCCTGCCTTTCGCTGGTTTCGGCAGCGCTGGGCTTGATCTTGATCCCGGCCCGACTCAGGAACGCACGGAAGCCCTGCTGAGGCGGCTCTTCGGGGGCCTCGTTCGGCACGAGAAAGCTCCGGGCTTCACGACGGGACGGCAGCGGAGCCAGCACTGGGACAGCAGCACCCTCTGGGGTGGCTGGGTCCTGCGCTGGTTCGGGTAGCTCGAAGGGGTTCACCGTCTCCGTACGGCCGTCAGGATGGATTACGACGTCCCAAGATCCGCTCTCATCGTGGGCCGACAGCTTTTGCGGTTCCCCGGTCCTGGCTGCATGCTCGGTCACCAGGTCGCGGATGCGTTGCCGTGTGGTGACGACATTGGTGGCGGGGATCTTGTGGTCTTTACCGTCCAAGGTCAAGATCGCTGATCCGTCAGTTTCAATGGTTGCTGTTGCGCTCATTTTGTTCCCCCTTGTGCTGCTGTGTCGGCACCCTTGGTAGGCACCGGTAGTCCCATGGCGTCGAACAATCCCTCCGCGCCCAGGTCCTGCCAGGCGGGTTGTTCGACCTTCAAAATTCGTTGTGAAAGCTGGTCATATGTGAGCGTCCAGGTCGCGTGGCCGCTCTGTGCTGTACCGCCCATTTGTTTGCCGGGTGCCGGATTCACTTCCTGAGGCACCCAGGCAACGTCCACGGCAACCCGAATTGTGTAGCTGCCTGGTTTTGAACCGGAGTAGTCCAGAACCTTCAGGGATTGCTTGAGCACTCCTGCGCCACCGAGGCCGCCGCCGACCTGGCTTTCGATGCGTGCATTGTTCTGATCGGCACGGCCAGCGAACAGGCCAGCCCAGATGGGCCTGTAGCTATTCGACAATGATTCGGTGAAACCTGCCTTCACGTAGTCAGCTGGTTTCACCGCCGATCCTGGCCTGTTATCGAACTTTGCGGCAGCTTCGCCGGCTGTCTTGAACACGGACATCTCTTCGGTGGTCAATTCCAGGTCCGTAGGAGCCGTTGCCGTTGCCGTCACTGTCGCTGAGGGCGAAGCTGTAGCCGGTTCAGCCGCAGGCTGTTTTCCCGCTCCACCGGACAGGCCCAGGGTGATAACGACGGTCAGTCCGACGATGACCACGACCCCTGCCACTATCAGTGCGGCAAGCTTTTTCTTATCGAGCATTTTGGTGTTCCTTCCTGACAACTGCTGCTTTGTGCGCTTTGATGACCTCTTTCAAATGGCTTTGGCGTACTGCTCCTTCGTAGGGATCAGCAAGTATCCGGACGGAGCGGTAGCAGCGATGGTGCGGGTGTAGTAGGCCCCGAGCTTGTCCGGGGCCATGTTGTAGCCTTCTTCGATTACTTTCCCGTCGGCAGTAATCTCTTTGACCACGGCAACGTGCCCGTAGATCGGGTGGCCGCCCGGGTTGCCGATGCCGTACCAGATGATCGACCCGACTTGAGGGGTCTTTGTTACGGTCCAACCGGCCCGTTCCCACGCTTGGGCCCACGTGGCTCCGTTCCCGGGGCCGATCGGCCGTGCGTCCATTTGAGCTTGGTCAGTAATGCCAAGCTGCTGCATCAGACGCCACCATGCGAAGTCAGTGCAGTTCTTGAACGCCAAACCGGTTACTGGGTTTGTCGCGTTGTATTCGCCGTTATTGAACGGGTAGTCATCGCCCTTTCCCAGGTCCCCGGGTGCGCCGCTGCCGCCGAGATCGCAGCCAGCCATAGTCCCGCCTGCCCCGGAGACAACGGTTACGGCGGCATCCCAGAACTTCGTGTAGTGGTTTGGATCAGCGTTCCGCTGGGTTTCGTGGGCGACAATGGTCGGCTGCTTTGAACGGCGGTCAGCCACGCGCTTAAGAGCGTCGAAGAACAGGCCTGCTGAGCCGTACGCGTCCATCCGTACCGACAAGGGCCCCCAGGAGTCACGCTGCTGGAACAGGCCCCGTGAGTCCGGACCCGCCGCATCCCCGTACGCCAGAATCCTCAATGAAGACTCCCCCATAGCGACCATCACGCCGATAGTGATGTCACGGGTATCCAACTTGGCATCTTTCCCTGCGCGGATGATTTCCGATGCGTTTTTCAGCTGCTCCGGCCCGTACCCGCCGAAGGCGACACCAACGGCGTTATTGGGTGGAGTGGTGCAGGAAACGGTGTTGTTCACCGTCGGGAAAATTGCGGCGATGATCGATGCGACAACAGCCACCACCGATAGCACGGAAACAAGTCCAACCAGGAGCGGCGCGGACGTGGCAGTGCCGGCAACGACGGCGACCAGCGAACGCACCAATGTGGCAACCGCCTGGGCGCTTCGGACGGTCGCCCGCGCTGCGCTTTGGGCCGCACGGGCCGCTGCCGCCCCGCTCGTCCGCGTGGCGGCCGTGATCGTGCTGGCCGCGCTTTTCGCCCCGCGCCCGGCAGCGGTAGCCGAGCGCTGGCTCAACCTACCGGCAACTCTGGCCGTGCGCAGCCCGCCGCGGCGGGCACCGTCCTTCGCGAAACCCTGGCCTATTGCCTCAGTGTTCTCACTGACACCTGACCGGGAGGAAACCGTGCCCACCACGGTGGCGGCACCGGGTGCCCCGTTAACCGCGCGGCTGGCAGCTGCACGGGTTCTGGATGCTGCAACAGCTTCGGCGGCGTTGGCCGGGTCTGCGCGCTCATGTTCTGGGCGGGTGGAAGAAACCAGCCCAGCTGCGCTCCGACGGGCCGCTGTGCCTACCCGCGTCGAACCGTTAGGACTTTTGGACGTTCCATCCTTGCGCTTCGGGGGGCCGACCTGCCGTTCAGTGCCGCCACGCTCAGCGTCATCCTGGCGGCGTCTGATCGTCCGTTCGGCACCGGCCCGGCTGAATTGCTGGGTCCTGGTAGAGACCCGCAGCCGGACCAGTCGCTCGCTGGCGTCCTTCCCGGCATCTGTGCGGCGCAAATTTTTCATCGGTTGAACCTGTCTTAGGCGGCGAGGTCTTCGAAGGATGTGTTGAACAGCCCGAACAGTTTCGAGGTGTCCGGTATCCGCGCGTCGAAAGGGACCACTGCTGAGCCTGAACGCAGCAGACCCTTTCCGGCCTGGACATTGAAGAAGTAGCGGCGCTGCTCTTCGGAGAAATTCATCAGCTCCGTCAGGGTGTCCGCGTCGGTTTCGGTTTGCCCCAGCAGCAACAGGAAATCGCAGTTGGCCAGCATCAACCGGGCATCGTCGTTGTTCAGGAGTTCCTCAATGTTTTGAGTGATTCCTGTCGGGATAGCTCCCCACTTCCGGGCGCGCTTGAAGAGCTCCCTGAAATATTCGGCCGTCTTGGGGTGATTGAACAGCAGATGGAACTCGTCAACGTAGAGCCAGGTACGCTTGCCGGCGCTACGGTTCGCCACGATCCTTGACCAGATCTGATCAAGGATCACCATCATCGCGAACCCGCGCATTTCGTTGCCCAAGCGCGAGATGTCCCATGAGACGATCCGGTTACGGGGGTTGATGTTCGTCGGTTGCGAGAAACCAGCCAAGGACCCGGACGTGTAAAGCTCCAGGGACTTAGCCAGGCGTACGCCGTCTTCCCCACCAGAACGTTCCAACTCGATCCGGAGATCCTCAGGAACCGGCATCGGCATGCCTTGTTCCCGCTCGGCCGCGTAGCGCCGGTACAGGCTAAGAGCGGCACGGTCCACCGCGGCACGCTCGCCCGCGGACAAGCCTTCGCGGCCGCCCACGAGGGCTTCCATGGCAGAAAGAACGAAGGCGCACTTAGCCATGATGGGATCGGTTCCCGGCTCAAAGTTATCCAGGTCGACGTCCATCCAGTTCACGTGTTGATCAGAACCGGCGTGCACGCGGACTGTCTCACCGTCGAACGCTGTTACCAGCGGTTCGTATTCGCGCTCGGGATCAATGATGATCACGTCATCGTTCGGCCGAGACAGGAAGACATTCGTTATCTCGGATTTCGCAGCCACACCCTTACCGGAGCCTGAAGTTCCCAGAATGAAACCATTGCCATTCTTTGTCTTCGTTCTGTCAGCAAGCAAAGGGTTGGACGACTGCGCGTTCACGCCGTACCAGATACCACCGGGAACGCAGAGTTCTTGCGTGGTGAACGGAATCAGCACCGCAGCTGCCGAAGTCGTCAACGTCCGCCGCATGGGTACCAGCCGCCGGCCCGTGGGCAGCAACGAGGTCAAAGCGTCGCGTTGCATGTAGCTCAGCGTTTCGGCAGGGATGGAGAGTTTCCGGAGCACGGTCGCTACTCGGCGGATATTGTGGTCCACCGTCTCTGTATCAGGACCGGAGACCCCGATGAGCAGCAGCGTGGAAAACAACTTCTGGTTGGTGTCGCCTAACTCGGCTCGTAGCCCGGTTGCCTCGCCCAGTGCGACCTTCAACCGGTGGGGGATCGATTCTTTGCTGCGCCCCTGCTTTTCTGCTTTCCTTTCCTCGTTCAGCTGCTGCATCTCGAGTTCCGCGATCTGCCGGTTAACCAACACCGCGCCGTCCGCCTGGTCGTAAGGCTCCAGGTGGAAAGACACAATCAAGTCCCCCTTGACCTCAGCCAACTCGGAGAAAACCCGGTCGGTCAGCCACACCGGGTAATCCCGAACCCACAATGTAGAGACAAAGGTGCTACCTGTGCCGTTACGCAGCACAACAGGTCCGTCTTTCCCTGTCGTTGTCACCGACCAGGGAGCAACGTAATCACCCGTTGATGCAGCCTTCTTCGCACCTTCAAAAGATTCCTCGGTGAAAGTGAAGAGCTCGTACGGACGCAGCAGCCGGGAAAACACCGACAGACGCTCAGTCCGGTCCAGCCGCTCAGCCGAGCATCCGTCCAGCCCTGCCAGATAGGCTTCGGACTCAATGAACATCCGGGTGAGCGTATTCTCGGCCTTCTCCCGGTCCACCTCCTGGACGGTGATGGTGGCGTACTTCTCAGTGACCGTATTGGCGCTACCGGACGCCAGTTTTCCCTTCACGATGGAATTGAAGTCTGCGCGGTACTCGTCCCAGGCATCACCGGTGAGCGGCTTCTGCACCAAGGAGGTGACATCCGCATCATCCAGAACCCGGTTAATCACTGACAGCTGCAGGCGTGCCCCGGCACCAAAGGAATTCAGATGCCGGGCCCACTTATCCAGCAGGGACTCTTGCCGTGACTCTGCGGCCGCAACATAGTTGATGTCGCTGAAACGGAACGTCAGCGACCACTCGTCACCACCAAGCCATGCCACTCCGGATGGAAGCATCGCCTTGTAACCCAGAATGTCCTGGGAACGCTTGGGCGCGGCCTTGAAACCTACCGGACCGGCATTGTCTATACCGGTCCGGTTGCTGCCACGACCGGCGAGCCGCGAAAACTGGGACCCCTTGTCGGCCTTATTTGTGTTCTGAAACAGACCTGCGAAGGGCTTTGAGCTGCCGGCCCCGCGCTTTCGCTTCGGCTCTGGTTCCTCGACCAACCACGGATTGCTTTCCGCGTCCTTCACCTGCTGTTCCATAAATGACCTCCTTTTTCATGACCACTTCGCGCGTCGCGAACGATAGAAATTTCTCTGGCTTCAGCCCCTTGGGCCGCCACCAACCCCAAAACGCAGCCGGGAGCAGAACCGGCCACAAAACCCACATCGCAGCACTTGTGGCCGCTTCCATGTCTGCACCAGCGGTCAGGAGGATGAACGTCACGAGTGCGAACACTCCTCCACCGATGAAGACCATGACGGCCAACGCCGCCAGCTGCCGCCAGGTGCACCCGAACATGGGCTTTGGCTCGTACGCAGCGATTTCCTTGAATACCTTCATCTCCAAAGCCACAGCGGCACCTACCCGTCCCCGACAAGTTTTTTTGCCAACCCATTGGCGGTAAGCAAGATGAACACCAGCACCAACGGAGCCAGCAGCATGTTCCAGAAGTTGCCCGTGATGAACGGCAGAACCTCGCCGTTGAACTGTCCAAGGCCCGAGAAGCCGATCGCCGCGTACAGCTTGATCGCAAGGACCATCACCGTGCCGGACAAAGCGGTGGCTGCGAAGGCCTTGAGGTAGCCGATGGATATCTGCTTGGTGTCTTCATGTCCGAAGAACGCCAAGGGCAACGATGAAAACGCCGCCATGATGAACAGCTGCAAAAACCGGACGAAGATCAGTACGAAAGGGACCACCGCGACAACCAGGGCCACTATGAAGGGCAGCAGCAGCAGGATCAGTGCGCCGATCTGCTCCATCGGATTCATTGCGTTAATCCGGTCAATCATCTTTGTGCCGATGTCACCCTGGCTGGCGGCCGGGTTCGTCAGGATCGTGTTCGTGATGTCTGTCGAGATCGACAGGATTGCGTTCAAGATATTCATGGCGTTCTGCGCGACCACGAAGACGATGGCTATCTTGAACATCGTTGCGGCGACAATCCGGACCCCCAGTTGAGAGTCCCCCTCAACATGTGCACTCGTCCGAACCAGCATCAGCACAAACATGATCGCCAGAATCGCTGAGGTCACCGGCTTAACGGCGACGTTGTGTACCGTCTCCACCGTCTGCCACATCGACTCGTGATACTCGGGCAGTGATTTCCCCAGTGCCGA
This sequence comes from Paenarthrobacter sp. CAP02, assembly GCF_040137855.1. Taxonomy (NCBI): domain Bacteria; kingdom Bacillati; phylum Actinomycetota; class Actinomycetes; order Micrococcales; family Micrococcaceae; genus Paenarthrobacter; species Paenarthrobacter sp. CAP02. The sequence goes on along the minus strand of NZ_JBEEII010000019.1, from coordinate 18,137 downwards.
GAATGAGCCACCATTAGGGCCGCCGCCAATAAGGCCACCACCACCGATGGTGTCCAGCATGAACGCGATGATCGGACCCATTCCAGGGCCTTACGGGACGACGATGTTTTTGAACAAAAGGCCAGCAGCGAGAATCAACCCGCCGCCCACGATCTGCCAGATCCCTGTCTGGATCTGGGGACCGTTCTGGTCTCGCAGAGCGCCACCCATAACAATGGCGCCCCACACCAACCACAAACCGCCGCCAACAGCCACGAACTGACTGAACAAACTCAAAATCTGAGGCAACATCCGCAAACCCTCCTAAATATGAACAGTCAGCAACCACCCCAGGTGTAAGCCGACTGCGACCGAACTCTGACGGGGGATGAACTCGCTTAATGCCCCCATGAGTACTTACAATGTAGCATCATGAGTGCATTAAGTGAATCTAGCAAGGCATTAAATGCACTCATTGCGGATAAGTGAGAGTTGATGAAGGCGGCATGAATATGAAAACAGCGGCAGATAGAGGCAAAATGGGAAGCGTGCCTAAATACGCCCTTCCCGAGGAGAACTGGTCTCCGGACCTACTCCTAGCTCAGAGGGTGATCAGTACCCCAGCGCGGCTCGCGATCGTGGGATACCTTTTCACGCACGGTCCGACACTTCGTGCGACGCTCATCAAACAACTCTCGCTGGACAGCAGCCTGGTAGGGCGAAACTTGGACCAGCTAGAAGAGCTCGGCATCCTGATAGGGGACCCGCCCCCGGGAGAGCGAGTCGGCCGTTCCACCAGGTGGGAAGTCAACCAGGAAAAGTACAGCGGCATGGCGAAAGCGCTCTATGACTTCCTAGGGATCGACATACAGCAACCAATGCCCGAACAGGGCGATCAGGACGTTTAGTAGCCGAGGCCTTCGCCGCCGGTAACAGGAATGAGCGCCCCCGTCAGGTATGTCAACGTGCTGATTTTGAAGATGGCGTCCGCGATTTCCTCCGCGTCCGCTATCCGCCTCAAAGGTGATTTTCCAATAAGCGCATCGATGTCAGCGTCTTCAACCTGCGCCAACATATCTGTCTTGGTGGGTCCAGGCGCAACAACATTGATCCGGATTCCTCGCGGCCCGGCTTCCCACATTGCCGACCGCACCAGTCCGTCAAGCGCAGCTTTGGAAGACGTGTAATGCGCGGAGCCGGGAATCCCGGCACGGGAAGATTCGGACGAGATGAGCACAATGGATCCAGTCCTTGCCCGCCCCATGTACTTCAGTGCCTCCTGGACGGCAGCAAAGGCACCGAACAGGTTGGTCTCCATGACAGAACGCAGGTCTTCATCCCGCATTCGAACGAGAAGATCTTGACGCGCGACGCCGGCGTTGTAGATAACTGTGTCGAGCCGCCCGTAGTTGGCAGCTACGTCCTTGAAGGCCGCTTTCAGCGCCCCCGGGGTTGTGACATCGCACTCGATCCCATGGACACCGTTCGTTACGCCGCTTCCCCGGTGGGTGCCGGCGACGATGTAGCCCTCTTTCAGGAAGCGCTCAGCGGTTGCTTTTCCGATTCCACGCGATGCTCCTATGACGAGAGCTACCGGCGACTCACTAATAAACTTGCCCACGCTTGCACTCTACAGGTACGCTCCAAAGTGGCTCAGATGACAGTCAGGGCCTATATCTCAATACCTCAAGTGTGCTGCTGGACAGTGGTGTGCTGGCTTCCAACCCTCGATTCGTTAGGGCTTAAAGTCATGCACCCCAATACTCTTCAAGCCGTATGTGCCGCAGCATCCACCCCTTCACTCCGCATACTCCGTGCGTTGAACCGTCTTCAGGTTCCGCAGAGGCCCGAGGAGATCGCTGAAGGACTTGAGCTATGCATCTCCGTTGTTTCCCAGGCACTTTCCGAACTTCGAGAAGCCGGCATTGTGACCAGCGTTCACGGGGAGATTCAGCTGGCGGTAGACCTAAAGTCCTTTTTCAGTGAGCCTTTAGCGCCCTCGCTGAGCCGTTCCACTCACCAGCCACAACGAAAGGCGATTCGTGTCTAAGCCGCAAGAAATCGACGCAAGGGGACGTTGGGTAGTCCTGGACCGAACACCGGAAGGAACGTCGCTCCTGGCCGTAGGCACTGAGGACTACCCCGGCATCAGCCCACGTAACTGGCTGGACGCGCGCACGAAGATTGTCCTCGTCGACAAACTCAAAGCGGTCCTCTCATCCGGGGAAAGCTTCCAGGGTGTCGTCCGCTATGGACCCGCCGAGTTCGCGGTCACCGCCAAACCGGTCGTCTCTCCCGATGGCCAGATGGTTGTTGGCGCCTACGGCATTTTCGACCACCCTGGACACAAGCTGCCGGACGAACCTCTTCTGGGTACTTGGCAGTGGCGGGTCAGCAAAACTACCGGGAAGAACGTAGGTGAGGACTCGTCACGCTGGAACGAGAACCTCTTTAAGATCTACGGAATCGACCCGGCTACCGTCGAAAGCCAGCGCGGCCCGGCCGGCGAGTGGCTGGCCAAGCTCATATCAACGAAGGACCGAGACACCATCAAACTGGTGATCGACAGCGGCATCTCCGTGAACAATCGGAGCCGTCACCTGTTGTCCTACGAAATCATTTACGGCTACGGCAGCGCGAACCCAGGTAAGAAGCAAATCGCTATGTCTGCCCGCGCCTACGATGACCCGGACTACCCCGATGCGATCATGCTCCGGGGTTTCAGCCGGGAGGTGGCATCCCCCACCAAAGTAGTAACTCCTGGTCTCTCCCCCGTCTCAAGCGGACTCGTCGCCGAAGCCTTGTTTGCGTTGGCAGCAGACCGGGCCTTTGCTGCGATAGATATGCAGACGGAAGTAACGTTCAGAACCTCCGCGAAGTGGGCAGATTTTGGACTGCTCCCTGACTTCGAAGGGAACCTCGCAGCCCTTGCTCACCCCGACGATAAATTCGCCTTCGAACACCACCTGGCCTCCGTCGCAGCAGGCCGCGTCGGCCCGGAATCATCAACAGACGTACGGCTAAGGACTTCCGCCGAGGAATGGAAGCAATTCTCTGTTGCAGTAGCCCCCATCGATTCGGTTGATGGTGAGAGCCGCTACCTGATGACCAGTCTGGTACCCGTAGGACGGCAGGCGTAAATGGGCATTCTGGATGGAAAGACGATACTCGTCACGGGCATTTTCACGGAGCGCAGCATTGCTTACGCCGCGGCCGAGCTAGCCCAGCGAGAAGGCGCAACGCTGATTTTCACCGGCTTCGGCCGTCGCTCCAAGATCACGCAGAAGATTATCCAGCGGCTCCCCGCACCAGGCCCTGTCCTGGAGCTGGACGCAACCAGCCAGAGCGACCTGGACTCCCTGCACAGCAGAATCAAGGAGCACACAGACAACCTGGACGGCATCATCCACTGCATCTCGGCCAGCAAGCCCGAAGCCGTTGGGGCCGGGTTTATGACCGCCGACTGGGACGACCTCTCCACTAGCCTTCAAGTCTCCGGGGCATCGCTCCAAGCCGTCACCAAAGCCTGCCTGCCTGTGCTTAACGACGGCGCGAGCATAGTTGGTGTCACTCTCGACGGAACCCCCGTCTGGCCCATCTACGGATGGGCTGGCGTAGCCAAGGCAACTTATGAATCCACTAACAGGTACCTCGCCTATCACCTTGGGACGCGAAAGATCCGTACCAACCTGGTGGCCTGCGGGCCCTTGGACAATTTCACTGTCGCGGCCATCGATGGAATTGAGAGCACGGACGGCGTATGGGAAAGCCGCGCACCCCTGGGTTGGGACCGAACTAACCTGGCACCCGTTGCCAAAGCTGTTGTTGCGCTGCTCTCCGACTGGTTTCCAGCCACGACCGGAGAAATTCTCCATGTCGATGGTGGCTACCACGTCATGGGTATGTGAAGAGACCAAGAATGTTCAGGACACGCGCACAGCACCCGCCCCTTAGTCGTACGGTTACGACTAGGCTGGCGGATGTGAACACACCTAAGACCAGACGCGTAAGAGGCACCGGCGTCGATAACGTGGTTCTCCGTGTGGACGTCGCTCCCGAGGCCAAAGCTCTGGTCAACCGGGTCCACGAGCACACAGGCCTCTCCAAGGGGCAGGTCACTGAGCTGTTGCTTATGCGAATCCCGCTCGATGAGCGTGGACTGCCGCTCTGGCCGGACATTGACAACCTCGCCACCCAGGAGGCATTGCCTATCGCTAAGGCTGATTAAACGAAGAAGGCCCGCTTTCGCGGGCCCGAGCTTCGAGAAGTTTATTTGTTCAGATCCTGTTCTTGGCGGGACGACGATCTGAACTCATTCCAACACCCACCCAGTGGGTGGACTTTGCTGTACCCCGAAGGGAGTAGCTGCTGTCTATCGTACCGGCACTTTTGCCGTCGTCAACATCCGGGTTTCCTCAGCCTGCAATCCGTGTCGTTACGGCTGATAAGGCTGTCACCTATAAACCGTGCCGCGTAAGCAGGTTTCAGGAGACAAACAAGAAGCACGTCACGGCTGCCGTGCCCAAGGGCTCTATGCGCGCCGCCCACGGCCTTTACCAGGCACTGCCGGCCCTGCTGCACGATGCCCGTCTGGCACTGCACACCAAGCCTTTCCAGCGTCGGCTCTTGGCGTTCTTCGAGAAGCTGATCAGTATGGCCGACTACGACACGATGACCGTACGGGTGCCCTGGGGCGGCCGGGACAAGGCCTACGGTGAAGCTGATGCTCGTCCAGGCCTCGCGGAGTGGCTGGGCATCAGTCGGCGTACTGTCGCCAACTACTTCTCGTTGCTGGAGGAGTGGGGCTACGTAGGTACCGTCGCCTCGGGACGCTCAGCTGAGAAGGTCCGAGAGAAGACCGCCGAGGGCAACGAGCTGCCCGTGTACGTCATCTGCATCCCATCCCCGCTGAAAGCTGTTCCGGATCTGCCGGCAGAAACGGCTGTGGATGAGATTTGCACCCCCACCGCCCCTTCAGGGGTGGTTCAGTTACACGTTGAAGGTTTATTAACCCATACACGCGAGGAAAAATATCAAAAAGGCCGGGGCTCCGCCCCGCAACCTATTTCAGGCTCCGCAAGCGGCGCAGTGGTCACCACCGAAACCCCTCGTCAGGGTGCGTACTGGGACCCTCACAAGACGACAAAGCGCCGTGGACAGCGCTGGGCGGCCGCCGAGGAAATCCGCGCCCACTGCTTCGCCCTCCGTCCGTTGTCGAAGAAAGACCTTGCCAGCGTCCTACGACCCTGGCTCGTGGACGGCTGGACCGTCTCCGACGTCCTCAACGCCTTCAACAAGAAGCCGGACGGTACCGACTGGCCCCACGACGGCGTACCGATCACAAAACACACCCAGCGGCTCCGCGGTTGGGTACTCAACCGCCTGAACGCCTGGACCGTCGACGGTGAACCGATGCGCTCCCCCGACCAGCGCAAAGCCTTCGAACATGCTGAAATCCTCCGTCGTCACGCCGCAGAGCAACGTCGCATATTGGAACAACAAGCCGAACACGCTGCCCGCCTCGCACAAGGCCCCTCCCCCACCGAAATTCGCGCCAAGGCACAAATCCGGGCCATCTTCGCGAACAATCGCCGCCACCGGCTCACTACTGCCTGAGATGGAAACCTGGAGAATTGGAATGGTGCACCTGCCCCTCGCACCCATGGGCACGGCAAAAGCCCTCCCCGCTCCGCTGCTTTTCCCGCACACACCGGCACGACGGGACCCACCGGACCGGCTGTACACAACCACCACAGCACCTACCAGGAGCACGTCACTATGGGCGGGCGGCGGCCCGTGCACAGCCTCCACAGAGCTAACTCTGGGATGTGTTACAGACTCCGTTACTTACAGACTAACGGAGTCCGTAATTTACAAAGTTCGTAAATCTGTTAATCTGTAACTTAGCAAGGTCCGAAGTCCGTAGTTAACAGACTCCCAATGTTCCGAAGTTCCAAACTCCCTAACTCCGTATGTTTCGGAGTTACGATGTACGTAACTTACAGATAGGAAACTCAATGCGAGTGATCCCAGTTGTGAACCAAAAAGGTGGAGCATCCAAGTCCACCACGGTCATGAATCTAGCTGCCATCGCGGCCCAGCATTCCCGCGTCCTCGTCGTGGACGTCGACCCCCAAGAGACAGCCAGCGAATGGGCCGACCTGGCCGAGAATGCAGGCACTCCCTTGCCCTTTGAAGTCGTCACCGAGCGTGACCCCAACATTCTGGGTCGGCTGCGCGAAGCCCCCTACGACATGATCTTCGTTGACACCCCCGGCAACATCGACAACCTCCCGCTGCTCCAAGCCGTCATGGCACACGCAGACTTTGCCATACTGCCTACCGAGCCGGCAGCACTAGCCCTCAAACCGCTGATGAACACCTTCCAAGCCCTAGTGAAACCCGTGGGGGTGGATTACCGGATTGTCATCTCTCGGGCTGACTCACGGGCTCCTGGCGACGTCGAGGACGCCCGCGCCGCCCTGGAAGGTGCCGGACTCAAAGTAGCCAAGACCCACATCCGGTCCTACAAAGACCACGAACGCGCTCCGGCGACGGGTGCTGTTGTGGGGACGTATGAGCGCACCCGATCCACAGATAAAGCAGAAACAGACTTCCGGAGTCTCTCTCTGGAACTCATTTCCGTATGGGCCAACACCGCCGCGACGCAGGAGAAGAAATGACCGAGACAAAACGCCGCAGGCTCGCGAACATCCTCCCGAAGGAAAACGCTGACCAGGAAGCAGCTTTCCAGGAACCAATCGCACACGAACAAGCTGCACCGGAAGCGGATGCCCGTAACAAGGCAGCTCAGGCGGAAACAGCATCCGCCTCCGACGTCGAAACACCCGCCACCAGCCGGCCTAGCGGGCCACGATTCGCGGAGTTTGAGCGTAAGGAAGCGCGGCTGCGCCAAGACCAACTGGACGCACTGGACGCCTTGGCGAGGAGGATAAAACGCGCGCGGACGCCCGGCGCGGGGGAGCGGATCACCGATAACACCCTCATCCGCGTAGCTGTAGACCTTCTCCTTGCGCGGCAGGACGAACTCAGTGGTTCAACCGAAGATGAACTCCGTACATCCGTAAGTCTGTAAGTCTGTAAATCTGGAACTCACGAGATTCCGACACTGATGCCATGAGAGACCACCCCTACACAGGCCCGGAGGACACCAACGACTTCGACAATCTGAGCCCAGAGCAAATGTCGGAGTTGGTCACCAGCTATCGGCATCTTGGGGATGCCTTCGAGGACCGCGACGATGAACACATGTTCGGCCTGGGTTTCCACATGGACGACCCCCTACAGCTGGTAAAGGACAAAGCAGACAGGCAAGCCCAAGCACGCCGCGAACTAGCCGCAGCTGTCCGCCTGGCACGCTACAAGGGCCACGACTGGACCGAGATAGGCAAAACCCTGGGCATGTCCTGGATCGAGGTAATGCGAGCGTTCCCAGAGATTCGCCCCTAACCAAGCCACGCTTTCCCCTTGCCCTGATACTGGCCAAAAGGCCGGCGGACGGTGATGTCAGGGCTGAGCCGTAGGCTCACCGCATGCGGCGCGCAGCGGCCTTGACTGCGTCGGCCAGAGGCCCATCATAGGAAGCCAGGGCAAGAGAAACCATCCACCGACGAAAGGCCGGCCATGGCACGCTACCTCGTCACCATTACGAACGTGGTTGAGATTGAGCAGGAAGACCTTCAAGAAGCAGCCTTGGACTTCCCCACTTCTCTGGAAGTTATTCGACAGAACGCCCCGTACGCCGTGGGCACTACGGCCAATCCGTTACATGCCGGGAATCTCCTTGGTATGGAATTGCACACTCAACTCATGATGCTTCTTCGAGGACGGAACGTAGTTCCCAGCCTTCCAACGGTCAGTGTTGAGCAGCTGCCCGAACAGACGGAAGAAGCTTGACGACGCGTGTTCATTAACGGCCGTTTCCGTCGCGGCGGCCGCCGCGATCGGACCCTTTGACGACACGCCGGCACAAGTGCGACTTAAACGTGAGACACCCGTGAGGAGCGGCCAAACCGCATCCCACGGGTTTTTGTCTCTCGTGCTTAGGTTGGTGCCAACGAGGAAGGCGGAGTCATGGCACTGATTGGTTTGGTACGGGTAAGCACCGACGCGCAGGAGACGCAGCGGCAGCACGATGCCCTGGCACCGATCTGCTGGCGCGTGTTTGAAGAGAGGGTCAGCGGCAAACTGGTCCTTGACGAACGCCCCGGGCTGGCGGCCGCCGTGAACGAGTTGAGGCCCGGGGACATGCTCACGGTGATTGAGGTGGACCGGCTTTCCCGAAGCCTGCTTGAAGGGCTGCTGACACTGAATGAGCTATTCCAGCGGGGAGTGGCTGTAAAAATCCTGGGCGGCATTGCCGCAGGCGAACACACCGAGCGTTCGTTCCTGCTCGATCTTGCCCTCGCCTTGGCCGAAGACAGGCGCAGGGATATTTCGCGGAAAACCAAGGATGGGCTGGCCGCAGCTGCACGCCGCGGACGTAAAGGCGGCCGCCCCTCGAAGATGACCCCGGACCGCCTGGAACAAGCCCACCATATGCGCGCAGAAAGAATCTCCTACCGCCGCATCGGTCAAGCCTTGGGCGTCAGCGAAATCACCATTCGCCGCGCTTTAGCGAATGCTGATGCCCCGGGCGGAACCGCCACCGCTTGTGCTTCATGACGGCATGACTGGCACCTTGGCCCGGCAAATACTAACCTGACCGAAAACCGGAGGGGGAGCATGAGGCTCACGGTAAAAATTCGGAAAGCAACTGATGGACGCCTGGATCTCCAGATATTGGAAATGCCGGAGCTTGAAGTAGTGGTGCAGAAGTTCAAGGAGATTCCCGCAGCCGTTACTGATGCCGCGGCCAGCCTAACAGGCCGCCCCACGGATGATTTCGAAGTAGAGGTTGGATACTGAGTTCCTGCCTCGTTTGGTGGTTAATAGTTCGGGCCGCAGGAGGGGGGATGGGGCTTCAGCCATTGCGAAGGTCAGAACCGATCCCGCGCGGACGCATCCTGACGATCACGGAATCCCAGTTTTTCCTTCGGACCAGGAACGCCCACACCATCCCAATAGTTGCCACGGTCGGCACGGCCAAGAACACTTGCGCTCCGCCGCCCGAGTTCACAACTCCGACTATGCCAATCCACCAAAACAAAGCAGTGGCGAAGGCCGCCAACAGAAATAACGAACTGCGATACGGAGATATAGCAGAAGCAACGCCTGGACCGCGGGCCGGGTCGACGTGCTTTGCTTTGCGTCTGTGACCACGCCGAGCTAAAACCAACGTCAGCACTGTCGGGATCACCGGAAGGACCAAGAAGACAATTCCAGCACCGGTGTTGATGAAACCAGCGACTGTGACCCACCAACACAACACAGCCGTAAAACCAGCAAGAACAAGAAAGCTGCTTCGTGCTGATGGCCGAGTCAAAGCGCGTCGGCCTGGCTTTCCACTCATAGTCGCTCCCCGCTGCGAAACTCACCTTGGTTACATAAGAGCACGGGCCCAGGGGTTTGGCGAGACCCAGAAAGACCAGCCGTAGTGTGATAGTTAGATGCCCCGGGGTTGACAGTTATGGCAAATAGCGGAAATACTTGGGATTCCCGGGATCGATAACTATAAGTTCAATGTTCGGAGTTTGAGATGTTGCACATCACCGTGACTGCCAAGAAACCAGTTGACCCTGAAAAGGATGGGCTCGGCCGCCCTTACGTCGGTTATGAACACGGCATGAGCCAAGACGAGATGTACGAGGCGAACCATGGCGAATGGTCGATCGGAATCCGAGGACAGAAGGAGCGATACGCGCTGTTTTCCTTCGGACGGACGGTCATCCAAGCAGTAGAAATCGACTCTCTGGAACGCACCACCATATACAGCGGGAACCCTGAAGAGAAGCGCGACGACCGCTACACGATCCACGGCAAGATCCTCAGCAAGGGACACCCAGTTTTTGAAAAGTACGTAGGCCACCCGAGCCCCGTCAGTGCGGCGCGGAACCCGGTTCGCTACTTCGACGATCCCCAGTTCGATGGCGAAGTGGGGAAGCCCTGCCGGTGCGGCTGTGGGGAGATGACAAATAGAGGCGATTTTGTCCCCGGCCACGACCAAAAGGCCATTCACGAGCGAATCGCCCGCATCGGTACCGTCGCCGAGTTTCTCGATTGGATGGACGTCGTCAGGCCGGCTTCCCTTCACACGTAGGACCGGATGGCCTGCCGCCTAGGGTGCTGGTGAACAGCACCTTCACCAGCGCCCTAGGATTCCTGGGGCGCCGGTAAAGTCAGAACACACATCTCTTTTTAGAAGTCGGGGAACCTTTGAGTAAGTCGTTGTTGGAACAGCTGCCCGGAATCGTGGCAGAGGGAAAGCGGAGAGCTGCGCAGATCCTGGAGGGACTGGAGGGCCGGAACCGCGTCACTCTGCAATCACGGGAACTGGTTGTCCCGAACAAGGATGTAACGGAAGCGGACCTGTTCAAGCACCTTGGCGGAACACATGGTCTTGGCGGGGTGAATCGGCTCATCTACGGGGACAACCTTCTGGCTATGGCGGCTCTGCTCGCAGGCGATCAGGACAATCCTTCGATGCGAGGCAAGCTCGACCTGATCTACATAGATCCGCCATTCGACTCTAAAGCGGATTATCGAACGAGGATCACCTTGCCAGGCAAGACCATCGATACCCGTCCAACGGTCATGGAACAGTTTGCCTATTCGGACACCTGGTCTGATGGAACGGCCTCGTATCTTGCCATGATTACTCCGCGGCTCGTGTTAATGCGAGAACTCCTTACTGAAAAGGGATCCATATACGTCCACTTGGACTGGCATGTGGCGTCGTACGTGAAAATTATCCTGGATGAGCTGTTCGGCAAAGAGAACTTTGTAAACGACATTTCCTGGAAGAGATCCCATGCCCACGGCGATTCCGGACAAGGAGCTTCTCACTTCGGCCGCGTGACGGAGAGCATCTTGTTCTACGGCAAGAGCGCAGATAGGTACTGGTCACCACCATACGAGCCCTACACCAACGAAATCCTTGCACGGGACTACAAACACATTGACCCGTCTAACGGCGAACGCTACCGTTTGATGCCCGTTGACGGGCCGGGCGGTGCGGCCAAAGGAAACCCCTACTACGAGTTCCTTGGCGTTAAAGGATATTGGCGTTATGCCCAGAGCACTATGCAGGAACTGTATGAACGGGGAGAAATCGTGCTCTCCTCGACCGGGAAGTCGCTGAGCCGAAAGAGGTACCTCAGGGATGCCAAAGGTACCCCGGTGACAGACTTCTGGGGAGACATCAACAGGATTAGCCCCACATCAGGAGAGCGACTGAATTATCCGACGCAGAAACCTGAAAAGCTGCTTGAACGGATTATCGAGACATCCTGTCCTCCGGGCGGGGTCGTAGCGGACTTTTTTGCTGGCTCGGGAACGACAGTTTCCGTCGCGGAACGTACCGGTAGACATTGGGTCGCTTCGGACCTCGGAAAACCCTCTGCGATGATCATGCGCAAACGGTTGATCGATCAAAATGCCAAGCCCTTTCTGTTTCAGGCCATCGGGGACTATCAAGTCGAGCAAGCCAAGTCCGTGCTGGGCCGCAAGTATCGAGTTGGTGAGCTGGCCCAGGTAATACTCCGGTTGTTCGGTGCTGTTCCGTTGCCCCCTGAGATCAGTCAGGGCGGCGCACTGGGCAGAATCCCTGACGAAAAGGCATTGGTAATCGCTACAAGCCCTAATGCCCTGGTGACTGGGTCAACCCTCAAGCGGGCGCAACAAGCACGCCTGACAGTCATGGGTGGGTTCGACAAGGTTTATGTCCTCGGCTGGAACTTCGCGGACTCAATTGGACAAGACATACAGGCCCTCAACGACGATCGAATTGAGGTCCGCGTGATCCCGCCAGACCTCCTTGACCGCCTCAAGAAGAAGGGCTCTGTGGAAAAGTTGGCCGACGAGGTCCGCTTTTCGACGATGCAGTACATCAACGCGGCAGTCACCAGCAGAAGCCAGAAGGGCGAGTCGGAGAGACTTACGGTTGAGCTCCAGAATTATGTTCTCCTTTCGCCGGACGCCATCAATCTTGATGACAAGAGTCGCAGCCAACTCTTGGAGGTTATGAATGCGGAACCCTTGGCGTTGCTAGAGTACTGGGCCGTTGACCCGGACTATGACGGCCAGATTTTCCGGTCCTACTGGCAGGACTACCGAGAGAATACGGACAATGACGGCGATGATCTGCGGGTCATAACGACGGCGCACATCGATCTAGAGGCTAAGCCAACTCCCCGCAGGGTTTGCGTTAGGGCAGTTGATGTTTTCGGCTACGAATCTGAGGTCATCATCGAGAACGTTGAGGTGTCGAAGTGAGCGCAAATAGCGAGCTGTTCCCCTTGGCGGAAGCACTGCGGCAGATTATTGACGACCAGGTACCGGACATCGTCAAAGGGCAACATACGGCACTTATGGAAGAAGTGACGCCAGTAACTGCCGAGCTTCTCAAGTACTGGTTTCAGGATGACTTCGTCCAATTGAGAACCATGAACTTCCATCCCGGGCAGCGGGCAGCGATACTCCACATCATCTATGCGCACGAGGTCCTGAAAGAAACTACTTTGGAAGGCCTTTATCGCAGGCTTTCCTCAGACTCGCTGCTGAACGGCGATACTTTGGGGGAGGTAAGCCGTACCCAGAACAACCATCCCAAGTACGCAGCTAAGATGGCGACAGGCACGGGCAAGACCTGGGTGTTGAACGCCCTCATGATCTGGCAGCACCTTAACGAACGCGCATACCCGGACGACCGCCGGTTCAGCTCGAACTTCCTGATGGTCGCGCCTGGGCTTATCGTCTATGATCGTCTGCTCGACTCGTTCCTTGGAAAGGAACGAGATGGGGTTCGCGATTTTGAGACCTCTGACATTTTCCGGAATCAGGATGTCTTCATCCCGGACAACCACCGCGATCAAGTATTTAGCTTTGTTCAAGCCTCCGTCGTTACCAAGGAAAACATCGGTAAAAAGGTAACTGGCAGTGGCCTGATAGCGATCACCAACTGGCATCTGCTGGCTGGGGTTGAAGATCCAGAATTCGTCCCGGATACCGATGCCCCTGGGGCTGACATCGATGCAAAAGCCGCCGCAGAGAGTTTCGTGCCCCTCAGTCCTGGCACCGGGGCCGCGAACACACTAACGACCCTGGACCGTAACTATAGTCGGGGTGGGCCCCTTGAGTGGCTGAGGGACCTGCCTTCCCTTGTCGTCTTCAATGACGAGGCACATCACATCCATTCGATCCGTAAAGGTCAACAGGTCGACGAAGTCGAGTGGCAGAAGAGCCTGACTGAGATTGCCTCCACAAAGAGCGACCGCTTCGTTCAAGTCGATTTTTCGGCTACGCCGTTCAATGAAGTGGGCTCTGGGGCCAGGAAAGGCCGGCGGTACTTCCCCCATATCATCGTCGATTTCGACCTTAAAGAAGCGATGAGGGCAGGCCTTGTGAAAGCCCTGGCGTTGGACAAACGCAAGCAAATTGCTTCGCTACCGCTGGACTTCAACGCCGAGCGCGACGACAAGGGCAAAGCAACGGGCCTTTCCCAAGGACAGCGAATCATGATTCGCGCCGGACTGACGAAGCTCGCCTTGCTTGAGCAAAGCTTTCACCAAGTTGACCCCTCAAAGCATCCAAAACTCATGATTATCTGCGAAGACACGTCGGTGACGGGCTTCGTTGAGGAATTTCTTCACTCGGAAGGGCTGGCTCACGAAGATGTGTTGACAGTCGATTCGAATCGCAAGGGGGAGATGTCGAAGGCTGAGTGGGAGAAGACTCGCGAAAGGCTGTTTGACGTTGATCGCCACCAGCAACCCAAGGTCATCGTGAGCGTGCTCATGCTTCGCGAAGGATTCGACGTGAACAACATCGCGGTCATTGTCCCGCTGCGCTCTAGTCGCGCACAGATTCTCCTCGAACAGACGATCGGCCGAGGGCTGCGCTTGATGTGGCGCGGAGATGAGCAAATTGACGAAATGAAGCGTGAAACGCGCAGACGCATTGCTAATAAACTCGAGCCCGAGAACTACTTTGACGTTCTCTTCATTGTGGAGCACCCAGCCTTCTCCGACTTTTACGACGAACTCATGAGCGAGGGCCTTGCTGGGGAGATCGGCGGTGAGAATGACGGAACCACTGCCCCCACAGGTGACCTCGAGATCATTGAACTAAGGGAGGGCTACGAAGCCTTTGATTTTCACGTTCCTATGATGGTTCGGGATCGTGAAGAAGCCCTCAAGACACCGACACTCGATCCCTACCGACTCCCCGTATCCCGATTCCCGTTTGCCGATGCCAAATCATTCGTTGGAAAGGGAGACCGCTTCGTTTCAGTAGATGCTCAGACTAAGACACAGTTCGGGGACTACCGAGTAGACGGTGGGGTTATGACCGCCACTGGTTACAACGATTATCTGTCCCGCCTCACGGTACGAATCACCGAGGCTTTGGGGGGCCCGCGCTCAGAAGTGACGACGAGTGCCAAAAAGTACAACTCGCTAGCGGAGTATCCGTTCCTCCAATCCTTTCGTCCCGAGATTCTGGGCTGGATCGACACCTACATTCGCAACCGCTTCTTCGGCCAAGTGATAGATCCCCTGGAAGACGAGAACTGGCGTGTCCTTCTGACCGACGCTGTCACCAACGAGCTGGCGGGGTACATGGCAACCGCCTTGGTTAAATCCCTTAGCCAAGAGACCGTGAAGCTTGCGGAAGTCAATTACAGAACGCTTTCTGAGGTTCAAGCATTGAGCGTGCGCTCCACTTCATGCGTAGAGGTAGCCAAGTGCATTTACCCGAAGCTCCCTGTGCCGACGCACGGAGGCGGGCTGGAGCGGAAATTCCTTGAGTGGGCCAACAACGATACGTACATCGAGGCACTCTGCAAGATCAGTGAGTACAAACATACGTTCCTCCAACGCCCATACCTGAAGGCTGACGGGATGCCGGCCCGATACTCACCAGACTTCCTGGTTCGTACAGCTGACATGATCTACATCGTTGAGACGAAGGCTGACTCTGCACTTTCTGATATCAATGTTCAGCGAAAACAAGCAGCCGCGATTGCCTGGTGTGAGCAAATCAACGAATTGGAACCTGGTCAACGAAGCCACCGACGTTGGGCCTACGTCCTCGTGGGAGAACAGGCAGTTGACGGGTCTATCGCCGGGAACGAGAGAGCATCTGAACTGCTGGACAGGACTCGACTCAGGACGAGGGAAGAAGAAGAAGCGCAGCAGCAAATCTGGTAAAGACGTGCTCTAACAAATGAGTGAGAGGATTCCGGTGTGACCAGATACGATGATGCGCCAGAGGCTGCGGAAGCTGCTATGAAAGAAGCTTCCGAGGCTCTGAACAAGCTGGATGATGAATTAGCTGTAGCCAAGGAACGTGCCGAAGCAATCGAGAAGGAAGCAAACGACGCCGAATCTCCTGAGGATGAGGCAGACGCGCTTCGAAGGCTCGAAGCGATCGAGCGGGAGATAGAAGGCCTGTCCCAGGACTTTTCTTCCGCTGAACGTTACCTAGGAGAGACGCAGGAATTCTGGTTCGAGAGCTAAGCCTGGTGGACCCGGCGTCAATGGCCCTGAGGGGGCCGGCGGCCGACACGCCTGACCATACGCGTGTCACTTCCGGCCCGCCCCACGGCCCACACCAAGCCCCTGGTCTTTCCCGTACCGCCACAGGACCACGTCCACGATCCGCAGCTCGGACAACGGCAGCTCTACTTCTGATAACCGGTGAATCTCCGCCAGACGCTCGGGCAACCCCGTACCGTCCGTCAGGAGCCAGTGCCAGTTCATCCACTGGTCTTTAGAGCTGCGCTTGCCGATCACCTGGCCGATGACCTCATCCCAAATGGGAATCAGGTGGGGGCGCTTCCTGGCCATGATCTTGCTTGCGGTCGTGGCACCGATTCCCCAGCGGTTGTCCTTTGTGCTGCGCAGTTCCTCCCAGAGCAGGGCCGCAGGGCCAAGGCCAGTGAGCAGCGCTGCTGCATCCTGGCGGCTGAGGCCGCTGAGCGCGACGTCGGTAGGGATCTGCTCCAGCAGACCTGTAATACGCGCTGCTGTATGTGGCTCAGCAAGTCCCACCATGGCTTTCGCCGGGACGGTGACGCTAAGCATCGACACAGCCACGGCATCGCTGTCCGTAATGGCGTCTCTGTTTGCGGTGTCTCCACGGCCTGCCCATTCATCGAAGTAGCTTCCAGTGCTAAGAAGCCCCTTCTTATCGGTGTCGCGATAGTAGCGACGGAGTAGCTTGGCGGCCTCTTTCACGTTCTGGTCGCTCAGAATGTCGGGTAGTTCCACGGTGTCCCCTCGAATTTGCATTGGCGCACTGCTGACGTACGCTGCGTCAGCCTCTCACAACTCTGCCGTGGGACCAGGGAACGGCATGAAGTGCTTAGAGTGTCAGCATGGAACCTGAGTTTGATGCCGGCGACATGGAGATGACCACGAACGAGGCCGCCGCTTACCTGAGCGGCCCAGTGGGTTTCGATCTGAGCGCGAAGTTCCTCCGCGGCCTGCGGTATGTGAGCCGGGGTCCGGTCGTGGAGAAGCGCGGCTCCTGCCTGGTCTACCGGAAGTCCACATTGGACGCTTTTCTCCGCGAGAACGGTTCTGATCCCACTGTCTGGTACGCGGGAATGTGGCGAGAGGTCGCCGGCCAGCTGCGCGCCATAGCCGACTCAACAGGCGACGACGGCTTCAACCCGTTGATCCAGACGCTGGAAAAGCGCGACCCCCGGGATGACTGGGAGCCCGACGACGCGAAGTAGGACGCCCTTCTCAGGCCTGCAACGGCTCGTCGCAGGCCTTGCAGGCTTTCCGGGTTCCAACATTGGTCTCTTCAATGACCAGCAGTCTCTTGGGGTTCTCATCCCAGACATTGCCTACTGAGTTGCACCATGCCGGGTGATAGACCTTTCCTGTACTGATTGCATATACCTGGCCGGGGCCTACCTTGGGCGATCCGTCGCTGCGGCGTGAGGCAGGCTCGACGCCACGCAGTTCCCCCAACTCTTTGGCTTCCTGCTTGGCCTTGGCCGCCGCCTGCCACGCTCGACGCTGCCGCGGCGTCACGCTGGAACCTCAGCTTCCGAGCGGGTAGCAACGTCAATGAGTGTGCCATCCGTATCCGTGATGGTGGCAATACCTTGCTTGAGTGCGGCCTTGGAACACTTTTTGCAGCCGCTCAGTAGAAACCAGCTGCGGGCAACAGCGCCCGTCTTTTGACCGCACAGCGTCGTGACCCGCGCCGACTTCAAAGCCAGGTGGGTTGAGGTGCCACCGGCGGTGTTGACCACCATGACGTCCTGGGTGCGCTTCCAATCCGGGCCGTATGCTTCGTTGGCGAGGATGTTTGGCACGCTGTTGCGGATCATGCCCTGTTCGGGTTCAGACATGGGGCCATTTTATGTGCGTACTCCTTGGCGCGGTGGGATCACAGCGCCGCTCCGCCAGAACCCCACAAAACCAGTGGCGCGGAAAGCCAGCTCGCCCTAACGGACTGCTGCCTCAGCCCTGGGTGTGTTCGCCCTCGCTGAGGCGCGTCTCCTTAATGAGTGCTGTCATGGCGCGCACGGTTGCGGGATCGTCTTGCCAGCGGCCCCCGTCCCGGCTACAGGCATGGAAGGACTTCACCCCGGCTTCTGCCGCGACGTGACGGAACTCGCCCCATGCCGAGTCGAGGTCTGCCAGTTGCTCTGGCGTCAGTGGCATACGCGCCACGGTCTGCGCAGGCATGGGGGCAGGAGAACGCATCGATGACGGCTTCCTGTCCCTGGTGAATAGGCTTCTCAGTCCCACGGTTCGCTCTCTTCCTTCCCGAAAAGATCATCCCGCCAGGGACATGGGGGCAATCAGTCCTGGCGGGACAATGCCACGGTACCAAGCTCATGTGACTGTTCGTGGGACGAGGGTGCTCGCGGGCGAGCACTGTTGGGCGTCCTCTCCGCTTCGCTCCGTGGCCGGCTGTTGGGTGCTGCCGGTCCGTCGCAGAGCTCCTGCCCGTCATCACCTGAGTGTCTACGACGATGCTCCTATAGGTGTCAATTTCACTGAAGCGTGGAATAGGAC
>NZ_JBEEII010000018.1:0-46771 GCF_040137855.1 Paenarthrobacter sp. CAP02 | reverse complement strand
CCCGCACAACGACTCTGGTACGGCTGACAGCATCAACATCCGCTGAAGTCATCGCCATCGCGGAACAACTCGCAGGTCTCGGGCACCCCGTACGCGTTTTGACCCGCTCGGGCAGCGGCCCGGACCATCCCCTGGTGGAAAAGATGCGCGTCGATGCATCCGATCCTGACCAGCTCAAGGAAGCCATCACCGGTGCAACGGCCGTCTTCCACTGCATCCACGGTTCCGCCTACAGGGCGGCGGCCTGGGCAGCGGAACTCCCCAGAGCCGAGCAAGTGGTGATGGACGCGGCCGCAGCCGCGGGCGCCGTCGTCGTATTTCCTGAAAGCCTGTACTCGTACAGTGAACCCGAACGCATCATGACCGAATCGAGTCCCCGCGAAGCCGCCGGCGGGAAGCGCGGTATCCGGACGGCGCTGCTGAAGGCTCGACGCGAGCACGCGGCAAACACCGTAAGCGTAGTGGCGGGTGACTTCTTTGGGCCGCGCGTGAAGATGGCACATGCCGGCGAGCGCATGGTCACGCCGATCCTGGCGGGCAAACGGCTGCAGTTCATTGGCAGCGCGAACCAGCCACATTCATTCACCTACGTACCGGACCTCGCTGCGGCCATGATCGCTGCCGCGGGGAAGCCCGAAGTCTGGAACAGCGTGCTGCATGCCCCCACCGGCGCGGCCGTGACCCAGCGGGAAATCGCGGTTGCGCATGCACGCGCGGCGGGCCTGACGACGCCGAAGGTGAGCGCCGTCCCAGGTTGGGTACTGCGGGCCGCCGGAATGGTCTCAACCGATATGCGCGAACTGGCTGAATTGCTGTATCAGTTTGAGCGCCCATTCGTGATGGATTCCTCCGAAAGCCAGCGGATGCTGGGCTTGGACCCGACTCCCCTGCCGGAAGCCGCCGCCACAACCATGGCGTGGTGGCGTGGGGCTGACCGGGGCAATTCTTAACGGGTTCTTAAAACCCTCGGCGCAGAATCGAAGAAACGATTCGTCCTGTCGAGGGGTTCCATGTTTCAGCAGTCCACACCGCATCCCGTGCGCTTCAAGCCTCTGCCCGCACCGAAACACTGGCTGGCCATGGGGCTGGTACTCGCGGCCGCCGTCGTGTTGGCGGGGTGGGCAATACAGGCAGTTCCTGGGCTGACCCTGGCTGAACTGGCTGTTGATGATGATTTCAGCCGTCACCACTCTTCCGTGCTGACGGGGCTTGCCTTGGTTTTGAACGTGCTTTTCGGCCCGGTCGCGGGCGCGATAATCGTGATCGCTGTCAGTCTTTATCTCGCACTGATCCGACGTTCCCCGCAGGATGCAGCACTTTTTTCGCTCACAGTGGCCTCCGGGTGGTTGACGTGCCAAGTGTTCAAGGCGGTTATCGGCAGGATCAGGCCGGACCCTGCCCTGCTGTTCGATCCCTTGGTACCGGAGCCTGTATCCAACAGCTTCCCCAGCGGCCACACGTGCCTGGCCGTCGCACTCACGCTGGCGATGTTCTTTCTGGTCCGTGAAACACGATGGGCGAAACCTGTCCTCTGCGCGGGGGCGGTCGTGACTGTTGTGGTTGCCTGGTCCCGCGTGTACATCGGAGCCCATTATCCGCTGGACGTTGTTGCCTCACTCCCTGCATCAATTGCGGCGGTGATGATCATGGCTGGAATCTGGAACCGCTACGCACCTGCCCTCACCACCGCCATCCATTCCCGCGCAACTTCCCTACGCACCCCCAAATGAAAGAGTCCCTTATGGATCCCTTTGCCTTGGCGCCTGCGCTGAACCATACCGAGCTCCTCCCCATCCTGGATCCCGCCAGCCTCCTGCAGGGCTTGGGTCCGGCAACCCTCGCAGTGGTGGCCCTGATGATCTTCATTGAATCGGGGGTCCTGTTCCCGTTCCTGCCAGGTGACTCGTTGCTCTTCACTGCCGGACTCCTTCACCAGCAATTGAACCTGACACTTCCTGTGTTGATTACGGTGGTGACAGTGGCCGCCATAGCTGGCGACCAGGTGGGTTACCTGTTGGGACGCCGCTTCGGACGCCGGTGGTTCTCCGATGATGCCCGGGTCCTGAAAACGTCCCATCTGGCAAAGGCCGAAGACTTCTTCAGGCGTCGTGGCGGCCCCGCGCTGATCCTTGCCCGCTTCGTACCGGTGGTGCGCACCTTCGCGCCCCTCAGCGCAGGGATCGCCCGGTATCACTACAAGTCCTTTGCCCTCTGGAACATCACGGGTGCGATCCTTTGGGCAAGCTCCGTTACCCTCCTTGGCTCCTGGTTGGGCCATTTCGAGGTCATCGCAAAGAACATCGACGTCATAGCCGTGGTCATGGTGTTGGTCTCTGTGCTGCCCTGGGGCATCGAATACCTCAAACACAGGCGTGCCCGCGCATCGGAGTCCTCCTCCGCGCAAGAATAGATCCGTGATCACTGACTCCAAGCTGTCCGTCCTGCTGGTGGAAGACGATCCTGCCTTGGGACCCCTGATCGCCGAGCTCCTTGAGCCCGACTACCAGGTGCACATCGCCGTCGACGGCCGTGAAGGTTTGCGGCAGGCACTGATGGGAGGCTGGGATGCGATGGTGATCGACCGGGGGCTTCCGGGAATGGACGGCATCGCATTGATCTCCGCGCTCCGTTCCAAGGGGATCGCCACCCCAATCCTCATCCTCACTGCCCTGGGCGCTGTGGACGAGAAGGTCCGGGGGCTCGACGCCGGCGCGAATGACTACATGACCAAGCCCTTCGACGCCATGGAATTGGGAGCGCGGCTGAGGGCCTTGACCCGCAGCTACCACCAGGCGCCCCGGACCACAGTTATCGGCGACTGGGAACTGGACCCCACCACCAGGTCCATGCGCTCCGTTCACGGATTCCTTGCCTCCTTGACCGCGACCGAATCGGAGTTGCTGTCGGTTCTTGCTGCCGAGCCGGACCGGGTGTTCACCAGGGAGGAGCTGATTGTCGCCACTGACAGTCAGGGTGACCTGCCAGGTGTCATTGACACCCACGTCCATCACCTCAGGCGAAAAGTCGCCAGGTCGGTCATCCGTACCGTCCACGGGGTGGGTTACCAGATAGGCGAAGCACATGACTGATCAGTCCATGGCCGCGGCCCAGGATCAGGCCATCCTTCGCAAGGCTTCCCTGAAGATCGCTGTCCGAATCAGCGCAGTCTGCGCCCTGCTGGTCCTGTGCCTCCTGGCTGCGGCAACCGCCTACCTGCTGAACCGGGCCGGCAACACGGAACCCGCCGAACCCGGGGCCGTTTACGCCTATCTCGACACCAAAGACCTGATCAAAGCCATGGTCATCGCCGGGGCAGCAGGCATCCTGCTCGCCGGCGGCGTTGGCTGGCTTAGTGCACGCAGCGCCATCCGGCCTCTCGGCGAAGCACTGACGCTGCAACGACGCTTCATCCAGGACGCCAGCCACGAGATGCGGACACCCTTGGCAATCCTTGATGCCAGAATCCAGGTGGCACAACGCAGCACTGCTCCGGATTCACCTGCCGGCCAGCAACTCTCGCGGATCCGGGACGACACAGCTGCCCTGACCGGAATCGTCAACGAACTCCTCGAATCCGCCACGGGCTCCCACCAGGAACCGGCCGCAGCGCCAACGAACATCTCCGACGTCACCCAGGAAGTGGTGGACAGCCTCCAGCAGTTGGCTGCGGACCGGGGCATCACCCTGCACTGTTCAAGCAACGGGCAGCCTCGGTCGATGATCACGCCACAGCGACTTCACCGTGCCATCCTCGGTCTGGCCGAGAACGCCCTTGGCCATACGCCGGCAGGCGGTCACATCACGGTTGCCAGTGACGTGACCGCTCACCAGGCGGTCATCACCGTCACCGATACGGGCCACGGAATTACTGGGATTGATCGCGACCGGATCTTCGACCGTTTCGCCCGGACAACCGCCCCACGCGCTGGCCAACAGCAGCGTAGCTTCGGGATCGGACTGTCGCTGGTCCGCGATATTGCCGTGGCAGCGGGCGGCTCCGCAGACGTCGCATACACAGGCCCGGAAGGCACCTGCATGCGGATTACGCTGCCCTTGGCAACCGGCTGACGCTCCCGGGCGCCCACTCCAGGAAAAAGGAAACAGAAGCGTTCGACGGCGGGTGCGCACCGCCGTCGAACGCTTTAGTTGGATGTGGGCCGGCTACATCTGGCCGATGTCAATGCCCGTAACGGGATCGCCGGCGCGGTCGTAGGCGAGCAGGATGGCGCCATTGGGAAATGCCTGTGGCGGCTGGGCCAACCGGAAGGCAGCGGGCACGCCTGCGCCGTCCGGGAACAACCGCTTGCCCGTTCCGAACGTCAGTGGGTAGAGGTACAGGTTGAGCCTGTCCAGGAGGTCCGCTTCAAGGAGCGAGCGTGCCAGGACGCCGCTGCCTATGATGTGGATGTCGTTGAACCGTTCCTTCACCGCCGCTACGTCCTTCGCCTCGGCCAAGACCGTGGTCCCTTCCCAGTTGGCATCTGCCAGGGTGCCCGAGACCACGAACTTGGGCAGGCCATTGAGCTTGTCGGCTATGTGACCGCTTTGCTGTGGCCAATACTGGGCGAAGATGTCGTAGGTTTTGCGTCCCAGGAGGAGCGCGTCCATGCGGTCGATGCCCGCTGTAATCGCGGCGCCGGCCTCTTCGTCTGAATACGCAGCCTGCCAACCGCCGTATCCGAAGCCGTCCGAGGTGTCCTCGTCGGGACCGCCCGGTGCCTGGTAGACGCCGTCGAGGGTGAGGAAAAGGTCAACAGAAAGTGTGCCCATAGTGTGTTCCTTCGGTGGAAGTCCGAGCCTGCCCTTGGATGCGGGCCATCCTAGTCCGACTGGCCGCCAAGGGCTACGAGGAACCTCCCCGGCTTTTGTACAGAAAGTGCCCTAATAAGGCTCCATCAGGGGCATTTGCGGGAGTAGCCTTGTTCCAGTTGATGTAGTGGATCTCTGTCCGGCTGGGGTTCTGCCGTGGGCCAAGTGCGTTCGTCGCTGTCCGACCTCCTGGGGGTACTTTCCGACGCCGTCGCCCCTCAGCATGTAAGGTTCGACGACGGGTCCCCCACCGCCGTCGTTCCGCCACCGGACGCTCCAGTCACCGTACGGGCCGTAACCCTCAGCAGGGTGGGAAGGTCACGCCGCGAGGGGCCGGTCCTGGACCTGGAACTGAGGGTTGCCGTGGAATGCCACGGTCCGGAACAGCTGGACAACATGGAGCAATTGCTGCTGGCTGTTGAACTCCACAGCCAGTACTCCGTGGTCTCCAACGGTGAACTCCCGCACGACGAGTACTCCGGCGCCATCCAGCAGGGACTGGGTTTCCTGGTGCGCATCCCGGTATCCCTCCGCTTCGAGGAACCGTCCGGTCCTTCCACCCAGCCTGCCGCGGGAACGCCAGGTGCAGGCCGTCGGATCCGGGGGCGGCTGGTGGACGTGCATAACAAAGGGATCCCCGACGCCTACATCCATGCCCACTCCTCCGCCTCAGCTGCTGTAAGCGATGCGACCGGGCACTTTGAAGTGGTGACATCCACCGATGAACTCCAGCACTTCGCTGTTGCCGTGGACGGCACTGAACGGGAAGTTTCGGCGAGCACCAGGAGCCTTCCCCTGATCATCCGCTGGACCTGATTCTGGAATCATTTGCTCCCCGGGGCCGCTCCCATGAAAAGATCAACCATGCGTCCGATGCAGCACTCCAGCAAACTCCAGAACGTCCGCTACGAACTCCGCGGTCCCCTCCTCCAAGCCGCCAAGGCCATGGAAGCGGAAGGCCACAGGATCCTCAAGATGAACCTCGGGGACACCGCACCGTTCGGCCTGGAAGCGCCGGAGTCCGTTGTGGTGGACATGATCCACCACCTCCGCGGAGCACAGGGTTACAGCGACTCCAAAGGGATCTTCTCCGCCCGCACCGCCATCTCGCAGTACTACCAAACCCGCGGGCTCATGAACATCGGCGTCGAGGATCTCTTCATCGGCAATGGCGTCAGCGAACTGATCTCCATGACCCTCCAGGCGTTCATGGAGAACGGCGACGAGATCCTCATCCCCGCCCCTGACTACCCCCTGTGGACCGCAGCCGTGACGTTCACCGGCGGCCAAGCCGTTCACTACCTCTGTGATGAGGACGAGAACTGGTGGCCGGACATGGCCGACGTCGAAGCGAAGATCACCCCGCGCACCAAGGGCATTGTGATCATCAACCCGAACAATCCCACCGGGGCCGTCTACCCGCGGCACATCCTTGAACAGTTCGCCGCCTTGGCGCGGAAGCATGACCTGGTGCTGTTTTCGGACGAGATCTACGAGAAGATCCGCTACGTCGACGCACCCCACATCCACACCGCGGCAGTGGCCGAGGACGTGTGCGTGCTGACGTTCAGCGGACTGTCCAAGGCCTACCGCATGCCCGGCTACCGCGCCGGCTGGGTGGCTGTGACCGGGCCGCTTGCTGCCACTGCTGCGTACCGCGAATCCCTGGAACTGCTGGCTTCCCTGCGCCTGTGCGCCAATGTTCCGGCACAGCACGCCATCCAGACCTGCCTTGGCGGGTACCAAAGCATCGAGGCTTTGATTCGTCCTGGCGGACGCTTGCGCGAACAACGGGATCTGGCGTGGAAACTGTTGACGGCCATCCCGGGTGTTTCCTGTGTGCCCGCCGCTGGTGCCATGTATCTGTTCCCCCGGTTGGACCCTGAGATCTACCCCATCGAAAGCGACGAGAAGTTCGTCCTCCAACTACTGCAGGAACAGAAGATCCTGGTTTCGCACGGCACTGCCTTCAACTGGCCAACGCCGGACCACTTCCGTTTCGTAATCCTGCCGGCAGTGGAGGACATCGAAGAAGCGGTGCGCCGTATATCGCACTTCCTCGCGGCATACCGGAACCGGCCGGCACGGGAAGCCAACTGATTAGAGTGCCGGGTCCACCATGGTCATGCCGGCCGGGTTGGCCTGATCGAAGCCGGGCAACAACACGGCAGCTTCTTCCAGGCCGATGGTGCGTTCGATCAGCAGTTGCGGCTCAAGCGAGCCTTGCTCGATGAGCGTCATCATCCCCGGATAGTCCACAGCGGCCATGCCGTGGCTGCCCAACAGGTCCAGTTCCCAACCGATCACCCTTGCCATGGGCACTTGCGGGTTGCCATCGATGGACGGCAGCAAACCAATCTGGACATGCCGCCCGCGCCTGCGAAGGCTAAGGATCGCGTCGGCGCAGGTCTGTTCACTTCCGACAGCGTCAACCGCTACGTGGCTGCCTCCGCCGGAGAGGACGTTTACGGTGGCAGGGATGTCGGTGCCGTCAGCGAGGATCGTGTGGTCAGCGCCCAGCCGGTCGGCCACAGCCAGGGCTGCCGGGTTCCGGTCCACCACAATGACCTTCGCTCCCATGGCCTTTGCGATCATCACGGCGCTGAGCCCCACGCCTCCCGCGCCCACCACGGTCACCCATTCGCCGGCCTTGACCTGCGCCCGGGCTGCCAACGCACGGTACGCCGTGGCGAAGCGGCAGCCGAGGCTGGCCGCCGTCGTGAATTCAATACTGTCCGGGATGGCAACCAGGTTGCTGTCAGCTGCGTGCAGTGCAACGTACTCGGCGAACGATCCCCAGTGGGTGAAACCGGGTTGCTGCTGCTCGGGGCAGACCTGCGCATCGCCTGCCAGGCACCATTCGCACGTGCCGCACCCGCAGACAAAGGGGACGGTAACGCGGTCGCCCACCTTCCAGTTCCGGACGCCCGTGCCAACCGCGTCGATGACACCGGCGAGCTCATGCCCGGGGACATGGGGCATGGCAATGTCGTCGTGGCCGGCCCACGCGTGCCAGTCGCTGCGGCACATGCCCGTAGCGAGGACTTTCACCACAACGCCCCCGGCTGGTGCCTCCGGTTTGTCGACCTCCCGAACGTAGGGCTGGGTCCGGACTTCATCAAAGATCACTGCTCGCACGGACTGACTCTAACAATCGGGCAGCACTGTCACACTTTCACCGCTGCTTCCGACATCACTGTTGTAACGCACCAACTCTGAAGGGAAGTCAGCATGACCCGCATCAACATCGGCCGCAGCAACAAACTCGGCTACGCTGCCGTCATTGGCCTGGAAGGCTACGCCCGCACCTCGGTGGATCCCGATCTTTATGAGCTGATCAAGCTCCGCGCCTCGATCCTCAACGGCTGCGGCTTCTGCGTGGATATGCATGCGACCGATGGCCACAAGCGTGGCATCCCGTCACGGAAGTTGCATGCTGTGGCCGCCTGGCAGCACTCGAAGGTGTTCTTCGACGCCCGCGAGCAGGCCGTCCTTGCCCTCACCGATGCCCTGACCCAACTGGGGCCCGACACTGTGACCGACGAGATCTGGAACGCTGCGGCAACCCATTTCGACGACGGCCAGCTGGGCGGTTTGGTCCTGGCGATCTCCACCATCAATGTGTGGAACAGGATTGCGATCAGCACACAGATGGAGCCGCCGGTGGACGAGAAGAATCCGCTGGTCTGAACGGTAACGTGGGCAGCATGACGCTTGCAGTCTCGGCCACGGTGGCGTGGCAAAGCGAACGGAACCGCCTGCTGGGGATTGCCTACCGGATGCTGGGCGACTTCGGCCATGCCGAGGATGTGGTCTCCGAGGTTGGGATCGACGCCGTGCGGCAGGAACGGAAAACCGACGGCGGCCGCGTGGACTCCTGGCCGGCGTGGCTGACCACCGTGTGCGTGCGCCGTTCCATCGACCGGGTGCGTCAGCTCGCGGCGGTGCGTGAGGACTACACCGGACCGTGGCTGCCTGAGCCCGTGGACACCGCCCAATTGCCGGAGGAGGCAGTGGCCAACCGCGAACTGTTGTCCTTGACCTTGCTGCATCTGGCCGAGCAACTGGCACCGGAGGCGCGGGCGGCGTTGGTCCTGCACCGTGCCTTCGGAATGCCCGCTCCGGAGATCGCGGACGTCCTGGGCAAGACGCCGGCCGCCGTTCGCCAGCTGATTTCAAGGGCCGAACGCCGTCTGGATATTGACCCTGACGCACCCGCACCCCGGGCCAAGGACCGGGCCGCCCTGGAAAAACTCGTCCAAGCCATTGAGCAAGGTGAGATCAACACGGTGGTCTCGATGCTCCACCGCGACGCAGTGCTGTGGGCCGACGGCGGTGGCAAGGTCAAGAGCGCCATGAACCCGCTGTTCGGGGCCTCAAGGATCGCACGCTTCTTTGCGGGCATCCTCGGCAAGGCTGTGGCCTTCGATCCTGTGGAGCCGATCCGGGCCTGGCTTGTGGAGATCAACGGTGGAACGGCTTTGGTGCTCAGGCATAACGGCCGCTCCGACGTCATGGAGGTGGACGCCGCCCCGGATGGAAGCATCCGCGGCCTGCGGCAAGTGTCCAATCCGGACAAACTTACGAGGGTCTCCCGTTCCTAGCCGCGAGTTCGCGGGAAGGCTGCGGGTTCGTCTGGAAAATTCCGTGCGAAGTGGCAGGCTTCCCGCGAACTCGCCAGGCAGCCAGAGCCGCCACACCCAGGCCAGCCGGGACCAGCAGCGCCCATCCGCTGAACACGAGCACAACGAGCATCACCACCGCCGCCACGATCACCCCGTACCAAGCCGGAGTTCCACGGCGGAGCAGAACCACTCCGGCAGCCAAGCCAAAGGCCGTCACCGCAGTGAAGCACGCCGAGGCCGCCCCAATCTGGAACTCCATGCTCAGCAGGCCGGTCGCGGCGAGGACAAAGGAAATCGACGCCAACACGCCCAGGACGCCGAGACTTACCGACGGGACCTCCCCCGGCCCGGCACCGCGCGCCATAGCCCGCGGCAGCACGCCGTCGGACGCCAACCTGGCACCGAGCTTGCTGGCACCGGCCACGAAAGTATTCAACGGACCGAACGTGAGCACCGCCGCCGCGACGGCGGTCACCGGTGCTGCCGCGGGGCCGAGCCCTTTCGCCAGCAACTCGGCGACCGGGACGCTGCTGCCCGCGAGCGCGGGCCCCAGGACAGCTACGCACGCAGCCACGAGCCCGATGTACACCACGCCGACGACGACGAGGGTCAGCCAGGTTGCCCGCTTGAGGTCTCGCTCGGGGTTGCGGAACTCGCCGGCCAGGTGGGTCACGGCTTCCCACCCCGCGAAACAGAAGAACAACAAGCTGGCCGCACCTCCCACAGCCCAGTAGCCGTGCGGGGCGAAGGGTTCGAAATTCTCGGCCCGGGCATACGGCGCGGCCACGGCAACAGCGAAGGCAAGCAAAGCCACCAACAAGACCATGAGCAGCAGCTGCAGTTTGCTGGAGACCCTGATGCCCACCGCGTTGCTCAGAAAACCAGCCGCCAGGATCAACCCCGCGGCAATCAGTGCCGTCTCCCGTCCGCCTCCCATGGCGTGGGCGATGTACTCCCCGCCAATCACCGCGGTCGCTGGCGCGCCGAAGGGAATCGCGAAGTAGAACAGGTAGCCGGCCACCACTGACGCCCGGGACCCGAATGCCCTTGTGACGAACGTTGCTATGCCGCCGGCGTCGGGCTGTTGCCTGGACATTTCGGCGAAGCTGAATGCCACGGGCGTGCAGAACACCAGGAGCAAACCCCACGCCAATATCGACGCCGGTCCAGCCACCTGGGCGGCGATGGCGGGCAGAACCAGCACGCCTGAACCGAGAATGGCACCAACATAGATTCCCGTTGCACGGAAGAGACCTAAACCCGAACTGTTGACAGCTTTATTCACCATCCCACTGAACAGTATTCGGAAGGACTCCAACAAGCAGGGATACTGCCTGCAAACAGCAATATCCTGCCGAATTTTCGGGAACTCCAGTCAGGTGGACTGCGCCCGGACCCGCCTGAGGCGGGCTACCAGCGTTGCGGCGAGTAACGCCGTCGTGATTTCCAGTCCGATCACCAGCAGGAGCTGGGTTGCGCCGGACGTGTCAACAACGTTCGACGCCGGCCTGCCGCCATGGGCGTGTCCGGAACCGCCCGCTCCGAGCAGCAGCACGGCGTGCAGGGCGACCATGGCAAGGGCTGTGCCGATGACTTGGTGGAGTTCACCGACGCGACTGTGGCGCCAGATGTGGACTGTGCAGGGGATGCACACGGCTGCCAGGGCGACCATGAGGATACCCAGCCAGGCGTCGTGGTGCCCTGAGGCTGCGAGTCCAAGATGCACCACGCAGGAGAGTGCCGTAAGGACGGCGCAGGCACGTGCGTGGAGGACGGGCCGGACCCGCCCTCCACTGATGGCCGAGGCCACGTTAGTGGCAGTGCCCGGCGGGCTCGCCGTGCTCTTCGCCTGACGCACCGGCCTCGCTGTGGCAGCTTGAACCCGAGGCGTTGGCTGGAACGTCCAACACTGGGCTGCGGTCGAAGAACCCTTCCGGGCGCAGCTTGAAGCCAACCGTGTCCACCGGCATGATCGGCCAGTCTTCGACGCGGGGGAAGTGCGTGAGGCCGAAGGTGTGCCACAGAACGATGTCCTGGCCGTCGATGTCGCGGTCCTGGGCCACATACGCGGGCAGCCCGGCGCCGCCGGAGTGCTGGTTCACGAAGTCTCCCGTGGGGTAGCGTTCCTCGTCCGCGTAACGGGTGACCCACACGTCCTTGGTGGCGAATGCAGCGCGTTTGGCAATGGAAGAACCCGGGTCTGCCAGGAGGGTGGGCTGGTTCTCGGCGTGGAGTTTGTAGCCAACAGGCTCGCCCAGGCGGTTCCTGGATTCGGGGTTGGAGATGATCCAGGTTCTTCCGGCTCGCGCGTCGGCTTCCCGGACGGCCTCGGACTCTTTGGCCAAGACCGTACGCTTGCGGGAAAACGCGTTGCCACGTTCATTGCCTTCGCCCATGGCCTGGCGGACCACATCTTCTTCTTCCACCCGGTTGGTGAAGCCATCGATGGCCATGTCCAGACGCGCGCTGAAGAGGTGCTGGTGGAAGGGGGCGCCCAGTCCTGGCGCAAGTTGGGAAATGTTGTCCGAACCGCCTTCCGGGAACGCACTGGTGAATACGACGCCGGTGGCTTTGGCCTCGAATTCGATGGTGCCGTCCAGGTAGAGGTACCAGTAGAAGCCGTAATCGTAGTTGCCGATGGTGGTGAAGAAGGAGATCACCAGGCGGCGGTTGCGGCGGGTGTAGTTGATGCCGGTCCAGAGGTCGGAGTGCTTGGAGAGGATTCCCCAGTCTTCCTCGTGCATGCAGATGCCGTTGCGGATTACGCGGGGATTCCCGAAGGCGTCGCTGATGACCGGGCTCAGGTAGGTGATATCGCCCAGGCAATCGCAGCCGAGTTCCAGGGAGTTGGCGTACTGGCCCACCAGGTATTCGCCAGTATCGAAGTAGTTCTGCCATGACCGGATTGGGGAGGGGTCGCCGTAGGGCACCACCATTTCGGCGATCGAGGCACGGTTGATGATGGGCCGCTTCTTGCCGCCGTCCTGGAAGGCCAGGTTGTGGAGGACAACTCCTTCGCGCACGTCGAAACCGACGTCCACGCTCCACTTTTCCCACTCCACATGGTTGCCGCCGGTGACCGTGAAGCTGGGGCCCTCCGGCTGGGTGATGCTGATGGGCTTCTGGGTTTCCCGGAGCGGGCCGGTCAGTTCCGGGTCCGTGTAGTTCCCGTGCTCGGCCGGAATGGGCATGACGCCCAGGTCGATCACCTGTGTGACTTGCTTGTTGACCACGTCCACGTAGGCAACCAGGCCATCCACCGGG
The DNA here is from genome assembly GCF_040137855.1 of Paenarthrobacter sp. CAP02. Taxonomy (NCBI): domain Bacteria; kingdom Bacillati; phylum Actinomycetota; class Actinomycetes; order Micrococcales; family Micrococcaceae; genus Paenarthrobacter; species Paenarthrobacter sp. CAP02. The sequence goes on along the minus strand of NZ_JBEEII010000018.1, from coordinate 34,073 downwards.
TGGGCCCAGGCGCTGTCCTCGGGAAAGTCCTGCACGAAAGCCAGTCCGCGGAGGATGCGGCGGCCCTTCTCGTCGTCGTACTCGAAAACGCCGGCGGACAGCGGTGCCACCCGGACTCTGGCGACGTCAAGGTCGCGGGCTGCGAGTGCTGCCAGCCAACGCTCGTCCGTTGCCAGGAGCGTCTCGACTACCTCGAATTCTTCTTCCAGGACAGGCAGTTCGCCGGAGACTTTGGTGTCAAGCTCGACGGCGGACAGGACCTCGCCGCGGGTCACGGAGACCAGGATGTCGGTGGGTGCGCCACCGGAGATGTCGTGGATGAAGATGCGGAAGCGACGGTCTTCGTCTGTCTGTCCGCGGGAGGGGTCCACCAGCCCCAGGTAGGCAATCCGCTTTTCGGGGCCGAGGCGTCCTGCGGCCTGCAGGATTCCTTGGACCGCGGAGATTTCGGCATCCGTGGCCAGGCGGTACTGCGTTTCCTCGATGGCGGCTGTCTCAGTTGCTGTGGGCGTCATGGCTGCCTCTTGTCCGGGACCGCGTGCGGTCAGGATTTATTTTCTATAGTTGTAGAGAATAACCAAAACGTAAGATGGGTCACAAGACCTGTCCGCCATATTTTTTCCGGGAGCCCCAACAGTGCCAAAGATTGTGGACCACGATCAACGACGCCTTGAGCTGGTGGACGCAACCTGGCGCATCATCGCGAGGCTGGGCATGGAGGGCGCCACCATGCGCGAAATCGCCGAGGAAGCCGGCTTCGCCAACGGCGCCCTCAAGCCCTACTTCCCCACCAAGGACATGCTCCTGACCTCGGCGTTCGGGCACGTGTTCAACCGCACCAACCAGCGCATCGCCTCGATGACTGAAGGGCTGGCCGGAGTAGCCGCGCTGCGGGCGTTCTGCGCGGAGGTATTGCCGCTGGATGAAGAACGCGTCAACGAAGCCCGCATCGTGATCCCGTTCTGGCAGAAAGCGCTGAACGACGCCGACATGGCCGCCCTCCACAGCGCATCCATGAACCAGTGGCACACCACCATCACGGCGCATGCCGCAGCAGCCCGCGCGGCCGGTGAGATCAGCACCCCCATCGGTGACGCCGCCGTCGCCGACCACCTGCTCAACATGATGCTCGGCGCGCAGATCGTGGCGGCATTGTCCCCCGACGAACACTTTTCGCAGGACCTTGCCGGGCAGTTGGACAACTACCTGGCGCTGCTGGCTGGATAGTTAGCTCATTGCCCCCGACGCCACCACGCCAACGCCCAGGCCGGCGATCACGCCGCTGCTGACACGCTCGACGGCGGTGCTCACCTTGGGCCGCTTCAGCCACCGCATGGCCTTGAAAGCGACCATCGCGATCATCGAGAGGTACGCGAAGGCGATGACGGCCACCACCACACCCAAAATCAGGGAAGTGCCCATGGTGTCGCCCCCGTGGGGAATGAACTGCGGGACCACGGCTAAGTAGAAGAGCCCAACCTTGGGGTTGAGCAGCGTTGACAGCGCTCCGGCACCCAGAGCGGAAAGCCGGCTGTAAGGGAGGGGCGCATTCTTCGTTGCCCCGCCCATGGTCGCGGCCTTCGCGGCTTTCCGGGACTTGATGAATGAGGAGACGCCCAGGTACAGCAAGTAAAGGCCGCCTGCGATCTTGAGCCAACGGAACAGTTCGGCCGATTGCTCCAGGAGTGCCGCCAGCCCGACGCCCACCAAGGCTGCCCAGACAATCGCACCGGCCGCCGAACCCGCGGCAGCAGCGATCCCCGCGCTGGGGCGGTTCAACGCAATACGCAACACGAGGAACGTGTCAGGGCCGGGCGTCACGGACAAGACGAGGCAGAGGCCAGCGAAGGCGGCGAGGGAAGCAAGCGTCACAAGCTCGATTATCAGGCACAGGCACCCCCACGGAAAGCGTTCACTTCCCGTCAAGGGCTGTTCGTGCATAGACAAGGCCCATACCCGTGACGCCCACCACACTGGAAACATCGCCGCGTGCCTCACTGGCCGCCAAGACTTACTACCCGAGCGGAGTACCAATGGAGACTTACGACGCCCTGCTGGCATCGATCACACCAGCCCCCGGCCAGAACAGCCGCACCATCTTCGACCCGGCCACGGGCCAGGCCGTTGGCGAAGCGCCTGTTCACACCGTAGAAGACCTTCAAACCGCGATCGACGCTGCAGCAGCAGCGCAACCCGCATGGGCTGCCCTGGGTCACGACGCCAGGTCCGCTGCGCTCCTGAAAGCAGCCGACGCCGTCGAACGGTCCGCCGAAGAGCTCGCCCAACTGCTCTCCCGCGAGCAAGGCAAGCCGTTGAACGGCCCGAACGCGCGTTTCGAAGTCGGCGCCTGCGCGGCGTGGCTGCGCGCCACCGCCGCTACGCCGCTCGACCCGGAAACCGTGGTGGATGACGGCGAAACCCACGCCGAACTGCACTACCGGCCCATCGGCGTCGTGGGTGCCATTGGACCGTGGAACTGGCCCATGATGATCACCGTCTGGCAGATCGCCCCGGCACTGCGCATGGGCAACGCCGTCGTGGTCAAACCCTCTGAGTACACACCGTTGTCCGTGCTGGCGCTGGCTGCCATCATCAACGAAGAGCTTCCTGAGGGGCTGCTCAGCGTGGTGTCCGGCGGCCGTGATGTCGGCGAAGCGTTGGCCTCGCATGACGCGATCGGCAAGGTCATGTTCACCGGTTCCACCGCCACGGGCAAGGCGATCATCCGTTCCTCGGCCGACACCGTCAAGCGCCTCACCTTGGAACTCGGCGGCAACGACGCCGGCATCGTCCTCCCTGACTCCGACCCGAAGGCAATCGCCGAGGGCCTTTTCTGGGGCGCGTTCATCAACACCGGCCAGACCTGCGCCGCGCTGAAGCGACTCTACGTCCACGAATCCCAGTACGAGGCCGTCTGCTCCGAGCTCGCCGCCGTCGCTGCCGCCATGCCCATGGGTAACGGCTTGGATGAGAACAACGTCCTGGGTCCGCTGCAGAACCGGCAGCAGTACGACATCGTGGCCCGGCTGGTTGAAGCCGCCCGCGACTCGGGCGCCCGCATCCTGGTGGGCGGCAACCCTGACGCTGACCAGCCCGGCAATTTCTACCCGACGACGTTGGTGGCGGACATCGACAACGACAACCCGCTGGTCGCGGAGGAACAGTTCGGGCCCGCCCTGCCGATCATCAAGTACAGCACCATTGACGAGGCAGTCGCCAAGGCGAACGCGCTCGACGTCGGACTCGGCGCATCGGTCTGGTCGTCCGACCTGGGTGCGGCCCGCGAAGTCGCCGCCCGTATCCAAGCCGGAACCGTGTGGATCAACAAGCACGGCGCCGTGGACCCCCGCGTCCCGTTTGGCGGCGCCAAGCAGTCCGGTTATGGCTTGGAGTTCGGCGCCGAAGGCCTGAAGGCCCTGGGCGTACCGCAGGTCATCAACGGCTGACATCTCCTTCCCAAACCAGGTAGCAGCTAACGCCCTTTGGACTTTCCCATAAGGGCGTTAGCTGCTGCCCAGTTGGGTTTTCGGGCGCCCTCCCGGGGTTTCGGAACGGTAGGAGAAGCCTTGTTCCGGGCCGAGCCCGAAATAGTGCCTGAAGTTGTAGATCAACGGTTCCCATTGCATCGGATCGATGTGCTGGGTATTCGGCAGGACCAAGGATTCGCGCACGTGGATCTTCTCCACCTGGCATTCGACGACCGCAAATTCTCCTGCGCCTGATGGAGAGATCACTGTCGCACGGGCTTCAAGTTGAATGCCGCACTCCTGTACCCGCGGCGGACGAACACCAACCGAGCCTTGGCTGTTGAGTCGGGCGGCCGCGAACTTGTTGGCTTCGAAGGTAGTGCGGACAGGTTTAGTCGGTGGCACCGGATTCGCTCCTGTCAGCGAAGCAAGCCGCTCGACAGCCGGCCAAAGGTGGGGCTCGGGGTAGTTCAAGGTCAGCTCCGGGCGTGAGCGGAGGTTGCTGATGGTGTGCCCGTCCTCCCCTAACCCCAGGACAATGGTGCGACCAAGCGCCCACGCGGAGGAGATAGGTGCGAGGTTAAAGGATCTATCGGAATTCTCAGTGCAAACCAAGACCACGGGTGTGCCGAAGTAAAGGATCTTGGGGTCCAATTCAATATGCGGTGACATGGTTTAGAAGCGTAGGGCGCCAACGGTTCGGCACGGACCGAACTATGCAGGGCCAATAATGGACGCATGGCTACCGACGTTCTTCCGGCTGGAGAGGGGTTTGCTTCCCTCGCTGCACTCTTTGCTGACAGGACTCGTGCGACGTTCTGCCTGGCGCTGTTGGACCGGCGCGCATGGACCGCCTCTGAACTGGCAAACTACGCCCAGGTGCCGAAGTCTTCAGCCACCGAGCACCTCAACAAGCTCATCGGAGCAGGGATACTCACGGAGATACGCCAAGGCAGGCACCGTTACGTGCGGCTTGAAGATGCCCGGATCGCGGAGCTGATCGAGACCATGGCCAGCCACGTCGAGCCGGTTCCCAGCAATCGCCGCTCGTACACCTCCATCACTCGTGACCAAGCCCTAAGGCGGGCCCGCACCTGCTATGACCACCTTGCAGGTGACCTGGGGGTCAGTTTGATGAACGCCCTCGTCGCCAAGAACATCATCAATCTCGACTCCGGGGTACAGCTGACCCCCAAAGGTGAGCAGGATCTGGCGCGGGCCGGAATCTCAATCGAGAGACAAGGAACAAGACCGCTGATACGAACTTGCTTGGACTGGACCGGGCGCCAGTACCATGCGGCTGGGCTGGTGGGCGGGGCGATCTGCAGGCATGCCCTTGCCAGCGGATGGGTGCTTCCCACGCCTCAAAGCCGGGCCCTGAAGATCACTGACCTCGGCGTGATGGAAATGAAAAGGCACTTCGGGCTCGAACCAGCGCGGGGAGAACGGCGACTGCAAGGATGACCGCACCGCACCCGATCACGGCAACACCGGCCCATAGTCGGGTCACAGGGCGGACGCGTTTGGGCCGCCGGGAGTTCCGCGTGTAACCATGAGCACCATGTCCCAGAAGATTGCGTACCAAGGCGAGCCCGGAGCCAACTCGGACCTCGCGTGCAAGGAAATGTTCCCCGAACTCGAAAGCGTTCCGTGTGCCAGCTTTGAGGACGCGTTTGAGCTCGTCGCCACCGGCGCGGTTGACCTTGCCATGATCCCGATCGAGAACTCCATCGCCGGCCGCGTAGCCGACATCCACGTTCTCCTTCCCCAGTCGAAGCTGCAGATCGTAGGCGAATACTTCCTGCCCATCCGCTTTGACCTCATGGGAATTCCGGGCAGCACCATTGAAGGCGCCACGGAGGTCCACAGTCACATCCACGCACTGGGACAATGCCGCCGGATCATCCGCGAAGCAGGCCTCAAGCCTGTGATCGCCGGCGACACGGCAGGTTCGGCGCGTGAAGTCAGGGACTGGAACGATCCCCGCAAACTGTCGTTGGCGCCGCCGCTTGCCGCCCAACTGTACGGCCTGGAGGTCCTGGCGTCCGGCGTCGAGGACGACCCCACCAACACCACCCGTTTCGTTGTCCTGGCACGGGAACGCGAGCTTCCCACCAAGGAAGAACTGCCGGGTCCGGCGATCACCAGCTTCGTCTTCCGCGTCCGCAACGTCCCGTCGGCCCTGTATAAGGCACTCGGCGGCTTCGCGACCAACGGCCTGAACATGACCCGTCTGGAAAGTTACATGGTGGGCGATGAGTTTGCCGCCACAATGTTCCTTTCCGACGTTGAAGGCCACCCCGAGGACGCACGCCTCCGGCGCGCGCTTGAGGAACTCGAATTCTTCACCACCGAAGTCCGGGTCCTGGGCGTCTACGCAGCCGACGGATACCGCGAACGGAACACGGTCAAGGCCTGAAAGGAAGCCATCTTTCATTCAGAACACATTCTGAATACAATTGAGGGCATGAGCACCGCCACCACCTCAAGGACAACTTTCCAGTCTTCTGAGCTCAGCAGGTCTTCCGCGGAGGTCTTCGCGGCCGCGGCGGATCACCCTGTCCGGGTCACCCGCCGAGATGGGGAGGCACTCGTATTGATGTCGGAAAGCGCAGATCAAGCTAGAGTTTCCCTCCTGGAGCTTGCAGCCCAACTCGTGGCTGTCTCAACCAGCACCGAGGGGACGCTGGCCGGCCGCATGAGCGACCGCTTCCCATGGATGTTGGCTCTAAGCAAAGCCGACCAGGAAACCTGTGCGAGCGGAATTTTGGCAGCTGCCCGGGCGTCGTTCGCTACGAACCAACCTCACCTGGCCATTGCCGAGCTGACTGCTTGGCGTGAGTCGGCAACGGCAATGGCAGCCGGTCTGGGCCGGGAACCCATTGAGTGGCTTGAAGAGCCCGAACCCGTAGAGCGTCCCTAGGGCATGGCGAAGGATTCAAAGGTTGAGCGCCCTATAAAAAAGACTGAATACGAACTTCGGTTCGCCTCTGTTCAAGCGAGACGCGGGTGGATAGATCTGCGAGCAACCACTCGTAATGCGCTGGCTGACTCTTGGGACTTTCTCACGCGGACACCTCAACTCAGCACTCCAACCAATTACCCACTGCGTGGCGAGTTGGGGCTTGTCACCCACAACGGCTCGACGTATGAGCGCTGGCAGCACAAGCCAACGCTCAAGGGCAACGCCAGAATCTGGTTCTTCGTCGTGGAACAAGTGGTCTATCTGGAACAAGTGCACACTCACCACCCGAACGAAACCAAGTAACTGCCCAAGTCCACCTAGAAATGCGTCGGTTCCTCCACCAGCGCCGTCGCTATGCTGGCTGCGTCCTCCAAGGCGGCGAGATAGCGCTCAGCGTCCAACGCCGCAGCACATCCGGTTCCCGCAGCGGTGATGGCTTGGCGATAGCGATGGTCAACGGCATCACCGCAGGCGAAGACTCCTGAAAGGTTGGTGCACGTGGTGGGTGAGTCAACCTTGATGTAGCCTTCGGCGTCGAGCTCCACCTGGCCGGCCACCAGTTCCGTCCGCGGCAAGTGGCCGATCGCCACAAAGATGCCCGCCGCCGCCTGTTCGCGGGTTTCTCCGGTGCGGGTGTCCTTGAGCGTCACGCCTGTGACCTTTGTGTCTCCGTGGATTGCCGTGATGGCCGAGTTCCAGGCGAAGCTGATCTTCGGGTTATCTTTGGCACGCTGCGCCATGATCCGGGAAGCGCGAAGTTCACCTTTACGCACGACGACGGTCACTGACTTCCCGAACCGAGTCAGGAAGGTCGCTTCCTCCATGGCGGAATCACCGCCGCCCACCACGATGATGTCCTGTTCGCGGAAGAAGAATCCATCGCAGGTGGCACACCAGGAGACGCCGTGTCCGCTGAGCTTCTTCTCCTCGGGCAAGCCAAGTTCTTTGTACGCAGAGCCCGTGGCAAGGATGACGGCCGGTGCTTCGTGGGTTTCGCCGCCTCCGGTGACCACGCTCTTCAGGTGACCCTGCAGCGAGACCGAGGTGACGTCGTCGAACACTATGCGAGCCCCGAATTTTTCGGCCTGTTCCTGCAAGCCGTCCATGAGCTCGGGGCCCTGGATGCCGGCCGGGAAGCCGGGGAAGTTCTCCACCTCGGTGGTATTCATGAGCGCGCCGCCGGAAGTCACCGACCCGGCCAGGACCAGGGGTTTCAGACCGGCACGTGCAGCGTAGATGGCTGCCGTGTAACCGGCAGGACCGGACCCGATGATAATCAGTTGTTCGTTACTCATGGGAGACGCTCCTGGTGGTCGTGTTCAGCTGGCAGCGGGGATCAACGCGTCGAGTTTCAAAAATGTGCACACAGACGAACAGTACGGACGCCTTTCGTTGCGGATCCTGGGCCACACAATCCCCTTAAGCTGAAGCGGGTACTTGTTCAAGTGCAACAAGTACCCGCCCGGCAATCAAGGCCTATCGGACAACCGATGCCTCACGTTCCTTCACCGGAGGTGGGGTGATACCGCGTCCCAGCTTGCTGGGCCACCAAATCTTGGCCCCGATGTCGTACGCAAGTGCGGGCACCAGGAGCGATCGGACCAGCACCGTATCCAGCAGCACCCCGAATGCCACGATGAACGCCAGCTGCACCAGGAACATGATGGGGATGACGCCCAGAGCCGCGAATGTCGCGGCCAGCACCACGCCTGCGGAGGTGATGACGCCACCGGTGACGGCCAGCCCACGGAGGATACCGGGGCGGGTTCCGTGCTTCAGGGATTCCTCGCGGACCCGGCTCATCAGGAAGATGTTGTAGTCCACCCCCAACGCAACCAGGAACACGAACCCGAACAACGGCACAGTGGCATCAGCTCCCGAGAACTTGAAGATCCCGTTGAACACCCATGCAGAGACGCCAAGGGCTGCCGCGTATGAAAGCACCACGGAGAGCACCAGCAGTACGGGCGCCACCACGGATCGCAACAGGAGCATCAGGATGAACAGGATGACCACCAGGACTACCGGGATGATGACTACCAGGTCACGCTGCGCGGTGGTGTTGGTATCCAACGCAGTGGCCGTCACACCGCCCACCAGGGCTTGGGAGTCAACGTCCCGGACCTCGGTTCGCAGGGCCTTCACGGCGTTCTCTGCTTCTATCGAGTCGGCTGCAGAGTTCAACGTGGCGTTGATCAGCACCCTGCCATCGCGGACTGCCGGTTCGGAGGGGGCGCCCGGAGCTCCGGTGATCGGCACGTTCCCGTCAGCCAGGAAGTAAGCGTCACCCACGCCGTCGGCCGCTTTGACCTTGTCCAGGACCTGCTGCGCGGCGCCCTGGGAGGCGACCACGACGGCGGGGCTGCCGCTGCCGGCGTCGAAATGGCGCGCCAGCGCGTCCTGGCCGTCCACAGCATCGGACTTGGCCAGGATGACGTCGGTTTGTGGGACGCCGTTGGCTTTGAGCTGCAGCACGCCCGCGGACGCTACAAGCAGCAGGAGAACCGAAGCGATCCAAACCACCCGCGGGCGATTGGAGACCAGGGTTCCGACGCCCTTCCAGAGACCCTTCTGCCCCTCAAGTCCAGTAACCAGCTCAGGTTCGCGTTCGTCGTCGGGCAGTAGCTTGGGCCGGAAGGGCCAGAAGGCTGCGCGGCCCAGCAGTGCCATGAGCGCGGGCAGAAGAGTCAGCGCAGCGAACAGAGAGCAGAGGATGCCGGCCGCAGCCACGGGCCCCAACGCCTTGTTCGAGTTGAGGTCGGAGAAAAGGAGGCAGAGCAGGGCGATGATGACCGTGGCGCCGGAGGCGAGGATCGGCTCAAACGAAGCCTTCCACGCAGTGATGACGGCCCGGGTGCGGTTGGTGGTGTGCGTCAGCGCTTCCCGGAAACGCGCCACATAGAGCAGCGCGTAGTCGGTGGCTGCGCCGATCACCAGGATGGACAGGATGCCCTGGCTTTGTCCGTTGAGTTGGATCCAGCCGAGCTTGGCCATACCGAAGACCAGCAGGATCGCTGCGCACAGCGCGAACACCGACGTGAAGAGTACCGCCAGAGGCAGCACCACGGACCGGTAGACGAGCAGCAGGATCACGAACACTGCCCCCAGGGCCACCAGCAACAGGATGCCGTCAATCCCGCCGAACGCATTCACAAGGTCCGCGGTCAGCCCGGCGGGCCCCGTAACGAACGCCTTCATGCCATCCGGAGCCCCCGGCTGAACCACGTCGCGCAGCTCCTTGACCTTTTCCCTTAGCTCGTCCGAGGACGCCATGGGGACAATGAACTGAACAGCCTTGCTGTCCTGCGACGGGATGGGTCCGACGACGGCGCTCCCCAGCTTGAGTGCCTCAATGTCGCCTTTGAGCTTGGCTGCTTGAGCCAGCTGGGCGGGGTTGAAAGGAGCGTCGTTTTCGACGATGACCACTGCCGGGATCTCTTCCGAATCCCTGAACTTGGCCTGCCACTCACCGGCCTCGGTGGCTTCGGCGCCGGCAGGCAAGAAGGAGGCTTGGTCGTTGGAGGACACTTCACTGAGCCGGCCGAACGTCGGGCCGCCAATTCCGGCGATACCCAGCCAAGTGATGACCAGCACCACAGGTACCAGCCATCTCAGCCAGAACGGTACTTTCTGCGCGTTCATATGTCCTTCTTCTCCAGGGATGATCAAGGGCTTTATTCCATCATAGATTATCTCTATGATGGAACTATTCCAAGAGTGCCCATCAACTGATGCCGGAATCTGTGGCAGCTGGGAGTAATATCCGGAAGGCAGTAAACAAGAGACGAACGCTGGCAGGAGGGCGCAATGTCTGACCCATCAGCTCCGCGCCATGACGCCGGCAGGCCCGAGAACGCAGCCCCGCAGGAACTCGTACGGCTCCTCCAGGACTTCACACTCGAAGCCAACCATTACGTCGACGCAGCGGGCGGACGCAACGACATGCACCGCACGGACTTGAATGCGCTCGCCGTGATCATGCGCCACTCCGCCGCGGGCCGGGTGGTCACTCCTGGCGTCCTGCGGACCGAGCTCCGGCTTAGTTCCCCTGCCACGACGGCATTGATCGACAGGCTCCATGCGTCCGGGCACGTTGTCAGGGAGCGGCTGGGCACTGACCGTCGGCAGGTCCAGCTCCATATGACGCCCAAGGCCTACCGCGACGGCAGCGCCATGTTCATGCCGCTGGCCCTCCGAATGGGCAAGGCCATGGCCGCTTACAGTGCCGAGGAACTGGACCTTGTCAGCCGCTTCATGACGGACATGGTGGAAGCAACGATGGCTGCCCGCGAGGAAGCCACGCACCCCCAATCCAACTAGCTCGCATTAGTCCGCGTTTTCAGCGCTCAAAACGCGAAATAATGCCACCCGGTTGGGTAGCGTTTGCCTATGAACGCGCAGCAGCCTGAAGATGTCTACACCCACGGGCACCACGAGTCGGTTGTCCGGGCCCACGCCTCACGGACGGTCGAGAATTCGGCGGCGTTCGTCATACCGCACCTCACCCCTGGCACGTCAGTGCTCGACGTCGGATGCGGACCGGGGAGCATCACGTGCGATTTCGCCGGGCTGGTTGCGCCCGCCCACGTGATCGGCCTGGACCGCTCACCTGACATCGTTGCCCAGGCCACCGAACTTGCCGCGGAGCGTGGCGTGGACAACGTGAGCTTCCAGACCGGCAACATCTATGACCTCGATTTCGAGGATGAGAGCTTCGACCTCGTCCACGCCCACCAGGTCCTTCAGCACCTGACGGACCCGGTTGCGGCGCTCCGGGAGATGCGGAGAGTAGCCAAACCCGGAGCCATCGTCGCGGTTCGCGACGCCGATTTCCATGGCATGAGCTGGTACCCGGAAGTCCCGGAGCTCGACGATTGGATGGAGCTGTACCAGAAGATCGCCCGACGCAACGGAGCAGAACCCGATGCCGGCCGACGCTTGGTCTCCTGGGCCCAGCAAGCCGGATTCACCCAGGTGGCACCCACCAGCAGCAACTGGCTCTACGCCACCGCCCAGCAGCGCGCCTGGCAATCCCGGGTTTGGAGCGAACGTGTGCTCCACTCCGCTTTCGCTGAACAGGCTCTTGAATACGGCTTGGCAAACGAAGCCGATCTTGCCCGGATCGCCGCGGGCTGGCACCGGTGGGGTGCCACGGAGGATGGCTATTTCCTCATTCCCAACGGTGAGGTGATCGCCCGCGCATAAAAATCCGAAAGATTCCGGAAAAGTTTGCCGCACCATGTAGAAATGTCCACCGCGGTTCCGACCCATGGATGAAAGCACCCGCACGGGGTGCCGTTCATAAGGAGTTTGAGATGAAATACATGATCATGATGTTCGGGTCGGCTGAGGGCATGATGGAAACCGCCGACCCTGAGTGGATCCGGGAAATGATCGGGTTCATGATCCAGATCGACAAGGATCTGACAGAGTCCGGCGAACTGGTCTTCAACGCTGGCCTGACTGACGGAAGCACAGCCAAACTGGTCAAGCAGACACCCGACGGCGTGATCACCACGGACGGCCCCTACGCCGAATCCAAAGAGTCACTGGTGGGCTATTGGGTGATTGATGTCGCCAGCGAGGAACGCGCCGTGGAGATCTGTTCCAGCATTGTGAAGTACTCCCAGGTCGTGGAGCTCCGTGCCCTCGCCGATGGGCCGCCGGAGGTCTGACTGGGACTCCCACCGCACGAACGAATCGAGGACCTGCTGCGCACGCTGGCGCCGCAGGTCCTCGGCGTGCTGGCACGCAAGCACGGGCAGTTCGACGCCTGTGAGGACGCGGTCCAGGAAGCCCTGCTGGAGGCTTCGCTGAAGTGGCCTGCAGAGCTGCCACGAGAACCAAAAGCCTGGCTGATGGCTGTAGCCAACCGGCGCCTGGTGGATTTTTACCGAAGCGAAAGCGCACGGCGTTCCCGTGAGGAACATTTCCACGCCATGGATACCCAGTCCACCTCAGTATCAGGGGCGGACGACACCCTGACCTTGATGTTCCTCTGCTGCCACCCGGCGCTCTCGGCTCCGTCGCAACTCGCCTTGACGCTGCGGGCAGTTGGAGGACTCACGACGGCGGAAATCGCCTCAGCTTTCCTTGTTCCCGAAGCCACCATGGGACAACGCATCAGCCGCGCAAAACAAGGAATCCAGAAGGCGGGAGCGACCTTCACCATGCCGCCGCCTGCCGAACAAAAGGCGAGGCTCGGCGTCGTACTTCACGTCCTGTACCTGATCTTCAACGAAGGCTACACGGCCAGTTCCGGGGCGTCGCTCCAGCGGGAAGATCTCACTACGGAGGCGATCCGGCTGACGCGGTTGCTGATGGCGGCCGTGCCGGATGACGGCGACGTAGCCGGGTTGCTGGCGCTGATGCTTCTCACGGATTCGCGTCGGAAGGCACGGACGCTGGCTGACGGGACTCCGGTGCCGCTGGCGGAGCAGGACCGGAGCCTGTGGAACCACCAACAGATCCAGGACGGCATTGCCCTGCTGAGTTCGGTCCTGGGCCGGACCCGTCCGGGCCCTTACCAGCTGCAGGCTGCGATCGCCGCCGTGCATGCCGAAGCCGCCACAGACGCCGCGACCGACTGGCCACAGATCCTGGCCCTGTATACGGTTCTGGAGAAGTTGGCTCCCAGTCCCGTGGTGACCCTGAACCGTGCCGTTGCTGTGGCGATGGTGAAGGGCCCTGCAGCTGGACTCGCCCTGCTGGATGGTCTCGATTCGGCGCTGGGGAAATCCCACCGGCTTGATGTTGTTCGGGGACATCTTCATGAGCTCGCCGGAGACAGCGCCGGAGCCCGGAACGCCTACCTCGCGGCAGCCGCCAAAGCCGGAAGCCTCCCGGAGCGGCGGTATCTGATGGGAAAGGTGGCAGGGCTGGATACCGGCGGAGCGTGATCTACGACACGCCCGCAGTGTCCGCCGAAATCACAACGTTGTGGTTTATGTTACTGGTGTGACTGCTGTTGCCAATGTGCAAGTGCTCACGTAACCTCAGGACTGCCGGGAGCATCTGAGGGGCCGCAGTCGTGCCTCCTCCAGAACCTCGCTCCCCCGTCCCGTTTCGAGGTTTCTTTACATGGCTTTATCCCGATCCGCCCGCGGGGCCGCGGTACTGTGCGCCGTCGTCGTACTCGCCGGGGCAGTGGTAACTCCCTCAGAGGCTGTACCCGCAACAACTGTGCCCCTCACTGTCCGGGCATCTCCGGACGTGCCCTCGCCCGAAGAAATCGCGGCGGCCAAAGCCAGTGAAGCGGCGACGGCGGACCAGGTCGCCTCCATTGAGCGGATCCTCGCAGACGCGGCCGCTAACCAGCAGGCAGCCTCTACGGCTGCCATGCAGGCCAACAACGCCTACAGCGAGGCCCTGGTGGAGCTGCAGCAAAGGACCAAAACCGCCTCCACAGCCCGCGCCCAAGCCTCTGCCGCCCGGGAACAGCAGGACAGGACGCGCAAACAAGTGGGACAGATCGCCGGTGACCTGTACCGCAACGGTGGAGTGAATCCCGCACTCGTTACGCTGGCCGGCGGTAGTGAAAGCTTCCAGCAGGCCGCCACGCTGGAGGCCCTCTCAGCCAGGCGAAACCGCGATCTCGAAGTTGCCATCGGCGCCGCCGCCGCATCCAAGTCCCTCTCCGCAGCTGCGGATGACGCCACCAAAGCCGCGGACGACGCGGCCAAGACAGCCGAACAGCGCAAAACGCAGGCCGAACAGGCCAACGCGGCGCAGGTCAAGGTAGTGGCCGACGCAAAAGCGCAGCGGACCACTTTGGTGGACCAGTTGGCCCAGCTCCGCAACACCACTGTTGAGCTTGAGGCGGCCAGAGTGGATGCTCTGGACCGGCAGCGCGAAGAGGCACGGCTCGCGGCATTGACCGCCAGTGCCGACAAGGCAGAGCAGGATCAGGCCGCCCGGGATCAGGCAACGCCGCCGGATGCGCCTGGGCCCGCCGCACCGGCTCCGGCAGCCCCAGTCCAGGGTCCCGCCGCGCCTCCCGCTCCTGCGCCAGCACCCGCTCCGGCACCTGCACCAGCGCCCGCTCCTGCACCTGCGCCCGCCCCGGCGCCAGCGCCAGCGCCAGCACCTGCCCCTGCACCCGCGCCAGCGCCTGCGCCAGCACCTGCGCCTGCGCCGCCATCGAGCGGGTCTTACGAAACAGCAATTTCCAGCGCCTTGAGTAAAGTTGGTTCGCCGTTCTACTACCAGTGGGGCGGCACCGGACCCTACGGGTTTGACTGCTCAGGACTGGTGCAGGCCGCCTTTGGCACCGCCGGGATGCGACTACCGCGCACCGCCTCGCAGCAATATGCCGCAGCCCCGGTCCACGTCCCGCTGTCACAGGCGCGCCGGGGAGACCTCTTGGTATGGGGTTCGCCGTCCAACTTTTACCATGTGGCAATCTACCTGGGGAACGGGCAGGTAGTGCAGGCTTTGAACCCCCAGGAAGGCATCACGGTCTCGAACATCAGTTCAATGGTGGGTATGGAGCTCTACCCCTTCGCGGCCAGATACTAGGCGCCGGCTCACGGCTGCCGCAGACATCGGCCGTCCCATGCCTGGATTTGTTCACCAAACCGCGGAAGGCTGCGGGATGATGAAGTCATGAGCAATCCGGACCCGGACCTCTGGGCAGAATTCGACAACCTCAAACCTGCCCGCCCCGATCCCATGGGCGGCCATCCAACCAACCAACCTGCGGGTTTCGGTTTCAGAACGGGTGTGCGCAGCGCGAAAGTCGCCCTTGGATTCGCCGTGTATGCCCTTGTTCTGGGAACCACGCTGGTAGTCACAGGCGCCGTGGTCTTCATCGCCCGGAGTCAGTGGCTGCTCCTGGGATTGATGGTGCTTGTGCAAGCAGCTTTCGTTTATGGGTTCATTCAGCTTGCCCGCCAAGCGCGCAATCGGCGTTCCCCGAGCTGAGGATCCCCGAGCGGCGGTGTCTTCAGGCAAAATGGCAGCGCTAACAAAGGAAGAACCCTTATAGTCGAACCCATGGAACAGCGCATACTTGGCAAGACCGGCCGATCCGTCTCGACAGTAGGGCTCGGCACCTGGCAACTCGGGGCGGACTGGGGAGACGTCAGCGAAGCGGATGCGATTGCTGTGCTTGAGGCTTCCGTGGACCACGGCGTCACATTCTTCGACACTGCCGACGTTTACGGCGATGGCCGCAGCGAGGAAATCATCGGAAAATTCCTCCGCGCCAACCCCGGCCTGGATATCACCGTGGCCACCAAGATGGGCCGCCGCGTGGACCAGGTGCCCGAAAACTACACACTTGAGAACTTCCGCGCATGGACAGACCGGTCGAGGCGCAACCTCCAACAGGACACACTGGAGCTCGTCCAACTCCACTGCCCGCCCACCGCCGTCTACAGCCGCGACGAAGTCTACGACGCACTGGACACGCTGGTCAGCGAAGGGGCCATCCGCAACTACGGGGTCAGCGTCGAACGGACAGACGAGGCCCTCGAAGCCATCAAGCGCGGGAACACCGCCTCCGTGCAGATCATCCTCAACGCCTTCCGCCTGAAGCCCCTCGATGAGGTGCTGCCCGCCGCGAAAGCGGCCAACGTGGGGATCATTGCCCGCGTTCCCCTGGCCTCAGGCCTGCTGTCCGGAAAATACACGGCCGCAACTGAGTTCCCGGCTAACGATCACCGCAACTACAACCGCGACGGATCATCTTTCGATGTCGGCGAAACCTTCTCCGGTGTCGACTTCGAAACCGGCGTCAAAGCCGCCCAGGAGTTCAGTGCATTGGTTCCCGACGGCGTCACCACCTCCCAAGCGGCCCTCGCCTGGGTCGTGGCACAGGACGGCGTCACTTCCGTGATCCCCGGAGCACGGTCCGCCGAGCAGGCGCGCGTCAACGCCGAGGCCGGAGAAATGCCGGTGGTCGGTGCGGGATTGGCCGACGGAGTGCGGGACATCTACGACCGCTACTTCCGCGAAGCGATTCACCCACGCTGGTAGCCGCCGGGCCGCCGTCGGGCGTGGTTTTTACCAGCCACTCCTGGTGGGGGTGTGTCCCCTCCGGGCGTCGTCCGGCATGGCCATTTCGGCGCGCAATCCAAGGAGCCGTACGGGGCGGTCCGGTTCGATTTTTCCGGTGAGGTCCAAGGCCTGGGCCAGGACTTCGTCGCGGCTGAAGGTCTCGGGAATTTTCCTCGCGTAGGTCTTGGTGAAGAACGGCTTGTAACGGACTTTCAGCGTAAGGCCCACCACTGGCCGGTCCTCGGCCGCAACATCCTCAAGGACTCGGGCGGTCAGCTCCTTGACGGCGGCTTCCACTTGCTCCGGCTCGGTGAGGTCCTGCTGGAAGGTGGTCTCGCGGCCGTGGGCGCGGGCAACCCACGGGGTGTCGTCCACTTCGGTGGCACCTTCGCCGCGACCTAACTGCGCGTACCAAGGCCCCATCTTGGGGCCAAATTCCGGGACCAGCTCCTGCGGGTCGGCTGCGGCGAGTTGGTTCACCGTGGTGATGCCGTGCTTCGCGAGGCGCTGTGAGATTTTGCTTCCGACGCCCCACAAATCCTTGGTGGGCTTGTCTCCCATGACCTCCAGCCAGTTTTCCTTGGTCAGCCTGAAGATCCCTGCCGGCTTGCCGAAGTCTGTGGCATTCTTTGCGCGGACCAGGGTGTCCCCGATGCCGATACTGCAGTGAAGCCGGGTCTGTTCCAGGACGGCTTTTTGGATCTGCCGCGCGTAGGCTTCGGGATCCTCCGTTGTGACGCCGACGAAAGCCTCGTCCCAGCCGAGCACCTGAACAGTTGCGCCCGGCTGTTCCCGGAGGGTCTCCATCACCACCTCTGAAGCCGCCAGATAGGCCTCCTGGTCCACTGGCAGGATGATGGCGTCGGGGACTTTCCGGGCCGCAATCCGCAGGGGCATCCCTGAGCCAACACCGAAGGCCCTTGCTTCGTAGGATGCCGTGGACACCACAGCCCGTTCCGTGGGATCTCCCCTGCCGCCCACAATGACCGGTTTGCCCGCAAGTTCGGGCCGCCGGAGTATCTCGACCGCTGCAATGAACTGGTCGAGATCTACGTGCAACACCCACGGAATTCCGCTCACGGGATCAGTCTGCCCCATGGCCCCGGGCCTTGGCTGTACCTCCACCACCTGCTTTGGGATCGGTTGCCGGTGAAGTCAACCTTTTTCGGGCGCGTTTCCCGCTCTGGCGGGCGAATGTGGGTGGTAACGGGACGCGTCCTGATCCCGCCCCTGCGCATAGATTGTCGCCTCAATCCACAGTGCACCGTGAATGCATCCCCAAGGTCCGTAAATAGGAGCACATGCCTCTAGAGTTGGGGGATCAAGAGAAAGTCCTGTGGGCCGTAACGAACAATGGACCCGACGGCAATCGAGTCCATGTTCAGCGCGGTGCGCTCATTTGGTGCGGCAAGAGGGCCATAGAACCTCAAACATCACCCTTTGAGTTTATGGCCCCACGCACTAGGGCGCAACGACAGTTGTGCCCTCGGAGCGTGCGGCCGTGCCCTGTTCCTTCGGGAGGAGGTGCCCACCATGATTTCCAAACGCAAACGTGTGGAACCATGGGGCGCCTGGAACCTCGCGGATAACATCATCCGACTAGTCGTTGATGTTGCCCGGTGGTTCTGGCACAACATCCCCTAACCGGGAGCGGTGGCCGCCAGCAATGTCTGGCGGCCACCGTCCCGGCAGCGTGCTGCTGCGCTCGGGCCGAACCACGCGTCCTGATCCCGCCCCCTCCGGCATAAGCTGAGGTGGTGCAATTTTCTCTTTGGCTGGCCTTGGTTGGTGCCGGCACGCTGATCAGCTTCACTCCCGGCGCCGGGGCAATCTTCACCATGAGCAACTCGCTCAACTCCGGCTTCCGACGCTCCATCTGGGGCATCCTGGGCCAGCAGGTGGCATTGGTCATCCACATTCTGATCGTTGCCCTCGGTGTCGGTGTCCTGGTTTCCAACTCGCCGGTCGTCTTCAACGTTATCCGCTACGCGGGCGCGGCCTATCTGGTGTACCTCGGCATCCGGCAGTTCCTTCGGAAACCCGATCTGGACGAAGACCAGGTCGAAGAAATGAAGAACGAACCCGCCCTCTCCATGTTCCAGCGGGGCGTCTGGGTCAATCTGCTGAACCCAAAAGCAATCGTCTTTTTCCTGGCTTTCATGCCGCAGTTCATCCGCCCCGACCAGCCGCTGGTCCAACAATACGTGGTGCTGACCGCTACCGTCCTGGCGATCGACATCATGGTGATGTGGTTCTTCTTCGCATTGGCAGCCCGCTCATTCCAGCGTTTCACCCACGACCAACGTGGCCAGATGATCCTCAACCGCATTTTCGGTTGCTTGTTCGTGCTGGTGGGCATCCTGCTGGCAGTCATCCACTAGCCCCCGCAGCCAGGGCGAATGCTACGGTCGGAGGCATGGAGTCGAACTGGATCGAGCACCGACGCGCGGATGACGGCGAGCATGTTGGATGGATGAAACCCGTGGCCGATGGGTTCGTCGCCATTGATCTGCTTGGCCGTCCGCGGACCGAGATTGTGGACTGGTTGAGCGCGGAGGAAGTCCTCGATGACCTTGGCTTGCGCTACCTGGCCGATCCCCACGAATTGCGGCTCGACGACGGCAACTGGCTGCGCGTGCGGATTGCGGAAGTCACGCCCTCCTCGGTCCGGGTGAAGAAGGACGACTGGGGCGACATGACCGCTCCCCAAATCTATTTCACGGTCTCGCTTCCTGTGACGGAGGAACAGCTTCGCCCACTGTTGCGATGATTTCCGGGCTTCCTACGAAGTAGAACCCCGCACTACCAACGAACTCTCCAAGGTCACATGCGGCTCGGACAACTCGAGGCCCTCCATGAGCCCGCGCAGTTGCTCCCCCGCTTTGCGTCCCAGCGGGGTCGCAGGCAGGTGGACACTGGTGAGGCTGGGGTTGCTGGTGGCCGAATAGGGCAGGTCATCGAAGCCGGCCACCGCCAGTTCATCGGGGATCCGGACCCCCTCTACCCGCGCCTCCTGCAGGAGTCCATAAGCATGCGTATCGGTACCGCAGACGACGGCGGTCACCCCCTCGCGCTGCCAGCCCGGCCAGGCGTCGGCGAAAGCGGCAGCGGCAGCACCGACGTCGATCGCTGTTCTGATGATGTGCTCCTGTGAGACGGAAAGGCCCAACGAGGCGGCTTCCTCCAGGAAAGCGTCCCGGCGCAGCTTGAACGTTTCCGTTCCGGTAATGCCGTCCACGTACGCTGCCCTCGTGTGCCCGGAGGCGGCCAAGTGCCGGGCAAGTTCGCGGGCACCCTGGGCAACGTCGAGGTTGACGGATGGTGCGAAACTTTCAAGTCCGGGCGCGTCCAGGAGCACCAGGGGTCCGGCCGCTGAGAGATCTTCCAGGAATTCGGCACTGGGAGCGCCCACCAGCAGGCCAGCGGGGCGGAGGGCCAGCAATTTGCGCACGTCGGAGGCCTGTGGCGACTCCCCCGAATCTGCCACTGACAGCAGCAACTGGTATTCGGCGCCCAGCGATTCCCGCACGCCTGCGATCACGTTGGCGAAGAACGGGTTGGACACGTCCGGGGTCACCAGAATGACAATGGAGCTCACGCCGCGGGCCAGCGAACTGCCGATGCTGTCCACCACGTAACCAAGCTCGGAAATGGCGGTACGAACGCGGGAGATGTTGTCGTCTGACACGCGTCCCTGCGTCTTGCCGTTGGCCACCAGCGATACGGTCGCCGTGGAAACACCCGCCCGGGCGGCCACCATCGCGGCGGTCACTCGTGGCGCGCGGGCATGGCGCCGTTCCAGGGATTCCATGCATCGATCGTAGCGCTGTTATGCCGCCCTGACCTGCGAGAAGGCATCAAGCGCTTAACGCTGCGGTCTCAGAAAGTACGTTAAGCGTTTGACGCGACACCCGTTGCGGTGCCAGAATCACCCCTGAATGCTTACCGCCCTGCCCCGGGCAAGTACCTGGCAGGCCCCAATGACGTGGAGAGAAACGTGGATCCCAACACCCGCAAGAAGATCATTCTTGACTGCGACCCTGGCCATGACGACGCTGTGGCAATGCTGCTGGCTCATGGCAACCCGGACATCGAACTGCTCGCAGTAACAACGGTGGTGGGCAACCAGACCCTCGAGAAGGTCACCCGCAACGCCCTTTCAGTGGCCACCATCGCGGGCATCACGGGCGTTCCCTTCGCTGCCGGCTGCGACCGTCCCTTGGTCCGCACCATTGAAACCGCACCCGCCATCCACGGCGATTCCGGCATGGATGGCCCCGAGCAGCCCCAGTCCGCCATTGAGCTGGACCCGCGCCACGCCGTCGACCTCATCATTGACACCGTCATGGCGCATGAGCCGGGCACGGTCACCCTGGTTCCCACGGCGGGCCTGACCAACATCGCCATGGCAGCCCGCAAGGAACCGCGCATTGTTGAACGCGTCAAGGAAGTCGTCCTCATGGGCGGCGGCTACCACGTGGGCAACTGGAGCGCCGTGGCGGAGTTCAACATCATCATCGACCCCGAAGCCGCACACATCGTGTTCAACGAGAAGTGGCCCGTAGTGATGGTGGGCCTGGACCTCACGCACCAGGCTCTGGCCACGGACGAGGTGGTGGAGCGCATCGCAAAGATCGGCACCAAGCCCGCCAAGTTCGTCATGGAGCTGATGGACTTCTTCCAGAAGACCTACAAGGATGCCCAGGGCTTCGACTTCCCGCCCGTCCACGACCCCTGCGCCGTGGCCTACGTGATCGATCCCTCCGTCATGACCACCCGCAAGGTCCCCGTGGACATAGAACTCCAAGGCAAGCTCACGCTCGGCATGACTGTTGCCGATTTCCGCTCCCCTGCGCCGGAAGACTGCCACACCTCGGTGGCCGTGGACCTGGACCACAAGAAGTTCTGGGATCTTGTCACCGACGCGATCGTCAGGATTGGCGAGCCAACGCTCGACGGCGGCGCTGACGCCACCGCTGTTGACGCTACGGCCCAGGCCGTTCTGGCAGGGGAGGCAAAGTAATGTCCATCCTCGCCGAGACCAAGTCCACCCGCGGCAACGTCACCGCGCTCATGGTGGCCCTGCTGGCCGCCTGCGTTGCCTTCCAACTCAACGCCTCCATGCTCAGCCCCGCGCTGGTCACCATGGGCAACGAGCTCCAGACCGACCAAGCCACCATTGGGCTTTCCCAGACCTGGTTCTTTACTGCCGCAGCACTGTTCTCCCTCTTCCTCCCCCGCCTCAGCGACATCGTGGGACGCAAGAAGATCCTGGTGGGCATGATGCTCCTCATGGCTGTGGGCTCCGTCATCGCCGCCCTGGCTCCCGATGTCACGTGGCTGTTCGTGGGCCGCATCATCCAGGGTGTCAGCGGTCCCACGGTTCCGTTGTGCCTGATCATGCTCCGCTCTGCGGTCAGCAACCCGCGCAAATACGGCACCCTCATGGGCCTCATCACGGCGGTCAACGGCGGCGTGGCCGGTGTTGATTCCTTTGTTGGTGGCTACTTCGCTGAGAACTTCGGCTTCCGGAGCATCTTCTGGCTCATGGTGGCGCTGGCCGTCGTAGCGACCGCCCTGGTCGCAGTCCTGGCCGGTGAAAGCAAGCCTGCCGCGGGCACCACCATGGACTGGCTGGGCGTCTTCTTCATCGTGATCGCCGTGGGCGCGCTGCTGACGGCCCTGAACGAGGGCTCCAAGCTGGCCAGCGCTTTCGACTCCGGCACCCTCACCCTCGCGATCGTCCTCACGGTGATTGCCGCCGTCGCGTTCTACGCGTTCTGGACCGTTGAGAAGCGCGCCAAACAGCCCATGGTGGAAACCGTGCACCTGCGCCAGCGTTCCACCTGGGCTCCGCTGCTGACCACCACGCTGACCATGACCGGTATCTTCGCGGTCATCAACGGCATCGTGCCCGCCTACGTTCAGGCAGCAGAGCCCGGTTTCGGCGTTGGCCCCACCGAGATGTCCCTGATCATCCTCACGCCCTACGCCCTCCTGGGGTGGGTCTTCGGTCCTATCAGCGGCCGCCTGGCTCCCGTGTTGGGATACACCAAGGTCCTGCGCATCGGCATGATCGGCAGCATCGTAGCCCTGGCCATCATCGCGTTCTTTGGCCTCAGCAGCCTTCCCCTGATGATCGTCGGAACCGCCTTGCTGGGCATCATGTACGCCGGTACGGTCAACATCATGCTCAATGGCCTTGGCGTTGTGCTCTCTCCCAAGGGAAACCCCGGATTCCTTCCCGGCATGAACGCGGGCGCCTTCAACCTCGGCGCCGGGTTGAGCTTCCTTGTACTCCCCGCCGTCTTGGTGGCTACGGCCTCATTGGGCGACGCGAAGGCGTCCTACCTGACTGTCATTGTGGTGGGACTCGCCATTACCCTTGCGGCCTTCGCAGCGTCCCTGCTGATCCCCAAGCCCGTTGAAGCCGAGGTTTCCTCGGAGGAAGAAGTCACCGCATGAGCACCGCAGCCAAGGCGCCCAAGGCGGGAATCGTCGTCGTCGGCTCCCTCAATGCGGACCTGACCATCTACACGGACCGGCTCCCCAATCCCGGCGAGACCGTTCACGGTAACGGATTCGCAGTCAATCCCGGCGGCAAAAGCGCCAACCAAGCGGTGGCTGCGAGCAAGCTCGGCGGCGACGTCAGCCTGATCGGCGCGGTAGGTGAGGACTCCAACGGCACCATGCTCCTGGATTCAACGGCCAGCGCCGGGGTGGACGTGTCCCGCGTCCGTCGGTCCGGGACAGCCACCGGCGTGGCCGTGATTTCGGTGGACAGCAGCGGCGAAAACAGCATCATCATCTCGGCTGGCGCCAACGGCACCCTGGCCCCTGCCGACGTCGAACCCGCTGCTTTCAGCAACGCCGCCGTCGTCTGCCTCTGCCTGGAGGTCGGCACGGACACCGTTGTCGCGGCGGCCCAAGCAGGGCACGACGCCGGCGCAACGGTTCTTCTGAACCTCTCGCCTTACGCTGAGGTGCCGGAGGAATTGGTGCGGTTGAGCGACGTCCTGCTGGTGAACGCCCACGAGGCCGCGCTGTTCTTGGGCAACGAGGCAGGCATCCCTTCCGCCAACGCGGACGCGGGCGCCTGGGAACCCGTCCGGACCCGGTTTGCGGACCGCGGGATGCAGCGCGTTCTGGTGACGCTCGGCGCCCAAGGGTCTGTGGTGCTGGACTCGTTTGCTCGCGGCGAGGATCGGATCACCCGGGTTGAGCCCACCCGCGTCACGGCCGTGGACACCACCGGTGCCGGAGACGCGTTCACCGGCGGAGTCGCCGCACGGTTGGCCGCAGGCGATTCCTTGGCCGATGCCGCAGCCTTCGCTTCCGTGGCCGCCGCTCTGGCTGCCACCAAGAAGGGAACGCAGGCCGCGTACCCGAGTGCCGCTGAGGTTGAGGAACTGCGGCGGCAGGGAGGCCTGGGCTGAGTGACCTGACCAGCGGGCCGCCGACCGGCGGCCGATGGCCGTGGCCCGCTGGTGACGATTTCGGACCGCAATAGTAGGGTGCGGGGTACGCCGGCCGTGCAGACTTGAAACCGAAGGGGGGACCGTGATTCAAGCACTGAACCAACTGGTCGATTACATCGAGGGCCACCTCTCCGAGGAGATCGACATTGATGTTGTGGCGGTCAGCCTGGGCATGACGGAGTACCATCTCCGGCGGATGTTCTCGGCATTGGCCGGTCTGCCGCTCTCCGAGTACGTCCGACGACGCCGCATGACCGTGGCTGCAACGGATGTTCTGGGAGAAGACGGTCTGCTGGCGATCTCGGTGCGCTACGGTTACGGCTCGACCGAAGCCTTTAACCGGGCCTTCCGATCAGTACACGGCGTGGGCCCCGGCCATATACGCCGGAACGGCGGTCCCCTTCATACGCAACCGCAGCTCAGGTTCCACCTGACCGTTGAAGGGAACACCACCATGAAAACCCGCATCGTGGACCGGCCGGCATTCCGGCTGGCAGGCCATTCTGTTCGTGTGCCGCTTATCCACCACGGCCCCAACCCCCACATTCAGGCGCACATCGCCTCACTGCCAGTGGAAGAACACGCCCGGCTTAAGGACTTGAGCGGCACTGACCCTAAGGGCCTGCTCCAGGTGAGCGCCGACGTCGACCCCGACTACAAAGAGGGCAGCGACTTGACCTACCTTCACGGCGTCGCCGTCACCGAAACCGCAACGGTGCCCGAAGAACTTGACGTGATCAAGGTACCTGCAGGGACTTGGGCAGTGTTCCACGCTGAAGGGGCTTATCCGGAGGTCCTGCAATCCACCTGGGCCGCCACGGCCACCGATTGGTTCCCATCCAATCCCTGGCGGCTGCGCCCCGGGCCCTCGATGGTGGCAATACTGGATCGCACCGCCGACTTCAGCGAAGCCACCTGCGAACTTTGGCTTCCGATCGAACGTTCCTAGTGCACACCGGGCCTTTGGCAGAATAAGACCATGGCAAGCGGATCAGGAGTGAACACCGTCCGACCAGCCGATCTCAGCGGAGCCGATGCCGGGGCGGTGAGTCGGCTGGTCGAGGCCTATCTCATGCAGACTGAGCGCGAGAAGGCCGACCACTTGGGCGGCATCTTCGTCGACGCGGCGCTCCCTGGACGCTACCGCGAGGAAATCGACGCCCCAGAGCTGGCCTACCGGAATGGGGCTGTTTACCTCGCTGAACTCGACGATCTGCCGGTCGGAATCGTGGTGGTGCAGCAGAGTGCAGAGGCGCGCGAGGTCAAGCGGTTTTGGGTTGAACCCAGCGCGCGGGGACACCGGGTGGGCTCTGCCTTGATGGATGCCGCCATGAAACAGAGGGACCTTCCTATCCGCCTGACGGTCTGGGACTGGCGGGACGATGCAATACGCATGTACGCGAAACGTGGTTTCGCTCCCGTTCCATCTTGGGAAGACCGGCCACGCCTTCTGTGCATGGAGGCCGTCCTTTAGCGGCCTACGGCTTCCGGCCAAAGCTGCGTCGGATTCAACCGCTGGCCCGCTTCCCGACTCTCGTTTCACGTCCCTTTGCTATAGGCTCTCCAAGTCATCGGAAACTTGGGGGAACCATGAATAAACGATCTAAATCTGCCATCGCGGCCTTGGCTATTGCGCCAATAATTGGACTCGGATTTGCGTGGGCTGTCGCTTCCTCACCCTCGCGGGCTGTGACCGCAGGGGCAGGCGAAAAAAGTCACCCGGAGTGCTACAACGCCACCAAGCTCAACGATCCAAATGACTTCTGCTACCAGACAATAGGTCCTTGGAACAGCACCAGGTCCTCAGACGAGGAAGTCCGTTCGCTCATGTCCCTTGAACGCATGGTTGAGTTCGGTTTGAAAGTCGAAGAGATCCAGCGGTACTACCCCGACTACAGTCCGTCTTCCAAGTAGGACCGACGGCGCCGCGCTCCGCCGGGCACCAGCTCAACCTCCGGCTACGCCGCTTAGGCGGACCGGCGGGCAGCGCGTTGGCTTGAGCGTTCCGCTGCCTTGCGGCTGAGTGCGCCGTGACCGGCCATGAGCCGGGGAACCACAACGTATACCGCAGCGGGAACCACCAGAGCCGTCAGCATCAAGGCGCGAAGCACGGGGTGCAAGGGTTCCATGATGGGGCCCAGCAGCAGCATGCCGATGGAAACCAGCGGGAAAATTGCCAACCAGGTGATCAGGGCCCGCATGTGGACCGAGGGGGCTTTCGGGGGCACTGGCGTTGCTGGCTCGACGCGGGTAGGCGTGGCCTGTTCTGTAGTGGCTTCGATGGTCATGAGGTTTCTCCAACCAGATAGTTGCAATTGACTGGAATCACCATAACCCCGGCCATCAGGAAATTACAACCACTTAGTTGGAAAATGCTAAGATGACTGCATGGCCTGGGACACGGAGCGAACCAAGGGGCTGCTGCTCAGTGCAGCAACCACAGAATTTTGCACGCGCGGACTGGCTGGCGCCCGCATCGACCGGATCGCTGCCGAAGCCGGCGTCAACAAGGAACGGATTTACCAGTATTTCGGCAACAAGAACGCATTGTTCGACGCCGTGATTGTCACCGCCCTGACCAACCTCATGGACGAAGTCCCCATCGAGGGCTCCGGCCCTGAAGCCATGGCTGATTACGCCGGGAGGCTTTTCGATCACCACCAGGTGGATGCCACTGCCCCGCGACTGCTGTTCTGGGAGGGATTGGAACGCGGAACCGACGTTGTGGGCCTACCCAAACGGATGGCCAACTGCGCATCCAAGGTCAACAGCACCATTGCAGCGCTCCCCGGCATCTCGCGGGAGGACGCGGGTGATCTCCTCATCACCATCGTCAGCCTGTGCGATTCCGCTCCCGTGCTGCCGGCTCTCGACGGGCTGATGGCCGGCGATAACCCGGGCCGCACCGAAAGGCGACGCGCCGCCGTCGTACGTACCGTCCACTTGATGGCCGCCGCGCTGGCCGCCGAAGCGGCGGCATCCGAAGCGGCAACAACCGAAGCGGCAACAGCCTAACTCCAGCGACCTTGTGACAGGTTTGACACGAAAAGTGACTCGCTTGTGAAGTAGCCCCTAGCCAAGAGGGGGTGCCATCAATCATGCTTGCCTCATGTACTCAACGTCGAGCCCATACCGCATCATTACGGTCTGCACAGGGAACATCTGCCGCTCACCCATGGCAGCCCTCATGCTCACCGAAGCCTTCGCAGCGGAAGGGCTCAGCGACGTCGTTGTGGTGGACTCCGCCGGCACCACCGGGTACGAGGTTGGACACCCCATAGACCCCCGGGCCGCGCGTGTCCTGACCGCCAAGCACATACCCTCGGAGAACCACGTTGCCCGCCAGTGGCGCAGTGAATGGTTCACTGAGCGGGACCTGATCCTCGCCTTGGATGTTGACCACTTCGGGTGGCTACAGGAGGGCGCTCCGGACGCCGGCGCACTGGAAAGAGTCCGGATGCTGCGCAGTTTCGATCCCGCCACGGCGGGTCGCAGCTCCCTCGATCTGGGCATCGAAGACCCCTGGTATGGGGGCCACACGGACTTCGACACCACGTGGACCCTCATCAAGGACGCCATTCCCGGGATCGTCCAACACGTCAAAACAGCCGTCGGCCCCCAGGTCGAGGCCAAATCCGGCGATCACCAGCAGGTAACCTCTATGTCATGACCCCTGCACCCGTGATCATTGCTGTTGATGGCAGGTCCGGTGCAGGAAAGACCACTTTGGCCGTCGAATTGGCGGCCCGGTTGCGCCAGCACCACAAAGTTTCACTGTTCCACCTGGAAGACATCTATCCGGGCTGGAACGGCCTCATGCCCGGCATCGAACGGTACGTTGCCACGGTCCTCCCGCCCCTGAATGCCGGCCTCGCTGCCGAATGGACAAGTTGGGATTGGGAACGCCATTACGACGGCGGCCTGAAAGTTACCCTGCCCGCCGAGATCGTGATCGTGGAAGGCGTGGGCGCCGCTGCAGAAGCCGCCCGGCCGATGCTGGACGCCGTAGTGTGGGTCGAGTCCCCCGGGGACGACCGCCGCCGTCGAGCCCTGACGCGTGACGGAAGTACCTACGAACCGTACTGGGACACTTGGGCGGCGCAGGAAGACGCCTGGCTGGAATCGGACCCGGTGGCCAGCGCCGCGGACGTCCGCGTCCTCAACCGTGCCGATGGGAGCGCCCCCGACGACGTCCTGCAGGCCCTCATGTACCTGCCGTCCATGGCGGCAATCCTCGCCCCGGAGCTCAGTGCCCGCAGGGGACTTCAGCTCCGGTCCGAGCGCGTGGACACCACGCCTGACGCAGCCCGGCTTTTTGAGGCGCTCTACGGCCAGTCCGCCAACGCTGTCTGGCTGGACTCCTCCAACGCGTCGGCCGTTGCCGGGACGTCCCAGGCCGCGGCACGCAGCCGCTTCAGCATTTTGGCTGACGACGGCGGCACTTACGGCCAGCTGGCGATGCACCGATCCGGCGTCACGCAAGTTACTGCCGGCTGCGCCACAGTGGCCACACCGGGGACGTTTTTCCGGTGGCTCGACTCCGTGTGGGGCCGCCGGGCAGTCCGGGCACCCCACGGTTACGACGGCCAGTTCACGCTCGGCTGGCTCGGATACCTTGGGTATGAGCTCAAACGCGAAACCGGCGGGAGCGACGTCCAGTCCGAAACCCCCGACGCAGCGCTGCTCTTCGCCGGCCGCGCCATCGTCCTTGATCACCGCGAACAAACCGCATGGCTGCTGGCCCTGGATGCGCCCGACGCCGACGCCTGGTTCCGCACGGCACGCACCGCCGTCGTGGCCGCCGCCGTCCCGGCTGCCACCGCCGTCGACGCTCCTTCGGGGACGGTCCCTGAATTCGTCAGCCGCGACTCCGCTACAGACTACAAGCGGAAAATCGCGGCCTCCCAACACGAAATTTCTGAAGGCAACTCGTACGAGGTCTGCCTCACGACCACCCTTGAAGCACTCGCCGGCAGCCTGGATCCTTGGTTTGCGTACCTCAACCTTCGACGCCGTAACCCGGCACCGTTTGCCAGTTACCTGCGGTTCGGCGAACTGGTGGTCGCGAGTACGTCACCCGAACGGTTCCTCCGGATCCTGTCCGACGGCGGTATGCGCGCCGAGCCGATCAAGGGCACGCGTGGGCGCAGTTCCGATCCGGCTGAGGACGCAGCCTTGCGGCACGACCTGGTGACCTCGCTGAAGGACCGCGCGGAGAACATCATGATCGTGGACCTGCTGCGCAACGACCTCAGCCACTTCGCCATCCCGGGTTCGGTCACTGTGAGCCGGCTGTGCGCGATCGAAAGCTACGCCACGGTCCACCAAATGGTGAGCACAGTGGATGCGCACCTCAATCCGGGGGCTCCCCGGGCCGAAGCGGTAGCCGCCGCATTTCCTGCGGGCTCAATGACCGGCGCTCCCAAAATCAGCACCATGGACATCCTCGACCAGCTTGAGTCTGGGCCCCGGGGGATCTACTCGGGAGCTATCGGCTACTTCTCGCTCAACGCTGCCACGGACCTCGCCGTGGTGATTCGAACCCTGGTGGTAAACCCTTCCGGAGCGAACGGGCGGACCCTGAGCCTGGGCGTGGGCGGGGCCATCACGGCGGATTCAGTGACCGATGACGAGTACGAGGAAATCCGGACCAAGGCGTACGGCGTGCTGTCCACGCTTGGCGCAGGCTTCCCGGGCTGAGGAACTACTGGAGCGTCGCCGTCAATCTGGCCACGTTATCCACATACTTGGCCAGCGGGGGCCTATCAACCCAGTCTTCCAACATAAGCTCACGGGACACCTCGCGATACGTGGACTCCACGGCACGCATAAGGTTCACGGTTTCGGTGCCCAACAGCATCACCGAAACCTCCATGTTCAGGGAGAAGGAGCGCATGTCCATGTTGCTGGAACCAAGAACTGCCACCTCATCGTCAATGGTGAAGTGCTTGGCGTGGAGGACGTACGGTGCCCGGTACAGGTAAATGCGCACGCCGGCATCCAGGAGGGCCTCGTAGTAGGAGCGTTGGGCGTGGTGGACCAGGAACTGGTCGCCTTTCTCGGAGACGAACAGCTCCACGTCCACGCCGCGCTGCGCCGCAGTGGTGATGGCGTAGAGCAACGAGTCATCCGGAACGAAATACGGGCTGCAGATGGAGATTCTGTGCTGCGCGGAGTAGATCAGGGTGTTGAACAGGCGGAGGTTGTTCTCGGTCGCAAAACCCGGACCACTCGGAACCACCTGAGCCGTAACGTTGCCCGGAGACGGCTGGGAAGGCAGCCGGAGCTGGTCCTCCAGGGATTCGTCCGTCTCGCTGAGCCAGTCCGTCGCGAACACGACGTTGAGGGTCGCCACGATCGGGCCTTCAAGCCGGGACATGAGTTCAACCCACTTGCGGCCCACCTTGCGGTGCTTGGGGTTGTTGTATGAAGGCTCAATCAGGTTCTGCGAGCCTGTGAAGGCAACGGTTCCGTCAATCACCATGATCTTGCGGTGGTTCCGGAGATCAGGGCGCCGCCACTGGCCATGGATGGGAAGCAAAGGAAGCATCCGCCGCCACTGGATCTTTCCAGCCTTGAGCCTGCGGATCAGCCGCCGGTAGCCCTTCACCCTGAGCGTCCCGATGTGGTCGAAAAGCAGCCTGACTTCAACCCCACGTTCAGCCGCTTTTTCCAACTCCGTCAGCAGCTCGTCCGTGACGGAGTCGCTGCTCATGATGTAGAACTCTGCGTTGACGTACCTGGTGGCACCCCTGACTGCCTCGGCCATGGCCTTGATGGACTCTTCGTAGCCAGGAATGAGCTCTACTTTGTTGCCGTCAACCATGGGCAAGGATCCCAGCCGATGGTTGAGTTCTCCTGCCGATTTCACCCATTCGGGGCCCGAGTAATCGCTCACGGGATCGGACAGATCGGAGGTTACGGCGCGGACCCGGCGGTTGACTTCTTCCTGCTGCTCCCGCCTGCGCTTTGACAGCTTGAAGTTTCCGAAAAGCAGGAACAGGACGAAGCCGACCGATGGGATGAGAAACACAGCCAGAAGCCATGCCATGGCCGTGGTGGGACGACGGTTGCCGGGAATGATGCCAAGCAGCACGATGCGCATGGCGATTTCCACAATGGCCCAAACACCCAGTAACCAGGTCCACTCCTGGCCCAAAGGAAAAGGAAAGAGCACCGACCAACCCCCACGTTCCGTGAACAACAGTGACCACAGCCTATCCGGCAAAGTCATATCCAATGGCCCGGCACTAAGCTGGGACCATGACTTCACCTGCCCCCACGGTCCTGGTTTTCCTGGATCCCGCGTTCGAAAACGGCCGACTTGCCGATTCCAGCCAACCTCAGCTCATGGCAACGGATCTGGGCGCCACACGTGGCGATGGAGTGTTCGAATCGCTGCTGGCGGTCCAGGGACACCCCCGCAAGGTCCAGGCGCACCTGAACCGTTTGGGCGGTTCCGCGGATGCGCTCGATCTCACACTTCCGGAGCAGGACGCCTGGCGCAGGGCCATAGATACCGCCATAACCGAGTTCCGCCGCGTCCACCCGGCCCCGACGCCGGAGGAGGACGAGGTAGTCGTCAAGCTGATCGTGACCCGCGGCGTCGAAGGCGCGGCCAGTCCCACCTGCTGGGTACAGGCCTCGCCGTCCCCCGCGGGCGGCCGCCGGCAGCGCGAGACGGGCATCGACGTCGTCCTTTTGGACCGCGGCTTCGACACCGAAGCCGGAGAGCGTGCACCCTGGCTGCTGCTGGGCGCCAAGACGCTCTCCTATGCGGTCAACATGGCGGCCCTTCGCTACGCGCACAAGCAGGGCGTTGACGACGCCATCTTCACCTCCACAGACGGCCGCGTCCTGGAAGGCCCGACGTCCACCGTGCTGCTGGCTCACCTTGAGGAAATTGACGACGGCGAGGGTTCGGTCAGGACTGTACGCCGCCTCATCACGCCCCAACACGACAGCGGCATTCTGCCCGGAACCTCCCAAGGCGCCCTCTTTGCTGCAGCGAAGGCAGCAGGTTGGGAGCTTGGCTACGGGCCGCTCGTCCCACAGGACCTGTTCGACGCCGACGCTGTCTGGCTTATCTCGAGCATCCGTTTGATCGCTCCCGTGAACCACATCAACGGCAAGGAAATCGGCACGCCCGCTGTACGGAAGCAGCTCACAGCCGAGTTGAACGAGCTGTTCGCCGGAATCGAGTAGGCCGGCCCCGCGGAGCCCACGGCTAGGGGGCTCCGCTTGGAACCTAGCAGGTCACAAGCAGAGTAATCGCTCGCGTGACTTATAGATAAGAAATGCTTGGCCTCAGCCACAACGTTCCTGCGGGTCCAATCGCGATTCTTATCCTCCTTGAAATGCTCATCCGTCATGTGATGAATCTTGTTCTCGTGTTAGTTGGATCACGTCCGGCTGGCACAACCCGAAACTTTGCTGGCTAACTTCCCGGAGGGAATATGGGACTCAGCTCCCCCACAGAGGCCGAAGCATCGGCAACCAAGGCGCAGCCCCAGACTGACGCCCCGTCAACAGGTCTTCGCCGGTCCATGGAGGCCCGGCACCTGGTGATGATCGCCATGGGCGGCGTCATCGGCTCTGGCCTGTTCGTCAGTTCCGGTTACACGATCGCCACCGCGGGCCCACTCGGCGCGGTCCTGGCGTTCCTTATCGGCGCTGTCGTCGTTTATCTGGTGATGGCCTGCCTCGGGGAACTCGCCGTAGCGTTCCCCGTTTCCGGCGCTTTCCACATCTACGCGGCCCGGACCATCGGCCCTGCAACGGGCTTCGCCACCGCCTGGCTTTACTGGCTTTGCTGGGCCGTGGCCCTGGGCTCTGAATTCACGGCGGCCGGCCTCCTCATGCAACGTTGGTTCCCCGGTGTCGACGTATGGATCTGGTGCTTTGTCTTCGCAACAGTCCTTTTCACACTGAATGCCATCTCATCGCGGGTCTTCGGCGAATCTGAGTTTTGGTTCGCGCTGATCAAGGTCGCCGCCGTCGTCGGCCTCATCATCCTGGGCGGTGCCGCGCTGGCTGGCTTCCACCCGCTCGCCACCGGCGACTACCCCTCATTTGGCTCGAACTTCACCACTCCGGATGGTCTTTTCCCCAACGGCTTCACAGGAGTCTTCGTCACCTGCTTGGCCGTGTTCTACGCCTTCTCCGGCTCCGAACTGATCGGCGTCGCAGCAGGGGAAACGGCCAACCCCGGTGCCACCATCCCCAAGGCCATGCGTACCACGGTCATCCGGCTCATGATCTTCTTCGTCGGCGCAATCGTGGTCATCGCGGCCACCATCCCGTACGAGCAGGTCAGCGTGGATGAGAGCCCGTTCGTCACCGTCTTCTCCATGCTCGGGATCCCCTTCGCCGCGGACATCATGAACTTCGTGATCATCACGGCGCTGCTCTCGGCCGGCAACTGCGGGCTCTTCTCTTGTGCCCGCATGCTGTTCTCGCTGGCAGACGAAGGCCACGCACCCAAAGCCTTCAAGAAGCTGACCAAACGCGGCATCCCCATGATCGCCCTGTGTGTCAGCATGCTTGGCGGCCTGGCTTCGCTGATCAGCAGCGTTGTGGCGCCTTCCACTGTCTACCTCGTGCTGGTGTCCGTGGCCGGCTTCGCGACGGTGGGTGTCTGGATGTCGATCGTCGCTTCACACTTCATCTACCGCCGGACCTTCGTGAAGAACGGAGGGGACCTCTCAACGCTCCCCTACAAGGCCCCGCTCTTCCCCTTGGTCCCGATCCTGGCCTTCGCCTTATGCCTGGTGTCGCTGATCGGTATTGCCTTTGATCCCAACCAGGTCGCCGCGCTGTCGTTCGGTGTTCCGTTTGTTGGAGCCTGCTACGCGTTTTTCTACTTCAAGTACGGACGACGGCGGTCGCTCAAGAAGGTTGCCGGCGCTTAGGCCCTGAGCCTCCCGACCCCGCGTGACGAAGGACCAGCCCCTGGACAACCTGAACGGTTTCCCAGGGGCTGGTCCCGTCTGACGCTCACTCACACCCCACCCCCATCAACCCAACCCTCACTCACACCCCACCCCCATCAACCCAACCCTCACTCACAACCCACCCCCATCAACCCAACCCTCACTCACAACCCACCGCCTTCACCCGAACGCTCACTCACATCCCACCGCCTTCACCCGAACGCTCACTCAC
>NZ_JBEEII010000017.1:0-49152 GCF_040137855.1 Paenarthrobacter sp. CAP02 | reverse complement strand
AATTTTTGGCTGGGTCACGCCGGCTCAAGGACTGTTCCAGTATTACCGTTTTTTGGCTGCTGTCCTGACGGATTGTACGTGTCCGCTCCGGCCCGTCCAGCCCCTCCTAATTCGTCGCTGATTTCCTTCGGGAATTTCCCGCCCTTGCCCTTACGGGTAGACAGGCCTCCGTCGGCCACAGCTCCGCAAGCTTCGCCAGCAGCCAAAACAACGAGGGAGAGGAGACGCTGGCCGATCACCTAAACCGCCCCGCTCACCGGCAAACATTGTGGTCCGCGCCCGCACCCGTTTCCACCCGCTTGACAGACTGTGAGTCTTTACTTGGCTGGTCCGGGACCGGCTGGCAGGGTTGACGTTGGTCGCTCCGCCGTGGTTGTGACTCATGACAAAACTGGCCCCCCGCGGGTGCCTTGCCTATGAACTGTCCGGCTGCGACGGGGTGACCGGCGCCTGCCCGGCCCACCTCAGTGGCTTGATCAGAAGCATGCCCGACCTCGCGGGGTCGTGGCTCATCACAGGTATGCCCCGAAGTGATCCCTTTCCGGGTCGGCGCCGGTCGTCAGCGACCGGATCATCGCCCGTGCAAGGAAAGGAACCGGACGCTGTGAGCACCATTGTCGCGCATACTCATCCGTTCGTCATCGGCGTGGATACCCACTCCAAAACTCACACCTACGCAGTCCTCACGGCGGCAGGTCAGCACCTCGGGACCGAGACGTTCCCGAACACTGCGGCGGGCCGTGCCCGCGCAATCTCCTGGGCCGGACGCCGCACCAGCGGTGTCGCCGACGCACTGTGGGTGATCGAGGGAGCCAACAGCTACGGTGCGCAGCTGGCGCGCAACGTCACCGACACCGGCTACCGTGTCGTCGAGGCCGCCCGCATGAGCGGTGGCCGGCGCGGGGTCGGCAAGTCCGACCCGCTCGACGCTCAGCGCATCGCCGCCACCGTGCTGTCCCTGCCAAGTGATCAACTGCGGATCCCGCGGCAGGATGAGGGCGTGCGTGCCGCCACACAGATCCTCCTGACCGCCCGCGACGAGCTCGCCGGGGAGCGCACCCGAGCAGTGAACGCGCTCACCGCCCTGTTACGCATCACCGACCTCGGCATTGACGCCCGCCGGCCCCTCGGCGCCCGTACGATCGCCGAGGCCGCGCGCTGGCGCACCCGGGAAGAACCTCTCGCCACCGCAACCGCCCGCACCGAGGCGATCCGTCTGGCCAAGCGCGTCCTGGAACTGGACGCCGAGCTCGACCAGAACATGGCGCGCATCAGCGACCTCGTCGAAGCCAGCCCGGCCGCCGGGCTGCTTCAGAAGACCGGTATCGGCCCTGTCACAGCAGCCAGGACTCTCGTCGCGTGGTCTCACCCGGGCCGGATCAACAGCGAGGCCGCCTTCGCCGCGATCGCCGGCGTGAACCCCATCCCCGCATCCTCGGGCAACACCACACGGCACCGACTGAACCGTGGCGGAGACAGGCAACTCAACCGGGCGTTGAATGTCATCGCGATGGTCCGAATGGTCCACGACCCCGACACCCGCGCCTACGTCGACCGCCGACGCGCCGAAGGCAAGACCGACCGTGAGATCCGCCGCATCCTCAAGCGCTACCTCGCCCGTAGCATCTACCGACACCTCAACACCGCACCAACCTCCAAAATTGGGGGTTGACGAGATATAGAAGCTTCATAGAAGCGTCGGGGGAGAAGGGAACTGCCGGTCACCTAAGCCGCCCCACCCACGTGGAAGGAACACAACCATGAGCGACAGGAGGTCCCGCGAGCCCTACTCGGGAATGCCGACGGAGAGGGGCCCGCCTCCTAAACGACTCGCATGCAAAGTACAAGAGACTCGGCGGCGTGCGTGGCGTCGACCGTGAGGACCTCTACCAGCTGCATGCGTACTCCTCGACGTTTGAAGCATCGATCGCAGCGCGGGCCTACCCGGCAACCAGCGCCGACCTTCCAATGGATGAGCGAAACACCCCGTGGCAGACCAGCAACAGGACGCTTTCGTTCCTAACTTTGCCGACCGAGAAGGATCGTTGCGTACCAAAGCTGGCGCAATGGCTCGGGAACTCTGATGCCTTGCGCTGACCCGCCCGGCCAACCAGTCTCCACCGTGTAGAACGCTTCGTCGAGGGTGGGACTTTCTTTCGCCTAGTGTTTAGTCAAACCGATTGAAAAATGGTGTTCATCGATTCAGACGCTTGAATACGCCGGAAGACATAAGTAATCTGCTCGATCCAACCAAAGGAAAATTACATGGCTGAATCTAAACTTGTCCCGCAGAAGCCCACTGGAGCATTCATCGGCGCTAGCTGGGTTGCGTTGCTCATTGGAGTGTCGTCCTACCTCATCGGTCTTTGGAACGCAACGAGCATGGAGCTTAACGAGAAGGGATACTACTTCACGATCCTACTCTTCGGACTGTTCGCGGTAATCTCGATCCAAAAGACGATTCGAGATCGAGCTGAGGATATCCCAGTCACGAATATCTACTACGGCGTGGCATGGTTCTCCGTTATTGCGTCACTTTCGCTACTGGTCATCGGTCTTTGGAATGCGGATATGCTTCTGTCTGAGAAGGGCTTCTACGGTCTCGCCATGCTGATGTCTCTCTTCGGAGCTATCACCGTTCAGAAAAACGTGCGAGACATGGCAGTGTTTGCCGAAGTCGAGAAAACCGAGAACCCAAAGCGAAAGCTCTTCTCGGGTCAGGACATGCCTGCCGCACCGCCTGGGTCTACTAATCGCCCTAGCTCCAATCCGATCCTCGGCAGACCAGAATGAGTTGAGGCTTTTAGGTATCGAGGCTGGTGTGTTTGCAGGCTGGGTTGTTGAGAAGATGATGCCCAACCCAGAAGATCGCCCTCCTAAGCCGGGAGCCGGACCAGCTTGATCTGGCACAACAAAGAAGAGGGACGACCTGCGGTCGTCCCTCTTTCTTATTCAGTTCGAAAGGCTGACCCTCCTCCGCGGCCAAAGTCCTTCTCGCGTGCAGAGCCGCGCGGCGCCTTGGCGAGTCCCCGTGAGGGTCTTCTTCAGAAGGGATGACGACCTCCCTTCCCACATTCGGAGCGGACTTTCGTGATCAGGCCCCGTTGCAGGCTCCAAAGCACCCGGGGTCTGCTGCCAGGACGTACCTGCGGAATGACCACGCCAGCTGTCATTTTCAGAAGCTGACTGCACTGACTTCCCGTGATTTCGGGGTAGTGCAGATGACTTCTGAACACTGGCTGCTCGATACTCCTCTGCACTAACGCCGCTTCTGCTCGATACTCACCTGCATAAAGGTCACTTCGGCCCGGCACTCCGCCGCCCAGTGGCTTAGTGCAGAGGACTCCTGACATTCAGTGCAGACGACTTCTGAAACTGACACTACCGCCACTTTGCTGACGGCCTGACGTCCCGCTATTCGCACTAAATTCAGCGGAAAAACCCCTAAAACACCGGCAAAAGAGCTATCCATTCAGTTGAATGATTGTTAGAATTGGAGTAGCAAGTCAGCCAGCCGAACCTAACTGAGAACGTGTTGGGAAAGGGCTCATTTTGGTGTTCCTGGCTGCCAGGGGCGGCGTCCGGAGGCCGGGGCCAGCCGCCGGGCCATCAGGCCGATCATGGCCCACTTGACCATCGCCTCGGCATGGGCGGGAAGCCGTTCGTAGTCATGGCCCAGGCGGCGGCAGCGGACCAGCCAGGACAGGGTCCGCTCCACCACCCAGCGCCGGGGCAGGACCTCGAAGGTGCGCTGGCCCTCGGGCTTCTTCACGATCTGCACGGTGATCCGCAGCAGGCGGCGGGCCAATTCCACACACCTGCCGGCGTAGCCCCCGTCGGCCCACACCAACACGATCGAGGGCATCTTCATCCGGGCCTTGTCCAGGACCAGGCGCCCGCCGTCACGGTCCTGCAGGCTCGCCGCGGTGACCAGCACGACGACCAGCAGGCCGAGGGTGTCGACAACCACATGCCGCTTCCTGCCGTTGACCTTCTTGCCTGCGTCGTACCCGCGCGATCCCTTGCCCACGGTGTCGGCGCCCTTGACCGACTGGGCGTCGACGATCCCGGCCGAGGCCATCGGGTCCCGCCCGGCCGCATCCCGGGCGGCAGCACGCAGCGCGTCGTGGATCCGGTCGGTCGTGCCGTCTGCGTTCCAGCGTTTGAAGTACCAGTACACGGTGTCCCAGGGCGGAAAGTCATGGGGCATCATCCGCCAGGCGCACCCGGTCCGGTCCACGTACAGGATCGCCTCCACGATCCGCCTGCGTGGATGGACCGCGGGCCGGCCCCCGGTCTTGACCGGGACCATCGGCGCGATCAGCGCCCACTGTTCATCGGTCAGATCCGAAGGATAGGGGCGCGGAGTTGAAGCATCCTTCATATTCCAATGCTGGACCCGTCGCCCGGTTCAGTCACCGGTAAGAGACCGACAACTTTCCCAACACGTTCTAAGAGTGATACGAAACCGAGGACTGAAAATGACTCTCACCATCTACACCAAGCCCGCCGGATGCTTTGGCTGCACCAAGACCAAGCAGAAGTTCGCAGAGGCCGGCATTGCCTTCCATGAAGTGGATGTCACCACCAACCCGGCAGCCTTCGAGTACATCACCGAAGAGCTCGGCTACTCCCAGGTCCCCGTCGTCATCTATGACAAGGACGGCACCGAGAACCACTGGTCCGGCCTGAACCCGGCCAGGATCGATCAGATCATCAGCATCGAAGCAGTCACCGGCCGCGTCCGCGACGCCTGAACAAACCCCCACCGGAACCGCCAGAACGAAACCAGCAGAGAAGGAACGAAACCAATGTCAGGCGAAACCAGCATCACCGTCATCGGCAACCTCACCAACGACCCCGAACTGCGTTTCACCCCGGGAGGATCCGCGGTCGCGAACTTCACCATCGCCTCCACGCCCGGCATGTTCGACCCGGCCTCCAAAGAGTGGGAGGACGGTGAAACTTTGTTCCTGCGTGCCACGGTCTGGCGCGAAGCGGCGGAGTACGCCGCCGCCTCCCTGGCCAAGGGCAGCCGCGTCGTCGCCACCGGCCGGCTCAAGCCCCGGTCGTATGAGACGAAGGCGGGGGAGAAGCGCACTGTGATCGAACTCGAGGTCGACGAGATCGGCCTGTCCCTCCGCTACGCGGCCGTCCCCCGGGGGTTCACTAAAAGTGAAGGGTCTTCCGGTGCGGACCCGGGTCCGGAGAGTGCGGTAAATGGAGGCATTCACCCGGCGGACGGGTTCGCCATCAGCGCGCGGGAGTACGCCGATGATGACCCCTGGTTCGGTCTGGACGCAAACCCGGGCGGCCGGATTAACACCACGGACCGGGAGGTGTCCGGTGCCTAAAAAGATCGCCGCCTTCACCCCGTACTTCACCGGGGAGGAAGCCGGGCAGGTCCGTGCCGCGTTCCTGGCCGCGGGGCACCTGGAAGGGGATGCGAGCGTGTCGGACTTCATCGTGCGGGCCACCCTGCGGGAAGTGAAGCGGCTGCAACGCAAGCACAACGGCGGCCGGACATGGGAGCCGGTTCCGGCCGGCGGGCTGCGGCGCGGGCAGCGCACGAAAGATGAACTGCTGCACCGGATTGAGGGCTGACCGCCATGGCACGTGACTGTGAGGATGCAGCGGTTGTGCCGGACCCGGAATGCCCCGGAGTACAGTTCCCGCGGATGCTGACGCCCGCCCGGGGGAAGGAGATCCTGAACGTGGGAATGCCGGCCATTTACGCGCTGCTGGCCTCCCAGGATCTGCGCGGTGTACAGCTCGGTGGCCGGCGTGTGTGGCGGGTCAGTGACGAGGACCCCGTCGCGTACCTGGAACGGGCATGTACAGAAACGCAGGACCGTATCGCCGCCGGCACCATGGAGGCCGCGCCCGGCGGGGACGGGGACTAAAAGTACGACCGCGCGGCCGTTCCCTGAAGCTTCCGCCGGCAGCGTTTGTCCGACAGCCGATATTAACCAGCCATGTTCCCACCAGCAGCGTCCAGGGATCGCCACCTGGGTATCAACCAGGACGCCATCAAGGCGCCCGCCGCGGCCACTCCGGACCTCGACTGACCGGCTCCGGGCAGCGCACCCTCCGGGGCTGGAGGGCCGGGACAAGGACGCCATGCCGGGCGCCGCTTCGACCATTGCCAATGCCTGAGCATCACACCCCGGGACGCCCCGGGACGCCCCGGGACGGGCCGGATGACTGGACGCAAAGGCAGCCCCGGGCAGGCACTGGCCGTCACGGAAACGTGGCGGCCATTCCTGCGTCCAGGGGGTCCTGGGAGGCGTGCGGTGTGGTCCGGAGCTGAGACAGCCGGCCCCGTCTTCTGGCGGAACGGGGACGGCTGTGATGGGCCCCGGGGAACGGTCCCGGTTTCTGCTACCCCTGTTCGATGGAAGCTTCCAGGGGGTCCCCGTGGGGCGGGGTGGCGGTGGTGGCTGCGGTGGTGCGTGCGGCTGCCTTGCGGCGGCGGCCGGCCGCGGCGGGTTCGAGTCCGAGTTTTTTGAGTTCCTCGGCGCTCCAGCCGTCTTTGGTGGCGCGCACGTAGGCGCGGTTGGCGTGGCGTTCGGCGTTGGTGAGTTGTTCTGTCAGGTCGGCCACGCGCTGGCGTGCGGTGACCAGGTCGGTGACGGATTCGATGCGGGAGTCCAGCAGTGCGCGGGCCTGGTTGCGGGTGGATTCAATGTCGTGGTTTGCCATGGTCCAACCCTAGCTTCCGGCCGGGACGTTCCGGCGGCACCGGGAGCCGGGTCCGTGACC
The DNA here is from genome assembly GCF_040137855.1 of Paenarthrobacter sp. CAP02. Lineage (NCBI taxonomy): Bacteria > Bacillati > Actinomycetota > Actinomycetes > Micrococcales > Micrococcaceae > Paenarthrobacter > Paenarthrobacter sp. CAP02. Next base: position 42,390 of record NZ_JBEEII010000017.1, on the reverse strand, counting down.
GGGAAGCCCGTGCAGGTGCGCGTTGGCCGGGTCCGCCAGCCAGTCGGCGAGGTCGCCGGTGTAGTACCCGATGCTGCGCGGTGTGAGCTGGAAGTATTCGGGTCCGATGCCGTGCCGGCGCCAGCGGCGCAGCCGCGCCACAGGGATGCCGTATTCGCGTTTCACAGTGGTCGGTGAGATGAGAGCCATGACTGTACCTTTCGCTTGCCCACAGCCGAAGTTCCTTTCGGCACGCCCGAAAGCACTGGGCCGGTGAGGGAATTGGCCAGTCGGAGGCGCCGGAGCGTGGAATACCGGAGCGGAGCGAGGATATGCCGCGAAAGCCGGCGGTGCAGACTTGCCAAGGAAGGACCGGGCAGTAGCCTGACCAGCCGAAACGGAACGACGCAGTCGTTTTCCAGCGAGCACCGCGCGCAGCGTCCGCATCTTTCATGCCCACCCCGCGCACAGGAGCGGCAAAGCAGAAACCACGACCCGTCCGGAGCAAGCTATACGTTTACACGGGTGTAAATGGCGTGTCGCTCACGGCCCGGTGGTTGTTTGCTTGGCACACTGGCTTGTGTGGTCCCCGGGTTTCGGGGTCGCTGCGCTGGGCTGTTAAGGGATGGGGGAGTGCGTGTCTGAGGAGAGTGCGCCGCGTTCCCGGATTTCCAAGCGACGCCGGGAGAACAAGCCTGCCGGGTCCAAGAAGCGCCGTGACTTGTGGGTCACCGTCGAGGAAGAAGCCGCCCTGGTTGCCCGTGCTGTCCGGGAGAAGGTCACGGTCCCGAACCTGCTTATCACCGCAGCTTTATCGGAGGGGTCGGAGACGCCGACGGAGCGTAAGGCCGTGATGGCTGAACTGATGTCTATCCATACGTTGTTGGCGCGAGTGTCGAACAACGTGAACCAGATCGCCCGGCACGCCAACGCGGGGGATGAATTCCCGCAGGACGCACGCGCAGTTCTCGGGTATGTGCGCGAAGTGGCGATGCGGATTGACCGGACGATTGAGGGGCTGATGTAGGACATGATGCCGAACATTACCCGCGGGTCCCGGATGTCAGGTCTCCTGGTGTACCTGGCCTCCACCGATGCGGATAAGACGAAGAACTCCCACACCGACCCGCACCTGGTGGCAGGGGACGCGGCGATCATGGCCTGGTACGACGACGGGGTCCTGGACCGCGACGACGCGGTCGCGATTGCGAGGCACTTGGACCAGCCCCGCAAGGCCTTCGGCGTTGAGGTCTTGCAGAAGGATTTCCGCTGGGACCCCGTCAGAAAGGAACGCGTACCGAACGGGTACAAGGCCGCCGATGTGTGGCACTGCTCGTTGAGCCTGCGCGCCGAGGAGGGTGCCCTGACGGACCAGCAGTGGGGCGATATCGCCAATGACTTCGTGGACGCCATGGGCTTCACCGGGGCCGGCGGGAAAGCGCAGTGCCGGTGGGTTGCGGTCAACCACGGCACGAGTGAGAACGGCAACCACCACGTTCACCTTGCCGTGTCCCTGGTCCGTGAGGACGGGACCAAGGCCTCCACCCATGGTGACTACAAAAGGGCGCAGCAGACCTGCCGGGAACTGGAAACGAAGTACGGCCTCGAAGAGCTCTCCTCCGTGCACGCGACCCGTGGTTATGACCGGGCCGAGAAGGCCACCGCGGTCCGTGATGACCGCGAAATGCACCGGTCATCCCTGGCGCGGAAAGTCCGCGCCAGCGCCAGCTCCTCGGCGACCGAGGCGGAGTTCGTCCGCCGCGCCCGTGACACCGGATTGTTGGTCCGGCCCCGCTACGCGAAGAACACCACGGACGTCATCGTCGGGTACTCCGTCGCCGAACGCCCCAAACAGGGTGAGCGGCCGATCTGGTTCGGCGGCGGCACCCTCGCATCAGACCTGAAGCTCGGTGCCCTGCGCGAGGAATGGCCGGACTCCCCGCATCTGGCAACGGAGGCCGCGGCGGAATGGAACGCCGCTGCCCGCAACAAACGCACGGTCTCCAGGACCGGCCCCGAGAACGCAACGCCACCGGCGGAAGCATGGGTGCAGTACACCCGGAACGCCACGGCACTGGCGGACCAGCTCCGCACGATTCCGCGGGATGATCACGCGACCTGGGCGAAAGCAGCGCGGGAAGTATCGGGGGCATTCGCGGCCTGGTCTTACCGGCTGGAGCCAACGCCCGGGCCGCTGGCCGCCACCGCCGCTGAACTGTCCCGCACCGCCCAGCTGCGGGCTCCCCGGCAGCACGGCAAACCCGTCGCGCTGCCGTCCATTGCGGGGACGGCGATGTTGTTCATGGCCGCGTCGAGCAAGAGTAAGACTGCAGCACAGACTGCACTCATGGTGCAGCTGATCAACACCGCCTTTGCGGTGTATGAAATGCACGCCCAGTCCGGCCGGACGCGCGAAGCGCAGCGCATCCGCTCAGTGGTGGAGAACCAGCTGGCCCCGTTCACCGGAACCATGCCGAAGGCTGTACCAGTAGGGGCTGCACAGCAGCCCTCTGCAGAGGCCGCAGCGCCGCCCCGGGCGATCGACATTGCCCGGCGCGGCATGGTGCCGATCCGTCCGGGATCCGCGGTGCCGACGACGCTCACGCCGGCAACGCCGGCCAGGACCTACCAGCCCGGCCGACGCGACTCAGGGCCGGGCCTCGATCGATAAAGACCACCACCAACTGCAAGGGGAACAGCATGAGTGAATCAGATGGAATGGATGACGTCCTGGACGGCGGACTGCGGCAGTCGCTGCTGGTCGCCTCACGTGTTGCGGAGACCTTGGCCCGACGCCGGCAGGAAGCTCAGCGGCAGCAGGAACACCAGGACGCCCAGGTGGCGCACGAAGCGCAGGCACGCCTCGCCGCTGAACGCAGCGCGGCCCACGCGGCGCTGGCACCGGTGGAGAAGGATCAGTGGTGGGACAAGGCACAGCCCAACGACATCGCCACGGCACACGCCGTAGCGACAAGCTGGAAGGACCACGACCCGGCCGCCCTGGCAGCCTCGGAAAAAATCCGGCAGGAAGTCCTTGCCCGGTACGGCATCGACACCCACGACGTCGGCGCGGACGCCGCATACCTTGAATCGGGCATCGAAACGATCAGCGCAGAGCAGGCCCGACGCGCCGCGGCCGCCGAACACCGGAAGGGCATGGCTCTCATCGCGGCCGCCCAGGTCGAAGAACTCCGGATGAAGGCAGAGAAGTTGGCGCCGGAAATCGCACGGCACGACGTTCCCTTCGAGTATCTGAGCAACCCGGTCATGGTCCAGACGTTGCAGGCAGCACAGGATGCCAGGACCCCGGTAGCCATCGAAGCGGCCGATGCCGCCGTGAAGGAACGCCTGTACCTGATCGGCAAAGACGGTGTAAACGGTCCCACCATCGACCAGCTGCGGGAAGAAACCACAGCGAATTTCAATGGGGCCGGCGAAGACCACTTCAAGGACGCCGCCTTCGTGGATGCCGCCAAGGACTGGCATGAAGCGAAGCTCCTGGCGGAGGGCGGCTTTACAGGCACCCAGGAGCAGCCGCTGGAGCAACGCTATGCCCGCACCGAAGCCGAACTCTTTGCCCGCATCGAAGGCATGGGGCGCGAGCTCGAAAACCGTGTCACCGGCGGCGACAGCGCACGGGCCAACGACCAAAGGGAAAAGGCCGAGACCGCCGCCGCAGCGGAGTATGGCTCCGCCGGCCATCACCAAGCTTTCGCAGCGTCCCTGGCCGGCACCGCAAGCGAGGAACAGGTGAAGGGCAGGCTCGCAGCCGCCAGGGGTGAAGGAACGCACCCCAGCGCAGCACTCGCCCCCGGCAAAGGCCCAGCGAAGGCGCGGAAGACCAGCTCCGGCGCCACACTGGGGGCGCAGAAATCAAAAAGCGGTCCCAGCCGCTAGGGCTGCCGCTTCACAGCAGCTGCCGTGCGAGCCTGAGTCTGATCGATAGGATCGAACCCATGACAGACGCCCGCGACCTCGCCCTCCCCACCGGCTACTCCGACCTCCTCGGCGATCTCCAGGACCGGGTCCGGGCCACACGCACCAAGGCACTGCGGACCGTCAACACCCAGCTGATCGAGCTGTACTGGTCCATCGGGCAGGCAGTGCGTGTACAGCAGGAGCAGCAGGGGTGGGGGAGCCAGGTCATCAGACGTCTCTCCGAGGACCTTCGTAAGGAGTTTCCGGATATGAAGGGGCTCTCAGCCCGCAACATCCAGTACATGACGACATTCGCCGGAACTTGGGCCGAGGGACCAATTGCGCAGCAGCCTGCTGCGCCATTGCCCTGGGGCCACATCATGGTCCTCCTGGACAAAAAACTCGGTCCCGCCGCCACCCACTCCTACGCCGCCGCAGCGGTGGAGTACGGCTGGTCCCGGAACGTGCTGCTGAACATGATCATGAACAAGACCCTGGAACGCACCGGGGCCGCGCCATCGAACTTTGCGCAGCAGCTTGCTGCGCAGGATTCCGAGCTGGCCCAGCAGGTCGCCAAAGACCCCTACAACTTCGAATTCCTGGGCCTGTCCCGCGAGGTCGCCGAACGTGACCTTGAGCAGGCCCTCATGGACCGCATCACCGACACCCTGCGGGAAATGGGGCCGGGTTTCGCGTTCGTCGGCCGGCAGGTCCACTTCGACGTCGGAGGCGACGACTTCTACCTCGACCTGCTCTTTTTCCACGTCGAGCAGCTCCGCTACTACGTCATCGAGCTGAAGACCGGCAAGTTCCAGCCCGAATACGCCGGGAAGCTGAACTTCTACATTGCCCTGGTCGATGACAGGCTCCGCCGCGAAGCCCACGCCGACACTGTCGGCATCCTGATCTGCGGCAGCAAGAACGAGCACACCGTCCGCTACAGCCTGGGACGGGCCACCTCGCCCATGGCCGTGGCATCCTATACCTACGACGCCCTGCCGGCGGAGGTCCGCAATGAACTGCCCGACGCCGGCCGGCTCACCGCGGCCCTGGACTGGACCGAGGACACGGAAGACTGACGACCGCGGCGGCAATGGGTACTTCGGGGACGGCGCTTTGGCACGTTGTCCGTCCGCATCCCCGGTCAAGGGGGCAGGACAAATTGCCGGGCTCCGGGCGCGGCCGGCCGGTTCCCCTCGGGGAATACCGGGGCCATGGTGTGCGTTGCAGTTCCGTCAGAGAAGAACACCAGAAAAGAGAATCACCGCAGTGGCAGCCGATTACGACGAAGTACGTTCCGACGTCAAGGAATCCCAGGACCGCTCCCTGGAGGCGCTGCAATCCGCCAACGCCCCGGATGCCCGCAGCGTCGTCCGCGACCTCGACGAATCCGACGCCCTGGATGACGCCATGACCCCCCGGCGGGGAGTTTGTCGCCGAGGAACTGATCGTTCAGGTGATTCCCCAGGCCGAGGACGAGTTCACCTGTTACTCCTGTTTCCTGGTCCGGCACCGGTCCCAGCTCGCGCGCGAAAAGAACGGCCACTCGTACTGCAGCGAGTGTGAAGGCTAACGCGCAGCCCCTCCCCATCCCGGAACCAATAGCAGCCTCCACGGCGTGACACAGCCCGCAGGCCAGGCATCCCGACCGGGGGAGCGGATCAGCGGGCGTAAGGGGCAACGTGCCTTTCATCGTTGAAAGGTTCGAACCAGTGCTCCAGTGCCATGGGGGCGAGCCGGAGCTGCTGGTTCAATCGTTCATCGTGCTGGAAACCGTCGAGCGATCTGTCGTACAGCATGTCGCTGTCGGTGTCTTCGAGCATCCTGTCGGTGAGGATGCCCCGCCAGCCCGGGTCAAGGTCCAGGTCGTGGGTGTCTGCGGTGATCTCGACCTGGTCCAGGAGGCACCGTACGGCCAGCTCCTGGGCCACGCAGCTCGGCGGCGTCCAGCCGGCGGCCAGTTTCATGGTCATGTCAGCGGCTACGACCAGGAAACGCCGGGCAAAGAGTCCGTTGTACTTTTCCGCGTACTGCGGCGGCAGGCCCGAGAGAACCCAGGTCCCGGTGATGTCTTCGCGCGTGATCGACTCTTTTTCCTGCAGCGTGTGGATGTCCTGAAACAGCTCATCGATGAGAATCACGGAGGCATGCCAGATGGCACCGGCCAGCAGGCGGGCGCGGCCCAGACTCCGCCGGCGGTCCTCTGCCGGAATACGGGCCATCCAGTCCAGCGTTTCGGAATCCAATCCGGCCAGGTCCTCGTCCGACAGATTCCGGCGATCCGGAATGTAGCCGAGGTCTTCCAGGCTCAGGCCCTGCAGGCGATCGGCGTCGGCGTCCAGTCCGGCAATGATCAGCTCGCGTTCCTTGTCCATGCAGCAGATGCTATCCTGACCGCCGATGCAACGCTTTACTCCTGTGGACCAGGGAGAGGCGGGTGGACACAGCAAATGGTTTAGTTGAACCTTCAACTAAATTAGCTTACATAACGACGGCTATCGGCACCCAAAGTACCGGAGTAGAAGTAGCTGCGACTCTCGGCGCCTCGGCGGCCAGCTGACGCCTTTGCGCGTTTCAGGATCCTAACGCTGACGAGGTGCGTCGAAGAGAACTTCAGCATGGCAGGGAGACCGACGCGCTTCCGGAGGGGTAATTATGGCTTGCAGTGAATATGACCTGCATGCCATAATTAGTACATGATTCTCTTCTGGCCGGACAGTTTCGATGAGCAACTCGATCGGTTGGAAGAGAAGGCTGACGCAGGAGACGAGCGGGCCGAGCTTGTCTTGGATTACACCATTGCGGCGATGGACTATTTGCGAGGGCTGCCTGAGCCGCCCACGGAGGACTCCCTGCGCCTGAAAGAAGTGCGGCAATCAGGCCGTCATCAGGTGTGGAGGGTCGCTCACCCCTTTCATGCCGGCATTGCAGTTCGTGTTATTTGCTGGTTCCCGCCGGGGCAGGCGACGGCGGTTGTGGCTCTGTTCTCCGGGGATAAGGCCAATATCGGGGACATTTTCTACGACAGCGTGGGGTCGCGTGCTGATCAGATAGTTGATCTGTGGGTAGCTGGACAAGAAGACTAAATTTAATAAACCTCAAGTAATTCAAATATAAATTAATCTAAGAATACAATCTAAGAAATGTAAATCTAGTAAAAGAATGAGTTGATCCTGATGGCGATTAGGGGCTTTAAGGAAGGCAACGACAGGCTTGACCGGATGCTTAAGCGTCCAGGTGCTGCGGAACGCGTAGCGCGAATCCAAGAAGAATCTGTGCGCGCTGAGCGCGTCCATGCGATGAATCTAGCGATGATTCGTAAAGCTGGGGATTTGACCCAGACGGATCTGGCAGAGCGCCTAGGTGTGAATCAAAGTGTCATCTCCAAGACCGAGCGTCAGCATGACATGCTTCTATCCACGCTGCTTGAGTATCTAACTGCCGCTGGTGCCGACGAAGCGAAGGTCGTCGTTAAAGTCCGTGGTCAAGAGGTTGAGTTGGACCTCAGGACGATACAACGTCACTAAAGGAACTCGTCTAACAACATATAGAGGTGAAATGCGGTTTTCGAAAGAGTTTGATCTCGCTCTAACGAGCAAAGACGATTGGTTCGACACCATACCGACGCAGGACAGTCCTCTATACGTAGACCCCTATCTCATCTTTGATGATCCTGATCCATTTTGGTCCGAATCGTATGATCACGTCGTTTCCTTCTTCGAACTCGCTGCTGACCTTGTTCTCAAGTCCGGCGGCCAAGAAGATACGCCCGCGTGGAGGAAAGCAGAACGTCTGCTCCATTTTCCAGAGCCTAAGGAGTTTGCTCTCGGCTTGGCGATGGCAAGTCCGGCCGGCTCGGGAACCGGGAAAATGTTTGCGAGAAGGATCGCTACGACGCTTGGCTTGGTTGGCAAGGAGGCTGTGAAGGACCTTTCCTCGATTGCGGGTTTTGCTCTCTTCTGCGAGGGCTTCGGGCGAGACCGTACCAGCGATGTACTCTGCAACATCCTCAAGGCGAAATTTATTGCCTATACACAAGAAGTTGCCGCAAGGCATGACATCCCAATGTCCAAAGTTGAGGTGGTTCATGCCGCCTCGGATCTGAAGAGAGGGAGTTGGTCCGATCTTAAAGTCGACCTGCCAGTGGCCAGTGGTGCGGGGGGAGTCATCCTTACTCCTCGGCGCTTTTTAAAAGACATACCTCGAGTAACACCAGACGGCTTCTGGGACTGGGCAGAGCATGCTGAGTTTGCTGCGCTTAGAGACGATTTGAACTTTGATCTTTCCGTGAGCTTGACGAAATCGCAGAAGGTCGAAGCCGCGAGGAAGGTGGCGAATACACGGCCAGATATTGCCATCAGCTACTTGCAGAAAGAAGCTTCCCGAGCCCACGCGCCCTACGACGTCGAGAGGGATCCCCAGGGCCTGGTCTACTGGTACGAGTCCGGGCAAAAGCTGGCCGCTCTCGCAGATGTATCTGCGTTGAAGGCAGGCCTGCCTTGCGACGACATCGGTTTTCAGGCATGGGTGAAGACATTGGCTGCTACCTTCCAGTATGCTGTCGAAGAAAGTGATGGATGGCGTCTTCTTTGGAATGACGACTACAGAGCGCATCGTCCTGAGAAGATCTGCCAGGCGGTGGCCGGCATGATGTGGCGATCAGAATGTCAGGCAGCGGGTGTGGACTTGAGTCGTGAAGTGGACATGGGCAGGGGCCCTGTGGACTTCAAATTTTCGAAGGGGTGGACTCGGCGCGCCCTGCTTGAAGTCAAGTACATAGGGAGTACAAAGTTCTTTTCTGGCGCTGAAAAGCAGTTGCCACAGTATCTGCAGACTGAGGGTATTTCTTTTGGCATTTACCTTGCGGTCGGATTCACTGACGGCGACTTTAGACCTGAGCGACTCAAGCGAGTAACGGATACCTGTACTGCCTTGTCTGCCGCGAAAGGGGTAACAATCAAGCCTCTTTTCGTCGACGCCCGTGTCGAAAATAAGAAATCTGCATCGACTCTTTAGGAAAGCACATGCCAACATTCCAGATCACATATGCTTCAAATGCGCTCCGCGAACGGCTCCCTGAAACCATTGAGGCTGATGACTATCATCAGAGCGGCGGATTCTTCATTTTTGTATCGAATGATGAGGATCCCTTGTCGTTGTCAACAGTCAAACATCGCTTGGCTGCAAAGACCGTACTGCACATCGAACGTATGGGATGACACCGAAAGCCTCGCTAGGAAGGACCTTCCATTGCGGGAGCGTTCTCCGGAACAGGTCGGAGGCGAATGTCCGGTCTCAGTGAAGTTGGCAACGCTCACGTGGGGTTGCCAAGTTGACTGAGACAGAGACAGGACACCGGACAAGATAAAAGAAGGATTGAGTTGAAGCTTCAACTAAAATAGCTTACATAAGATCCGTTATCGGCGTTAGAGTGGGACGAGTAGAAGTGGATGAGATAACTCGTCTCAACCTTGCGGATCGAAACTATTTGCCTGCTTGCTGCAGAGCAGTTCCGTCGAGCAACCGCACGTGGTCGTCGGCCAGACATTCGTAGATCAGCCCAGGGGGAATACGGGCGCTTATTTCGACCTTGTATGACCGAGGACAGTACCAGGTAACTAGTACCCCAGGCGGTTCGCCTGTAGGTATTTCCGCTACGAGCCGGTTCTGCCTTCCGATTCCCGCGGAAATAGTTTTGACCAATTCATTGCCGCTGGGAGACATGGGCTTCATGAGAGAGTCACAGCCGGTGGGGTCCTGAAGCCCCCTGGGTGACGGCGTCGTCCGGCCCTACGTCAAAACCCTCCGACCTCTCAAAGAGCCGCCGTGGTTCGGCCCCCTCTGAATCGAGCCACAGCACCCGGTCGTCCCCCGTAACGGCGTCGACAGTTCCGTGCCGTACGACTTCGCCGTGAAGCCGGATTACCACTCGTTGACCAACGAGGGGATGCCACGCGCGCTGCAAGTGAAATGCCACTTATGCCCTCACCTCTACCTGATGGACCCGTGCCCGGCCCCGGAGGGATTCACCCCGAGGCAAGTCACAGGACATGGATTACACGGATACCAGGTCCTGCCAGGAGGCAAGCTCGAGCCCGTGGGCGTCGCTGACGGACTTGTGGGCGACCCTGCCTGCGGCCACATTGAGGCCTGCCGCAAGGACCGGATCCTGCGCCAGCGCGGTCTTGACACCCTTGTTCGCCAAAGCGACAGCGTAGGGGAGGGTGACGTTGGTGAGGGCATAGGTGGAGGTGTTTGGAACCGCCCCCGGCATGTTGGCCACACAGTAGAAAACGCAGTTGTGCACCTGGAAAGTAGGGGACTCATGCGTGGTGGGACGGCTGTCTTCGAAGCAGCCTCCCTGATCGACTGCGATGTCAACCAGCACACTTCCCGGTTTCATTCGGGAGACCAGTTCGTTACTGACAAGCTTGGGGGCTTTTGCCCCCGGAATGAGCACAGAGCCAATCACCAGGTCGGATTCGACTACTGAGCGTTCGATTTCATAGCCGTTGGAAGCCACTGTCTGGAGACGGCCCCCGTACTGGGCATCCAGTTCCCGCAACCGACTGACATTGATGTCCAGGATGGTGACGTTCGCGCCCAGGCCCAGCGCCATGGCGGCGGCGTTGGTGCCTGCGACACCTGCACCGAGGACGGTCACCTTCGCCGGCCGCACGCCCGGTACGCCGCCGAGCAGAACACCTTTGCCTCCTGCAGGTGCCATGAGTGAGTTCGCGCCCACCTGGACGGCGAGCCTGCCTGCCACCTCGCTCATAGGCGCAAGCAGGGGCAGGAACCGTCCGGTTTGAACGGTTTCGTAGGCGACGGCCGTGACGCCGGATGAAAGGAGGGCTTCGGTCAGATCAGGCTCAGCAGCCAGGTGGAGGTACGTGAAAAGTGTGAGACCCTGGCGAAAATGACGGTACTCCGCCGCTACAGGCTCCTTGACCTTGAGGACCATGTCTGCGCGGCCCCAGAGCGCGTCGATGTCCTGGACAATCTCAGCGCCGGCGAGCACATACTCCTGATCCAGAATGCCGGAGCCTTCACCCGCGCCGGTCTGGACGAGGATCTCGTGGCCGTTGGCCTTCAGCTCGTGCACGCCAGCAGCAGTGATGGCCACGCGGAACTCATTGTTTTTAATTTCTTTGGGAACGGAGATGATCATGCCGATGCTTTCTGAGAGTGGAAAGTGGTTGGAAGACAACGACGGGTTCGGTGTCTCATGGCGTGTATCGCTCACCTCACCGTGAAAGATTGACGAGTCTTCAGGCGCTACTCTTCCACCTAGATTACGGCTCAGTCCAATACCAAAGGGTCCTTGACTGATGTCAAACAAATCATCAATGAGGGCGGCGGGCGGCGGGAACGCTGCGATCTGGCCATTTATGATTGGTTCCACATTAATTGTTTCAGGTTTGGTATTTGTTTGTCATCGATGCACAGAGGAAGCTGGTGTGGGGGGCAGCACATGCGCAGCGGACATGGGCCGTTCTACAACGCAGTCGCGTTCTATGCCTGCTCGTGGGGAAGCTAGTGCCAGCCGCGCTGAGCTGCACGCCAATATCTATAGGAGAAGAAATGTCAAGACAGCAGGCTCTGTGGAGCGCCCAAGCTCACATGCCAACCGTGCTCGCCAACGAACCAACGGTGATTGTCGAGGCCCATGGGGCTTATATCACGACTGACAAAGGCGAACGTTACCTCGATGGGGCTGGCGGGCTTTGGTATGCCAACGTGGGCCACGGCCGTGAGGAAATCGCCGAGGTGGCAGCGGCGCAGATGAAAAAGTTGGAAACCTGGCACGTATTCGGCCGTTACCTCAACGACCGCGCAGTTGAACTGGCAGAAAAGATCGCAGCTCTTGCGCCTATCGTCGACCCGAAGGTCATCCTCACGAGTGGTGGGTCCGATTCCGTCGACATGGCATTGAAACTGGCCCGGCGGCACTGGCAGTTGCAAGAGAAGTTTGAAAAGTTGACTATCGTCAGCCGGCACAACAGCTATCACGGTCTTCATGCCTTTGGGACCAGCGTCGCGGGCCTCGAATTCAATAGGGTTGGCCATGGACCCGGTCCGCTCATCCCAGACACACTCCTCGTTGATCCCTTCGACATCGACCTGGTTGAGAAAACCATCCGGGATTTCGGCGGCGAACGCATTGCCGCTTTCATCGCAGAGCCAGTAATGGGCACAGGCGGTCTTGTGCCTCCACCAGCCGGCTACTTTAAAAGGATCAAGGAACTCGCGGCGGAGTATGACTTCTTGGTTGTGGCCGATGAAGTGATTACCGGATTCGGGCGTCTCGGTACATGGTTCGCATCCGAGCGATTCGATATTCAGCCCGACATGATCACCTTTGCCAAGGGCATCACGTCCGGTTACATGCCGCTGGGCGGCGTGCTCGTCGCCCCGAAGATTTGGAAGCAGTTCTTCGAGGGTCAGGACGCTCCGATTCTGCATCAGGGGCTCACCTATTCCGGCCACGCCACGGCTGCGGCCGTTGCGCTCAAGAACCTTGAAATCCTTGAACGGGAGGATCTTCTCGGACGGGTCCGTTCGCTCGAACCCATCCTGGCCCAGGAGTTGGAGTCGCTCCGCGGCACCCCGGGCGTCCAGGACGTTCGCTACGTTGGCCTGATGGGCGGCGTTGATCTTGCACCCGGTATCTCCGGCGTAGAAGTGGTGGCGGAGATGGAACGCCGCGGTGTCCACCTGAGGAACCTTCCGAATGACATCCTCATGATCTCACCTCCGTTTATCGTGACGCAGGACGAGCTCAGGCTCATTGTGAGCACTATTCGCGACTCGCTTTCCACAGTCCTGAGTCGGCACTGATTCTGGGGAATTCCCCTAGGCCAACCTAGCCAGGTTGGCCTAGGGCCTCGCGCACTAAGGCCCCGTTTCAAGCATCAGGACTTGCGTGCCAGTGGTACCGCAGCCAGTAATAAGGGGCCCGGAAACCTGTGGAAAATATCGCTGCCACAACCTGCCTTCGATCATTGTCAGATTAACCGCACATTTACTTCAAGGGAGAAGTTTCGTTGATACCACCTCAGAAGAAGGGGTCTGGCGCTCGTCGGGCCGCCTTAGGCTCATTTATAGGTACCACCGTAGAATGGTATGACTTTTACGTATATTCCACTGCGGCAGCCCTCGTGTTCGGGACGGTCTTTTTCCCCGATACAGGGGATAGGCTGACCGGCATCGTAGCTTCTTTTGCCACCTTGGCTGTTGGGTTTTTCGCGCGGCCCTTGGGGGGAATCGTTTTCGGCCACATTGGAGATCGCTTTGGCCGGAAGAACACCCTCGTAATCACCCTGACGATGATGGGCATCGCCACCCTTCTGATCGGTTTCCTGCCTACTTATGCTCAGGTAGGTTCGTTGGCCCCTGTACTGCTTGTCATCCTGCGCTTCATCCAGGGATTGGCTGTAGGAGGCGAATGGGGTGGGGCAGTACTGATGGCAGTCGAGCACGCTCCGGAAGAAAAGAAAACCTTCTACGGAGGCATCGTCCAAGCAGGCAACCCTGCAGGCGCCCTGCTCGCCACCGGGGCATTCAGCATTCTGACGTTGAACGGCAAAGAGTTCCTGCTCGAGTGGGGGTGGCGCCTGCCATTCCTCGCTTCCGCCCTGCTAATTCTGGTCGGAATTCTTATTCGCATTGGTGTCCAGGAATCCCCGGTCTACGAGAAAGCAGAACGGAGCAATGCCACCGGCCAGCAAAAATCGCCACTCCGGGAAGCGGTCGGCAAGAACTGGCGCACGATCCTCCTGGGGATTGGAACTCTGCCGGCGGTTATCGGTGGCTATTACCTTGTAACTACCTTCGTTACGGCATATGCCACAGGACCGGAGATCGGTGCCTCAGAGACATTGATCCTGAGCGCACTGTCTGCCGCCTCCCTTGTTGAACTTGCGTTCACCTTCATCGCCGCACATTTCGGAGACCGATTTGGAAGAATCCGGGTTGTAAAATTTGGGGTTATCGGCATGGCGATCTTGGCGGTACCGCAGTTTCTCGTCTTCGACTGGGGAAATGAAACCGCGATCTTTGCCGTGTTTATACTCATGCGTGTCGCGATATCCAGTATTTACGGGCCCGCAGCCACCATGCTGGCCCAAATGTTTCCGCCAACTGCGCGCTACACGAGTGTTTCGCTTTCCTATCAAACGGCTGGTGCAATCTTCGGTGGACTTTCACCTCTCGTCTCGGCGATGCTGCTCCAGGCAACCGGGAGTATCTGGCCGGTTATCTTGTTGCTGCTTGCGATGTGCGCACTCAACTTCATTTGTGTAGCAGTTGCGCCGCAGAGGAACGATGCGGAAGACCTTGCCCGAGAAGTCGAACCAGCACACCAGTAACCAATCTCGGCCGTGGATCGGTGGTTTTGTTCCTAGTGACAGCCCCGTATTGAGGCACGGATAAATGGGGCCCGCGGTCTGCACGGTGACCGCGGGCCCTCGCCAGTGCACTCGAACAGTCGCTGCGGATGTGGCGGCCGCTTTTCCAAGTGGCCGCCACTCCCATGCACCAGCCCATCATGGAATCGTGGACCGCAATCGCGACGCGGTCCCCGCCAAGCTAAGCCAACGCAACCCCGACGAGCTATCCGAAGCCATCCCCTGTTGGACGCATTCCACGACCCGAAATGGGGCCCTTCGCAGTTAAGCATGGTTGGGCTGGAGGCCCGGCAGAGGCACTGGCGGTCGGTGTTGTTTAGACCGAAGACCGGGCCACCGGGGCGCGGAGAACGTGGCCTTGGAAGTTGCCGTTTCGTATTTGGCCGTGTTGACCGGGAGGTGCGCCCGGGCTTGCAGAGCCGTAGATCGTCCGCGCCGCAGGCCCATTCCGGTGGCGGACGGTGTGCCTGCGGCGCGGATGATCTGCAGCGGGACGAACCCGCCCGGAACTCCCCTTGGCGTACCGGGAGCACGTCGCGAAAGGACCACGGACCCTGAACAACCCGAAGGACAGACCGATGACCACTAATTCCTCCCGTCTGCCCCTCACCGCCACCTACCGGGGCGCCGGAAGGAAGCGTTCGCGCACCCATCGCGGGACGAGTCCCAAGCCCTGATCCAACCGTTGATCCTCGAAATTTCCGGCAGGATCAGCCGCCGGGTTGCGCTCCTGGAGGCGTCATCGAGTGACCCGGCTCAAGGCTCCGAGGACCTGGCCGCCCTCGCATGGATCCGGCAATCCCTAGAAGATATTGAAGCCACCATCCTTGGACTGTCGGAAGCAAATCGCCGCCGTTCTCCAGCGTCCCCGAATCCGGCCCCTTCTTCTGCCGGAAGCCTGGTCTCCTAAGTTCCGCCGGACCGGCCGCCCGCCTGGATTTCAGCCCGGACCATGCCGGCAGGCTGCCGCTCCTCCCCACGACGCCAGAACATCTGGCGTGTCCGAAGTACTCATCACCGCCCTGAGAATAAGGACTCATCACCATGCACGCACCACCCGAACGTCTCCTCATCGCCGTCCACACCCGAAAAGAACTGGACGCCGCCCTGGATAAAGCGGTGGATTTCCTGAAGCCGGCGGCGGTAGCTGAACAAGTCGGCATCTCTGTCACGCGGCTGGCACCGGGCCGCTATGAAGCGCGCCTGGACAGCAACGTTCCCCCGGGCGTGACACTCGAAAAGTGGGGGAACGAGCCGCGATGAACGGACGGCAGAGGGATCTCTCCGGCGCGCCGGCCGGCAGCGTGTTTAATCTGCTCTGTCCCGCTGCCCGCCGGGCCGGGTGCTCGCTGCGCACGGCGGCTCTGAACGCCGGGCCGGGGAGAACCGGGTTGAAAGAGTCGCTGACGGAATGCGAAATCGACATCTTCCTGTCCCTGGTCCGCGGCGACCGCGTCGTTGTGAGGGATCACGAAACCGGGGCACTGTGGGGCGGCTGGATTGACATGACGTTTTCCGACCACGGATTCATCTGGGTGATCACCGACGTCGGTGAGCGGAAGCTGCTCGACATCGGCGTGCACACGCTCTGGCGGCCGGAGGAGTCCGGAGCGTGTGGCAGCGTTCGCCGGGAAGCCGGTCGCCTTGAGGACGACAGGGCTCTGACCACTGACATCAGCCCCGGCAACTAGAATACGGTGCTGAGCCTGTTCCTTGCCCGGTCCAAGAGCGTGTTCCCGGCCCGCAGGAGCAGCCGCTGCCGGAGGCCATCACCACCGTGTGGGAACCCGCCGTGGTCCAGACCTGCATTGTTCACCTGATCCGCAACACCTTCCGCTATGCTGCCCGGCAGTACTGGGATGAAATGTCCCGGGATCTGCGCCCGGTCTACACCGCGCCCTCCGAAGCCGCGGCGAAGGAACGCTTCGGGGAGTTTTCCGGCAAATGGGGCAGGCAGTACCCGGCGATCACCCGGCTGTGGGAAACGCCTGGAGCGAGTTCGTGCCGTTCCTGGACTACGACGTGGAAATCCGCCGGGTCATCTGCAGCACCAACGCCATCGAATCCGTCAACGCCCGCTACCGGCGCGCGGTCCGGGCCCGGGGACATTTCCCCACCGGGTAGGAGGCCCTGAAATGCCCCTACCTGGCCACCCGGGCACTGGACCCCACCGGCAAAGGCAGGGCACGATGGGCCACACGATGGAAGCCGGCACTGAACGCCTTCGCTTTTCCCCTTCGAAGGAAGAATCAACTAAATGCCAACCGCGGATCCACCGTTAAACAGACACTCCCGAGTTCACCGACCCCATAGTAGAAATATGGCAGGCGAACACTTAGGCTCCCGGCAGTTCTTGAGGCAAAACCTCTTCCGCCAGGCTGAGGATGGTTTTGAGTCCGGGATTTTGCGAGTCCGTCTTCCAAGCCATCCGTAGTTGTACGCCGTCGATCTCGTCGGAAACAGGGATGAATGAAACTCCATGGTGATCGGTATTCTCCGCCACGGAGGAGATGGTGAGCATTGTCCCTACCTCTGCTGAGACAAGCGCCAGTCCGGTGTACGAGTCCGGGGCTTCTTGAACAATGCGGGGCTCGAATCCCGCTGCATGGCAGAGGCGGAAAAGGCGGTCCGTGAGGACCGACCCGGGATGGGCTGGCAGGACGACGAACGGCTCGTCTTCGAAGGCCGAGACTGGGGTGCTGTGCCTGCCTGCGAGGGGATGGTTTTTGGGCACGGCGAGCATAAGTTGCTCGTTGACCAGAACTCGCGTCTCGATGCCTGCGGGAATGTGATCCCAGCGGCCAATACCGATGTCCACCTCGCCCGTCAGAACGCGGGACATGGCAGGCTGTGCGTAGTTTTGGCTGGAGAGTTCGAGCACGAGGCCGGGAAGCCGGGAGCGTGCGGCGCGAGCGAGGCGGCCGACCATCACGTGGGTGGAAGCACCCGCGAAGGCAATCCTCACGCGGCCGGCTTCTCCACGGCCGGCCGCGGCGACGTCCTGCTTGACTCGTTCCACCTCTGCAAGTATCCGTTGGGCGGGGCCAATAAGCGCTTCGCCTGCTGCCGTAAGACTGACCGAGCGGGTACTGCGTTTAAATAGTTCAGCGCCAAGTTCATGCTCGAATGCTTTTATCACGCGGCTAACCGGGGGCTGAGCCATATGGAGCCGGCTGGCGGCTCGCCCGAAATGTAGTTCCGTGGCGACCGCCAAGAATATTTTGAAGTCCTTGATCTCCATGGCCTCATTATATCTGGATCAAGTAACATTGCTCCCCTCATCTATGACAAATGAATTATGGCTTTCAGGCTCCTCTTCCCGGCCCCGATGAGGCTAGACCGGTCACTTCATCAAGCACTAGCACTGAGGGATGGCGTCGGCTCGTTCCTTCCGCGCCTCTGGAGTACGAGCTGGACAAGGTCACCAGGCTGAGAAGCCAAGAAAGCACGGCCGTCCCGTCGGACGACCGTGCTTTTTTGTTACTACAAGCCCCGCCGGAAGCGCGGCCGGAACAGGTCAGGAGAAGGCCGAGATGCCGGTGATCTCACGCCCCAGGATCAGGGACTGGATGGAATCGGTGCCTTCGTAGGTGTGGACCACTTCCATGTCGGTCAGGTGGCGGGCCACATGGTGCTCCAGCAGGATTCCGTTGCCGCCGAACATGTCCCGGGCATCCCGGCACAGCGTCCGTGCCTTGTCCCCGGTGAACATCTTGGCCAGGGAAGCCTGCTCATTGCTGAGCCGGCCCTCGTCCTGAAGCGCCGCGGTGCGGAAGCAGATCAGCTGCATGGCGGTGAGGTCCGCGAGCATGTTGGCGAGTTTATTCTGCACGAGCTGGTAGCTGGCAATCGGGCGGCCGAACTGGACCCGTTCCCGGGCGTATCTGACCGCCATCTCGTAGGCGGCGGTGGCATGGCCGAGCGATTCCCAGGCCACGGTGCTGCGGGTGGTGTTGAGCACCGCTCCGACGTCGCGGAAGGACCGGGAATTGGCCAGCAGGTTTTCTGCGGGGATCCGCAGGCCGTCGATCTCGATCTGTGCCTGCTGGACGGCCCGCTTTGCCATCTTTCCCGTGATGGCCTCGGCGTGGTACCCGGCGGGGTAGCTGCCGTCGTCGTTCTTTTCCAAAACGAACGCCTTCACCTTCGCATCGGCGGTGTCCCGGGCCCAGATGATGACGAGGTCCGCCACATGGCCCAGCCCGATCCAGCGTTTGGAGCCGTTGATGACGTAGTGGTCGCCGTCCCGGCGCGCGGAGGTTTCCAGGGCCACGGAGTCGGAGCCGTGCTCCGGTTCCGTCAGTGCGAAGGCGCCCAGCTTTTCCAGTTTGGCCATCGCCGGGAGCCAGCGTTGCTTCTGCTCGCCGCTGCCGAGCAGGTTGATGCTGCCCATCGCCAGTCCCGAATGGACGGCGTTGAAGGTGTTGATGCTGCCGTCACCGCGGGAGAGTTCCATCGCGACGAGGCCGGTCTGCAGCCGGGTCAGGCCCGGGCAGCCATAGCCCTGGATCGCTGTGCCGATGATTCCCAGCTCCGCGAACTTGGGCACCAGCTGATACGGGAAGTCCGCCTTCTCCCAGTATTCGTTGATGACGGGGGTGACGTCTTGTTCGACGAAGGAACGGACACGGGCGATCAGTGCCCGGTCGGTGTCATTGAGGTAGTCGTCCACTACATAGAAATCGGAATTGACGGACAGGTCCGTGGCGGCGGTCATCAGTGCTCCTCAGGGGATCGTGTGGGAGTGCCGGCAAGGGCGCCGGCCAAAACGGGCTCGTCCGCGCCGAGCCAGGCCCGGACCAGCCCGGCGCCGCTGTCCAGATCGGGCGGGGTGAGGTCGTAGCTCACGGGGGTCTTGGACAGCCGGATGGGGTTGCGCACCCCGGGCTGCGTGCCCTCTCCGTGCCCTACCGTCACGACGGGCTCCAGACCGATCCGCTCGGCGAATGCGATCCCGGCGTGCAGGTCCTGGATCGGTGCGCACGGGAGCTTCGCGTCGGTGAGGATGTCGAACCATTCGGAGGCGGTCCGGGTCGAGAGGCATTCCACCAGGAGCGGCCGCAGTTCCGTGCGGTTGGTGCTGCGCAGCGGTGCCTGCTCGAAACGCGGATCCACGGCCAGTTCCGGCCGGCCGATGGTGGCGCAGAAGGTGCGGTACTGGGCGTCGTTGCCAATGGCGATGACCAGCTTCCCGTCGCCGGTGTCGAAAGGCTCGTAGGGGTAGATGCTCGGATGCTCGTTGCCCAGCCGGGCCGGGGCAACCCCGCCCAGCACCACGGCTGCGGTCTGGTTCACCATGCCGGAGAGTGCGGAGGACATCAGGTTCATTTCCACCAGCTGGCCTTCCCCGATGCGGTCCCGGTGCCGCAGGGCAGCGAGGATGCCGATGCAGGCATGCAGGCCGGTGATGACGTCGAACACCGCAACTCCGGAACGGAAGGGCTCGGTGTCCGGCGCTCCGGTGAGGTCCATCAGCCCGGACAGCGCCTGGATCAGCAGGTCGTAGCCTGGGAGCTGTGCACCGCCGGTGGTCCCGAAGCCGGTGATTGAGGCGTAGACCACGTCCTTGTTGGTGGCCGCGACGGTGTCATAGTCCAGGCCGTAGCGCACCAAGTCACCCGGTTTGAAGTTTTCCACCACGACGTCGGCCCGTTCCGCAATGCGCTGGGCGGTCCTGCGGTCGTCCGCATCACGGAGATCGAGCTTGATCGAGGTCTTATTGCGGTTGATCGAGAGGAAGTAGGTCGAGTCATCGCCGCGGGTGGGCGGGCGCCACGCCCGGGTCTCGTCCCCGGCCGGGCTCTCGATCTTGATCACGGTCGCCCCGAGATCGGCCAGCAGCATGGTGCAGTACGGTCCGGCCAGCACCCTGCCGAAATCTGCGATCAGGATGCCGCTGAGCGGGCCATCTGAACTGCGGCCGAATACCGACCTCTCAGCGGTGGCGGAGTGTTGGCTGTCCATCAATGGGCTCCTCGCATAGTGTTCTCTTCCTCCACCATGACGGACCGCATTGCTATCCGTCCAATACCTATTGATGGCGGTTTTATTGCACGACAGACATAATTGGCCGGATCAACAACAGAGCGCGCTTACCTGGCCATACTGACATCACGCTCGGTTGCTTGGGCTCACTGTTCAGGAGTAGTCGTAGAACCCTTTGCCGGACTTGCGTCCAAGCTCGCCGCGCGCCACCATGTCGCGGAGGATCCGGGGCGGGGCGAACCGCTCGCCGAGCGTTTCATGCAGGTATTCGGCGATTCCGAGGCGGACGTCCAGCCCGACGATGTCCGTGGTGCGTAGCGGTCCGGAGGCGTGCCGGTAACCGAGTTCCATGGCGGCGTCGATGTCCTGGGCACTGGCCACACCCTCTTCCAGCATCCGCATGGCCTCCAGCGCAAGTGCAACGCCCAGACGGGAACTCGCGAAGCCTGGGGCATCGTGGACCACGATTGGAGTCTTGCCCAGCCCGCGAACCCAGCCGGTAGCGGCGTCGGCAAGTTCAGGGGCGGACTGCGGGCCAAGCACGACTTCCACAAGCGTGGACGCCGGGACCGGGTTGAAGAAGTGCAGCCCGCAGAGCCGCTCCGGCCTGCTCAGTGGGGCGGCCAGCCGGGTGACGGACAGCGAGGACGTGTTGGTGGCAATCCAGGCGTCCGCGCCAAGGCTGCGCTCAACATTGAGCAGCGCTTCCTGCTTGAGCGTGAAGTCCTCCGGAACGGCTTCGACAACAAGGCCCGCACCGCCGAAGTCCATGGCGTCCGTCGAGATGGCGAACCGGCCGAGCAGCGAGCCCAGATCCTCCGTCACGGCCGCCCTCTCAATGGCCTTGGCCAGCGTTCCGGTGACACGGTCCCGGGCCGCTGCGGCCGCCGCCGTGTCGCGTTCGACGACGGTGACCTCCGCTCCGGAAACCAGGAAGGCGTGGGCGATGCCGGCACCCATCCGGCCTCCGCCGAGAACACCTACCTTTGTGGGGACGCCCGGGGTTTTTATTGAGGTGGAGTTGGTCATTTGGTGGTTCCTTTGTGTTTTTTTCGGTCCAGAAATGCCTGCATCCGCTCAAACTTTGCCTCTGATTCAAAGAGGATGCCCTGGGCGAGTTCATCGATGGCCGGGTGGGCGGACCTGGGCGCGTGGAGGACACTCTTGGTGAGGCGGACCGCAAGCGGATCCTGGGACGCGATCCGGGCCGCGAGGGCGAAGGCCGCGGAAATCAGTTGGTCCGGTTCATGCAGTTCAGTGACGAGGCGAACCGCCATCGCTTCTGCGCCGTCGAGCACTTTGCCGGTGAGCAGTATTTCCTTCGCCAGGGGCTCGCCCACCAGTTCCACGAGGCGCCAGCCTGCGCCGGCGGCAGCGAGGATGCCGAGCCCGGTTTCGGGATTGCCGATCTTTGCCCGTGCTGTGGCGATCCGGAAGTCCGCCGCATAAGCCAGTTCAGCACCACCGCCAAGCGCAAAGCCGTCGATGGCTGCGATCACCGGCATCGGCAGCCGGGCGATCCGCTGGAAGAGGCCCGAATTGATGCCGGCCAGCGCATCATCACGGCGGCGTTCGCGGAGCTGGGCGATGTCCGCTCCGGAAGCAAAGATGCCCCCGGAGGCAACGTGCGCCCCGGAGAGGATGAGGATTCGGGGATTCCGCTCCAAATCGGCGCAGACGGTGTGCAACTCGTCCACCATGAGCCGGTCTATGGCGTTGCGGACTTCCGGCCGGTTGAGTTCGACGTGGACGGTCGCGCCGGCGTCGTGGATCTGGATCGTCTTCACCCGCCCACTGTGGCATTACTCATTAGTCATCGTCCAATACCTAACATTGGTCAACTTATTACTTTTGAGTCATAGATGGGCCTTTAGGGAAATGGGTTACGGCGATTGATCCATAATGATCATTGATCACCCTACTAATAAGTATTGGACGGCATAGCCGGAAGCTGGGATCGTGAGTGCTAAGACAAGGCCGTACCCGCAGAAAGAGTTCCGGACCATGAGCAACTACGCGACCATCAACCCGGCAACCGGAGAACGCGTTGCCGCGTTCCCCACCCTCACCGACGAGGAAGTGCAGGATGTACTCAAGCGCTCCTTCACGGAATACCGCACCTGGCGCTGCGCCCCGCTGGCGGAGCGGGCCGCAGTACTGAGCCGCATCGCCGAACTGCACCGGGAACGCTCCGAGGAACTTGCCGCGCTGCTGACCCTGGAGATGGGCAAGCCTATCGCCGAGGCCCGCGGTGAAGTTGCCCTCGTGGCCTCGATCTACGCCTACTACGCCGACAACGCCGAACGCTTCCTCCGCGATGAACCCTTGGAGATCAGCGGCCCCGGCTCGGCCGTCGTCCGCACCGAACCTATTGGACCGCTTGTCGGCATCATGCCCTGGAACTTCCCCTACTACCAGGTCGCCCGCTTCGCCGCCCCCAACATCGTGTTGGGCAACACCGTGATCCTCAAGCACTCACGCAACTGCCCGCAGTCTGCCCTGGCCATCGAGGCTGTCTTCCGCGACGCCGGGCTGCCCGCCGGTGTCTACATCAACGCCTTCGCCACCAGCGGCCAGATCGCCACCATGATCGCCGACCCGCGCGTGCAGGGCGTCTCCCTGACCGGCTCCGAGAAGGCCGGATCCGCCGTCGCGGAGGTTGCCGGGCGCCATCTGAAGAAGTATGTGCTGGAACTGGGCGGCTCCGACCCGTTCATCGTCCTGCCGGATGCCGACCTGGACAAGGCCGTCGCCGGCGCCGTGGCGGGCCGGATGTACAACGGCGGCCAGGCCTGCACGGCCTCCAAGCGCTTCATCATTGTCGGCGACATCTACGACGAGTTCCTGCGCCGCTACACTGAAGCCATGTCCAAGATCACCCCGGGTGACCCCACGGATGCCCAGACGTCCTTCGGGCCGTTGTCTTCCCAGGCCGCTGTCGACGAAATCGCCGAACTCGTCCAGGACGCCGTCTCTAAGGGTGCGACCGCCGTCACCGGCGGTGACGCCCCGAACGAAGCGGGCGCCTACCACCCGGCGACCGTCCTGACCGGTGTTACGCCGGAAATGCGGGCCTACTCGGAAGAGATCTTCGGGCCGGCCGCAGTCGTCTACCGGGTGGATTCCCCCGAAGCTGCCGTTGACCTGGCCAACGACTCGCCCTTCGGCCTCTCGAGCTCCATCTACAGCGCCGACGTCGAGGCCGCCCGGCAGCTCGCCGACCAGCTGGAAACCGGAATGGTCTGGATCAACAGCATCAGCCGCAGCGCCCCTGACCTGCCCTTTGGCGGGGTCAAGCGCTCGGGCGTCGGACGGGAACTGGCCCAGTACGGGATCAACGAATTTGCCAACAAGAAACTCATCCGGATCCCGACGGCCTAAACACGCACTGCAATCGCTGCCCGACGTCCTCAACAACGGCGGGCAGCGCCAACCTGCGCCTGCAAGCGGCTTCAAAGGAAAACGAGGAAAGTGTGAACCAGGCCTATATCTATGACGCCGTGCGGACACCGTTCGGCAAGTTCGGCGGCAGTCTCGCCGGGATCCGCCCGGATGACCTGGCCGCGCACGTGATCGGCGAGTCCGTGAAGCGTGCCCCGAAGCTGGATGTGGAGCGGATCGATGAGGTGGTGTTCGGCAACGCCAACGGCGCCGGGGAGGAAAACCGCAACGTCGCCCGGATGGGCACCCTGCTCGCCGGGCTGCCGGTGTCCATCCCGGGCACCACGGTCAACCGGCTGTGCGGGTCCTCGCTGGACGCGGCGATTATCGCCTCCCGCCAGATCAGCACCGGGGACGCCGAGCTGATGCTCATCGGCGGGGTCGAATCCATGTCCCGGGCCCCGTGGGTGCTGCCCAAGACCGAAAAGCCCTACCCGGCCGGGGACCTGACCCTGGCCTCCACCACGCTGGGCTGGCGCCTGGTGAACAAGGCCATGCCCGCCGAGTGGACAATTTCTTTGGGCGAGGCCACCGAGCGTTTGCGCGAAAAATACGCCGTGGCCCGTGAACAGCAGGACGAATTCGCCGCCGCCTCGCACAACCTGGCCGCCGCGGCCTGGGACGAGGGGTTCTACGACAACCTCGTCACCGTGGTCCCCGGCACGGACCTGGTCCGGGACGAGGGCATCCGGCCCGGGTCCACCGCGGAAAAGCTCGCGGCCCTCAAGACCGTGTTCCGGAACGAGCCCGAGGGCGCCGAGGCCGGCGGGACGGTCACCGCCGGAAACGCCTCCCCGCTCTCGGACGGCGCGTCCGCGGCGTGGATCGGGTCCGAGAACGCCGCCGGGCTGCTCGGGCTGGAGCCTCTGGCCCGGATCGCCGGGCGCGGCGCGCACGCCAACGACCCGCAGTTCTTCGGCTACGCCCCGGTGGAGGCGGCGAACAAGGCCCTCGCCAGGGCCGGCATCGGCTGGGACGAGGTCGGCGCCGTCGAATTGAACGAGGCGTTCGCCGCGCAGTCCCTGGCCTGCATCAGCGCCTGGGGCATCGACCCGTCCATCGTGAACCGGCACGGCGGCGCGATCGCCATGGGCCACCCGCTGGGCGCCTCCGGTGCCCGGATCCTGGGCACCCTGGCCCGGTCCCTGCAGGCCTCTGGGCAGCGCTGGGGCGTCGCCGCGATCTGCATCGGCGTGGGCCAGGGCCTGGCCGTCGTCCTCGAAAACGTCACCGCTCCGGCTAGCTAGGGCTTCGGCACTGAAGCTGCACTCGTCTTTGATGAGACAAAAAGCATGAATGCGGCAACTTAAGTGAAACTGCGCCAACTTAGTTGAAACAGGACATTAACTGGCATGCGCGGGTATTCGTGGGCCGGGAGTAGGGCCCTGCGTGGGCGCCCCAATCGTAGGCAGCAGGAATGGAAGCCGGCGGCCCGCATCGAGCACGTGGGGTGTGAGTCAATGGATTCGACCTCGCTCAAGGTGCGCTGGCTCCGGATGACCGCATCCATGGCGGAGAGGGTGGCAGCCCGTTCGAGTCGGGCCGGGTCCGGGGGTCCCTGCTTTTGGCAGGGACCCCCGGACGCGGCCCTTGGTCAGAGAAGGCAACCGGGTGGCCTCGGGCAGTCATCTATCGCGAGTGTGCTGTTCGCGTGCTGCGGCGATGTACTGGGCGTAAGCGGCGGCCGAATCGGTGGCGTGGCGTTCGATGGTCTTAGTAAGTGTTGGGAAAGGGGTCACGGCGCTTTGGCGGGTTGCCAGGGCCGGCGCCCGGGGGCCGGAGCGAGCCGGCGGGCCATGAGCCCGATCATGGCCCATTTGACCATGGCCTCGGCGTGTCCGGGGAGGCGTTCGTAGTCCCGTCCCAGGCGCCGGCAGCGGACCAGCCAGGACAGGGTGCGCTCGACGACCCAGCGTCGCGGCAGGACCTCGAAGGTGTGCTGCCCGGCCGGTTTCACCACGATCTCGACGGTGATCCGCAGCAGCAGGCGTGCGAACTCCACCAGTTTGCCGGCATAGCCGCCGTCGGCCCACACGAGCACGATCGAGGGCATTTTCATCCGGGCCTTTTCCAGCACCCGGCGCCCGCCGTCGCGGTCCTGCACGCTGGCGGCGGTGACCAGCACGACCACCAGCAGCCCGATCGTGTCCACCACGATGTGCCGCTTGCGCCCGTTAGTCTTCTTGCCCGCGTAGTACCCGCGGGAATCGCGGCCGACGGTGTCGGCGCCCTTGACGGTCTGGGCGTCCACGATGCCGGCCGAGGCCATCGGGTCTTTCCCGGCATCGTTGCGGGCCGCGTCGCGCAGCGCGTCGTGGATCCGGTCGGTGATGCCCTCGCGGTTCCACCGCTTGAAGTACCAGTAGACGGTGTCCCAGGGCGGGAAGTCGTGCGGCAGCATCCGCCAGGCACACCCGGTCCGGTTCAGGTACAGGATCGCCTCCACGATCCGGCGCCTCGAATGCTTGGCCGGCCGGCCTCCGGTCTTGACCGGAACCATCGGCGCAATCAGCGCCCACTGGTCATCGGTCAGGTCCGAAGGATAGGGACGCGGGGAAGAGCCCTCCATGCCTCCACGCTGAACCCGTCGGCCGCGGCAGTCAACAGGCTCGCCCCACTTTCCCAACACCTACTTAGGGACAGAAAGATCCTCGTCACCGGGGCCTCGGGCCGGATTGCTTCGGCGCTCAGTATGAAGCTGGCCGGGCAGAACGAGGTGTGGGGCATCGCCCGCTTCGGCAACGAAAAGGTACGCGGGGAACTCCAGGAAGCCGGCGTGAAGACCTGCTCCGTCGACCTGGTCAACCCTGATTTTTCCGGGCTGCCGGAGGACTTCGACCACGTACTGCACCTAGCCGCGTACCTTGGCGGCGGTGATGATTTCGGTAAGGCACTGGACATCAACGCGGTCGGCACGGGCTTGGTGCTCTCGCACTTCCGCAGGGCGGCGTCGGCGCTGGTGATGTCCACGACCGGGGTCTACCGGCCGCACCCGGACCCGTGGCACCGGTACACCGAAACCGATCCGCTGGGGGACCCGATCAACCCCTCCACCCCGACCTATGGGGTCACCAAGGTCGCCCAGGAGGGCACCGCCCGGCTCTGTGCACGCCTGTACGGCCTGCCCGTGGTGATCGCGCGCATGAACGCCTCGTACGGGCCCCGCGGCGGGCTTCCCGTGACGCACTTGGACAAGGTCGCCGCCGGCGAGACGATCCGGCTGCGGTCGGACCCGGCTCCTTACAGCCCGATCCACGACGACGACATTGCGGACCACATCGAGGGGCTCCTCGCCGCTGCTTCCGTGCCGGCCACGGTGGTGATGATCGCCGCCATCCCCGAAACCAGGGCAATGCTGAGCCCGATCCACTCAGGACCGGTACGGTTCCCGCCCCACAAACCACGGCGGGAAACCTCACCACCGACAACAACCATGCGTCCCATCAGACCTACTCCCCTGCTTTCGTACTGCTCATTACCGTCCGCTGATGTGATCGGTATCAGGCACCATCGAGTTCACGCCCTGACGGCCGCGCAGTGCGGCCTGCCGTGATGCTTCACGCCCGGCCAGCAGGAACGCTGTCGCCCCGCCGGCGGCAATCTTGGCTGAGCCTCGTCCTACACTCGCCGCTCCGCTGCGGGCAGCGGCAGCAGTTTTTCCGGCCGGAGTACCGGCCCGGTCATCCCGCTGCGCCTGGGCAATGGTGCGGGTATCAGGTGCAGCCGGTGCATCCTGGCCAGGGGCTCCCATCGCGGCGGCCCCCTGTCTGGTGGCGCCGGCACTTCGACGGCCGCTGCCTGTAGCCGCGCCGGCCCCGGCTGCACCATCGGTCAGACCCCCGTCAGGACCGGCAGAAAAGCGAGGCCCGCCTGATACCTGGGCTGCCGCCCCGCTGACGGCGGCACCGGTGCGCCCACCGCCGGCCGGGCCGGACTGTGCCTGCATGGTGCGGCGCTGACGGATCATCGCACCGATCCCGGCACCGGCCCCGGCCACCATCGCCGCCCCGGCAATGGAGGGACGGTTAGCACCCAAAGAACTGGCCGAGGATGGCAGTATCGGGACGAATTTGAACAGCAGCGCGGGTGAGAACGCGAGGACGACCATGGCGGCGGCTGCGATGAACACCGAGGAGGCGTTCACCAAGGCGTCTCCGGTACCTTCGCCCTGGAACGCGGGGCGGTTCGAGATGAAGCTGAACAGCGCACCCATGATCAACAGAATCAGCGGCTTCGACAGAGCGATACCCAGCCACAGCGAACCGGCCTTGGCAACCCGGCCGCGGTGTTCGGGATGGATCATGAAGCCGATCATCAGCGCAATGCCTACGCCCAGCAGTGACAGCGCGAGTGGCTGCAGAGCGAACAGCCCCAGGAGCGCCCAGGCCCCGACGAAGAGCAACCCGAACAGCAGCACAGCTGCCAGCGGTCCGAAAACGCCACTGGACTCATACGAGGCGAAACGGGAAATGCTTGTGGCGAAGTCCCCGATCTGGTTTGAGGTCCATGGGCTGATCGAATCAGTAACCTGAACCAATGCGTTGTTGCCCACGTATCCCAGAACCGGGCCGAACAATGCCAGCAGAACCGCGAGTGGGGCGTACCAGATCACCGATTCACGCATGGCGTCAGGATCGATTTTTTCATCCGAGTAGTCCCGGAAGAGTTTGAAGAACATCAGTGCCAGCAACACGATCCCGACGCCGGAAAAGACTGACCAGGTGTCTCGGAAGCCGTCATCGACCTGAAACTCTGAGACTTTCAAAAGGTTCACTAAAACCTCGTTCGTGGCCGTCACTCCGGCTTCCTTGGTCGAGTTCGCAAACTTCTCAAACCCGTCCTTGGCATTGGCGATAAACGCCACTGTGTCCACCGCGCCCAGCACAAACTGCCCGCCAGGCTGTGTAGAAACAGCTGTACGCAACACAGCGCCAGCAAGCGGGGCGAATTCGTTCCATGTGCTCGATACCGCACATATGCCCAAGGCAGCTGGCGGTGCCCCTTCCCGCGCCAACGATGAGCAAAACTCGCGCTGTCCTTCTGCAGGTCGGTAGTCCAAGGATTTCTCGGGGGTGTCCAGAAAACTGTTGAAAGCGCGGGTTGCCATTCCCGTGCAGTCCTGGCCGATCATCGTTGCACCGAGAAATTGAGGCCCACAGACGTTCTTGGCGAGTTCGCCGTTGAGACGGTCACGAATGCCGTCGCGCTGGTCTGCCGGCAAGCCCGCCAGCCGCTTCAATTGATCGGCATTCAACTTTTCTGAGGCGTTGATGTCATCCGCTGCTTGAGCGGATCCGGCTGTGAGAACACCGAAGCCCAAGAAGAGCGCGAGGAGTGCGGCAGTCAAGCGGATCCTGCTGCTAGCGCGTAGCGTTTGCATATTCCACCCAGCCTTCTTTACTCAGGTTTTCGAAGTAGCGGCCGACCAGCCCGTTATCGAGAGTGGGCATCTCTCCGGTTGCAGCGCCGACGAGACCGCCCGCAGGGCCTTGGTCAGGGAACTTGTCGGCAAGTTCTGTGTCATCAATACGCACCAGGGCGTCAGAGATTTTCCAATCTCCGTCCCAAACGAGTTCCAGGGAATCGGTACCGAAGTAGCCACCGGGTTCTGCTTCACCGCCGCGGAGACCGCCATAAACCACCTGAATCAATGCGCGGTTCTCGGCTTCGCAGGAAACGAGCCGGTAGAGGCCCCCAGCTTTGACATCAACGCGGTCGAGCCAGCCGCCATCGAAGCTCTTGAAGCTTCCGGACGCGGCCGCCGTCGTGTAGGTGTCGCCAAGCAGAACTGCATCCTTGATCCATGCTTCGTCCGAGGCCAACGTCTTCATCGTGGCTTTCTGGGCTTCCCAGGTTTTAGTGTTCACATCGTGCAGGACCGGTGTGTAGTTGGCTGCTGCTTGGGCGGCGGAGTCGCAGGTGCCGTTGTAGCCGATGGGCGTTTTGCCGTCGGCGGCCGTTGTGGTTCCGCCTTCTCCGATGCTGATTTTGGAGACTGGAAATCCGAGCTTGCCAGCGACCATGTCCGTGCCAGCGGTGGGTTCGGGCTGTGAAGCCTGTTCCGTGGGGCGGAGATTTATCAGGACGACGGCGACTGCCACGATCACCACGACGGCGGCAATCGCGATCAGTAGCTTCCATTTCGTTCTCATGGTCTGGTTCCGTTCTTCGGTAGGAGACAGCTGCCAACGATGAAGTGTGCCACCAGTTGGCTAGGCTCCTGCTGCGGCAGTCAGTGCGAGGATGCCGCCGATGATGACGCTGGCGCCGGCGACGGCGGCGAAGGCGACACCGCTGCGCTTGGCACCGTCCGCGCCATCTGCAATGTCGTCCGAGTGGCCGCGCTGCCGTGCGATTCCCCACTTGCCCAGGTTCATCAGGAAAGCGGCGGTGACCAGGATCAGCACCAGTGCCCAGAGCCCGCCGAGGATCAGCTGGATCGCGCCTTGGAACTGAACTCCGAAGACGTTGATGTTGGGGGTCACCCCGTCCAGGGGGTTATCTGCGGCCGCGGGGATGGTGACGTTGGTGAGGATGCTCTTGAACATGGTGTGGGTTTCCTATCGGTTGGTGGTGTGGATACGTGCGTGGGCGTTGCGGTTGTCTACCTCGAGCAGGCCTGCGGCGATTTCTGCGGTGACGCGTTCGAAGGCGCGGCGGGCGGGATCGCCCACGAGCTGCCAATCGATGATTGAGCCGTTGTCCAAGGCCGCGTCATAGGGGATATCGATGATGGACCGCACCGTGGATTCGAGCTGGGCGCGGAGGTCCGCTTGATCGGTCGCCGAGACTTTGGCGCCCCCGCCCTGGGTGATGACGACGACGGCGTTGGCGACGAGGTTCTTGTAGTGCGGGTTGCCCTGGCGCTCGGACATGGATTCGAGCTGTTCGATCATTCGCAGGGCCGAGACGACGGCGTTTCGCTGGAGCCGGACAGGGATCACGAGCTGGTCTGTGACGTCGATAGAGGCCAGCCAGTTTTCGGAGCGGGTGTTGTTTCCGGTGTCCAGGACGATGGTGTCGTAGAACCGGCTGACCACCGTGTGGATGCGGTTGAATTCTTCCGCGCCGATGGACTTCATCCGATCCGGGTCTTCGTCCGATGCCAGGACGGAGAACTGGTTCTTGCCCTGGTGGCGGGTGTAGTAGGAGAAATCGCCTTTACGGGCCTCGATGGTTTCGAACTTTTCCAGCACGTTCAGCAGGTCCCACACGGTGCGGGTAGAGCCGTTGGCGTTGGTCCGCACACCGAGGGTGCCCATCATTTCGTTGTTGTCCCAGACGATGGCGTGCTGGCCGGAGTGGATCCCGAAGGTTGATCCGATTCCCACGCTGCACATGGTCTTGCCGACCCCGCCCAGGGGCTGGGCGACCATGATGCGCATGGGCCTGGAGTAGACCCGTTGGATCGCGGAAAGGTCGGTGCGGCGGGCCAGCTCGGCTGCGCCGACCTTGGGCTTGATCAGCCCGAACGTCACGGTCCGCAGGAAGGCCTGCCAACCGGTGGCCGGTGGCAGTTCATCGTTCATGTTGTCTTTTTGCAGCACTGATGCGCTGCGCCGGCCGCTGACCAAAGGGGCCGCCTGAGCTTCCACGGCCGCCTGCTGGGCCTGTGCCGGCTCACTGATAGCAACGGTCACTGTCGCGGTTTCCTTGACGGGTTCTGCGGCGTTATCTTCTGCCGACGGTTCGGGGTTCAGCAGGCTGATGGGGGCGCGTGACTTCCGCTCGGCGCCTGACCAGTTGGTGCTCATCGGGTCTTCCTTTCGGGGTTCTGACTTCTGAAAATCTCTGGTGCCGGTTCCTGGAACAGGACCGGGACACTGCTTGCGGCCGTGCCCTGCGGGCTGTGCCGTTCCGGGACGGTTAGCGGGTCGGTGAACAGCGGTGCTGTGCCGAACTCGTCAGCACCGGCGGTGGGCGTGCTCACTGGGGAGTCACCGGGCTGATGGACGTGACAAGCCAGGGATCGTCCTGGCCGATGCGGTGGAGCATCATCGTCCACGGCCCGGCGTTGGTGTCGAAGGACGCCGTAACCGTCATGGGGTTTTGTGCCTCCCGGGTGATCGCGGGACCGTCCGTGACGGTGGAGAACGGAACACGGGCCGGATCGATGTAGCGGGCGTCTTCCTTGTACTCGGTCGCGAGCATCGGTTCCAGATCCTTGAACCAGGTCTTCTCCTCCACCGAAGGCCGGCCGAACAGGACCATGGCCTTCGCGGCGGTCTCTTTGACCCTCGTCTCGGCGGCGGCATCCCAGGTGACGTTAGGGCCGTGGTACTGCTCGGAGGCCTCGTCATGCCCGTGGCCATCACCGGCTGAGTGCGCGTCAGCATCCGCCGTGATGGTCGGGGCCGGCGCGGCCGCTGTGGTGGTCGTCTGTGCGGCTGGGGTCCCGGCGCAGGCCGTCAGCAGGGCAGCGGTGGCCAGCAGGGCCGGGGCGAGTGCGGTTCTGCGCATCACAGGATGCCTTTCTCTTTGAGGATCGGTGTGGGGTCGATGGTGGCGTTGATCGGGATCATCGGATTCGGCAGGGCCCCGGCGTAAAACTCCATATGCAGGTGCCGGCCGAAGACGTTGCCGGTCGCACCTTCAGTCCCGAGGGGGGTTCCGGCGGCAACGGTGTCGCCTTCCTTGACCTTTAGAGAGCCGGCCTCCATGTGGTACATCCCGATGGTCAGCTTCCCGTCCAGGGTTTGGCCGGTGATGCCGGTTCCGAACTGGCCTTCAAGGTTTCTGATTTTCACGATCTTCAGATCCGTGATCGCCACAATCACCCCGGCCTGGCCAGGAGTGGAGAAGTCGATTCCGTAGTGGAAGTTGGCCAGCACTCCCCCGGCCGTACCGGGAGGGGCCGGCCGCGGGCCGTACCCGCTGGTCATGACAGCCTTCTGCAGGGGCTTGACCCACTTCCCGGCAATGTCGCCGACAACCTGGTTTCCCTCGACCGGGCACACCCCGGACGGGTCCACCATGGAAGCCGACTCCCCGCCGAGTGCCTTAACGATCTGCGTGGCCTGTTCCCGGAACCGGGTGTAGTGGTGTGGATCCGCGTTCCGCTGCGTGCGGTGGATGGCAATGGTCGGTTCAAGGTTTTCCCACCCCTGAACGTTCTGGAGAGCCTTGAAGAAGTTTGTAGCGCTGGTGTGGGGGTCCATGCGGTCTTCGTAGGAACCCCACGAACCATTTGCGCGCTGCTGGAACAGCCCCCGTGAGTCCGGGCCAGCACCGTCACCGAAATCAATGACCCGCAGCGTGGACTCGCCAATGGCAGCCTGAACACCGATTAGCTGTGCGGCCACGGGCAGTTTCAGATCCTCTGCAGCCTTCATGATCGCGGCCGCGTTCTTCATCTGCTCACCATCGAACCCGGCCACTGTGCTGCCAGGGACCGCTGATGCTGCGGATACAGCTGACGTGCCAGGTGCCGCACAGGCAGAAGCGGCCTGAGCCGGCGTTCCGCCATCGTCAAGAACCACAACAACGAAGCCCAGGGCGAGGGTGGTAGCGGCGGCAACAGGAACGACGACTTTTCGAAACGCCTTACCTGCAACGGCTGTTGCTGCCCCAGCAGCAGCGACACCCATTAGGACGACCGCCTGATTCTGTCGGCGCGAAACCAGCAGCCGATGAACAGGTAAGTCCCGCCCCTGCACCGCATAGTGACTCGCATATCGCCCCTCCCCTGGGCTATTCCGAGGCTTGTCCCCCGGACGGAAAACCCATCCCGGCTAAACTCAGCCGTAAAGCTAGGATGGATTTGAAACCAACGGTTAAGTATTTGCGGATGCTTAACTATTGGGATCATTCTAGCAGAATCAATCGTGCGCGTCTTGTCGTGTTTGCCCCATCCAAGGAGTGTTTGTGCCTGTCTCAGCCTCAGAGTTCAAGAGCTGGCTGGACGCTCAGTCCATCAGCACTTCCCCTGCCGCTCTGAGCGCTCTGACGGGGCTGCACCGAGGCACGTTGGGCAACCAGCTGCGGCGTGGAAACGTTGCAGAATCGACGGTCGTTGCCGTCGCTCGCGCGTCCGGAGCGAACGTGCTGGAGTCCCTTGCCGCCTTTGACCCGTACAGGAACATGTACACCAGACAGATTGAGCCCACGCCGGCAGAAGTGCTCAGCCAGGTCCACCACGCAGACCTCATGGCCGAGCTACAATTCCGCACCTCGAAGAAGTACTACCCGCGGGATCTGCGGAAACATATTCCGCTCATAGACTTCCCGCACGAGGGATCCAATCGGGCATGGATTGACGCCATCGACTCCGGCGACATCAGGCACCGCATGGCAGAAGAGACTGGCATGGCCCTGACATACATCTTCACGCAGCTCACCGAAAACAAACTGACCCCACCGCTTGCGGTAGCAGCCTCCAGGGCAGCAGGCACTTCCTTCGCATCAGGTCTGGTGGTCGTCGGCCTCGTGCTTCCGGCTGAGGCAGGCTGGCAACCACGCGCCAGGGAGGACGAGCTGCTTGAAATCACGGACGATGCACTTGTCGAGCTAATCTCCGGCCGCATAAACCTGCTGCAGCGGCGCGTCAAACAACGTAAGGAAGCCCAGGAGTATGCGGAAAAGATGACGGAGCTTCTGGGATGAATCCACTAGGTGTCGTCCCGGTGACGCTCATGCTCATCCTTCTGGGCAGTCTTACGTTCAAGCGTATAAATACACCCGCATCCGGGTTTGAGCACGCCTTGCGGGAAAAGGCGAGCAGAATCGCTTTGTCGGGCATCTTTCTCACCACCGCTTATCTGCTGCTGGTACCGCCCGTGTACTACGCGCTGGATTCGATCATGCCGATCACCAACGCTACCGACCTCATCTCCAAGTACTGCGCACTGGTAGCCGTCGCCTTTCTGGGCGGGCACCTTAGTGTCGCCTACGGATCCCCCTTTGCCCGTCGTTGGACAGTGGGCGCTCCCGGAACCGTTGTGCTGGGCCTCGTCTCCGCTGGCCTGCTATGGACTGTCGTGGCCACAGACGCCCCGTATTCATCCCCCCAGATGCTCGACTTCGCCACACAGCCCAGCGTTCGCATAAACACCTGGTTAGTGCTGTTCTACGTGGCCTACATTGTCCTTCCCCTGGTGCGGCCGGCGTACCTCGACTCCACGAAGAACCCTCTCCGGACAGGCCGGATGGCTTCAGGCATGATTGCCGGCGGTTTCACCCTCTCCCTCTTGCGCGCCGGAGCGTACCCCGTCGAGTGGTTTGGTAGCGGGAATGTGGTTTACCTGTACATGCTCATCTCCTATGCCTCCACTGCCCTCGTGGTCGTGGGACTCGCGCTGTTTGCTTACGCGCGCAGGAACAGAAAAGTGAAAACCGAGCTGGGATCTGCCCTCTCACTCGATTAGGAAGGCCGGGAGACATGACTACCCCTCAACAAGCGCAGGAAGCAGTCAAAAGCGTCTTAGCGGAAGTACCGCGGGAGCATGAGGCTGCCTATCGCGTCATCTACCAGGCAGTGAAGGTGTGCCTGGCAGATGGCATGGAGCGGCGGGCAGCTGCCGCCTACTTGGGAGTCTCGCGGTGGCGTATCGACCGCCAGGGACGCTACTTTCGGTCTTTGAGAGCGACCAGGACCTTGTTCCGGGATGCCATGGCTGCCAATCCTGCAACTGATCCTGCCGGCGAGTCCGTGGAAGCCATAGTCCGAAGAGCGTGGAAGAAGTAGCCCTCAAAGGGTCCCAAATCCCAAAATTCTTGGTTTCATGACATATTGGAATCATGCAATCTGGAATCTGTCACGAGCTTGCTGGGCGAGTCACACCCCACGCGATGACTCTTTCAAAAAGAGCGACACGCCGCGGCGACGTGCAGGGTTTCGTTTATCAAAACCGCTTAGATAGCACTATGGCAATTCAGAAGCTTGCTCAGGGAGGCCGCCCTTCCAAGGGGCCCCGGCACACGTTTGTGGTCAAGCCCGATCTTGCGCGGGCCGAAAAGCTGCGGGCCATTATGGAAATTCTTGGCACGAACGCAGTTGATTACCTGACACCGCTGGTTGCCAGGCATATAGATTCCATCGACCTTGAAGAACTGCGCAATCAGGAGACATTGCCTATACCGAAAGCCAGTTAATAACTGAAGGCCCGCACATGGCGGGCCTTCGTTAAGTATTTAGTTCAGATCTCGTTCTTGGCGGGATGTCGATCTGAACTTTTGTCCAACACCCACCCAGTGGGTGGATTTTGTCGTTCCCCCGAAGGAGTAACTGCTGTCTATGGTACCGGAAGTCAATTCCGCGTCAACGCACGCACGTAAGGGTGTCGCGGGCCAACCTAGCCCTCAGCAGGCGTGGATCCT
Source organism: Paenarthrobacter sp. CAP02 (assembly GCF_040137855.1). Taxonomy (NCBI): domain Bacteria; kingdom Bacillati; phylum Actinomycetota; class Actinomycetes; order Micrococcales; family Micrococcaceae; genus Paenarthrobacter; species Paenarthrobacter sp. CAP02. Next base: position 6,343 of record NZ_JBEEII010000017.1, on the reverse strand, counting down.
TGCACCCCTGATCGCCGGCCAAGCGTCCTACCGCCTAGGCCGATGGATGGGCACCAGGTTCCAATACCCGCGGCCGGCAACTCCGCCCACCATTACGACGTCTCTGCCCGAGCACCCCGCAGCAGTCATGATCCACGGTACGGACGGTTCCGTAGCCACTCTCTGCATCGACTTGGATACATCCAAGGCACTGAAGAGCGTCGTGGACTCAGACGCAGCCCGGCTCAGGAAGCTTCTGAACGAAGCCAACGTCAGCTACGTGGAGGACTTCTCCCCCAGCGGCGGCAGGCACATCTACATTCCCCTTCAACAACGCCTCACCGCCGCCAAAGCCCGCGAGCTTGTCGAAGCCCTCGGCCTTCTCGCCGCAAGCCTGGACCCGAGCCCCCACCAGAACATCACCGACGGCTGCATCCGCGTCCCGGGCTCAAGGCACAAGGCTGGCGGCCACCAAACCCTCATTACTCCCCTATCCCAGGCCTACGCCACCCTCCGCGTCCGCAACTCAGCGCGTGCCATAGCAGCATTGCGCGCCGCACTGGCCCCGGAGCTGGCCCGCAACAAGGCCATCCAAAAACGCCAAGCCAAAGCAGCAACAACAGTACGGACCACTGCTGGACAGCTGCCCGTCGCTGGCCGCAGCGAAACCCCCCTGCGCCGGATTGCACGCACTGGCCTTTACGACACGGCTACGTACGCCAGCGCCTCGGAGGCCCGCATGGGTGTGCTGAACCACTTCGCTGCGTGCGGATGGACCCTGGAAGAGGTACGGAACGAACTCACCGGCCAGTTCCCGGGCCTGGCAGCCCTCTACGGCACGCAAGCCAAACAGGCGCGACTCCTTTCCAGCGAATGGGCCAACGCCCAGGCCTTCACCAACGCCGGCAGCACCCAAAAACGTAAGTCCCGTGAACCCGGAAAAATCAATGCCCTTATTAACAACACAAGCCCCACTGAACCCACAGGGGGGGCACTCAACCGCAGTTCCGCGTCAATCCACCAACTCGTAAACGACTTGGAAAATGTCCTGTACGCCGTCCTGGACCACCGCTTGGCAGCCAGGGGCCGCGAAGGACTCGGCCTCCGCCTCCTGGTCCGCGGCCTGCTGGGTTACATGAGGGCGAAAGAAACGGATCTTCTCGATGTCGGTTGTCGTACGCTTGCGGTCGCGCTGGGAAAGCACCATGTCACCATTGCCCGGTTACTTCCCGTTCTGGCCCAGGCCTCCGATGGAATTCTCACCAAAGTCGCGGATGCTCGCCACAAGACAGCAGACGTCTACCTCATTCAGTTGCCTCGGCACTATCAGCAACTAGCGAGGGAGCTGACGTGGCGCAAAGGACGCATCCATGCCGTGCGACCTGTGTTCCGAAGCCTGGGAGACGTGGCTGCCCTTGTCTATGAATCCATCGAACGAGCTAGGCACTCCCCCACCACCGCGGAGATTGTCCGTTTTACGAGCATCAGCCGCAACGCCGTATCGACCGCGCTGACCGAGATGGAGGCCCTGGGCATGGTTTACCGCGACCACGGTCACTGGAAGAGGAGGGCAGTTAATCTGACTAATCTGGCGGCAAGGCTGGGCGTGTTGGAGGACTACCAGGCCCACATCAGCCGTAACCGGTTCGAACGCGCCCGCTGGCACGCATACCTGGACCGTTTCCGGACCGTTGAGGTTGATGAAGGTGCACTGTACGACCAGGAACGGGAGGAGTATTGGCTGCCTCCTGGGGATGCTGCGATCTGGAACGCCGCATAGACGACGAACCGGGGGCTGCAGCGATGCCCGGGTTGCCTGTACGCATTTTTCCGGTTACCTCCGGCGCACTGAATATGCGGACGACGACAGGACGGGGGCTCCGAGAAAGCTGCCGCAAAACGGCAAGCACTGACGCCCAATGTGGACCGCTTTTGAGATTCATCCTCCGGTCTCCACCGGGGGCCGACAGCGGGGGACAGCGCGACGGAAGAGCTGCAGGGCGGCGCTCAATCGCTTACCTGCAGGGTTTCCTCATGTTGGTCATTCGCTTGCGAATGAAGCGTATACAGCAAAGCAATTGAAACTTGCTTTAGAAGTAAAACTTGCCATAACAGCTTTACTTTTTTGACTTGTGAAAAAAGTAAAGACACGCAAGCCAGCTTCACAAGTGAAACAAGTGCCGCCTGGTTACGCTGGGAACACTTGTGAAAGGAAGATTCGATGAAACACGATCTGGACCGCGGCGCGCTCAGCAGGGTAATCGCGGTAATCAACGGCAAAGGCGGGGTCTTCAAGACCAGCTTGGTAGCCAACGTCGGTGGACTCCTCGCGGAGGCTGGCTCACGCGTACTCCTCGTGGATTTGGACCCGCAGGGCAACCTTGCGGAGGACCTAGGTTATTCCGACAAGGGGGACGGCGGCAGGAGCTTGGCAGCGGCTCTCTGCTTCGGTGCAGAGCCGTCCCTGCTCACAAGTATCCGACCCAACCTGGACGTCATTGCCGGCGGACCCGAACTCGATGATGCAGCAGCGTTTCTCGGAGCCAAAGCCCAAAAGGACCGCGACGCAGCCCACCTAGCCCTGGCAAAGATGCTCGCAACCATCGCGGGGGAGTACGACCTCGTCCTCCTTGACTGCCCGCCCGGAAACGAGCCCCTCCAGGCATCAGCCGTCGCGGCCGCACGGTACGCACTGGTGCCGCTGAAGACAGACATGTCCAGCCGCAAAGGCGTCGCTGCGGTGGCAGCACGCATGGACAGCGTCGTGGGACTCAACCCAGCACTCGATCTCCTGGGTGTTGTCCTGGTGGGAACCGGAACCAACTCAAAACAGGTCCACAAAGTCACCCGCGACCACCTCATCGCCGACTTCGGCACCGACGAAGTGCTGTTCCCAATGACCATCCGACACGCAGAAGCAACTGCCCAGGCCTGCCGGGAGCGCGGGCTACTGGCGCACGAGCTCGAACGGGAACTTAGCAAAGCACCCAAATGGTGGGAGATTCGTCGCGGAGAAGCTAAAGCCACGAATGCAGGGCCAAGGTCTGCATCCAGCGTTGCTGAGGACCTGCATGCAGTCGCCATGGAAGTAACGCGGCGGGTAGCCGCTGCAGAGTCCCAGGAGGTTAGCGCATGAGCACCGAGCAGAACGCCGGCCGGCCCACCCTGGGCTTGCCGCCGCGACCCGCCGCAGCACCCACGACAGATGCACCACTAGCGCGCATGCTCTCCGGGCGCCGCCAGGAGGCGCCGGCGAAGAGGGAAGAACCAAAGGATTCCCCGACTGAGAACATGACGGTAAGCATCCCAACCGCTCTGCGCAATCGCGCCAAGGCCGCGTACAAGGCGACCAGCTACGCCGAGGGAGATAACACCTGGGCACATTTCGTTGCTAAAGCCATCGAAGCAGAAACCCGCCGCCGCGAAGCCGAACACAACCAGGGCGAGATGTACCCCTCATGGGGAGAGAAACTGCCCGGCGGCCGGAGGCTCAAGGATAGCTAACGGGGAAGTACGTCCCCCAAGCCAGATAGCAGTACCCGGGGGAGTGGTCGAACACCACAGGACCCGGGACCGGAACAGAGTAAACAGAGGAGAGAAGTGGGCGAGTCAAGTACCACTAAGGCCCGAATACAGCTGCCGACGTGGTGGGGAAACCAAAAGGATCTGGCGAGGTTGGTCACTTTGGTCAAGTCCCTGCACTCGTCCGCTTCCGCAGAAGCGCTAGAAAAGTTAACGGCCAGCAGGGCAAAAACTCGTGAGCTCAACGAGGCGAGAGTGGAGTCGTTGGCTGCGGCTATCGCAACCAATATTTCAAAAAATGGAGGGGACCCCGGTCGTTTCGCTGATCCAACGACCCTTATGGAAGAGGCCCGCATTCTGGGGTCGCTGGAAGAAGACGGCCATTACACCGCCGAACGCGCAGTTAAGGAACTGGATCTTGAGATGGCAGTCAGCCTAAAGACCTGGGACGAAAGGCGGACCGGTTCCCCTGACGTCCTCATTGAAGATCTGGACGAACGGGAAGTGAAGCGCATCGAACTATCCTTTGGCCAGCAGTACTCAGGTGGGACCTTCCTGCGGCTGGAACTCGGGAAGTATGGTAGTCAGGCGGAACTTGGAGGACCTGTTCACTGGGTTTCGTCAGCCGCCGGTCAACTCAAAGTTGAACTGAAGCGGCAAAGCAGCTGGCTTGGACGCCTCGTTGGTAGTGGATGGGGGCACACGCTAATCGCGGTACCCACCGCCGTGGTAATTGCGTTGCTCCTGCTGCCCTATGTCAAGAGCACATGGGATTTAGTGGCAATAGTTCTCGTTTTAAATGTCCTTGTATCGTTCGTTGCTGCTGCCGTTCTGCAGAAGTTCATCCCCAGATTTGAACTGATGAAGGACGGCAAGCCAAAAATAAAGACCTGGCTTGGATGGGTCGCCGGACTTCTCGGCACCGTCATCATAGGACTTGGGACAAATGCCCTGTCCAAGATGATGGGGCTGTAGAGGTCGGTCAGAACTGGCCGCTGTGAGTTCACCTTGGCGGGAGATGCCGATAGAGGGTTGTGCGCGCCAGTCCAGTCTTGGTGACTATTTCGCGGATGGGCACGCCCTTGTCCCGGAGCATCAAGGCATGTTCGAGCTTGTCAGGATCCACAACGGAAGGACGTCCGGTGTGACGGCCATGGGCGGCAGCTACCGCCCGGGCATGGGAGGCCCGTTCAGCGGCGTAGGTGCGTTCCATTTCTGCGAAGAGGGCCAGCATGACGACGGCCAGCTGCGCCATCGGACTGTCCGGAGTCGATGTGTCGATTCGGAGAGGATCGGCCAGTGTCCGGATCCCGACGCCACGTTCCTTTAATTCGTGAACCAGATTTAGCGTGTCCCGGACCGTCCGGCCTAACCGGTCGAGGGTGTGAACGACAATCACATCTCCTGGGCGCGCCTGGCGCAGCGCTTCATGCAGCCCTGGACGGTCCCTGGTGGCCCCGGACTTCTTGTCTACGTAGACATGCTCACTGTCAATGCCGGCGGCCGCCAGGGCGTCCAGCTGCCGCGCCACGTCCTGTTTAGGCGTTGAAACCCTCGCATACCCGATATCCATTGATGCACCGTACCTAAATTCGCTGTCGTTACGGTTGAATATGGCGACCATTGTGGATTGAATTCCGGGACAATCAGATTACGCGCCGTTCTGCGTATTCAGATGCGAGGGGGAGTGTCCCACCCGGGGTGTCCCGGTTCTAAGGAAGTGAGACATTTTTGTAGTACCTCTCATGCCGCCCACAATCCACGCAGTTGATGGCCGGCTAGGGGGGAGTAAGGGGAATGAGGAATGATTCTGGACATGACACCAGTTCGTACCTCAACTCAGACTAATCAGACTAAAGAGAACCGGAAAGGCTTCGTGGCCTTGATCTCGATTTCTGTTTTGACCTTCGTCGTCTTTGCGGTTATGGCCCAGCCACCTATAGCGAACTTCGTGGGAGCGATGTTCGTAGGAGTTGGAGGCATGCTGATGGTCGGGATTCGCTTTTTTCAGCAAAACGCTGCCAGGGCAGTTGAGGACGCCAAGGAAGCCAACCCAGACAAGGCTCCTGCATTAAAATCCCCGTGGGGCTCCCGCCCCATAACTGCCATGGTTGGCTGGGTGAAGCGGCCCTCATCCGCGGCGAGAAAAGCGGAGCGCGAACGCTTGAAGGCAGAAAAGAGCGAGGCGGCCGCAATTCAGAAGTCAGTCGAAGCCTTCGAAGACCTAGGGTTTGGCCTCTTGGGTCTCGGTGGTCTAATAGTCGCAGCAGCCGCCCTGCAAGGCTGTATTGAAGCAATTTTCGGAACTGTCTGACGAACTCTGATGCCCGTAACCCGACGCGCCTGTTCCGCCGTTCGGATAGCGATTGCATAGGAGTCTTCGGACTCCAACGATTCAGCGGCAACTCCGGGATGTGCCGATGTGGGTTCGCTAGGTCAGGCCGGCCCCTATCCCAGTTCTAAGGAAATGGGACGAAGAGATCTGAGGGAGTTGACCGGCCCTTGGTCGTAGTATCTGGGGCCGAAGGGCGAGTCAACGCAACTGCTACTTGCTTGGCATCCAGCTGTTCCAATCGTGCGTTGACCAGCTGCCAGATTGCCCGGGCTTACCCGGTGTCCCCAGGATGCCAGGCAGTCCTGGACGGCCGGCAACCCGGACGAACCTGGGGGATTCCGTGGGGTGCTGATGAATGGTTCGCAGGGCTCACAGGATCGGGCGTCCGCTGGCGCGGCCGGCTGTTGGGCCCGGCCCCGACGTCGCAGAGCTCCGCCTTGCCCGGACCTGTTGTGTCTACGACGATGCTCCTATAGGTGTCAATTTCACTGAAGCGTGGAATAGGAC
>NZ_JBEEII010000016.1:0-79832 GCF_040137855.1 Paenarthrobacter sp. CAP02 | reverse complement strand
AGGCAAACCCGGCGTGTCAGGCCAACCCCGGATCCACCGTTATTCCGACAGTCCCCCGGGGGACAGCGGGTGTGAGTGAGGGTTGGTGGGAAGGGGGTGGGGTGTGAGTGAGGGTTGGGCTGATGGGGGTGGGTTGTGAGTGAGGGTTGGGTTGATGGGGGTGGGTTGTGAGCGAGGGTTTGCGCAAGGAACCGGCTACCCGGGCCGCCGGATGGCACCGAGCCGTCGCGGGGGAGAAGCCGGTCGGCGGCTTGAGGGTGTGCGTTTGCCTATGAGGCGGTAAAACACCAGCACCGCGGCGGCAGCTGCCACGATGCCCACAAGGTTCACGGCCAGTTGCATCGCCGATCCCGCAGCCTTGCTGTACTCACCCAGGACGAGGGCCACAGCAACATAACCGGCCGCTGGCACAGTCGTGACGGAGATAAAGACTCCCACCAGGGCGGAAGACCTGTGGCTGATCATGGACAGCATCCCCGCAGCGCCGGCGAGTGCGGCCACAATCAGCGAGTACGGCCCAGGGTGGTAGATGAACTCCACCGCGGATCCCTGGTCCAAAGCGTCGGCGGGAAACAAACCCAGCGGTACCGACAACCATGCTGCTGCTGCAGTCACGGCCATCGCGACGGGGAACCCGACTCCAAGAGCAAGACAGGAACTCCGTACCAGGCGCCACTTCCGTTCCACCAATCCCACAGACAACGCAGCGAGCGGACCGAACTCCGGGCCAACCACCATGGCACCCACTATGGCGATGGTGGAATCGGTCACAATCCCGATCGCCGCCAACTGAGCGGCAATGATGAGGAACGCGAGGAAGCTCCATGTCAGTTTCGAGTCCTCCCCGGTTTGCCGGGATACCTCGTCCCAGATGACGGAATCGGCGGATTCCCCTGGGGCGTCCGCCTCGGCCTCATCCGCGCGTGCGGACAGGACCAGATCCGGCGAGGAAACTGAGATGGAGCCGAGTTCCGGAAGCTTCAAAATGTGCAGCCTTTGTATCAGCTCTTCGGCGGATTCGCGTGCGATTTGGACTGTTATGACGTCCCCGGGCGGCTCCACGGAGGCTCCCTTGTGTACCGCCGTTTCGGCCGCTCCGTTCTGCTCAAGGCAGCATTCCAGAACCGACTCAGACAATTCCGCCGGCACGCATAGGCGCAGCTGGACGATCATGGTGCTCCCTCCGTTGCTTCAGGCTTCAGCGTAGTTCCCGGGACGGTCCGGGGGGCGCAACGGGCACAGGCGACGCACAGCCAAGACTGGGATAATCCATAGCTGAACCTGAGCTAATGAGGGCCTTGGAACGCAGCCCGGATGACGGACCCAAGTGGGTTGGCGCGGCCGGACCGCGTATGATGGATGCTTTGTGCCACAGCTTTTGAGGAACTGCCTAACGTGACTACGCCAACGATCCCAGCCCCTGCCCGACCCGGCAGGCGGGCTTCGGGACCCGTTGGAAAGTCGAAGTTCCGCCCTGAAATCCAAGGTCTGAGGTCGCTCGCTGTCTTGATGGTGGTGAGCTACCACGTCTGGATCGGGCGGGTCTCCGGGGGCGTGGATGTCTTCCTCCTCATCTCGGCGTTCCTCATGACCCTGCAGTTCACCGGACGCTATAAACAACGCCGGCCGATGGATCTGCTGCGGCACTGGCTGCACCTGTTCCGCCGACTGCTCCCCGCCGTCGTGGTGGTCCTCCTCGCGACGCTCGCGGCCAGCTTCGTCTTCCTGCCGGCCACCCGCTGGGTCGAGGTGGTCAACCAAGGGTGGGCCTCGCTGTTCTACTACGAAAACTGGCTCCTGCAGGGCCTCGCGGTTGACTACTACGCTGCGGACCATAGCCTGGCGAGTCCGCTGCAGCACTTCTGGTCGCTGTCCATTCAGGGCCAGGTCTTCATTTTGTGGCCCGCGATCTTCGCCTCCGTAGCGCTCCTGTGCCGGCGCTTCAGCCTGAAATACCGGGCGACGCTCGCCTATGTCTTTGCGATCATCTTCGTTGTCTCCCTGGCTTACTCGATCATATTCACGGCCAATAACCAGGCTGTGGCGTACTTCGATACCTTTGCCCGACTGTGGGAGTTCGCGCTGGGAACGTTGCTCGCGCTGGTTTTGCCTGGCCTGAACTTCGCCAAGCCGGTCCGCGTCGTCATGGGCTGGATCGGAGTGGCCGCGATGCTCAGTTGCGGGATCCTGCTGCAGGTCCAGACTGCCTTCCCGGGTTTCGTTGCTTTGTGGCCAACGCTTGCCGCAGTCGCGGTGATCGCCGCTGGCCAGACAGGCAGCCGGCTGGGCGTTGACAGGATCCTGAGCTCACGCTTCCTGGTCCGGCTTGGCGACAACTCCTACGCCCTCTACCTTTGGCACTGGCCCATTTTGGTGATCGCCTTGGCTTGGAGCGGCAAGGACCATGCGGGCTGGCTCTCCGGAACACTGATCATCGCCCTGGCTTTGGTCCTGGCCTTCCTCACCACCAAGTACGTTGAGAAGCCGTTCCGGGAATGGAAGTGGCCGGAGGTGAACCGCCGTCGCTCCGCCATTGCTATCGCTGCCTGCCTGGCCGTGGCGTGCGCGCCCCTCCTAGGATTCCAGTACAAGCAGGACCTGGACTTGAAGGCCGCCCAGGCGCAGGCCGCTTTCGATAACCCCGGAGCCCAGGCTCTCCTTCCCGGATATGTGAACCAGGTGGGCGAAAACGCGATGACGCTGCCCACCGCTGAGCAGCTTCCTTCGGACTGGGCGCACCTGACGGAGTCGTGCTCCGGCGAGACCAAACCGGAATCGTCGCTGCTGCTGGAGAACTGCCAGCAAAACAACGTGGGCGATGACGCGACCAAGACCGTGCTGGTTCTTGGCAATTCGCATTCCCAGCAATGGCTGGAGGCTGTTGGGGTGCTGGCTGAGCAACACCATTGGCGGCTTTACGCCATGCTTTACGGCGCCTGCCCCTTCATGACGGATAATCCGGATGCGGACCCGGTGTGCAATGAGTTCAACCGTGAGGTTCGCAGCCACATTGCGGCCCACCCACCGGACGCCGTTTTCATGGTGGGGACCGCGGCGACTCCCTCAACACCGGATGAGCAGCTCACGCACGGGTTTGAGGAACTCATCCCCGAAGTCAACGCCGTTGGTACCCAGGTGATCGCTATGCGCGACAACCCCCGGTTCACCTATAGCCTGACGGATTGTACGCTTTCCAAGGGACCGGACAGCCCTGACTGCCGACCGTTGGAATCGGATGTGCTCGCGGCACAGAGTCCCTTCGACGCCGTCATGGGCAAGTACCAGGATCTTTTCGTGTTGGACATGACCGACCTCATCTGCGACGGAACCTACTGCCCTCCCATCGTGGGAAACACCTTCGTATACCTGGACGACAACCACATGACCAAAACGTATGTAAAGAGCATGGCTGACATGCTCGACGAGAGGTGGTTTGCCGCGACCGGGTGGCAGGAATGATGGAAACCCAGAGCGCCACGACTGCGTCAGGAACCCCGGAAACCACGACGTCGGAACGCCGCTTCCGCCCGGAAGTCCAGGGCCTGCGTGCCTTGGCTGTGGTCATGGTGGCGGCCTACCATATCTGGCTCGGCAAGGTTTCCGGCGGGGTAGACGTTTTCCTGTTGATCTCGGCGTTCCTGTTGACGTTGTCCTTCACCCGCAAAGTTGAGGCTAACCGGCCCTTGCGCCTTGTGGGGCACTGGCTGCACGTTTTCAAGCGTTTACTGCCGGCCGTCGTCGTGGTGTTGCTGGCGATCCTCGCCGGGACCTGGGCGCTTATCCCGCAGAGCCGTTGGCCCGATGTCCTCACTGAAGCGTGGGCTTCCCTCCTGTACCGGCAAAACTGGCAGCTTGCTGCTTTCGCTGTGGACTACTACGCCCAGCAGCATGTGGATGCCAGCCCGCTCCAGCACTTTTGGTCGCTGTCAGTGCAGGGTCAGGTGTTCATTCTGTGGCCGCTGATCTTCGCCGGCATTGCACTGTTGCAGCCGCATCTTGCCAAACGGTTTCCGGGGCGGAAGGCCGTAAGCCATCGACAACTCCTTTTCGTGGCGTTCGCTGTGGTGTTCGTAGCGTCACTGCTGTTCTCGGTCCAGGAGACCTACAGCAACCAGGCCTACGCCTACTTCGACACCCGCGCCCGGCTGTGGGAGTTCGCCCTGGGCTCCTTGCTTGCGCTGGCCCTGCCATACCTGAAACCGGGGCGGAGACTCCGGGTTTTCCTGGGCTGGGCCGGCATTGCAGCCATGCTCTCCTGTGGGCTGCTGCTCACGGTTGACCGTTCCTTCCCGGGCTTCGTGGCACTGTGGCCCACCCTGGCTGCGGCGGCTGTCATTGTCGCGGGGCAGAGCGGCAGCAGGTGGGGTGTTGACCGGATCCTCAGTTCCCGCCCGTTGGTCGCTGTGGGAGGTATTTCCTACGCCCTGTACCTGTGGCACTGGCCCATCCTGGTGTTCTTCCTGCTCGCTTCCGGGACCACCACGCCGAACATCCTGGAAGGTATGGGCATTATGGCCGCCGCCGCAGTGCTTGCGGTGGCCACTACCAGGTACGTCGAGCAACCGTTGCGGCGCTGGAAGTGGCCGGACGTGCGGTCCTGGCGTGCCGCCGTCGTGATTGTCTCCTGCGGCGCGCTGTTGGCGTTGCCGGTCACTGCCTGGCAGGGCGCCATAACTGCAGAGGCAACGGCAATTGCCTCCCAGCCCCATGAGCTGACCCCGGGCGCGGCCGCGCTGTCCCCGGATTATGCGGGTGAGCCGTCGGCGGAGGCCCTCGTCATCCCTGCTCCTGCGGCCATGAAGGATGAGTGGGCGAACGTTGACGGTGAGTGCACCGGGGACAACGTGCCCAGCGATCCTGTGCTTGAGGGCTGCCTCCAGAACGAGGAGCCCGAGGTGGTCACCAAGAGAATTGTCGTGCTGGGGGACTCGCATTCCCAGCAGTACATGGCTGCCCTGGGCCCCATCGCCAAACAGCATGGCTGGGAAGTGGTGACGCTCCTTAAGGGCGGCTGCCGGTTCGGAGCGCAATCGTCGGAGCGGGCCGATTTTTGCAACGAGTTCAACAGGGCAAGCTCCGCTTACGTCCTGGAGCACAAGCCTGATGCCGTGTTCACGGTGGCGTCGCTGACGCACGTGGACGCGCCGTTCGAAACTGAAGTGCCGGGCTACCTTGAGGGCATCAAACCGTTCACGGACCTTGGCATTGACGTGGTGGGGGTCCGGGATAACCCGCGATTCAGTTTCAACATGCCGGAGTGCGTCCAGAAAAAGGGCAAGGATTCGCCCGATTGCAATGTTCCGCTGGAGGAATCCTTGGCAGCATCCTCGCCGTTGGACGACTACGTTGGCAAAGTCGACCGCTTGTTCCTGATGGACATGAGCGACTTCATTTGTGAGCAAGGAACATGCCCGGCAGTCGTGGGCAATGTGTACGTCTACAAGGATGACAACCACCTCAGCAAGACGTACGTGCAGACCATGATCCCGATGTTCGAGCAAAGGTTGCTGGCCGCTACCGGCTGGTCTGACAGCTAGCTTTGGCACCGGCCGGCGGCTTGGACAACGTACGACGGCGGCCTGCCGCCAGTGCTGTTGCTCACAGTCAGGCGTCGCGGAATATGGCGATCGCCGCGGAGGTTCTACTATTTATTCAATACCGGCAGCACCTTCTGCCATGCGGTACCTATGCACAGGCCAGTCCCGTAATGACGGGCTGGTCATCAGTTGCAACCCCTACCAGTTAAGCCCCCAAGAACCCAGGTAAGAGGCGCACACTCATGACCCAGCCCGAACACAATCCGTTTGGCTTCATTGGCCTGACGTACGACGACGTCCTGCTGCTCCCCGGACACACCGATGTTATTCCGTCCGAGGCAGACACCACGTCACGCATTTCCAAGCGCATCACCGTGCAGACCCCGCTGCTTTCCGCCGCGATGGACACGGTCACCGAGTCCCGCATGGCGATTGCCATGGCCCGCCAGGGTGGCTTGGGTGTTGTCCACCGCAACCTGTCCATCGATGACCAGGCCGAGCACGTGGACCGCGTCAAGCGCAGCGAATCGGGCATGATCACCAACCCGTTGACCATTGGCCCGTCAGCCACCCTGCAGGAACTGGACGAGCTTTGCTCCCGTTACCGCGTATCCGGCCTGCCCGTTGTTGACACCGATGGCAGGCTCCTGGGTATCGTCACCAACCGCGACACCCGGTTCATTCCGGAGTCCGACTTCCCGCTCCGCAGCGTCGCCGACACCATGACCAAGATGCCGCTGATCACCGGTCACGTGGGCATCAGCCGCGAGGAAGCTTCGCACAAGCTGGCCACCAACAAGATCGAGAAGCTCCCGCTGGTGGACGAGCAAGGCCGCCTCAAGGGCCTCATCACTACCAAGGACTTCACCAAAGCCGAGCAGTACCCGCTGGCCACCAAGGACGATGAGGGCCGGCTCCGCGTTGGCGCAGCCATTGGTTTCTTTGGTGACGGCTGGGAGCGCGCCATGAAGCTCATCGACGCAGGCGTGGACGCATTGTTCGTTGACACGGCCAACGGTCACTCCCAGGGCGTGCTCGACATGATTTCGCGGCTTAAGTCCGATCCGGTTGCTGCGCACGTTGACGTGATCGGCGGTCAGGCGGCAACCCGCGAAGGCGCCCAGGCACTGATCGACGCGGGTGCCGATGGCATCAAGGTCGGCGTTGGCCCGGGTTCCATCTGCACCACTCGCGTGGTGGCAGGTGTCGGCGTTCCGCAGATCACCGCCATCTACGAGTCCGCCAAGGCTGCCATTCCGGCAGGTGTTCCGCTGATCGCCGACGGCGGATTGCAGTACTCCGGTGACATCGGCAAGGCCCTGGTTGCAGGTGCGGACACCGTCATGCTCGGCTCCCTTCTGGCCGGTTGTGAGGAATCCCCGGGTGACCTCATCTTTGTCAACGGGAAGCAGTTCAAGAGCTACCGTGGCATGGGTTCGCTGGGTGCCATGCAGTCCCGCGGCAAGAACACGTCCTACTCGAAGGACCGCTACTTCCAGGCAGACGTCTCCGGTGATGACAAGCTCATCCCTGAGGGCATCGAAGGCCGTGTGGCTTTCCGCGGTCCGCTGGCTTCGGTGGCTTACCAGCTGGTCGGTGGCCTCCGCCAGACCATGTTCTACACCGGCGCTCCCACCATTCCCGAGCTCAAGGCACGCGGTAAGTTCGTCCGGATCACGCCGGCGGGTCTTAAGGAATCACACCCGCACGACATCCAGATGACTGTCGAGGCGCCGAACTACGGCTCCCGCTGATCTGATCTGCTGGTCCCCGTGGAGTAATCCATGGGGACCAGCTGTTTAAGCCGGGGCGGCTGAAATGTCGGTCCGGAAGCATAGGCTGGGCATATGTCTGAAAAGCCCGCGGAACCGCGGCACCCGGAGTCGGTCCGGCTGAACCCACTTCAACCTGGCAAGGCACCGCCCCGCAAGCTGGCGCTGCGTCCGTACGCGCGCGCCGTCGGGCAGGTCCTCAAGGTGAGCTTCAAGGCCTCCCCTGCAGCGGTGGTCATGAAGGTTCTAGGTTCACTGATCTCGGCCACGTTGCCGCTGGTCACCACCTACTTTGCCGCGGTGACCACCACGGCCCTGGCGGCCGGTTACGCGGGGGATCCCGACGCCGGTCCGCGGGCAGTCCTCTACGTCGTCGTCACCGCGGCCCTGGGGTTGTTTTGGGGTGCGTTCAGCAGCGTTGACCGGTACATCCAGCAATTGATGAGCTTCCGGGTTGGCGCGATCGTGGGCGACATGATGTACGAACGTTTCCTGGCCCTGGATTTCTGGCGCTATGACGACAAAGAGACGGTGGACCTCTACGATCGCGCCAAGCGGTTTTCCGATTCGTATGCCAGGGTACTGGACCGTATCGCTGCCATCTTTACGCAGCTGGTGTCCGTGATTCTCGCTATCGGTGCGTTGCTGCTTGTCAGTTGGTGGATCGCAGTGATCGTGCTGGTGGCGATTGTGCCCAGCGTCTATTTGCAGTTCAAGCTCTCCCGTGAGCAGATCGCGCACTGGAACACCCAGGTGGATTCGCGCCGGCAACGGCGGATGATCGAGCAAAACCTGCTCCGGCCGCAGCACATTGCGGAAATGCGGCTCTATGGAATCGTGGGGTACCTGATGGACCTGCGCTCCCGGTTGCGGGACGCGGACGAGAAAAGGCGCCTGGATTTCCAAAAGCGCTATATCCCCAAGCAACTGGCAGCAGACTCCCTGCAGTACGGTGCCGAGGTCGTGTCGCTGATCTGGGTGGTGGGTCAGATCATCGCCAGGGCGCAGCCGGTAGGTCAGTTCCTCTACGTCCAGCAGATCGTCAGCCGTGCCCTGTCCACAGCCAACAACCTCGTGTCCTCGCTGAGTTCCATTGATGAGGACCTGGCCAACCTCAAGGACTATGAGCTCTTCATGGCGCTGCCGGTTCCAAGTGGCAAGGAGAAGCCCCTGGCCGTATCTCCCTCGACAGTGGAACTGAGGGACATCCGTTTCAGCTACACCGGCAGTGACATCGAAGTCATCAAAGGCATTTCGATGACCATCACAGCGGGCCAGCATATTGCCATTGTCGGTGAAAACGGTGCAGGAAAGTCCACCTTGATCCGCATCCTGGCCGGACTGTACCGGCCTGATTCGGGCCAGGTCCTGCTCGACGGCGTGGACCTGGCCGGGATTGATGTCACCAGCTGGCATAGGCACCTCGCGGTCCTGAGCCAGGAGTTCCTCAAGTACGAGTTCGCCACGGCGGCCGACAACATCTACCTGGGCGATGTCGATGCGCCACGCGATGATGCCCGCGTCCGGCGTGCCGCCTCCGACGCCGAGGCCATGGAATTCATCAACAAGCTTCCCAACGGCCTGGAGAACCACGTCAGCAACTGGATGGAAGACCCCCGGGGCCGGAAGGGAAGCGGACTATCCGGAGGCCAGTGGCAGCGGCTGGCCATGGCGCGCAACTTCTACCGCGACGCTTCGTTCATGGTCATGGACGAACCCACATCCGCCATTGATGCGCTGGCCGAGCACCGCATCTTCACCCGCCTCTTCGCCGACCGCAGCAGCACCATCATTGCCATCAGCCACCGCTTGGCCACCATCGAAAAGGCGGACATCGTGTACATGCTCGAAGACGGCCGGATCGCCGAGCAGGGGACGCATAAGGAGCTTGTTGCGTTGCGTGGCCGGTATTTCCGGATGTTCGAATCCCAGCTGTCCGTGGACGAAACCAGTCGGAACGTTCCTTAGTCACGGTGTCTCGTGGCGCCGCGTGGCGGGGCCGGGCCGGTGGCGTGGAGTTGGTGGGATAAACTCGAGCAGTGACTTATGAGATTGAGATTGGCCGTGGCAAGCGTGGGCGTCGTGCCTACTCCCTGGATGACATTGCGATCGTTCCGAACCGCCGGACACGTGATCCGAAGGACGTCTCTGTTTCCTGGCAGATCGATGCCTACAAGTTTGAGACTCCGGTCATCGCAGCCCCCATGGACTCCGTGATGTCCCCCGATACCGCCATCGCTTTTGGCCGTCTCGGTGGTCTTGGCGTCCTTGACCTTGAGGGCCTTTGGACGCGCTATGAGGACCCGCAGAAGGTCCTCGACGAGATCGCAGGACTGGCGGACGAGACCAGCAGCCCGGCCGTCACGCGGCGCATGCAGGACCTGTACAAAGCGCCCATCCAGCCCGAACTCATCAGCTCCCGCCTCGCCGAGATCCGCGCCGCTGGCGTTACTGTGGCTGGCTCCCTGACACCGCAGCGGACCCAGGAACACTACAAGACCGTGGTGGCGGCCGGCGTCGACATCTTCGTCATCCGCGGTACCACCGTTTCGGCGGAACACGTCTCCAAGAACCACGAGCCGTTGAACCTCAAGCAGTTCATCTACGAGCTCGATGTACCCGTGATCGTGGGCGGAGCCGCCGGCTACACGCCAGCCCTGCACCTCATGCGCACGGGGGCTGCCGGTGTGCTGGTTGGCTTCGGCGGCGGCGCAACAACCACCACCCGCCGGGCCCTGGGGATCCACTCGCCCATGGCTTCGGCAATTTCCGACGTCGCGGCCGCCCGCCGCGATTACATGGACGAGTCCGGCGGCCGTTACGTCCACGTCATTGCCGACGGCGGCATGGGCAGCTCGGGCGACATTGTCAAAGCCATCGCCATGGGAGCCGACGCCGTCATGCTCGGCAGCGCTTTGGCCCGCGCCGAGGAAGCACCCGGCCGCGGCTGGCACTGGGGCCCGGAAGCACACCACCTCGAAACACCCCGTGGAGACCGCGTCAACGTCGGTACGGTCGGTCCGTTGGAAGAGGTACTTTTCGGACCAGGTCACCACACGGACGGCACGTCCAACCTGATTGGTGCGCTGAGGCGCTCCATGGCCACCACCGGGTACTCGGACCTCAAGGAGTTCCAGCGCGTTGACGTCGTCGTGTCACCGTACTCGGGCAACTGATTCTGCTTTGAAGCCCCGGCTTCCGGATAACATCCGGAAGCCGGGGTTTTTGCGTTCCGGTGCCCTGCCCAAGGAAGCACCCAGCAAGTAGGGTAGGGAACTACCAGCTGTTGCGTTTGAGGAGGGGTCCGATGAGCAATATCGCAGGCGGTCCGCAGGGGAATTCGCAGGGAGCTTTGAGCCCGGAATCCCGCGCCGCGTCGATCGAAGTCCTGAAAGCCACGGCCGAAGCCGGCAAGGAGCTCGACATCCTGATCGTGGGCGGCGGTGTGGTGGGAGCCGGCGCAGCCTTGGATGCCGTGACCCGCGGCCTGACAGTAGGGATCGTCGAAGCCAGGGACTGGGCCTCAGGAACTTCGTCCCGCTCGTCCAAGCTCATCCACGGTGGACTCCGCTATTTGGAGATGCTCGATTTCGGGCTGGTCCAGGAAGCACTGCAGGAACGCGGGCTGCTGATCCAGCAGATCGCGCCCCACCTGGTCCGCCCCGTTCCTTTCCTGTATCCGCTCACCCGCCGCTTCTGGGAGCGCCCCTACGTGGGCGCCGGCATTATGCTGTATGACACCCTGGGCCTGACATCCGGTCACAGCCGAGGCGTGCCCATGCATAAGCACCTCTTCCGGCGCGGCACCCTGCGCGCTGCTCCGAGTCTCAAGGATGACGCCTTCGTTGGGTCCATCCGCTACTACGACGCCCAGGTCGATGACGCCCGGCTGGTGGTCAACCTGGTCAGGACTGCCGCCCATTACGGTGCGCACGCAGCCAACCGGGTCCGGGTGGTCGACTTCCTCCGGGAAGGCGAACGCGTGGTGGGCGCCAAGGTCGAAAACCAAGAGGACGGCAGTGTCTTTGAGGTCAGGGCCAAGCAGGTAGTCAACGCCACCGGCGTCTGGACGGATGAAACCCAGGCAATGGTCACAGATCGTGGGCAGCTCAAAGTCAGGGCTTCCAAGGGCATACACCTCGTTGTGCCCCGCGACCGTTTCCAGTCCACCGTGGGGTTGATCCTGCGTACGGAAAAGTCAGTGCTGTTCGTCATTCCCTGGGGACGGCACTGGATCATTGGGACCACGGATACCGACTGGAAGCTGGACAAGGCGCACCCGGCGGCTTCCAGCAAGGACATTGACTACGTGCTGGACCACGTCAACAAGGTCCTGAAGCGTCCATTGACACGGGAAGACGTGGAGGGAGTCTACGCAGGGCTCCGTCCGCTCCTGGCCGGCGACAACGATTCCACGGCCAAGTTGTCCCGCGAACACGTTGTGGCGCATCCCGTGCCGGGCTTGGTAGTAGTGGCCGGTGGAAAGTACACCACCTACCGGATCATGGCCAAGGATGCAGTGGACGAGGCCACCAGGGCCATGGACGAGCGTGTTCCCTCCAGCTGCACTGAAACCATCCCGCTGCTCGGCGCCGAAGGATTCAAGGCCGCGTGGAACCGGCGTGGCAGGTCCGCCGAGCAGGCCGGTGTCCACGTTGCCCGCGTCGAGCACCTGCTCAACCGTTTCGGCTCAATGACTCCGGAAGTCCTGGACATCATCTCCAACCGACCGGAACTGGCAGAACCTCTTCCCGGTGCAGACGACTACCTCGCCGCAGAAGTCGTATATGCAACAACCCACGAAGGCGCCCGTCACGTTGATGACGTTTTGACCCGCCGCACCCGTATTTCCATCGAAGCCTGGGACCGGGGTGTGTCTGCTGCGCCCGTAGTAGCTAAGCTGATGGGAGAAATCCTTGGCTGGAGCGAGACCCAGCGCGAAAGCGAGATCAAGCACTACCTGGCGCGGGTGGAAGCTGAACGACTTAGTCAGCAGCAACCCGATGACGAATCGGCCGATGCCGCACGCATGGGGGTGGATGACATCGTTCCCCTTCGCTGACCAGTTCAGGGAAATGCGGTCCCAGGGCCACACTGGAGGGAACACGACTTGGCTGAACCACTTGACCGGTATGACGCGGAACTGACAACCCCGGACACTGTCATCCTCGAACTCGTCGCCCAGGACAAGATCGATGCTGCGGCCCAACTGGCCACGAAGCTCCACGCGGCTGGCCGGATCACCAATCTTGAGGGCTTCCTGGAGCAGGTACATTCACGTGAACACCAGCTGGCGACGGGGCTTCCCGGGGGAATAGGTCTTCCGCACGCCCGCAGCGAGTACGTGGACAGGATCTCCATCGCGGTGGGCGTGACCAAATTCGGCCACGCCCTGGATTTCGGCGCAACCGATGGGCCCGCAACCCTGATCCTCCTCATCGCCACCCCGGCAAGCTCCTTCTCGGACCACCTTGAGGTGCTGGCAACCCTCGCCCGGTCCCTGTCGAAGGAATCCTTCCGGGAATCACTCCGCCGGGCGCACGATCCCGAAGTCATCTCAGAGCTCATCAACTCCAGCTTGGTGTTCTTCGACCACTGAAGTCCCGTTCACTGAACACCCGTTTCGTTGTTCTACAGCTGGACGAAGTACGGTTAAGGGGTGTTAAAAACCGCGTTGAAACCCCGCTGGATCGCAGGACTGGTCTTTGCGCTTGTGCTGTCCGGGGTGTTTGTGCTGCTCAGTCAATGGCAGCTCAGCCGGTCCACGCAGCACGAGCCTCCCGCGCCGTCCAGCATCGAGGAAGTAAAACCCCTTGTGGACGTCCTCAAACCGGGCGAGTTCTTCCATGGATCCGTCTCCGACCAGATGGTCAGCGCAACCGGAAGCTATGACCCCGACAAGCAGGTCCTTGTGGAGGGCCGCCTGTACAACAACCAAAAGGGTTACTGGATCGTCTCCGCCTTCGCGGTCAATGACGCCCCAAAGCTCAGCGGCGTTGCCGCCTCGCCCCGGACCTGGATTCCGGTAGCCCGCGGCTGGGTCGCCGACGCCTCCCAAGCCGGGCCGCCGCCGTCGGGCACTATCACCTTGACCGGTCGCCTCATCCCGTCTGAAGCCCCCGTACCGAACGTCGACGCCGGTCCAGGACGCGCGTCGGCGGTGTCCACCGCGGAACTCATCAACGACTGGCAAGTCTCCAGCTATCCCGGCTTCGTCGCCGCGACGTCGGAGATGGCCGGTGGGGTAGCGGTGCCGGCCTCCGACACCATGAAGCCCCTCAATATCCCCGCGCAGCCGCCTGCCGAGCAGGTCAACTGGCTGAACCTCTTCTACGCGGTGGAGTGGGTAGTCTTTGCCGGCTTCTCGATCTTCATCTGGTGGCGGTTGGTCAAGGACGACTACCGCCGGGACCTGGAAGAGGACGAGGACGACGAGTTCGACGCCGAAAACGGCACAGTCAGCGAAAACGGCGCTGTAGAGCCCACCAGCACAGATCCGACAAGCCCAGAGCAACAACAAAAGGTGCAGCAATGATTGAGCCCAAACCGGCCATCCAGCCCGAGCAATCCGGAAACAAGCCCAAGAAGCGGCGGTTCGGCGGAACGGAAGCCCAGATCCGTTCTGCGTTGAAGTTCTACAAGGTGATGGCTTACCTCACGGGTGCGATGCTTCTGCTGCTGTGTGCGGAGTTGATTGCCCGCTACGCCTTCGGTGTTTCGCTCTACGCGGGCGGTACAGATGCGGTCACCGGACAGCCGTTCGGTTTCGGTTTCGCCGAGTCCGAGCCGAAGGGAGTCCTTGGCGGCTTCAACATCTCCACGACGGTGCTGATCGTCCATGGCTGGATGTACGTGGTCTATCTGGTCTCGAACTTCCGGCTGTGGTCCCTGATGCGGTGGCCGTTCTCCAAGATGGTCCTGCTGGCACTCGGTGGCGTCATTCCGTTGCTGTCGTTCTTTGTTGAGAAGAAATTCCACGCAGAGGTTGAGGCCGAGTTGGCCGCGAACCCCCAGGCCTCCAAGCGCTACTAGGCACCGCTGGGCACCGCAGGTGTGAGATGCCTAACGACCGGCCCGGTTTTGGCCCTTCTGCGCCATCGTCAACGTGCACCGGGGCGGTCCGGCAAAGTAGTCTTGGTGGGTGACTACTCCCACCGCACCCCAGACTTCCCAGAAGCCGGTGCTGGTTGTTGACTACGGTGCCCAGTACGCGCAGCTGATTGCCCGCCGCGTCCGTGAAGCGAATGTGTATTCGGAAATCGTTCCGCATACCTTCACCACCGAGCAGCTTCTGGCCAAGAACCCGGCAGCCATCATTCTTTCCGGCGGACCCTCCAGCGTCTACGCCGAGGGCGCGCCGTTCGTGGGCCCGGACCTCTTCGAGGCCGGCGTTCCGGTTTTCGGCATCTGCTACGGATTCCAGGCCATGGCAAATGCCTTGGGTGGCAAAGTGGCCCAGACCGGTTTGCGGGAATACGGTGCAACCGAAGCGCTCCTCGTGGGTGACGCACGCTCCATCCTTGATGGCGTACCGGCGTCGCAGAACACCTGGATGAGCCACGGTGACTCCGTTCACGAAGCTCCCGAGGGCTTCGAGGTTCTGGCTACTACGGCCGGTGCCCCGGTAGCGGCCTTCGCCAACGACGAGAAGCGCCTTTACGGTGTGCAGTGGCACCCCGAAGTGAAGCACTCGGTCCTGGGCCAGCACGTCCTGGAAAACTTCCTCTTCAAGGGCGCGGGCCTTACGCCGAACTGGACAACCGGGAACATCCTCGAAGAGCAAGTGGATCGTATCCGCGAGCAGATCGGCGATTCCAAGGTCATTTGCGGTCTCTCCGGTGGCGTTGACTCCGCCGTCGCAGCTGCATTGGTCCAGCGTGCAGTCGGCGACCAGCTGACCTGTGTCTTCGTGGACCACGGCCTCCTGCGTGAAGGCGAAGCCGAGCAGGTGGAACGGGACTTCGTTGCCGCTACGGGTGTCAACCTGTACGTTGCCAATGAGCAGGAACGCTTCCTCTCGGCTCTTGCGGGCGTGAGCGATCCCGAAACCAAGCGCAAGATCATCGGCCGTGAGTTTATTCGCGCCTTCGAGGAAGCGGAACGGGCCATCATCGCCCAGGCCGCAGCCGACGGCGAGAAGATCAAGTTCCTGGTCCAGGGCACCTTGTACCCCGACGTCGTCGAATCCGGCGGCGGCGAAGGCGCTGCGAACATCAAGAGCCACCACAACGTGGGTGGGCTTCCCGAGGACCTGCAGTTCGAGCTTGTCGAGCCGCTGCGCGCCCTGTTCAAAGACGAAGTCCGTGCCGTTGGCGCCCAGCTTGGCCTGCCGCAGGAAATCGTTGGCCGCCAGCCGTTCCCCGGCCCCGGCCTGGGTATCCGCATCGTTGGCGAAGTGAACAAAGAGCGCCTGGACCTGCTGCGCAAGGCTGACGCCATTGCCCGTGCGGAGCTGACGGCCGCCGGTTTGGACAACGACGTCTGGCAGATGCCGGTTGTCCTGCTCGCAGACGTCCGAAGCGTTGGCGTACAGGGCGACGGCCGCACCTACGGGCACCCGATCGTGCTCCGTCCGGTGTCCTCCGAGGACGCCATGACGGCTGACTGGTCCAGGTTGCCTTATGACCTCCTGGCCCGCATCTCCAACCGCATCACCAATGAGGTGGATGGCGTGAACCGCGTGGTGCTGGACGTCACCAGCAAGCCACCGGGAACCATCGAGTGGGAATAGCATTCTGAATGGCCGGCCTCCCTTGGGAGGCCGGCCATTGTGCTCCAACCGGGGGCGTCGTGAGCCTCTGAGGGCCAGTTCGTTGCGAACTGGCGGCGAATTTCGCGTCGGAACAGCGTTGCGAAGTGGGCTGGCGGGGTATTCCGGCTACCCTCGAAAGTATGCCGGTATGGTCCAGGGCGTCTAAAGCTAGTACAGAAAAGAAGGCAGAAGTTGTGTCATTAGGTCTAGGCCAGGAAGAGGGCTCCGAGGAGCTCAGGAAATGGCTGTCCGGTCTTAAGCCCGTTACCGGGGCAGATACGATGCTGCGCTTCGTTAAGACCCCGGAAGGCGCCATTGACCTCAGCAATGCACACCCGTCGGGCCTCGCCCAGCTGCTCGCGGGCCGCAGGACGCGTCTGTCCACTCTGATCAGGGACAGGCAACAGTATTTGGTCGCTGCCCGGGCAGCCCGGAATATCCGGTCCAAAATTTTCGAGCTCAGCAACGACCGCGGTATCGAAGCCGGATACTTGTCCGCCGGTACCGTGGTGTGGACATCGGCAGTAGGTGGGAAGCCCCAGCGCGTTTCCGCGCCGGTCATGCTTACGTCCATTGTCCTCACCGTCCGGCCGGGCGAGGACGACTTCGAGCTCCAGCTCACCGAACAAGCCCGTATGAACCCGGCCCTGGTTCGGCACCTGAAAACGGTGCACGGCATCGTCTTTGACGTCAATGCGGTCGCACGCATGGCCTACAACACCGCAAGGCTCGACCCCCAGCCGGTTTTGGACCGCTTGGCTACCCTGGTCCAGCCCATTCACGGCGCGGAGGTGGAGTTCAACCTGCTCGTCACCACCTTGGCTGACCTTTCGGGGAACCTGGATGACCCGTGGATCAACACGAACAACCCCACTGTGGCCGCTTTGGCCAGTGCAGCCAACGGTGGCGACATTGAGCCTGACCCCATCAAAGCGGGCAGGTTTCCCGATCTTGACCAGCGGGATCCAGCCGATGAGCTCCTCCTGCTCGACGCCGACACGGACCAGCAGTACGTGGTGGACGCAGTGCGGGCCGGAGATTCCCTTGTTGTCAGCACTCCGCCGGGAAGCGGGCAAACACAGACCGCTATCAACGCCATCGGTGCCTTGGTCAGCGAAGGCAAGTCCGTGATGGTGGTGGGGGACAGGCAGTCCAGCCTTGCTGGTTTGTCCGCGCACCTGGAGTCGCTGGGCCTTGATTCGATGTTCTTCCGACCGGGCAATGGAACAACGCCGCAGCAGCTTAAGGGCCAATTGGTCCGTGCCATCATGCGCAGCGAGAAGGCCCTTGAGCCTCAGCTGGGTAACCTTCACCAGACGTTGATCGAGCACCGGCATGCCCTGATGGACCACGTGGCATCCCTGCACAATGTCCGTGAACGCTGGGGTTGCTCGCCGTACCAGGCTATGCAATCGCTCGCCGAATTGACGTCCATCCACCCCGCGCCATCCACGACGGTGCGGTTGAAGCGCAGCGTCCTGGACAACATCAAGGACCGCGAGGAACTTGCCGGCCGGTTGCGCCGTGCGGCCGAACTGGGCAGCTTTAGCCGAGCCTCGACTTCCAGCCCCTGGTATGGCGCACGCCTGGTGACCCGCAAGGAGACAGAAGAAGCCCAGCAATTGGTTCGTTTGGCTGAGGAGAAACTCCCCATCCTGCGTGACCGCATGAAGCAGGTCTCCGACCACGCCGAAATCAGGTTGGGCGAAACGTTCACCGAATGGGGAGCCCAACTTGAACTGCTGATTGCCGTGCGGGAAAGCCTGGACAAATTCACCCCGGACATCTTTGACCGGCCTGTCCATGACCTCATCTCCGCGACAGCCAGCTCCGCATGGCGACGTGAACGAAACCTGGAAATGCCGTCCATGCAGCGCTCCAGGCTGCGGCGCGTAGCCAAGGAATACGTGCGGCCCGGCGTCCACATCGCGGACCTCCACAGTTCGCTGGTACTCGTCCAGGAACAGCGAGCCCTGTGGGCCGGCTACGCGACGACCCAGCGTCACCCGGCTGTGCCGTCCGGCCTTGCCGACCTCGGTGCTCTTTACCGGGAATTGGACGGCGAACTGCACCGGCTCGGCGCAGCCCTCAAGCACACTGCTGCCGGAGGCTCCCTGCACCAGACGCCGTACCCGGAGCTCATGGAGCGGTTGGAACGCCTTGTAGCGGACACAGCCACCTTGGAGACCCTGCCCGAGCGGACGCTGCTGATTGAGGAAATGCGCGAGCACGGTCTTGGCGAGTTGCTCGCTGACCTCGCTGCGCGCGAAGTCCCGGCACCCTCTGTGGCCGCGGAGCTGGACCTTGCCTGGTGGCAGTCTGCGCTGGAAGCCATGATCAGCGGCGACGACTACCTTGCTATGTCCGATGGTGATTCGCTGCGCCGGCTCGAGGCCGAATACCGTCTTGCGGACCAGGCCCACATCGCCAGTGGTGCTGCCAGGCTTCGTTGGCAGCTGGCCCAGAAATGGCGTCAGGGCATCCTCGAACACCCGCGGCAGGCCGAGTTGCTTCGTGCCCTGTTGAAGGATGGACGCGTGACGCTGCCAGCACTGAGCGCCCAGGCGCCGGACCTTGTTCCGCTGCTGGTGCCGGTCTGGTCGGTCAGCCCTTACCTGCTGACCGGAGTGCTTCCTGCGGAACAAAAGTTTGATGCTGTGGTGATCATCGACGCTGAGTCGACTTCCCTGCAAGCAGTTCTTCCTGCCATTGCCCGGGCACAGCAGGTAGTGGCCTTCGGAGATGCAAAGATCGCCAACGCCCGCACTTTCAGCGTTGCCGTGGAACCTCCCGTTGCCGGTGTCACCAGCCACGAGGTTGTGGACAGCGCCTTCAAGGCGCTTGCCCGCGTGCTGCCCACATGGCAGTTGAATTGGGTTTACCGTGCCGTGGACGAGGACCTGATCCTCCAACTGAGCAAGAACTACTACGACGGTGGATTGCGGCGCCTGCCCGACGGCAATTCCGTCACCGGCCTGGACCGTTCGATCTTGGTGGAATACATCCCCGATGGCACTGGCCTCCCGGGTGCTGACCACGAAGGCGTTGAGTCCGTCACCGCGGAAGTCAACCGTGTGGTGGACCTGGTGTTCGAACACGCCAGGCTTCGTCCCCGCACATCCTTGGCCGTAGTAACGGCCAGCCTTCGCCACGCGGCCAGGATCGGTGAGGCCATCAGGCTTCAACTGCCAAACCATCCCCTCCTGTCCACGTTCTTCGGAGCCGGTCCAGAGTCCTTCAGGGTAGTGGACCTGGAGCGCGCCCAGGGCTTGGTGCGGGATCACGTCATTTTCTCCCTCGGCTACGGTCGCACACCTCACGGGCGTGCGCTCCACTCCTTCGGGCCTTTGTCCACCGAAGGCGGGCGTAACCGCTTTGCTTTGGCAATGACCCGTGCCCGGCGGTCCATGCACGTGCTGACGTGCTTCCGCCCCGAAGACCTTGACCAGGATCGATTGGCTCACGGTGCCGTGGACTTCTACGAATTGCTGGACCGCGAACTCTCTGGAAACAGCAATCTTGGAACGCCTGCTTCCCGCGCCGTGGCCAGCGAACAAGCGCTGGGTGAAGATCCCTTGGTGGCAGATCTTGGGGAGCGGTTGCGTGCTCGTGGAGCACGTGTGTGGCATCTCTACGATGGCGTGCTGGACATCGCTGCCGCCGCGGATCCGGTGCACACCATTGGCAGGGAAGGCGCTGAGATCCCCACCCCGGTGGCCATCGAATCCGATGGCACCGAACGCTACAGGCGTATGAGCGTGCGCGAGCGAAGCCGTCTGCGGCCACAACTGCTGGAGCGCATGGGGTGGCGGTACATGTCGTTGTGGACGATCGAAGTGTTCACGGACCCGTCGTCCTGCGCCGACCGCATCGGATCCTACCTGGGACTGGAAAACCACATCCCGCAGCTCGCTTCCTCTCCCCAGCATGGCTTCCTGGACGTGGATGTTGAACAATTGAACCTTGACAAAGCACCGCCTTCCTTCGCGCCCAGCGCACGAAGGGCGGCCGGCAGGAGCGAGGTTGGCTCCAAGCCGGCCGATGCTGCAGCCGACAACGGAAAAGAAGCACCAATGACGGAACAAGTAACCGGCGGGGAAGACAGCGCTGCGGAGCGCTCGGAGGATGCCGGCCAGGCCGGCGCTGAGGGCTCGGAGGAGTCGAAGGCTGTTCCAGCCAAGCCGGCCCCGCAGGGCATTCTTCCAACCAAGGCTGCAGAGGACGACCCCCGCCGTTGGGGAGACGAGTCCGGTTATGACCACGAGGAGTGGCTCAAGGAGCAAAAGCCCCCGCACTGGGGCTGATGCCAGCCTGATGGAACGTCCTTTCACGGGCTGACCAGTACAAAGAAAAGCTTGCCCTGCGTTGATGCGCCGGCAAGCTTTTCTGCTTGCTGGGGGTCGGCAGCCACAACCACCAGGCCGTCGTTGTCACCCGTACCGAGCCACTCCCCGGCCTTCCCGCCTTGGGCAGAGGTCCACAGCACGGCAACAGGACCAGCCAGGACCTGGCTTTCGCGGGACTCATCGTAGGATCCGGCTGCGGTAAGGACCACGGACACCAACTGGCCGGGGGAGAGCAACTGGATGGATGAAGGGTCGGCCATCCGGAGTGGAACCGCTGCCGTGCCCGGCGGTGTTCCGGTGAGCAAGCCAGGACCCAGCAGGCTGGACTCCGTGGGGATCTGGCCCCGGCCAAGGGGTGCAGCGAGCTGACGCCCTGCAAGGGCGCCAGGGTCCTCAAATGCGGTGGGGATTGCCAAACCCTGGGTTACAGGAATGGTCGTGAAGTCGGAGGCGGCCAGGTTGGCTCCGCCGGGGAGGTCCCGGGCAGCCACCAGTACGTTGACGCGTTGCTCAGAAGCGGGCGTGAACTGCTGGACTGCGATACCTGCAGCCAGGCAGAGCAGGAGCGCGACAGTGAGGCGGCGGTTTCGTCCGATCAAGGATCCGAACCTGCGCTTCAGGCCACGAGGGTTGCCCGGACGGTTTTGGCTGAACCTGGAATCAAGGGGGGCGCGCAGCGGCATACGCGATGGGGGAGACCATTTACCAGCGGCTGCCGCTGATCGCTCTGCCCGGGCAAGGAGGGTGCTTCGTGACTGATGTGGCATGCAGCCACGCTAGCGAGCACGGCACCCACGGAAACAGTGCCAGGCTGGGCTATGTGGAAAAGGGAGCGCTTAGCTGGCTGCGGCTGCCGGTGCCGGAGTCGCGGCGGGAGCCGACGACGCAGGTGCGGGCGCTGCGGGAGCGGCCGAAACCGTGCTTCCTTTGGCGTCGCGGGAGTCAGTGCGGTAGAAACCGGAGCCCTTGAAAACAACGCCAACGCTGTTGAACTTCTTCCGAAGCGCTCCCTTGCATTCGGGGCACTCCGTCAAGGAGCTGTCAGAGAAGGACTGGACGATGTCAAAGGCATGGTCACAGTCTTTGCAGGCGTATGCGTAAGTGGGCACTGAATTCCTCCTTCAGGACATGGTTCAGGTCCTGTGCCACGCATCCGGAGCGTCTCCGGGTTAGCAGTCGCAGGGCCTGAGTGCCAATTCTATCATCCGGCGCCATTGCAGCATTCGTGCCGGACTGAAGCTCATAACATCGAAACGGGGCCACCTATTCCGGGCCGTCGAGGCGAACGGTTCCGGAGGGCGTGAGCACTTCCCGCACGGGGCGGTCGAAAGCTTCGGCGGGTATGGAACCGGAAGGCAACAGGTCGTCGTCGTACACCACAGCGATGGTGGGCGGCCGCTGGCCGGATGCGTCGAGTCCCTGGAGGAGCCGGTCATAGTAGCCACCTCCTTGGCCGATCCTGTTTCCGTCCCGGTCAACAGCCGTAGCCGGCATGAAAATCCCTGCGGCGTCGGCCACGACCGAACTTTCCAGCCGTTCGCCCTCGGGTTCGTCGATGGGGGCGTAGGAGGACCGCACGAACACGGTCGACGGCGTCCAATACACCCAACTCAGTTGCCTTTCCGGCTCGCAGACCGGGAGCAGGATATGGTGCCCGGCGTCGTGCAGCGCCTGAATCAGCGGCAGCGTGGGGGGTTCGAAAGCGACTCCAACGTAGACCGCAAAAGTGCCGGTGGCGGGGGCCCTTGTTGCTGCCCATTCCGTGCCGTGCCGGGCTATAGACGCGCCGGCGGCTGCAATCTGCTCCGGCGCCAGGTTTCGCCTGTGAAGCCGGCGGCTGCTCCGGATCTCTTCCTTCGTTGCCATATGTATCCGTTCTTTGGGTCCGTACGTAACACCGGAAGGAGCAGGAGGGCTGCCCTTCCCTGAAACAAAAAACCCTCTTTCGGTGCGGCGGGGTTTAGCCGTTGATGTCTTCCTTCCGTTAGATTAGTCCGGTGACTCTCGATAACAATGCTGTCCGTAAGGCCGTCATCCCCGCAGCGGGCCTTGGCACCAGGTTCCTGCCTGCAACAAAGGCGATGCCCAAGGAAATGCTGCCCGTGGTTGATAAGCCAGCCATCCAGTACGTCGTCGAAGAAGCCGTTAAGGTGGGCCTGCACGACGTCCTCATGATCACGGGGCGCAGCAAGCGCGCCCTTGAAGATCACTTCGACCGTGTGCCGGCTCTTGAGGCCACGCTTGCCGAAAAGGGTGACACTGCCAAGTTGGAGGCCATTCAGTCGGCCACCAACCTGGGCGACATCCACTACGTTCGCCAGGGCGACGCCAACGGGCTCGGCCATGCAGTCCTTCGTGCAAAGCAGCACGTCGGCCACGAACCGTTCGCGGTGCTCCTTGGTGATGACCTGATCGATCCGAAGGACGACCTGCTCAGCGAGATGATTGCTGTCCAGCAGAAGACCGGCGGATCCGTGGTGGCCCTCATCGAAGTTGAGCCCTCAAAGATCAGCGCTTACGGCTGCGCGGACGTGGAGGACGAAGGCGAGGACGGCTACGTGCGCATCAAGCAGCTCGTGGAGAAGCCTTCGCCGGAAGAAGCTCCATCAAATCTGGCCGTCATTGGCCGCTACGTCCTCCACCCGGCCGTGTTCGAGGTCCTGGAGAAGACCGGACCGGGCCGTGGCGGGGAAATCCAGCTGACGGACGCACTGGAGGTACTGGCTGCGGGCGAGGGCGAAGGCTACGGCGTGTACGGCGTTGTATTCCGCGGC
Source organism: Paenarthrobacter sp. CAP02 (assembly GCF_040137855.1). Taxonomy (NCBI): domain Bacteria; kingdom Bacillati; phylum Actinomycetota; class Actinomycetes; order Micrococcales; family Micrococcaceae; genus Paenarthrobacter; species Paenarthrobacter sp. CAP02. The sequence goes on along the minus strand of NZ_JBEEII010000016.1, from coordinate 56,651 downwards.
CGCCGCTACGACACCGGCGACAAACTTAGCTACCTCAAGGCCTGCATCGAGCTTGCCTGCGAACGTGAGGACCTCGGTCCCGAATTGCGCGAGTGGCTGCCGAACTTCACTGCAGCGCTTCCCAAGTAACAACGGATGTACGGCTCTGCGATCTGGCCGGTGACGCTGGAAAGCGGAGACCTGTTGCTGCGGCCCATCCGCTACCGCGATAAGCGGGAGTGGACCGAAGTACGTTCACGCAACAGTGAATGGCTGGCGCCATGGGAGGCGTCCAACCCGGCTCCGGGTGGGCGCCTTCCCAGCTACCGCCAGATGGTGGGCTCCCTGAACGACCAGGCCCGTCAGTCCACCGCGCTGCCATTTGTCATTGTCGAGCGGACGCCCGGCTTCCGTGAACCGAAAATCGTAGGCCAGTTGACGGTATCGTCAATTGTCTGGGGTTCGGCCATGATGGCTACCCTGGGCTATTGGGTGGATAGGGACCGCGCCGGGCATGGCATCGCTCCGACGGCCGTTGCGATGGCGACAGACCATTGCTTCCGCGTGTTGGGCCTGCACCGCATGGAAATCAATATCCGCCCGGAAAACGCGCCAAGCCTCAGGGTTGTGGAGAAACTGGGTTTCCGCGATGAGGGCTACAAGGAACGGTACTTGCACATCAATGGCGAGTGGGCCGACCACCGTTCCTTTGCACTTACTTCCGATGAAGTTCCCGAAGGACTCCTGCGCAGGTGGCTCAGCGGACAAACGGGCAGGTCATAGGCCTTTTCGGCCCTAACTCCAGTCATTTGCGGACTCGCCCACGACACACCGGCCTCAATGCCGCCGCCCCCGGTCATTTGCTTCTACGGTTTTGAATGTGGACTTCCCTCTCAGCAGCTCAGTGATACTCGTGGTCGCTGTCGCGCTGTGGATGGTCTGGGTGGCGCCTTATGTTTTACGGAACAGGCGTTCGCAAGTCCAAACAGTGGCTGTTCCAGCAGACGCAATCGACGACGAACCAGACGAACCGCAGGCAGGGGTGGTACTGACTTTGGCACCTCAGCAGGAGAAACCGATGGAGACCATGCACAGGACAGCACCGGCGTCGCCCCAGGGATCCTCAGCGGCCGAAACTGATGCCCGGAACTCGTCCTCCACACCCTTCACAATTCGGTACGCCCGCTTTACGTTGGCGTTGTCGGGCCTTGCCCTGCTCTTGACGGCGATCGTTTCAGGCATCCTTAGCCTCTTCGGTAAGGGATCGCTGTGGTTGCCGCTCGTCTCGCTGGTCGGTGCGGTAGTCGCCGTCGTCGTGTTGCGCAGGCTTGCCCTTCGGGACCTGCGCGAACGACGCGCGCGGCGTGCAGCGCAGGCAGCGCCGATCCCGACTCCCGCCCGTTACCTGCCAAAGGAAGAGCCGGCCGAGCCCAAGGCGACCACCGTCTTCGATGCCGAGGCCGCCAGCCGCGAAGCCAGCCGGCCTACAGCTGATGAACTGCGTCAAGCCGCGCTGGCAGTTGCCGTTGCCGCCGGGGATCACTCGGCCAAGTCTGCCCAGGAATCCAAGGGCGCAAGCTGGAAGCCTGTCGAGGTCCCGAAGCCCACATATGTCGATGCCGCGAAAGCAGCCCGCCCGGCACCTGAGCCGCTGGATCTCCCGGAAGCACCCAAGCCCGTGGGCAAGCCCATCCTGAAGCAGAACGCCGAGCAGGCCGAGGCCGCTGCGGTTTCCGTCAAGAGCCAGAGCGCGCTCAGCAACCTGGATGACGTCCTTCAGCGCCGTCGCGCCTAACAGCCCTCCATGACCAGCATCTGCGTTGCAGGGGGCACCGGCCAGGTTGGCCGGGAAGTTGTCCGCCTCGCCGTGGCTGCTGGGCACACGGTCTCCGTTCTCAGCCGCCACGTGCCAGCCATGGCCTCGGCGGATCGTCTCGACGGCGTAACCTACTTCGCTGCCGACGTCACCACGGGCGACGGGCTGGCCGCCGCCCTGACGGGTACCGACGTCGTTATTGATTGCCTTGAGGGACAGTTCGGCAAAGCCAAAAAGCAATTCGCCGACGGCGGCGCGCGCCTCGCCGCGGCTGCCCACCTGGCCGGGGTGGCCAGGATTGTGGCGCTGTCGATCATCAACTGCGATCTGAGCACCTATTCGTATTACGTTTCCAAGGCCGAAAAGGAGCGCGCGTACGCCGAGTCGCCGCTGCAAACCGTGGTCGTCCGGGCCCCACAGTTCCACAGCCTCATCGCGATGGTCTTCGCCGCAGGCGCGCGACTAGGGCTCGTCCCCACTTTCAACGGCGCCAGGTTCCAGACCATCTCGCCGGCGGATGCCGCGGCCTCCCTGCTCGAAGCAGCCACGTCTGAGTCGGGGGCTCCACCGCACAGTGTCCGCACTGTAGGTGGCCCGGAGGAGCTCACCATGCGGCAGATGGCGGAGGATTGGAAACGCGTCACGGGCGCCCGCGGAAAGATCATCGGGCTGCCGCTGCCGGGCCCGATGGGCGCTTACCTGCGTGCAGGCCATAACCTGGTCCCCGAACAAAGGGTTGGTTCCGAGACGTTCGTGTCGTGGTTGGAAAAGCGCCGCGAAACTTTATAGCCTAGGGACACTGGTCCGGCATCAAGCCGGACCCAGGGGGCTATAGCTCAGTTGGTAGAGCGCTTCGTTCGCATCGAAGAGGTCAGGAGTTCGAATCTCCTTAGCTCCACACTTTGCGGTCTGATTTCCTGAGTGCGAACCGCAACACTTGATCTGCCTGAGAGCTGCGGTAGGCCGGACTGTTGTCGCTTCTCCTAACGCCAAAATCTGCCCAGCTATTGACACTAAGCCCTACGCCCGTAGGGTTTAGTGTATGCAGAAGGTGGACGGAATAACCGTCGCGGAGGTTGGGGACAGGCTGGGCATCACCCGCGCTTCAGTTCATGACCTGATCGACTCTGGCCGGCTGACGGCCAGTGGTCGTGCTGGCCGCGTGCTACTCATCGATCGATCGTCGGTAGAGCGTCTGACCCATGCCGGCACCCGGCGCGGCCGCGCCTGGGCGGCCAAGACTGCATGGGCTGCACTGGCGATGCTCTCTGGTCAGAACCCCACGTGGATCAGCGCTTCGGAGAAATCCCGGTTGAAGAGCCGACTACGAGAGCTGGACGCAGACGCCGTTCGTGTTCTTGCCCGAAAAAAGGACAAGACCCACCGCTACAGGGCTACACCCGACGGGCTGGCCGCACTTAACGACTATCTGATCCCGAGTGGTGCCTCGGCCACGCGCGAAGAATCCATTGCAGAGACTTTCGGGATGGCTGGCGGGAGCGGGACTGCCGAAGGCTATGTCATGATCGGCGACGTAGCCGCCCTCGCGGATGCATTCGGCTTGGTTGAAGATCCTGACGGCAACGCCATCATTCGTGAAGTCGAGTTGCATGAACCCTTCGCCGATGGCCGGGCACCCATGGCAGCCATTGCAGTAGACCTCATGGATTCACTGGCAACCCGCGAACGCAGTGCCGGACAGCGAGTCATCAACGAACTGCTCCATGTCTGAAGCTGAACCGGACGCCGTCGCCGAAGCAACCCATGACCGCGAGACCTGGGACGTGCCCCTACCCCAGGGAGGCTGGCTATCGCCATGGCCACAAGCAGCAGATCGACGTGATGGTGGCCGACCATCTGGCCCCGGTAAAGATTCCGGCCCTCGGCGGACGCAAACCGTTCCAGGTATCCGGAGGCACGCAGGCGCTGCAGCGGACCGTGAACTGCCGCTTGGCCGTCGACGACGACCCACCTGTCCTCATCAGCATCCCGAATGCCCTCGGGGCGTTGGTCTTGAAAGGCGCGGCCTACCGCGAAGACTCCCGCGACAGGGACCGGCACCTCGACGATGCAGTCGTCATCTGCGCGACCCTCAGAACGCCGCTGGTCACTTCGGCCCAAATGAAGGGTAGCGATAGGTCACGGGTTCTTTCCCTGCACAAAGAACTGGCCGACCCGGGGCACCGATCGTGGCAGCTGCTGGACCCAGCCGACCGAACACAGGCCATGGACGCACTCCACATACTTGCCGTCAATCACAGTCTGCCACCGGCTAACCGCCTCAAATCGTTTTGACCGACCCGGCCGCATTCGACCAGAAAACCCCATTGTCTGCGCCCGGCCTGCGGCATATCGTTAACTATCGTTCAGTATCGTTCGCAACGTATTGAGGTGGGCAAGATGCAGGATTCATTCCCCGCAGGCGGATTCATGGGCAACAGTTTTGATGGGATGTGGCAGGCCGTTGACGAGTTTCGTTCCCGGTTTGAGAAACGGTCCGGCACCAGGGCAGGGCGGGGCGAACTCCGCACGGCTGTCCTGGCGCTGCTGGCAGAGCGTCCCATGCACGGCTACCAGATCATTCGTGAAATCGATGAGCGCAGCAAGGGGAGCTGGAAGCCAAGCGCGGGGTCGGTCTATCCCACCCTGCAACTGCTGGCCGACGAAGGATTCATTAGCTCGGAGGAGTCCAACGGCCGCAAGATCCATTCTTTGACGGAGGCCGGACGGGAGTATCTGGCTGAGTCTGAAACGTCTGCGCCGTGGGAGTCGTCGGGTACTGGGGCTGGCCCAGGGTTCGGTGCTCTTCCCAAAGCCGGGATGGCACTTGCGCAGGCGGCGGCTCAGGTGGGCCGCACCGGGACGCCCAAGCAGGTGCAGGAAGCTGTTACCGTGCTCGAAGAGGCACGGCGACGGCTCTACTCCATCCTCGCCCAGGATTGACAGGGGTGACGTCGGTTCGGCGCGATCGGGCAGATCCAGTACCGGGCGCGGGTAATACCCGTGCCCGCTATCGCCGAATCCTGCGTTTCGCCGCTTGGCACCTTTCCGTCACGTGGTGGTTTGAGCTCTTGCTGCCGCGGGTGGGGCTGCGTTGGGTGGGGGACCGGAACCGGGCCCGCAGGATGCGCTCCTTCGCCCGACGGTTCCATGACCTGGCGGTTGAGCTTGGGGGCCTGATGATCAAGGTGGGACAGTTCATGTCTTCGCGCCTTGATGTCCTTCCGCCGGAGATCACTGCCGAGTTGGAAGGGCTGCAGGATGAGGTGCCTGCGGTGCCTTTCCCCGCGATCCGTTCCCTTGCTGAGGCCGAATTGGGCGCGCCCTTGGGGGCAGTTTTTGCTTCGATCGAGGAAGTGCCCATCGCCGCAGCCTCCCTCGGCCAGGCGCACCGGGCACAACTCCTGCCCTCTAATGCCGCTGACACCGGGCTTAGCAGCGTGGTGTTCAAGGTTCAGCGCCCGGGCATCCAGGCAATTGTCGACGTCGACCTGGCCGCCTTGCGCAGGGTGGGCGGCTGGCTGAGCCGCATCCGCATCGTGTCTGACCGGGCCGATGTGGCGGCCCTGATCAAAGAGTTCGAGAAGACCAGCCTCGAGGAAATCGACTATTTGAACGAGGCGGCGAACTCGGAACGATTCGCTGCTGATTTCGCCGACGATGCGCGGGTGACGGTGCCCGCCGTCGTCTGGGAGCGGACAACCAGACGCGTACTCACCCTTGAAGATGTCACGGCCATCAAAATCACCGACGCCGAGGCGTTGCGGGAATCCGGGATTGACCCTGCCGAGGTCGCGCCGGTTTTCGCCTCCGTCATGTTTGACCAGCTGTTCACCAACGGTTTCTTCCACGCAGATCCTCATCCGGGCAATATTTTCGTCACTCCAACGAAAGGCCAGGCTGAACATCCGTGGCGGCTGACGTTCATCGATTTCGGCATGATGGGCGAGGTGGCCCCGGGGACTCGAAGTGGCCTGCGCAAGCTGCTGATTGCGGCCGCATCCCGTGATGGCAAGGGGCTGGTGAACGCTATCGGCGACGTCGGAGTGCTGATGCCTTCGGCTGACAAACCTGAGCTTGAACGGGCCATGTCGCAGCTCTTCGACAGGTTCGGCGGGATGGGCTTTGCAGAATTGCGGGACGTGGATCCGCGTGAGTTCCGTGACTTTGGTGCCGAGTTCGGCACGGTGGTCCGGTCGTTGCCCTTTCAGTTGCCGGAGAACTTCCTGCTCATCATCCGGGCCATGTCCCTCACCTCGGGGGTTTGCAGCTCGCTGGACAGCCGGTTCAATCTTTGGGATTCCGTGGAGCCTTACGCGGCACAGTTGATCCGCGATGAGCGCGGCGGGCTCGCCAAGGATGTGGCGGCCCAGGCAATGGACGCCGCGGTGGTGGCCCTGCGCCTGCCCAAACGCCTGGACGCCGTGGTCACGCAGCTCGAGGACGGCACGCTGCAGATTTCCAGCCGGCGGCTGGAACGGCAAGTGGCACGCCTCATACGTCTGGCACACAGGGCCGTGGGCGCGGTGGTCTTTGGTGCCGTCCTGATCGCGGGAGCCGTCCTTCGGCCAACCGACCCTGCCCTGGGTACCGTACTGATGATCGGCTCGCTGCTGCCGCTGCTTGCCGGCTGGTGGGCTGGTCGCCGTCGATGATGGGCGCGGAACGGGCAAGGCGTTGCAGGTGCGCCCGGAAGCGCGTTTTAGACTTGCCGTGTGACTGACATTCCCGAACGCCTCCCGCCCCAGCCCGGAAGCCTGATCGGCCCAGTCCTGCTTGGCGTCATGCCCGGTCAGAACCCCGTCGTGGTTGAACATGCTGCCCGCATGGCGGCCCTCCTGGGACGGCCTCTGGTGTGCGCATACGCTGACGCTACGGTCTATCCGGTTGATGGCACCGCCGGGGGTCCCTGGGCGCCCATAGATCCTGACGGTGTTGATGAGGATTCCGAGGCCATTCCGCGCTCGCTGAAGGCATCGTTGACCGCCCAACTCGCTGGGGCGGACATCGAATGGTCTCTGGTGCCACTCGCTGGGGAGCCCGCACATGCGCTGGCCCGTGAAGCCCATGCACTGGACGCGTCCCTGATCGTGGTGGGCACCCGGGACCATACGCTGGCGTCCGCACTTAAGGAAATGACCTCCGGATCCGTGGCCCGCCATCTGAGCCACCGTCAGGACCGTCCGGTGCTGGTTGTCCCCGTAAATCCCAGGGTTCCGGCCGACGATGACGACAACTGAGGCCAAGCGACCGGTCCACCTTCATTGGGGGTTCATAGGAACGGTGGCTGGCGGGGGCGTCCTGGGGGCGTTGGCGCGCTACGGCCTTGGCCTGGTCATTCCGGCGCCAGGGGGGTGGCCTCTTGCCACCCTGGTGATCAACCTGACAGGCGCCTTGGCGCTCGGTGCACTGCTCGAAGGATTGTCACGCAGGGGGCCCGACGTCGGAAGCCGCCGCGTACTCAGGCTCGCCTTGGGCACGGGGTTCCTGGGCGCCTACACCACGTACAGCACCTTGGCAGTGGACGCTGTGCATTTGTTCGCAGCGGGAACCACGCCCGCAGCGTTGAGTTACCTTGCCGCCAGCCTCGTGGGCGGTGCTGCCGCTACCACGGCAGGTATCTGGTTGGGTTCGTGGCAGCACAGGCTCGTCAAAGGCCGGACGCCGTGACTGTCATCCTCCTGGCGCTCGCCGGCGGACTGGGCGCGGCGGCCCGATTCGTCGTGGATGGACTCGTCCGTGCACGCTTCCGGACCGCGTTGCCGTGGGGCACCATTGTGATCAACGTTTCCGGTTCGTTGTTGCTGGGCTTCCTCGCCGGACTTGTCATGCGTGGGCAGGCACCCGAGTCGCTGCTGCTGATCGCCGGCACAGGCTTCCTCGGTGGCTACACTACGTTCAGTACGGCCAGCCTGGAGACCATTCGCCTGGTCCAAAGCGGCCGAACGGGTTTGGCGCTGGTCAACGGGCTGGGAACAATGGCCGCCAGCGTTCTGGCCGCTGCAACCGGCGTGTGGATCGCCGTTCTTTGACCGCGCTTGTGGAGCCCTCCAGACACAAGGACGGGCGCCGGAAGCTCAGCTACCGGCGGATTCCCCGCGTTCGAGTGGCATGGCTGATTCGTCTCGGGTCAGCAGGGACAGGCGGCTCGCGATACGTGCCAGATCCACCGGCATAACGCTTCCGGAACCGGCGCCGTCCCAGTCCAGGGGACCCTTGCCTACCAGGAACAGTGTGATGTCCTGATCGTGGAGCACGTCCACCACGTTGCTGAACCGCTGCCAGGCGGGCGCCAGCGAAGGGTGGTTTCCTGCTGGTGAGGGAACATCGTCGATCACCCACGTGGCGTAGCTGTCAGCCAGGGCAAGGTAGTCCGCGGGCGACGTCAGCCCTCCGCACAGCTCGTCAAAGCCCACCCAGAGCAGATCCGGATCGGAATTCCTGACGACGATCGGATGCGTGGTGGGGGTCAAAACGCGGCTCTGGATCGGGGCAGGTGTGAAGAGGCCAAGGCGACCCAGTTGCGCGGGCGTCCCGGGCGTAATGATGCGGCCGGACCGGAACCCTTCCGAGGGGTTCTCGGGGGAGTCGGCGCCTGCAGGTACACGCCGGAAATCCAACGCGCCGGAGATCTCCACGATGTCCATCATGTCTTTGATGGCCTGGATGGTGGGCACGAAATGCTCGTGCCATAAGGGGTTGGGCAGGAGGTTGTCCGGAGCGTAGTTTGAGGTCACCACCAAGGGAATGCGTCGTTTGGCCGCATCCCGCAGGAGGCGGGCGATGAACATGCCGTCTCCGACATCATGGACATGGAACTCGTCAAAAAAGAGCACATCGATGTCAGCCAGCAGCGCATCAACGGACTGCTGGATCATGGTTCCGTTACCCGTAGCAGGCCCATGCGTGCCGGCATGGAGCGAGCGGAAGAAATCGTGGAAATGCACCCGCCGCTTCCGAACGGGCAACCTGGCGTAGAAGCTGTCCATCAGCCAGGTCTTGCCGCGGCCCACGGGACCGTGAAGGTAGAGGCTTCGTGGCACCTTCCGGGACAGCGCACGACGGCGGCCGGTCAGTTGTGCGCCAAAGGCCGCCAACCGCTCGGCTGCTTGGCGCTGGCTGTACTCGAGCTCGAAACCGGAGCGGCCGGCGTCGTCCGCTATGTCGTCAACCATGGCGAGGCGGGCGGAACGTCCCGCCGGGCCGATCCCCAGGGTTGGTGTCACAGCCATCCTTTGCGCTTGAAGATGAGGTACATAAGCAGGGCGGCGCCGAACATCAGGCCAATTGCCAGCGGATACCCGTACTCCCAGTGCAGCTCAGGCATATTGTCGAAGTTCATCCCGTAGACGCCTGCCACGAAGGACGGGGCGAAGAGAATGGCCGCCCAGGAGGAGATCTTCTTGACCTGCTCGTTTTGTGCGGCACTGGCTTCGTTCTGGCGGTTCGCCGTGAGCGTCCCGTCCAGGGTGAGTGCGTTCTGGAGGATGTCCCGGAACGAATTCGCACGGGAAATCACCCGCTGTGCATGGTCCTCGACATCCCGCAGGGAACGCTGCAACTCGATGTCCACACCGTATTTTTCGAAGCCCCTTTTCAGGAGGTCCATCATTTCGGGGAGGGGATGGATGGCCCGTTGGAACTGGATGACTTCCCGTGCGAGTTCGTAGATCCTGCGCGAGACCGAACTGTCGCCGCTGAAAAGTTGGTCTTCAATCTCGTCGATGTCGTTTTCCAGCCCGGCGATCACGGGCGCATAATCGTCCACCACCTGGTCCACCAGCGCATACAGTACGGCTTCCGGACCGTGCCGCAGGAGATCGGGGCGTTCTTCCAGGCGCCTGCGGACACGGGCCACCCCACCGGTCTCGGCATGCCGGATGGTGACGACGAAGTTGGGACCGGTGAATACATGGAGTTCGCCGAATTCCACCGTCTCGGTCTCGTCCAGGTAGCGGGCCGGGCGGAGCACCGTGAACAGGCTGTGGTCGTATCGCTCCAGCTTGGGGCGCTGGTGCGCCGAGACAGCGTCTTCAACGGCCAGGTCATGGAGGCCGAATTCAGCGGCAACCGCTTCCATTTCAGCCTGTGTTGGCCGGTACAACCCTATCCAGGCCATACCCCCGTGCTTGGAGAGGGTTTCGAAAGTCTGCTCAAGGCTGCTGGGGGTGGCAGTGCGTACGCCGTCCACATATACGGCATTGTCGATGATGGTCACTGGTTGAACGCTACTGCATGGCCCCGATGATGGCCCCGGCGACAGTCATGGCCACCAGATCGTGGCCCGAATCGATCAACGTCACTGCCGTGGGGCGTCCTGCGAATCCGTTATGGATAACGTGACCGCCAGAGCGGAAAACCAAGGCAATGACGAGGGCGAAGAAGCCGCCTGCAAGGAAAGTGTTGAGTCCCAGCGCGCTGATGAGTATGGCCAGCAGGATGCTGGTGACGGCTGCTGCGACCATCATGGGGACCCAGATGCCGGCGCCGCCCTCAATGTTCTTGAGATCGTCTTCGGTCTTGCCGATTGCCTGCATCCACCGCCCTCCAAGAACGGCTGGCATGTACCAGACAAAGCCGATCACCATGCTTGAAACGAATGCCAAAAGCACGGCGAGCCAATTGATCTGGGAGATGTGTGAAAGCCAATCCATGCAAGAAATCCTAGTCGGCCCGGGCCGCCGCTCCGGGGCTCTGCCCTTCGGGCTTGCCGCGTGTTGGAGCTGCAGCCATCCGTCCGATCAGTGGCTCGGTCCGGTAGGGAATATGGGTGTGCAGGGCCAGCACCGTTTCGGTCCTGATCACTCCTTTGGTACGCAGGACGGCGCGCAGGGCGGATTGGAGGTTGTGGGTGTCCGTCGCAACGACCCGGCACCACAGATCGCCGCGGCCGGAGATTTCGTGGACTTCGAGCACCTGCGGTATCAGGCGCAACGCCCCGATGACGCCGTCCAGTTCCCGGTGGGTGACCTCGATCGTGACGAAAGCGACGACGTCGTACCCCACCTTTTCGAGGTCAACTTCACGGCCTGCTGCCTGCAGGACTCCGGAGCGCAGGAGGCGTTTGATGCGGCTCTGGGCAGTGTTGCGGGCTATGCCCAGTGATTCGCTCAGTTCGGCGACCTGGATGCGGGGGTCCCGGATGAGTTCCAGCAGGATTTTCAGGTCCATGGGGTCAAGACTGTTCAAATGGTCACTCCAGCTCACTCTGAGGGCTACACTTTGAGCCTTTTGATCAATTCTTGTACTTGTTTGCTTCTTTGAGCGCAGCTCTATTGCATTCTATTGCCATCACTGTTCAGTCGTGCTGGTTCTCCCACAAGGACTCCCCAGCCCGGCCACCGAGCCCGAAGGCATGGAAATGACTGTCTTGAGCGAACTCCGCATGCGTCCGGCCACCGCTGCACGCTGGGGATGGGATGCCTCCACCACCGCCCGGCTGGTCCTTGCCGGGGTTGTGATCTTCACGCTGCTGGTTGGCGCCAATCTCGCCACGCCCCTGTACCCGTTGCTCCAAACCAGGATCGGGCTGTCCTCCCTGGACGTGACCATAGCCTTCTCAAGCTACGTCCTGGCGTTGGTTGCGGTCCTCATGGTGGCCGGTCACTGGTCGGACCACATCGGACGGCGTGCTGCGCTGGTCCTGGCTGTGTTGGTGGGTTTGGTGGGCGGCATGATCTTCGCCAACGCAGACAGCCTGGTGACGTTGTCCCTGGGCCGGGCACTCCAGGGCGTGGCCGTGGGTCTGGCCACCGGTGCCAGCTCCGCTGCCCTCCGGGAATTGCTGCCCCAAAGGCCGGACTGGGCGTCACGTTTCACGCTGCTCTCCTCAGCCGGTGGCGTAGCGGCAGGCCCGGCAATCGGCGGCCTGTTGTCGCTCCTGCCGGACCCCACAAGTACGCCCTACTACGTTCACTCCGCAGTGCTGCTGGCTGCCCTCATACCGCTGTGGTTGCTTAAGGCCAGGCCAGCCATCGCGCCGGCAGAAGGCCCCAGCCCATTGAAGGTCCTTGCCCCCAGGAAGCCGTCCATTTCCAAGGACGCGCGCGGTGCCTTCTGGATGGCAGCGGCCACCGGATTCCTGAGCTTTGCAGTGTTCGGCTTTTGCTTGTCCCTGGCGCCGGGATATTTCGCCACGGTTGTACACGCCGATTCGCGGCCGTTGATAGGAGCCCTGGCGGGTGTCACCCTGGGCGCTTCGGCCCTAAGCCAACTCCTGGGGAGCCGTGGACGATTCGTGGTCCCCGTTGCATTGGCCGTCCTGGGTGTCTCTGTGGTCCTGGTGGGAGCAGCGGCTGCGTGGTCGAGTCCGTGGCTCCTTGTGGCCGCCAGCATTACGGCAGGAGCGGGCCAAGGCATTGCTTTCCGCCAGGTCTTCAACGAGGTTGCCGGAAAAGTCGAAGCGGCACGTCATGCACAGGTCATCAGCACGGTCTACGTGATCACGTACTTAGGCAGCGCGGTTCCGGTGATTGGGCTGGGACTGGCCGTCTCATCGCTGGGGCTGCAGGCCGCCGTCGTGGGTTTCACGGTCCTCTGCGGAGTGGCGGCATTGGCCTTGGCAGCGGTGTCTCTTCGGAGCGCCCTGCGGGCCTGACAGATCGCAGCTATTCCGGGAGCGGTCCGCGGTTTCCGGGGATGTGCTGGAACACCATGGTGGTCTCGGTGTGTCCCACCACGGGGTCGGTGGCGAGATTATCCAGGAGCCAATTGCGCAGGTCATCGGTGTTGGCCACCGCGATATGCAGGAGGTAGTCCACCGAGCCGGTGGTGTGGAACGTGGAGATCACCGCGGGAAGCTTGGGAACGCGTGCCGTGAAACGGTCGATTTGATCGCGGTCGTGGGCGCGGAGCCGAACAGCAATCAGTGCCTGGACCGAGCGGCCGATGGCCGGCAAGCTCAGGACCGCCTCGAAGCCCTCGATGATGCCCCGCTCCGACAATGCCCGCGTCCGCATCAAAGCCGTGGATGGGGCGATTCCGACGAGCTCGGCCAATTGCTTGTTGGAGATCCGCGCATCATCCACCAACGCCGCCAGGATCCGTTCGTCGATCGAGTCCAAGGGCTCAGTGCTGGCCGTGGTTGACCGAACATTCTTCGTGGGGTTGATCACGGATCCTCCTGAAATTGCCTTTCATTCATCCTAGACCGTGAAATCTTCAGCTGACTATCGGGCGGGACCTCTGCCGGTCGCGCCGCCGGGCCAAGCGCTGGAGGGGTTCGGAGAGGAGCATGAGCAGCAACGGCAGGTTGCCGGCACTGGGAATGGCCAAGGCAAGCAGCAACGCAGCCAGGAAAAGGCCGGACACGATGCTTCCGGCCCGGATTCCATCCCGCGCCTCGTTGTCGTCCATGGTGTGCAAGTCCGGGTGCGAGCGCAGATACACCCGGGCCAGTACCAGCATCAGGCTGGTCGCGAACAGGGTTCCGATGTAGATCAGTGGCTGGGCCCAGTCGGCCCGCATTTGCGTGGACAGCGCGGTTGCGACGGGCATCCAGACAATGGTGAACATCCATAGCACCGTCAACCAGAGCAGGCCACTGTCCACTTTGCGTACGTTGGTGAAGAGCCTGTGATGGTGACGCCAGAAGACTGCGATCAGGATGAAGCTCAGGGCAAATCCGAGCAGCGCGAAGCGTTCGTCAGCCAACCATTGAGCGGTGGTTCCGTCATGGTCACCGAGTTCCCCGACGCTTTCCATCAGCGGGAGGATGAGCAAGGTCAAGGCAATCGCCACCACGGCGTCGGCAAATGCCTGCAAACGTTCCGGCGACGACAGCTCCCGGGATTTGGTGACCTGTGTCATGCCTCCGATTGTAGGTCCAGGCAGGCTGGGATCAACTGACGCGGCGGGGCTGGCGGTGTACCGCCAAGGTGACAACCGCCGTCGTGCATGAAAGTGCCATGACAGACCATGCCAACGCAGGCCACCCGTAAGCCTGAAAGGCCAGGCCGCCAGCCCAGCCGATGATGCTCGAGCCCAGGTAGTAGGAGAGGTTGTACAGGGATGCGGCCTGGGCGCGGCCCGTGGTGGCGATGGCGCCGGTCCATCCGGAGCCGACACTGTGCGCGGCGAAGAAGCCTCCCGTGAAGACAACCAGGCCGGCCAGCGTGGCTGCGACATTCTCTGCCAGGGTCAGGGCCAGGCCTGCGGACATCACGGCGATCCCGGCCAGAAGGACGTTGCGCCTGCCGAACCTGGTGGTCAGGCCCGCGGCCCATCGTGAACTGACGGTGCCTGCGAGGTAAGCCAGGAAGATGAGGCTCACCACGGTGGTCGGGAGGCCAAATGGTTCAGCGTGGAGGCGGAATCCCAGGTAGTTGTAGACGGCCACGAATCCGCCCATCAGCAAGAAGGCCTGCAAATACAGCGCCAGGAGTTTGGGATTGCGGGAATGTCCGCCCAAGGTCCTGACCGCTCCCCGGAATCCCATGGCTGGAGAGGGGCTGAACCGGCGTTGCCTGGGGACGAGTACCAGGAAAAGCACGGCTGAGACGGTGGCGAGCAGGGAGACGGCCAAGGCCGCGGCGCGCCAGCCCCACAATTCGCCGACAGGACCAGCAACCAGCCGGCCGGCGAGCCCACCCAGGGTGGTTCCCGCGACGTAGCTGCCCGCTGCGAGGGCGGTATGGATCTTGGTGACTTCCTCGTTGAGGTAGGCGATGGCGATGGCCGGAATGCCGCCCAAGGCCATGCCCTCCAGCGTCCGGAGACCCAACAGCAGGGGGAGGGTCGGTGCAAGCGGAACCATCAACCCGAGCAGGGTGGCTGCGGCGATGCCGATGGCCATGGCCCGTACCCGGCCGATCCGGTCTGCCACAAACGACCACGGCAAAACCGTGGCGGCCAGTCCTACGGTTGCCAGGGAGATGCTTAGCGCCGCCTCAGCCGCTGTGATGTGGAGGTCGCTTGCCATGAGCGGAAGGACGGCCTGCGTGGAGTAGAGCTGGGCGAAGGTGGCCACCCCGGCAAGGGCCAAGGCGGCCAAAACGCGACGGTATCCGGAGGACCCTTTGGCATGCCCCTCCCACGATTGCGTGTTTTCCATGGCCGTCGTTTTAGTCACGGGGCAACAGTAGACTTCAGGCATCTTCATGATCCAATGCATAGGTTAGCTAAGATTCATGCAACACAGCATGAGTGCTTTTGCCCAGCCCAAGGACCGTCATGGAACCCGATCACCATCAGCTCATCCAGCTTCTCCCGCTCCTGCCTGTCCTCGCGCAGCTGGGCCGCACCGAGCACATGACCGAGACAGCCGAGTTGCTTGGGGTGCCGCAGTCCACGGTTAGCCGGGCCGTGTCAAGGGCCAGCGCGATTGTCGGCATGGATTTGCTGATCCGGGACGGCAGGGGCATCCGCCTCACTCCCGCAGCCAGGACATTGTTGCCCTACATCGAAGATGCCCTGGAGGACTTCCAGGCCGGACTGGACCGGGTGAGGCACGAGTCCGACGTCGTGCGGGGACGCATTGGCGTCTCCTTCCAACACACGTTCGGGGAAGCTACCCTGCCACTGCTCATCAGTGCCTTCCGCGGGCGCCATCCCCAGGCCGTCTTCGAACTCAGGCAGGGTCCACGGGACGACTGCCTGCAGGAACTCGCAGCGGGGGAAACCGACTTCGCGTTGATCGCCCCTATTGCGCCCGATGGCAAGGGCATCCGGTCCCTCCCGCTCTACCGTGAACCGCTGCGGGCTGTCCTGCACTACCGCCACCCGCTGGCAGGGCGGCCCAGCGTGCGCCTTTCCGAACTCCGGCACGAGCCTTACGTCACCCTGCCCACCGGTGTTGGGCTCAGGGCGCTGGGCGAGGAACTGTTCCGGGAGGCTGGCTTCCGCCCCCGGATCGCCTTCGAAGTCCAGGAATCCACTACCGCACGCGGACTGATTTCCGCAGGCCTGGGCTTCGGCATCCTCCCGCCTGCAGGGCCCCGCTCAGGAACCGGACAGTTCCTTCCGGAAGCTGAACTTGGACTCGTTGAAGTAGCCATCGAGTCCGGACTCGCTTTCAGGCAAATCGGCCTGGCATGGCGGGAACGGAGCTTTGAACCCGACGCCGTCCGGCTGTTCCGCGAAATGGTGGTTACCGAGGGCGGCGGCCTGCTGGCCGAACTTGTCAGAGCCCGTTCAGGAACTCCCTGACCACGTCCGTTGCCGAACCTGTGCGCGACTGCCGCCACCCGGTACCCGCCCACAGGTTCAGGCGGTGCGGATCCCCGACGGCCGACGAAGCCGCCCGAACGGGTGAGGTGAGGTGGTGAATGGCAGGGTAGCCCTCCGGCGCGTCAGCGTGATCGCGAACGAACTCATTGACCAGCGAACGCGCCGTGCGTCCCGTGAATGCCCGGGTCAAAGCCGTGGCCGTGAACGCCGGATCGCCCAAGGCATCTTTATGCACCTGCCTGGCGCCACTTTCGTCTGTCCGGACCAGGGCCGTGCCGATCTGCGCGGCTTCCGCCCCGGCCGCCAACACCTCGCGAAGCGTCGCGGTGTCCATGACCGCACCTGCCGCTATCAGCGGAAGTCCGACGGCGGCGCGCACCTGGGCGATCAGTTCCGCCGTCGTCCGGGCTTCCGGTGCATCGGCTGGTTCGCTGGCGTGCGGGAGGAAAGCTGCGCTGTGGCCGCCAGCGGACCCGTGCTGCACCACGATGGCGTCCGGACCTTCCTCCGCGGCGGCGAGGGCCTCCCGGACGTTGGTCACGCTGGAAATGACCGTGGTGCCCGCCTTTTGCAGCGCACGGACAACCGCTTTTCCGGGCAGGCCAAAAGCAAAGCTCACCAGATCCACCGGATCGGCAAGCAGGGCGTCGATCTTGTCCTGCCACGCGTCGTCGTCATCGAGGCGCAGCTCCGGCAGGGCCACACCATAGCGGGCGGCTTCGGGCTCCAGTTCGCGCCGGTATTCCTCGAGGCGTGCCACCGCTTCGGCATTGGGTGGGAGCTGGTCCGGGTTGGGTACAAAAACGTTCATGCCGAACCGGATGTTGAGGTTCCGTGCCGCCGCGATCTCCCCGACCATGGACTCCGGGCTCTTGTAGCCGGCGGCAAGGAAACCGATGCCCCCGCCGTCGTGGACAGCCCGCAGCAGGGCCGGGGTTGATGTTCCGCCAGCCATGGGGGCTGCGATGAACGGGGTGCCAAACATGGATCCAGGCATGTGCGGTTCCTCCTCAGGACGCTCCAAGCTAGTCTTTCACGGTGAACAATCTTGACTCTTCCCAACATTCCCCTGCCCATGAGGAAGTCCTGAGTGGCACAGTCATTGGGCTCGATATCGGTGGGACGAAAACCCGCGGCGTGCGGTTCGAGAACGGCATGCCTGTACGGGATGCGAGTGCGGGCAGCTCGAATGTCCAGAACGTCACCCGCGAGCAGGCGGCAGCCAACCTCGCCGAACTCTTTGGCAGCATCGGCGGAGGGGTTGTCGAGGAGGTCTACGCAGGAGCGGGTGGCATAGACACGGACGAGGACGCCCAGGCGCTCGCAGACCTGATTGCTCCGCACGCACCCGGGGCCCGGATCACGGTGGTCCACGATTCGCGGCTGCTGTTGGCAGCCGGTGGTGCGAGCACTGGCGTGGCCGTCATCGCCGGCACCGGCTCTGCGGCATGGGGGAGGAACGACGCCGGCGAAGAGGCCCGGGCGGGTGGCTGGGGCTACCTCCTGGGCGACGAAGGCAGCGGGTACTGGCTGGGCCGCGAAGCCGTCCGCCACAGCCTCCGCCGGATGAACCAGGGCCTGGAGCCGGATAGGCTCAGCCGTGCCCTGTTGGAGTCCTGCGGAGTGGAGGAACCCGGTAAGTTGATCGCCCTCTTCCATTCGCCGGACACGGGACGCCGTTTTTGGGCGCAGCAGGCCCGCTTGGTGGTGGAAGCAGCCGACGCCGGTGACGGCGTCAGCCTGGCACTGGTGCAGCAGGCAGGTGCCGACCTCGCCGACCTCGCCGAACAAGCCATTCGCCAACTCGGCCTGGACGGGCCTGTGATCCTGGGCAGCGGACTGGGCATGAACGTTCCTAAGCTCCAGGATGCCTTCAAAGCCAGGTTGGCCGAAGCGGGAATTGTGGACGTCCGGATCCTGCAGCAGGATCCGGTGTTTGGGGTTCCCCGGCTTGTGGCCGAGCAGCGCGGCTAAACTCAGCCGCGGGTGCGTGGCCGGAGTTTGACTCCGGGAAGCGGGGGAGCCGGGATCCGTCCGGCTTCCGGGCCGGCGTCTGGCCCGTGGCCGTGGACGAAGCCGAAGCGCGAGCTGGCGGCAGCGTCGTCGTCGAGCAGACCTTCGGCTTCCCATTCCTCGCGGGCCTTTTCCACTTCCTCATGAGTCCGCCCCACGAAGTTCCACCACATCAGCAGGTCTTCGCCGAACGGTTCGCCGCCAAGGAGCATGAAGCGGGTGTCGGGCTGGGCATCCACGGACAGGGTGGTCCGCCCAGCGCCGAGGTAGGCCAGGGGGCCTGCTCCGATGTCTTGTCCGTCGATCACCACGCCGCCATCCAACACGAGCACTGCGTGTTCAAAGTCGGGGCGGAGTGGCAGCTCAAGACGTCCTGTGCCAACGATGTCGGCACCGACGATAGGGCTGAACATGGTAGCGGGGGAACGCTGTCCGGCGAACTCTCCCACCATGACGGTCGCGGTGTAGCCAGGTCCGGAAGCTACCGGAAGATCACGGACCTGCTCGAAGGACGGTGCCCGGTGGCGGTGCTCGTCAGGAAGGGCAACCCAGAGTTGCAGCCCCCGGGACATGGGGATCTCGGCCACCAGGGAGCTTGGACCTGAATCCGTGTTTGCGGGGAGGACGGAGAATTCCGAGTGCGAAATACCGTGGCCCGCTGTCATGATGTTCAGCTCGCCCGGACGCACCACCACGTCGCTGCCGACACTGTCGCGGTGCCGGACGGCACCTTCCAGTGGCCAGGTGACGGTTTGGAGTCCGCAGTGCGGGTGGGGAAGCACGCTCATGGCCACCCGGTCGGGCCCGAAGCTGTCCAGGAAGCACCAGGCTCCGACAGTTGGCAGCCCGCGCTGGGGCAGGGTGCGCATGACCTTCATGGCGCGGACGCCACCCAGGGGAACTTCCCGCTCGGGCCACAGCTGAACGCATGGACCTTGCCCCTTTGGTGCAGCGGGGCAAACTTCCTGTGCCGGGGAAGTATCAAGATTGGTCATGTGTTCATCACCTGTGCATAAATGTTGGAAATTGAGCTAATCTGTTCCACGTGAACAACGCCCTCTTTAGCTACCACGACGCTGTCCTTTACCGTTCGGGTGAACCGTACCGCATCCTCGCCGGAGCCATCCACTACTTCCGGGTCCACCCTGAGCTGTGGCAGGACCGGCTGCGTCGGCTTAAGGCCATGGGCGCCAACACGGTGGACACCTATGTCGCGTGGAACTTCCACCAGCCCCGGCAGGATCAGGCCCCGGACTTCACCGGCTGGCGTGACCTGGGGCGGTTCATCGACCTCGCTGCCGAGGAGGGCCTGGACGTGATTGTCCGCCCGGGCCCCTATATTTGCGCGGAATGGGACAACGGCGGCTTTCCTGCCTGGTTGACCGGCACGCCCGGCATCGGCCTCCGGTGCATGGATCCGGTCTTCACCGCAGCAATCGGGGAATGGTTCGACCACCTCCTCCCCATCATCACTCCGCGCCAGGCATCCGCGGGAGGTCCGGTGGTGGCCGTGCAGATCGAGAACGAGTACGGCAGCTACGGCGACGACCACGAGTACATCCGCTGGAACCGGCGCGTCCTCGAGGAGCGCGGAATCACGGAGCTGCTTTTCACCGCCGACGGCGGCACCGACTACTTCCTCGACGGCGGCTCAGTGGAGGGAACCTGGGCGACGGCGACGCTGGGGAGCCGGGGTGACGAAGCGGTGGCAACCTGGCAGCGCCGCAGGCCCGATGAGCCGTTCTTCAACGTCGAATTCTGGGGCGGCTGGTTCGATCACTGGGGTGAACACCACCACCGCAGGGATGCCCGGGATGCAGCGTTGGAAGCCCGGAAGATGCTCGACCTTGGCGGCTCGCTCTGCGTCTACATGGCCCATGGTGGGA
Organism: Paenarthrobacter sp. CAP02; assembly: GCF_040137855.1. NCBI lineage: Bacteria > Bacillati > Actinomycetota > Actinomycetes > Micrococcales > Micrococcaceae > Paenarthrobacter > Paenarthrobacter sp. CAP02. The sequence goes on along the minus strand of NZ_JBEEII010000016.1, from coordinate 36,791 downwards.
CCAACTTCGGCCTGTGGTCCGGCAGCAACCACGACGGCACCATGCTGCAGCCGACAGTCACCAGCTACGACTCAGATGCACCCATCGCCGAAAACGGTGCCTTGACCGCCAAGTTCCACGCTTTCCGGGGTGAGTTCTACCGCGCCCAAGGCATTGAGGACCTGCCGGAGATCCCCGCAGAACTGCTCGCCGAAACTCCGGTGATCCCTGCCCGGTCGCTGGTTTTGCCGGACGCTCCGGACCTGTTGGAGTTGCTCCGGAATGCCGGTAAGCCCACCAGCAGCGTCAAGCCCCTCAGCTTCGAGCAATTGGAGCTCGACGCCGGAATGGTCCTCTACGCTTCCGAAGCCATCCTTCCCGGACGTGCAGATGCCCCCGCAGAGAGCCGCCTGAAGATTTCGGGCCTGAACGATCGCGCGTATGTGTGGGTCGATGGCGACTTCGCCGGGATCCTCGATGATGTCACTGGTGCTGAAGGGTTGGTTGTCACGGGGCGCGGTGTCCCAGCCAAGCTCGAGATCCTCGTTGAGAACCTTGGCCGCATCAACTATGGCCCCCTGACCGGACACGGGAAAGGCATCCTGGGTGGTGTGCTGATCAACCAGCGCTACACCTTCCACTGGACGCAGACGCCCATTGCGCTGGCGGAGTGGAAGGAAGAAGACCTGGAGGGCCTGGCCGGGGCCGACTTCGACGTCGCGGAGCCCGCCGATACCTATATTGCGCTGCCCGATTCCGGCAAAGGCTTCGTCTGGCTCAATGGCTTCCTGGTCGGACGGTATTGGGAGAAAGGCCCTCAACGAACCCTTTACGCCCCGGCCCCTTTGATCAAAGCCGGCCGCAACACGATCAAGGTCCTTGAACTGGGCACGGCGGGGACCGTCGTCGAACTTCGCGAAAAGCCTGACCTCGGGCCTGAAGAAGCCGGGCCTATTTCTGCTGCGGAGCTTTCCTAGCAGGAAGACTCCGGAGCGGCACATATGCTGGCAACATGAGTCTGCAGTTCGATACCCGTCCAGCCGCCTACGCCGTGATCGTCAGGGATGGACGAATCCTGCTTGCCTACTGGAAACAGGACGACAAGGAAGGCTGGACACTTCCCGGCGGGGGACTGGACTTTGCGGAACATCCGGTGGATGGATGCCGGCGGGAAGTCTTCGAAGAGACCGGTTATGAGGCGAAGATCGAACGGATGCTGGGCATCGACGTGGGTCACTGGCAAGATGACGTCCGGCCTGATGGGACCGTGACGGACTTTGAAGCCCTGCGCCTGGTCTACGAAGCCACCGTCGTGGGCGGCGAGCTCACCCACGAGGTGGACGGAAGCACCACACATGCGGCCTGGATCCCCTTGGAAGACGTCGGGAAGCTGAACAGGGTCTCGCTGGTGGACACAGCCCTGCGCCTGCACCGTGAGCGACCTGAGAACGGGAAGCTCAGCTAGCAAGGAGGCCTAGCCAAAAGCGGAGGCTGTTGGCTACGCTGAACATCGTTGCCGGTTTTCAGTAGCCGGTCCCAGATGCCGAGGAGGTGGATTTTGATGATTGCCATAATCTTGCGCGCCCCGCACACAGTTGCGGCGAACCGTCATCACCCCACCATTCCTGTCCCGGCATCAGCCTGCCAAAACTAGGGCAGCCGGGCCTCAGCAGAGGTTTCCATTGAACACTTTCGCTTCTTCAAGCAACCCTTCAAACAGCTCTACCCAGCAGCTCCGCGGGCCGATCGACTATGGCTATACCACCAGGACTGCGGAACTCTTTCGCGCAAACACGGCTCCTGATGCGCGGGCCACGCCCGGACGCGTAGTTCGTCTCGACCGGAACCGCGTCCTCGTGGCATCACATGACGGTCTCCTCCACCTGCCCTACCCGGCGCACGGCGTGGTTCCAGCCACGGGGGACTGGGTGTGGCTTGGCCACAACAACGCAGGCGAGCCAGCCGTCGTCGAGGTCCTGCCCCGGCAATCGGCACTGAGCCGCAAGCGCGCCTTCGAGGCCTCCTCCGAGGAGCAGATCCTGGGCTCCAACATCGACATTGTGGCAGTGGTGGTTCCCGTGGACCGTCCACTTACTCACAACCGCCTGGAACGGACCCTTGTTGCCGCCTGGGACTCCGGCGCCACGCCGCTGGTGGTCATCACCAAAGCGGACCTTGCCTACCTGGCAGATGACGTAGTGGGGGAGGTGATCTTCCAGGCCGCCGGTGTGGAGGTGGTCACCACCTCCGCCGAGCAGGGCGACGGTCTGGACGAACTGAGGCGGCACATCCCGGGGGGCGCAACGCTGGTCCTCCTCGGCCCCTCCGGCGCCGGTAAATCAACCCTCATCAATGCACTCGCCGGACGGGAGATCCAGCAAACCGGAGCCGTCCGGGCAGGAGACGGCAAAGGAAAACACACCACAACGTCCCGGGAGTTGGTGCCATTGGCCGGTGGCGCCGTGCTGATGGACACCCCGGGCGTGCGCGGTTTCGGGCTGTTCGACGCTGATGACGGCATGGACGAGATGTTCGGGGACCTTGACGAGCTCTTCGCACAGTGCCGTTTCGCCGACTGCGCCCACCAGGCAGAGCCCGGGTGCGCCGTCCAGGAGGCGCTCGCAGACGAGTCCCTAGACCCCAGGCGTTGGGCCAGCTACCTGAAACTTCAGCGCGAACTGGCCGCCCTCACCAGGAAACACGACGCAGCAGCACGCCGTGCCTACCAGCGGGAATGGCATCAAAAGGTCATGACTGCGGACAGGGGTCAGCGTGCCGCTGAGCGCCACAGGCACGACCAAGCTGAAGAACGCGCAGCGAAGGGAGGCAAACGGCGCAAACGGTGAACATTGCCGATTCATTACGGAATCCGTGGCGGCGCTGACATCGTCCGTGCCGCTGGCTACGCTGGGTGAAGATTGCTTTGCAGCCGAGTAATAAGCCTGCATATGATCGTTTGGCTCTACCGATAATGTCCGCCAAAGATAGGTAAGCCCGGGTATGGCTGAAGCCATGATTGAGTTTAAGAGCGTCACCAAGCAATACCAAGGCGGGCAGCCTGCGGTGGACGCTCTGAGTATGTCGATCGACGAAGGTTCGATTACCGTCTTCGTCGGGCCTTCGGGCTGCGGTAAAACCACCTCGCTGCGCATGATCAACCGGATGGTGGAACCCACCAGCGGCACCATCACGGTGGGCGGCGACGACGTCTCCCGGGTTCCCGCAGCACAGCTCCGCCGCTCCATGGGGTACGTCATGCAGTCCTCCGGATTGCTGCCGCACCGCTCAGTACTGGATAACATCGCCACCGTTCCGCGGCTCAACGGAGTTCCCAAGGCGGCGGCGCGGAAACGCGCAGCGGAACTGCTCGACGTCGTCGGGCTGGCTTCGGTGCTTGGCAAGCGGTATCCGTCCCAGCTCTCGGGGGGTCAGCAGCAGCGCGTTGGGGTGGCCCGGGCGCTCGCTGCCGACCCGCCCGTCCTGTTGATGGACGAACCCTTCAGTGCGGTGGACCCCGTGGTCCGCGACGAACTGCAGCAGGAACTGCTGCGGCTCCAGCGGGAACTGGCCAAAACCATCGTCTTCGTTACCCACGACATCGATGAAGCCACCGTGCTCGGCGATAAGGTCGCTGTGTTCGCTGTCGGCGGCAAGCTCGCCCAGTACGCAGCTCCCGAGGAAATCCTCCGGGCGCCGGCCAACGACTTCGTTGCCTCCTTCGTTGGCCGCGACCGCGGTTTCCGCCACCTTGCCTTCAACGCCGCCGATGCCGTGACGTTGCACCCCGTGACCATGGTCAGTCCCTCCGATGGCCCCGATGCGGGCCGGCAATCGGGGGAATGGGCTTTGGTGGTGGACGCAGAATCGCGGCCGCTTGGCTGGTCCTCTCCGCGCGACGGGGCAGGCCTGATTCCGGGCGGTTCGCTGTTCCGCAAGGGCGATACCCTGCGCCGCGCGCTCGATGCTGCGTTGTCGTCGCCGTCGGGCCTGGGCGTCGCGGTGGACGACGACGGCCGGGTGGCCGGAGTCCTGAAGGGGCCGGAAGTCCTTGCCCTGATCGAGGAAGTCCGGCATCACAGGGAGGACGCCACCTGATGGAGTGGTTCCTCGCCAACAGCGGCATGGTCCTGGGACTGGCCGGGCAGCATCTGGTGCTCGCCATTGTTCCGATGATCCTTGGCCTGCTGATTTCGATTCCCTTGGCCCAGCTGGCCCGGCGCAATTCTGCACTACGGTCGGTGGTAGCCACGGCGACGTCGCTGCTCTACACGATTCCGTCCTTGGCCCTCTTCATCATTCTTCCCACCGTCCTTGGCACACGGATCCTGGACCCCATCAACGTGGTGGTTGCCCTGACCATCTATGCAGTTGCACTTCTGGTGCGAGCCGCCATGGATGCCTTCGACTCCGTTGACGATGACCTCCGCAACGCAGCCGTGGCCATGGGCTTCAAACCACTGCCCAGGTTCTTCCAGGTGGACCTTCCGCTATCCCTGCCCGTGATGTTCGCAGGCCTTCGCGTGGTTTCGGTCAGCAATATTTCGTTGGTCAGCGTCGCAGCGCTCCTTGGTGTGGGGAATCTTGGAGTCCTGTTTACAGACGGGCTCCAGCGCACCTTCGTCACCGAAGTGGTGGTGGGTATTATCGCCATCCTGGTGCTTGCGCTGATCATGGATGCCATCCTGGTTATCCTCGAGCGGTTGCTGACCCCGTGGACCCGGGCAGTTGGCGGGAAGTCCCAACGCCAGGACGCCAACGCGCTGCTGACAGAGCCCAAGTCCGGACCCGCTGTTCTGCACCCGGGCGTGCGCGCGGACCCGGAGGTGTCCTCGTGAACATCTTCGCGGAGACCATCGCGTGGTTGATCGATCCCATCCACTGGAGGGGAAGCGGCGGGATCCCAACACGAACCTTCGAACACCTCCAATACAGTGCTTTGGTGCTCCTCATCGCCGCAGTCATCGCCGTGCCCATCGGGCTGTACATCGGCCACACCGGCCGTGGGCGGGTAGTTGCCGTAGCGGTGGCCGGTGCGCTGCGTGCCCTGCCGACGCTCGGTTTGCTGGTCCTGTTCGCCCTGCTCGCCGGAAGTGGTTTGATGCCGCCGGTCTGGGCCCTGGTGATCCTGACGGTTCCCCCGCTTCTCGCAGGGACCTATGCCGGGATCTCCAGTGTCGACGCCGTGGTGGTGGACGCCGCCCGGGCCATGGGAATGACGGAACTCCAGATCCTCTTCCGGGTGGAACTTCCCAACGGCTTGCAAGTCATGTTCGGTGGCATCCGTACCGCGGTCCTGCAGGTTATTGCCACAGTCTCGGTGGTGGCCTACCTGCCCTTGGGTGGACTGGGACGCTACCTGTTCGACGGGCTCGTCCTCCAGGATTTCCCGCGCATGCTTGGCGGTTCCCTGCTCATCGCCGGGCTCGCCATCGCCGTGGATTTGATTCTTGCCGGCGTACAGAGGCTTGTCCTCTCGCCCGGCCTGACCCTCGATTCAAGCGGCCGCCAGAAGGCTGCCGACGATCTCACAGCCACAGCTCCCGCCGAGGCTGCCGTTCAAGGAGGTACACCATGAAAAACCCCGTCCCCATGACCCTTACGCGCCGTGGTCTCGGCGGCCTCGCAGCCGGCCTGGGTGTAGCCCTCGCGTTGAGCGCCTGTGGCGGCAGTCCGCTGGCCTCTCCATCCACCTCGGCCCCCAGTGGCTCGGCCGCCGGCGGCTCGCTGGTGGTCGGCTCCGCCGACTTCCCGGAAAGCCAGGTCATCGCCGAGATCTATGTGGGTGCCCTGAACGCCGCCGGCCTGACGGCAACGTCCAAGCCGAACATTGGATCGCGCGAGATCTACTTCAAGGCCGTCCAGGATGGCTCCGTAGACCTGGTCCCGGACTACTCGGGCAATCTGCTGTCCTACGTTGATACCGAGGCCTCCGAAGTCTCAGCTGAGGACGTCTACAAGGCACTTTCGGGCAAGCTCCCTGACGGCCTGGCCGTCGCGGAAGCCTCCAAGGCCGAGGACAAGGACGCCATGGTGGTTACCAAGGCCACGGCTGAGAAGTACAAGTTGAAGTCCATCGAGGACCTGGCGAAGGTCTGCAAGGACTTCACCATGGCTGCTCCGGCCACGTTCGAGACCCGTTCCTACGGCTTCCCGGGGCTGAAGAAGAACTACAACTGCGAGCTCAAGGGGCTGCAGCCGTTCAACGACGGGGGTGGCAACCTGACGCTGCAGGCATTGTTGGAGGACAAGGTCCAGGTGGCTGACATCTACACCACCACCCCGTCCATCGTCGACAACGACCTCGTGGTCCTTGAGGATCCCAAGAACAACTTCAAGGCCCAGCAGGTCCTGCCGCTGTACAACAAGGCGAAGATGACGGACAAGGCCAAGGAAGCGCTCAACAACGTTTCCAAGACCCTGACCACGGACGACCTGATCAACCTCAACCGTGCAGTCAGTGGCGACCAGAAGCAGAGCCCCAAGGATGCCGCAGCCGCTTGGCTGAAGGACAAGGGCATCGTAAAGTAACACCTGACGAAAACCGCGTACGACGGCGGTGACGGACCCGCGCTGGCCCGTCACCGCCGTCGTCGTTTGTGTGAGTCAAGTCTCAGCGGAAGTCCATCACCCGTGTGGCATATTTGAGGAATGGCGAATTTCAAGCAGTCCACCAAGCTTCATAATGTCCTCTACGACATCCGTGGACCGATTCTTCAGGCCGCCCAGCAGATGGAGGCGGAGGGTCACCGGATCCTCAAACTGAACATCGGAAACCCGGCTCCTTTCGGCTTTGAAGCGCCTGACGCCATTTTGGTGGACATGATCCGCCACTTGCCAAACGCCCAGGGCTACAGCGATTCACGGGGCATTTTCTCGGCCCGGACCGCAGTCTCGCAGTACTACCAGACCCGCGGAATCCAGAACATCCACGTCGACGATATCTACCTGGGCAACGGGGTCAGCGAACTGATCACCATGTCCCTCATGGCCCTCCTCGAAGACGGCGACGAGGTTCTGATTCCCACCCCGGACTACCCGCTGTGGACGGCATCGGTTGCTTTGGCCGGCGGCCGCCCCGTTCACTACCTCTGCGACGAAGACTCCGGTTGGCAGCCCGACCTCGAGGACCTCGAAGCCAAGATCACGCCCCGGACCAAGGGCATCGTGGTCATCAACCCCAACAACCCCACCGGCGCCGTCTACCCCGAGGAAACCCTCAAGAAAATTGTTGCCTTGGCCGAGAAACACGGGCTGGTTCTTTTCTCGGATGAGATCTACGAAAAGATCCTTTATGAGGATGCAGTCCACGTCAATCTCGCCGGACTAACCGGAGACGACGTCCTTTGCCTGACGTTCAGCGGGCTGTCCAAGGCTTACCGGGTCTGTGGGTACCGTGCAGGCTGGATGGCTATTTCGGGGCCCAAGAAGGACGCCGCCGACTACCTTGAAGGCATCAATCTGTTGGCCAATATGCGCCTGTGTGCCAACGTTCCGGCACAGCACGCCATCCAAACGGCTCTTGGCGGCTACCAGAGCATCAACGACCTCATCCTGCCCGGAGGCCGCCTGCTGGAACAACGCAACAAGGCCTACGATCTCCTCAATGCCATTCCCGGAGTCAGCACGCAGCAGGCCAGGGGAGCGCTCTACCTCTTCCCCAAACTGGACCCGGAGGTCTACCACATCAGGGACGACGAGAAATTTGTCCTGGACCTCCTGAAGGAACAGAAAATCCTGGTCTCCCACGGGCGAGCCTTCAACTGGGTACGCCCGGACCACTTCCGGATGGTCACGCTGCCCAACGTCAAAGACATCGAAGAAGCGATTGGCCGCATGGCGGACTTCCTGTCGAGGTACCCGGGCAACTAGCCTGAGGTCCATGGCCGCGCCACGGGGGCGCGGCCCGGCAGAAAGGCACGCCTGATGGCTGAAGTTGAGTTCGCCAAGAGTCCGGCCAGCGTATTAAGGGTCGGGTCAGGGTTTTCGCTGGCGGAGGTGGATCCGGAATCCACCCCGGGCTACGACGGTGCGAAATCCGACGGAAAGTCGCTGCTCTCTGCCCAGGATTCACGGTTGGCGGACTTACAGGAACGACTGTTCGCCGAGGGCAAGTTCGGCAATACCAAGCGGCTTCTGCTGATTCTGCAGGCCATGGACACTGCAGGCAAAGGCGGAATTGTCAGCCACGTCGTGGGTGCCATGGATCCGCAGGGTGTGCAACTGGCAGCTTTCAAGGCACCCACTGACGAAGAGAAGGCCCACGATTTCCTCTGGCGGATCGCGAAGCGGGTGCCCGATGCCGGCATGGTGGGAGTTTTTGACCGTTCACACTACGAGGACGTCCTGATCCACCGCGTCCACGCGTGGGCAGACGCTGCTGAACTGGAGCGCAGGTACGCGGCCATCAACGCCTTTGAGGCAGACCTGGCGGAGCAGGGCACTACGATCGTCAAGGTCATGCTCAACATCAGCAAGCAGGAGCAGAAGAAGCGTCTCATTGCCCGGCTGGACGATCCCAGCAAGCATTGGAAATACAGCCACGGGGACCTTACGGAGCGCGCCTACTGGGACGACTACATGGACGCGTACAGCGTGGCGTTCCAGAAGACCTCGACCGGCATTGCCCCGTGGCACGTCGTACCAGCCAACAAGAAGTGGTATGCCCGTATCGCGGTTCAGCAGTTGCTGTTGGATGCGCTCGAAGGGATGCAGTTGGACTGGCCCAAAGCCGACTTCGACGTCGCCGCTGAACGGAAGCTCGTCGAGGAATCCTGAGCCCCTGCCGGGCCGCTAGTCGTTGGTAGAGGAAGCCCCGGCGTCGTTGCTTGCATCGCGTGCCGAGGCCAGGCGCTTGCGGGCGCCCTCAAGCCAATCCTCGCAGCGCCTGGCCAGCGCTTCGCCACGCTCCCAGAGCGCCAGTGATTCCTCGAGGCTGGCCCCGCCGGCTTCGAGGCGGCCAACAACGGCCACGAGCTGTTCCCGGGCTTCCTCGTAGCTCAAGGCGTCCAGGGAATCAGGTGCCGAAGCCGCTGAGTTGTTCTCGGTCATGATGTCCTTTGATTGTGATGCTGACAATGTTGGCTGGAATCAATGTTCCAGGATCTGCCCTTGGCCGTCGGAGACAGCCCGGAACCGACCCTCCGCTACACGTATCGCCAATTCCGCGCCCTTGGGGGCCTCCTCGGGGCTGCTGACCACCTGATGCCCGGCTTGGTCGTCGCCGACGAGTTGGACGACCGCATAACCGCGGTCCAGGGTCTTCTGCGGCGACAAGGCCCTGACCTGTGCCCTCAGGTGGTGCACTTGGTCCAAGGCGCGCACAACGGCTGTGTTGACCGCCGCATGTGAGCGCCGTTGCAGGCGGTGGATATCCTCGGCCCGGGCATCGACCATGGACGCGGGGGAGGCGAGGACCGGACGGGACCTCAAGGAGTGGAGCCGGTCAGTTTCCCGATCCACCATCCGGCCAATGCTGCGGCGGAGGTGGTCCCGGGCCTGGCGCACCATGGCCAGTTCCTCCGTGACATCCGGAACGATCCGCTTTGCAGCATCGGTGGGGGTGGAAGCGCGGAGGTCGGCGACGTCGTCCAGGATGGGGCGGTCTGCCTCGTGCCCAATGGCACTGACAACAGGGGTGGTAGCCGCGGACACGGCCCGAATCAGGTCTTCGTTGCTGAAAGGAAGCAGGTCCTCCAGCGCGCCGCCGCCTCGGGCCAGGACAATGACGTCCACGTGCGGGTCGGCGTCCAGCTTCTTCAGTGCAGCGATGATCTGTGACACCGCCGTGTTGCCTTGCACGGCTACCTCTCGAACATCGAATTCCACAGCTGGCCAGCGCAGGGCCGCGTTACGCAACACGTCCTTCTTGGCGTCCGAGTCACGGCCCGTGATCAGACCTATGCGGTGGGGGAGCAAGGGCAGTTTCCGTTTGCGCGAATCAGCAAACAATCCTTCCGCGGCCAAAGCCTGGCGGAGGCGCTCAATCCGAGCCAGCAGGTCGCCGAGGCCAACGGGTCGGATGTCCTTGACCGACATGTTCAGGCGTCCGGTCTTGACCCAGAAATCCGCCTTGACTAAGGCAACTACCCGCGACCCGCGCTCCAGCGGTACTTTCTGCCGGTCCAGGACCGTGGACCACACCGAAGCCGGCAGCGAAATCTCGGCGTCGACATCACGCAGTGTCAGGAAGGCATTGCCACCCCGGCGGTTCAGCTCGATGACCTGGCCCTCGATCCAGGCTGCGGGAGCTCTCTCGATGTGGGCTTTGAGCTTGCGGGAAAGAAGCTGCAAGGGCCAGGGATTATCCGGACTGGTCTCGGCAGCAGTCCCGGGGAGGGTGGACTCCGGAGTCGCTTCAGCGGACATGGCAGGTCCGTGATTGGCCCGGAAGCCGTGGGTGTACCAGCATGATCACTATCCTCGCTCGGGGTGCGGCAACTCGCTCAGGTGCGGCAACCTGCTCGGGTGTGGCGCAGCGCCGCGTTCCAACTCTATCCATAGCTTTACCTGGTGGCTCCGACATTTTTCGGATCATGTGGACAGACCTAGGATGGTGGCACTGGACCCCGACCCCGAGGATGACTTTGCGTACCTTCGTTTCAGCATTGGGAGTGATCCTCGCACTGGTGCTCACTGCCGTCGCCGTTCCAGCCGCGTGGGTGGACCAAAACATTGTTCAGGAAGATGGCTTTACCCGCATCGCCGGTGGATTGGGCAGTGATCCCGATTTCCAGGCGCGTCTGGCGGACGCCGCCGTCGGCTCTTTCGAATCCTCAGTCAACCTCCCAGGGCCCATCAAATCCCTGGCCGCCGGGGTTCTTGAACAGGCGGCGTCCGGGATGCAGTCCTGGAGCGACTATCCGCAGGCTTGGGAAGAGACAGTGAGGAACAGCCACAAGCTGAACTTCGGTGCGGCTGGGCAGCCGGAAGAATCAGGTGCTTCCACGGCCCTGGTCTTGGACATTGGGCCCCTGGTCAGGCTGATCCGCGACCATTTCGCCGACGCTACGCGCGTCCGGCTCGACGTCCCCTCTGAACGGCTTATTTCGCTGGGCGAACCGTCCCACCGCCAACTGGTGGAAAGGGTGGCAGCCTTTGCTCCGTTATGGTGGGTTGCCGCCCTGGGAGCTCTCGTTTCGGCGTTGCTGGCTTTGCTTGTGGCACGCAGGAGGCCTGCGGTCCTGGCATTCCTGGGGCTGGGCGGCCTGGCCGTGGCGGGGCTCTGGTCGGTTGGATTGAATGTGTCTGAAGGAGTTGTTGGCAACCTCTCCAACGGCAACGAACTGGCAGGGCTGTTCATGGGGAAGTTCTTCACCGCCGTCCAGTCCGGTTTTGGTCCCTGGACAACGGTGGCTGCCCTGATCTCGGCCGCCTTGTTGGTCATCGGCTTGGTCGCCTGGATTATTTCCGCGAGACGACCATCACCTTATGCCCGGGGATAATGACCTGACCGGTAACATTGTGGGATGACCTCCACAGCAATTTCCATCCCGATGCCCAGCGTGCCCCGGAGACGGCGATCGCCGGAAGAGGTACTGGCAGCGGCACCCGTCACGGGTCCCAAGAAGGTGCTGTTGGCGGCACCCCGCGGTTATTGCGCCGGCGTGGACCGGGCTGTCATTGCGGTCGAAAAGGCCTTGGAGCACTACGGCCCGCCCGTCTACGTCCGCAAGCAGATCGTCCACAACGTACACGTGGTCAGCTCCTTGGAAGAACAAGGGGCCATCTTCGTCGAGGAAACGGACGGGGTTCCCGAAGGCGCCCTGGTGATCTTCTCCGCGCACGGAGTTTCACCGGCAGTGGTGCAGTCGGCAGAGGACCGCGGCTTGCGCACCATCGACGCGACGTGCCCGCTGGTCACCAAGGTCCACCGCGAAGCCGTGCGCTTTGCCAAGGACGACTACGACATCCTTCTCATTGGCCACGAAGGCCACGAGGAAGTCGAGGGCACCGCCGGCGAGGCCCCCGAGCACATCCAGATCATCAACGGTCCGCACGAGGTGGACAAGGTCACAGTGCGCGATCCCGAGAAGACCATCTGGCTTTCGCAGACCACGCTGAGCGTGGACGAAACCATGGAGACCGTGCGCCTCCTGAAGGACCGCTTCCCGACTCTGCAGGATCCTCCCAGCGACGACATTTGCTATGCCACCACCAACCGCCAGGTGGCCATCAAGAAGATCGCACCGCAGGCTGACCTGGTCATTGTGGTCGGCTCGGCCAACTCGTCGAACTCGGTGCGCCTGGTTGAGGTTGCCCTCGAGTACGGGGCCAAGAGCTCCTACCGCGTGGACTTCGCCAACGAGGTGGATGAAGCCTGGTTCGAAGGCGTCGCTACCGTTGGCGTCACCTCCGGTGCGTCCGTTCCTGAAGTCCTCGTCCAGGATGTCCTGCGCCTGCTGGCCGACTACGGCTATGGCGAGGTCCAGGAAGTCGTAACAGCGGAGGAAGATCTCCTCTTCTCGCTCCCCAAGGAGCTGCGGGCTACTTTGAAAAAGGCCGGGGATGTCTCCCGGGCCCTCGGTGGCCGCGGGAACCGGGCTACGTCCTAGCAATAAGCTTCTTACTGAACTGGCCCGCAGCGGGCGCCCTTCCTGACGGAAGTGGTCGCCGCTGCGGGCCAGTTCGTTAAGCCGCAGACTCCTGGGGCTCTTCGCTAAGAAGTTCCGGAGCGGCCAAAGCCCGCGGGACAGCTTCCACAGACATGGGGGCCGTGAGGCCAGCATCGTCCATGGTGTTCAGCTTCCGGGCGGTCGGGAGCACACGGGCTTCGAGGGTGCCCACCATGGCGTTGTACCGGTCCACTGATGTCTTGAGGGAGCTTCCGAGCTTGCTGACGTTCTCACCCAGTGTGCCCATGCGCTCGTAAAGCTGCTTGGCGAGCTCGAACAGTTCGTGCGCGCTGTCCGTGAGGACGTCCTGCCGCCAGGTGAAGGCCACTGACTTGAGGACTGCCAACAACGTCCCCGGTGATGCCAGGACGACGTTCCGGGACAGGGCGTGTTCAAGCAGGCCGGGGTCGGCCTCAAGGGCAGAGGCAAGGATTGACTCAGCCGGGAGGAAGCAGATCACCAGTTCCGGCGAGTTCCCCGGGATGTCCCAGTACTTCTTTCCGGCCAAGGCGTCGACGTGGGCCTTCAGGGCCTTGGCGTGCTGGGCCAAAAGAGTCTTGGAGTCATGGACGGAAGCCTGCGTTACCGATTCACCGAATGCACCATCCCCGTGGAGCTGTTCCTGTGCCGCGAGGTAGGAGGCCAGCGGGACTTTGGCGTCAACCACCAATTGCTTATCTCCGGGCAACTGGACCACAAGGTCGGGTCGCAGGGTGTTCTCGGTGCGGCCAGAGTGGACCTGCTCATGGAAGTCCACGTGCCTGAGCATTCCGGATGCCTCAACCACACGGCGAAGCTGGACTTCGCCCCACTGGCCACGTGCGCTGTTGGAACGAAGGGCGGAGGCCAGGGCGTGGGTTGACCGGAGCAGTTGTTCGTCGGATAAACGGGCGTCCTGCAGTTGCTGGGCGAGCTGTCCGTACTGCTCAACCCGGTCACGTTCGAGTAGCGAAACCTGCTGCTGCACCGCCGTCAACTTTTCCGCGACGGGCGCCAGGGCGCGCAGGACACTTCCATCCGAGTTCCTTGCTGCGCTGAGTTCCCGGTTCTGTGTGAACAAAAGCCGCCGCTCGGCGTCGGCCGCTGCGAGCTGAGCCGTCACCTCCGAAAGGCGCGTCGATACGGCGTCGAAGTCCTCCTCCAGGCCGGCGCCCCGGCGTCGGAAGACGACGTAGCCGGCCGCCAGACCCACGGCCGCGCCGATCAGCAGCATGAGCAGTGCCAAAACGAATCCAAATCCATCCATGTGGCAACCCTGACACAGGGGTACGACAGTTTTAGTGAGGTTGCGGCCGTGGGGGTCGCCACAGCGTCGGGCCGAACAAGCATGGACAAGGTATCAACGGGTAGAATCAATGCTCGTGGCTCTTACTATTGGCATCGTCGGACTGCCCAACGTCGGCAAATCAACCCTTTTCAACGCACTGACCCGTAACCAGGTGCTCGCCGCGAACTATCCGTTCGCGACGATCGAGCCGAACGTGGGTGTAGTCAACCTGCCGGATCCGCGCCTCGCGAAGCTGGCCGAGATCTTCGGCTCCCAGAAGCTGCTGCCTGCCCCGGTATCCTTCGTGGACATCGCGGGCATTGTGAAGGGCGCCTCCGAGGGCGAAGGCCTGGGCAACAAGTTCCTTGCCAACATCCGCGAGGCGGAAGCCATTGCGCAGGTAGTCCGTGTGTTTGATGACCCGGATGTCATCCACGTCGACGGCAAGGTTGATCCGCGCTCCGATATGGAGACAATCAACACTGAACTGATCCTGGCTGACCTCCAGACTATCGAGAACGCGATCCCGCGCATCGAAAAAGAAGTCAAGATCAAGAAGCGCGAAGCTGCCGAACTGGCCGCCATCAAGGCTGCCCAGGCTGTGCTGGAGCGCGGCGACACGATCTTCTCCTCCATCAAGAGCGACAAGCTCGAAATGGGGCACCTCAAGGAACTCGGCCTCCTCACGGCCAAGCCTTTCATCTACGTCTTCAACGCGGACGAAGGCATCCTCGGCGACCCGGCCAAGCAGGAAGAACTTCGGGCCTTGGTGGCTCCGGCCGACGCGGTCTTCCTCGACGCCAAGCTGGAATCCGACCTCGTGGAACTGGACGAGGAAGAAGCCCGCGAAATGCTGGAAATGAATGGCCAAAGCGAGTCCGGCCTGGACCAGTTGGCCCGTGTTGGTTTCCACACGCTCGGCCTGCAGACCTACCTCACGGCTGGTCCGAAGGAAACCCGTGCGTGGACGATCCGCCAGGGTGACACCGCACCCCAGGCAGCCGGCGTCATCCACTCCGACTTCCAGCGTGGCTTCATCAAGGCCGAGGTTGTCTCCTTCGACGACCTCATCGACTCCGGCTCCATGGCTGAGGCAAAGTCCCGCGGCAAGGTCCGCATCGAAGGCAAAGAATACGTGATGGCCGACGGCGACGTGGTGGAGTTCCGCTTTAACGTCTAGCGAATCAAGGCAAGAAGTAGTTCATAGAATCACCTGGCGTCCAGCTTCAGAAGCACGCCCGACCGTGCCTCTGAAGCTGGACGCTGACGTCTAACGTTTTTTGGGGCGAGAGGAACCGTGGCCGAGGAACGTCCGCAGCAGCCAGAGGCACCGAAGCAGCCGATCAAGCTGCGCAGCCTCGCCCCTGAATTCAGAGCGGCCAGCACGGGATCTACGTGCGGCACCTTGAAGAGGCGGTCCACCGTCTAGCCGAAGTTCGTGATCTTCGAAGATCTGGACCGCTTCGAGGATCCGCAGATCTTCGACTCGCTCCGGGAACTGAACACCCTCGTCAATGCTTCCGCGAACCGGCAGGCGGGGAACGAGCCTCTTCGGTTCATCTACGCGATCAAGGACAGCCTGTTCGAGCGGCTCGGAACGGATCCGGAATCCAAAGACGAAAAAGATGCAGAAGAGAAGCTCAAGGACGGCGAGGCCGAAACCAGTGACGGCCAGGGCAGCCCCCTTCTAACGCGAAACCCCGGCTCGACATTGCTGCCGAGGCCGTCCGGCGCGCGAACCGGACCAAGTTCTTCGAAATCGTCATTCCCATGGTGCCGTTCATTTCGCATCGCAACGCCCGTGACCTCCTCGCCGAGGAGCTGGTAAAACTCGGTCTTGCCGAGAACGTCGTGTCACGTCCTCTCCTGGACTTGATCGCACGGCACACCACCACATGCGTCTGATGAAGAACATCTGCAACGAGTTCGTGGTGTTCGCTGAGCATCTGCTGTGGAAGAAGAAGAGCCGTGCGCCGGGCATGACGGCGGACCATCTCTTCGCACTTGTCGCGCACAAAAACTTCCACCTCGCTGACTTCAAGGCAATCTCGCAGCGCACCAGCACCCTCGATAAGCTCGAACAGCTCCATCGCGACGAGGTCAGGACCCTTATCGAGGGTCTGCAGGAGCAGCGGCGCAAGCGGATGAGGACCGAGGAGCAGCGCGATCGGAAAGAAGCCACCGCAGTGGAGTTGGGGGGGCAGTCTTCGCGATCTCAAGGACATGTTCCCTTCCCCGAACGGCTATTCATACTCGTCCGTCATGGTCGATGACCAGGGCTACGGGTCTAATGCCGTCGACACAATGGAATTCTGGGAGCGCGTGGCCAAGTCGAAGTCCTTCTCTCTCGTGCAGAACCGCGGGGCTACGGTGACGCCCTCTGCAGGACAGATCGGCCGTGTCTTTCCAGAGGTCATGAGTTCCGCGCAATGGTTGGATCCCGATCCCGCCGAATCGGCCCGCCTGCTTCGTCAATACGACCAGGACATCGCGGGGTTGCGAGGTGCGGACTCCGCCGGACTGGCCAGCTACGAAGGCGTACCGAAGGGGCGAATCAGGTTCGATCAGCGCATCACCGAGGTACTTGAGTCAGAGCTGGCGCGCGATCTCGTGCGGCGGGGTTTCATCACGCGCAACTACGCTGAGTACTCCGCGATCTTCTACGGCAAGTTCGTCGGCGTCGACGTGGCGTTCTTCTACAACCACAGTGTCCAGCCGGACGAGATGTACCTCGACTACGAGTTCACGTCGGAAAAGGCCATGAGCAACCTGCTTGAGCAGGTGCCGGCGGACTTCATGAGCACCGTCAGTGCTCTGAACCTCCAAGTCGCGTCCTACTTGCTCAATGAAAAACCAGAAGACGCGAAGAAACTTGTCGCGTACGTCGTCACGCATGACGGCAAGGACGTCCATGCATTCATGGATGCCTTCCTCAACACACCTGACGCCCCTCGCGAGCTCCTCATCCAACAACTGACAGAGCACCCGTGGCCCGATGTCTTCGAGTACGTCGCGAAGCACCCTTGCATCCCGGACGAAGAGACGCGGCTGAAGCTGTTCGACACGGCGCTCCTGAACGCGCTGAGTATCGACGTCTATGAGATCGGTAATTCCTCGAGGGCGCTGCTCGAGTCTTCCTATCAGCGTCTCACCGCCCTCAGTCAGAGTCAGACTGCAGCACAGACTGAGCGGGTCTTCGAAATCCTCGAGGCGGTGGAGCTGGTGGTCACGGACCTTAGCGGCCTGAGCACGCCGCTCGGGGACCGTATCGTGGCAGCGCACAGGTACAAGCTCAGCTCACCAAACCTGCAGATGGCACTCGGGATCGACGTAGACCCGACGCTCGACGAGGTGCGCCAAAAGCAAAGCGTGTGGGAGTTCTGCAATAAGCGCATCGGGGACTACATCGCTTCAATGGATGCCATCGGGCCGATCGTGCTCACGGAGTCCGTGCTGGTCGATGTCATCAACGAGCAGCACGAGTCATGGACCGAGGACCAGCTGCGCGAAGTGATTGAGCAGAGCTCCGCTCTCGCCACGATCCAAAAGATCGAGGCTGTCCCGCAGCTGACCTGGCCTTTGATCGTGGATGCGGGCCTCCTGGCTCCGACGGACGCCAACGTCTGGGCTTACGTGCAGGCTCACGGGGTTGACGAGCAGCTGTCTGGACTTCTGACCACGGGCGGGGTCGATACGGTCGAACTGCGGGACGTCGAGAAGGTTCCAGACGAGGACCGTGGCGTCCTCGCGGTCCGCGTGCTGAATGCTTCGACGCATCTGACGGCGCAGGCCAGGGTACAGCTCGTCAAGCAGCTGAATCTTGAGTCCGCGGTTGAGCCCGCCGAGATTACTCCGAATCCCGACCAGCGTCGAGGAGCCGGTCGTGGAGCAGCCGCTCAGCACCCGTGACGCGCTGATGGAGAGACTCAAAGGTGTCAGTGCCGAGGCCGACAAGCAGGCTGGTTCTCGGTCTATCTGGAGGTCATGAAGGAGCGGAGCAGGCAACGCGCTGAAGCGCTCGAACATGAAGCTCTCAAACCCACTGTCGAGGTGGAGAGGTCCTCAGCATCCGCTATGGCCGCGGAACAGGAACAGGTTGACACGGTCGTGGTCAAGGAAACCACCGTTACCGCTTCGGCTCGGGAGCAATCGCCGTCGGAGCAGCCTTATGTGTCAGCCTTGGCGAACACCCGGATGAAGTCCGAGCGGTCCCAGAAGATTGTCGACGCCGTCGCTGTCTGGGAGCCGGAGGCTGTTGCAGCGCTCGAGCGTGGTGAGCGTCTGGATGAGTCGACGATTCCCCACGGCATCGGTCCGAAGTTCCTGGAGAGCCAGGGACCTGGACTGCACCCCGAGGTACGTGCGCAGCTTCAGGCGCGTGAGCTCAAGAAAGACCAGATACGAATCCTATATACCCAGATCCACGAGATTCGCGAAAAGCGAGTTGAGCTTGGTCAGCCGGCGAACGAATCGCAGTGGAAGCTCTGGGGTGAAGTCGAGACCGAGCGGATCCGTGAGGATACGAGAGTCAGCCGCAGGGCGCGCCTGCAGAGCGAACTTGCCGACGGCTTCTACGAGCCGAACACGGCTGCCGACACTGCCGAGGTCGGTAGACAGCAGAAGGCTCTATCGGATGTTACTGCCCAGACCGAGCAGAGGAAGGACGCTTACTTGGCGAGGCTTTATGCAAAGAATCCTGAGCTGAAGCCGGATTCGCTGCGCAGTCGGTTGAGGTGCCGAGCGCTAGGGCCAGCTTCAGCTCCCTGGACGAACAATCTGCGGTACGGCATGGATAGCATCTGTTGCCGATTCAACAATGGCGATTTCCTCATTCGCCGTCGTAATCATGACCCCGCGGACGGGCAGGCTATTTACTACCGTCCGGATCAGCAACGCAACGGCTATTGCCAGCGACAGTTGTGCCGAGATCGCCGGTATACACCTGAAGAACCAATCCATCCGGTCCGAAGCCGTTGGTTATGATGAGCTTGTTCGTGGCCGTCGACTGATCAAAGACCTTCACGTCGTACCCGCGGGACTTATAGAACGCCTCGACCTTTTGCCTTAGCATCTCGCGCTCGGTGTCGCCAAGGGGCCCTCTGGTCCTGGATCCGCCGAATTCTTTGCCGCTTCCGGTTCCCTGGAAGTTGCAGTAGCCACCTGCCGGAACATCCTTATTGGTCCAATCACCCGGCGCCATCGCTTGGATCTCATCGAGTAGTCCGAAGAACTCCGTGCTGGCTGCTTCTGGCGTCATTGTCGTTCCTTCTCCGCTGCTGGGAAGATCGCTTGTTGAATTCGATTGCGAAGATGAGGGAGTTGCCGTTCCATCATTGCCCGGTGTTGTGGAGAAGCATCCGGACGTGAGCAGAAGGACCGAGCAGGCCGTGAAAACGGTTGCCGTCATTCTTCGTCTGTTCAGCAATTCTGGTTCCTTCATTTGTTATGCACCACGGGTTTTCCTGAGTTCGTCAGCCTATCTGTCAGGCCGAGTGAGGCGTTGGCTTGGTTGATGCTGGACTCGGTACCTACGGAAGCGTATCCAAGTTTGCCTTCTGCCTGGAGCCAGCCGTGGTTCTCGGTTGTTAATGCTGACACTTCGTTTTCGGCAGTCCCGGTGCCATCGGCTCCGAGCTGCGTTGCACCATAACCGGGTATGGGCACTGTGAACGACGGGCCACCCTGAGGAGCCTGGAACGTCTGCGTGTGGAAGCCTTGAATACGTTCTCTGCCTACGTTTCCAATTACGGAGACATTGTCGACGGTGAACTTGGTCTGGTAGACATCTGCCCCGGGGTTGAGGTGAAAGTCCTTTACGCCTGACACTCCCTGCAGAACGCCAATATCAGCGTTGAGATTGACGCTGTCGACAGGTACGCCCTCCACAGCTGCAGCCTGGGCCGTCAACGTGCCATAGGACAAGCCAGAGATGTTATTTCTGGCAACGTTTCCAAGGCTGTCCTGAACGGCCGCGAGAGCGTTGATGTCTTTCCTCAGGAACGACCCACCTGTCCTGGCATTGGTGTCGTCAAAGACACCTGCAGCTGATGCAGGTTCAAAAGCTAACCATCCCACCACTGCCAGCCGTGGCGGGTTTCCTGCCGGGGTCGAACTCAGCTCGGCAATGCGGTATTGACGTCAAGGAATCCCAGGAAAGCTCTCTGGACGCGCTGAAGTCCGCCAATGCTCCTGACGCACGCAGTGTTGTGCTGGAACTCGACCAGGCTGACGGGCTGGACCACGAGGGTCCCGGTGGCGGTTCATCGCCGAAGAACTGGTGGTCCAGGTGGTACCGCAGTCCGATGACGAGTTCACGTGCTTCTCGTGTTTCCTGGTCCGGCACCGCTCCCAGATTGCCCGTGAGAAGGACGGTCACGCGTACTGCGTGGAGTGCGAAGGCTGAGTCTGTTCCTGATTTATAAGGGTCTGGCGCTTCGGCGCCAGACCCTTATACTTTCAAAGCGGGTCAGCAGTGCGGCAGGAAGCTCGTGATGTTAGGGCCGGTGTAGACGTAGCGGTCCGAGACGTACTGTGCGCCCCCGGCGCCGGGGTATAGCTTTAGCCAGATGTTGTCCCCGTCAACCCAGGTGCCCGTTGTCCAGCAGTCGAACTCATAGACCCGGCCGCTGCTCAGCATGGAACCAGTGAGGGCATAGCCGGTGCCGGGTCCTCGTCTGATGTTGAGGTTGTTGTTCGTGTAGACCTGCGCGCATTTCGAGCCGCCGTCGCTGTAGTAGAGCTGGCCGCCCCATCCATTGTGAGGAAACTGTCGACAGTATTGGATGTTGCTGGACAGCTTCGTGCCGGCGGCATTGGCAGGGGCTGCCATCATCGTCACGGACAGGGTGGCACCGACGATGGAGACAGCAGTGAGTGCCCTGAAACGCCTTCTTCGTGCCTTGTCATTTTGCGCTTCAGCAATCGCTGATTTGCTGCCGGGAACGGTGGAATCTTCTGAGTGGCTGGAAAACAGCCTGAACTTCTTCATCAATTGACCTTTCGCGCCGTAAGGCTCGGTGTCCGAATGACCCCAAGCGACTGCAGCGAATTCAGAAATAGCTGCTACTTGATGTGTGAGGCGCATAACGTGAACGTGACGCTTGATTGACTGCGAATTTCCCCGTCTTCACCGACCGGTGAAGGTACCAGAGCGGCTTCGCGGGGTGATCGCCAGCACGTTTCCAGGCGGATGTGGTGCCACTAATTCACTAACTTTTGGGGAAGGAATTACGACATGCGTAAATCACTATTGGCTCTTTCCTGTGCTGCAGCAGCTGGCGCCATGGCAATCGCAATGCTGGCTACCGCGCCGATGGCTTCTGCCAGTGCGGGGGCGTCAGTGACCGGCTCCTACGCCTACTACAGCTCGTCCAGCAAAGTCCTGACAAGCCAGGACACAAAGTCGGACGGCGTCTCATCTGTGGCTCAACTGAGGTATGTGTCGAATGGAACTACTTACATTGCGACCCTGACCAATAGCGCTGGGTATGGATCTGTTGGTCAAACCCAGGGCAGCGGCCGTGTATGTCCGGGCGTGCCTCAACAACCGAAGCGCCGGCACCGGCATTTATGGTTGCTCAGCCTGGGTTGCCACGGGCGCTTAGAAACTGGCAGCAGAGCATGCGTTCGGGTGCCCTACGGCGCCGAGGCCCCGGATGGGTGCTGGTCTCTGACGATTTTGTCATCAGAATAGGCTCTGGCGACTATGTGATGGTCAAGGCCTCGAATTCTCGCCTGAGCTCGAAATGCCTCTGGGGTAGGATCCCGAAGAAGTGGAGTCATCACGAAGAAGAAGCCGACGATGTTCGCATTCGTAGTTCTCTCGGTCGGAGTGCTGGCTGGAGTGGGTGCTGTCGCGGCACCTGCTGCACAGGCCGCGGCGGACCAATACACATATGTCGCCGGATCGACCCAGGCCAATTGTCAATCCGCTGTCGACAAGAAGCTGTGGGCGTTGAAGGCAATGGGCTACAGCGCCCAGGTCTCCACCCCTTGTCACGCTGCAGGGGTTACTGCCGCGGCTCTCTGGGTGTCATTCATCAGATACCACAACTGAGAAAGGGATCTTCAGAAGCCAAGCTTGTGACCAATTGGAACATCTTCGTTCATCAACATCCAGACGTTCCACAGAGGCTGGAGCTCGCCCCTAAAACAACGGCCAGGGCACTGCGGGCGCTTGTCCGCTGGGCGCTGGGAACTGCCCAACAGAGCGCAAGCGGTCGGAGCGCAACGCCAATGCTTCGACTTCTTCGGCACTGAGCAGCCCCGCGAGTTGTTGACCCAGCTCGCCCCGGAGCCCGTCGCGGACACGATCCAGTCCGGCGAGTTCATCTGCGTTCAGCGCGTCCCCAATCCACCCCCACAGCACGGTGCGCAGCTTGTGGTCCTGGTGAAAGGTCAGTCCATGGTCAACGCCGTGCCGGTGTCCGTCAGCCATGGCAAGAATGTGGTCACCTTTGCGGTCGGCGTTGTTCACCACGACGTCGAACACCGCTGTGCGCCTGAGTGCCGGCGTATCTTCGTGGACCAGCGCAACGGTCCGCCCGTTCTCGTCCTGGCCTTCGAGAACACGTTTCCAGCCCGTCTCCGGCACTGAATCCGCAGCCACCAGATCCACGGCGTTTTGGGCCGGGTCCTGGTCCTGCCACAGCTGCACCATTCCTTCGCCTAGTGGGCCATCGCGCAGCCACGTCCGGGGAACGACGCCCCACCCAAAGGACTCGGAGACCAGATAGGCGGCCACCTCACGACGCGCCAAAGTCCCGCTGGGAAAATCCCAGAGCGGACTTTCGCCTGCTATCGGCTTGTAGACGACCGCAACCTCGCCGATGCTGCCAAGGAATGTGGCGTTGGATGCCGTCGTGATGCGTCCGGTGAGGGTGAGCTCCGCGGTCAGCAGGTCCGGCGTCGGCATCAGAGCCCGGGGGAGGGGCAGACGTGACCTTCGGCATCCATCGGGTTGCCACACAGCGGGCACAGAGGACGGCCGGCGTCCACGATCTCCCGGGTGCGCTTGGCGAACGCACGGGCTGTTCCTACCGGCATCCGTACCAGCAGCATTTCGCGGTCGATAGCATCATCCAGGTCCAGCGCATCATCGTCTTCGTCATCGAGCTCGGAGATGGGGTAGGCCTCGATCACCACCTGGGCTGTGGTGGGGTCCCAGCCCAGGCTGATGGCTCCGGTACGGAACTGCTCCTGGACGGGTTCCAACGGATCATTGTCCACCAGCTCTATGGGAGTGCCCGTGGGAACACTGAAGGGATTGCCTCCCACCGTGATGAGCTGGTCGAGAATCTCGTCGATTTTCTCGGCCAGGAGAGCCGACTGCTGCTTCTCCATGGCGATACTTACGATCTGTTTCCCTGCGCGCACCTGCAGGTAGAACGTGCGCGCGCCCGGAAGGCCGATCGTACCGATCACTACCCGATCGGGCCAAGCAAACTCGTGAACACGTGTAGGCATGTCAATATTCTAGGCAGAGGACGCTCAGGGCGCCGTATGCCCGGCGCCGCCGCCCACGGGGGCATCCCCCGAGGGCGCGCTCCGGGACAGCCAGGAAAGATCGCCGGCCACCGTGTTGGTCGCAACGACGGCAGGCCGAGGGGAGCCGTAGCGGACGATCGATACCGAGGCGGGGTCAACGCTGAGGCGCTGGAAGAGGTCAAGGTGCATTCCCAGCGCATCGGCGAGTATGGACTTGATGACGTCGCCATGGCTGACCGCTACCCATACGGACTCCGGGCCGTGTTCGGCTTCGAAGGCTGCATCGTGGCGCCTGATGGCTGCTACTGAGCGGGCCTGCATGGCGGCCATCGACTCGCCGCCGGGAAAGACGGCTGCGGATGGTTGGGATTGTACGACCTGCCACAGGTCCTCGGTTGCGAGTTCACTGAGCCTGCGTCCCTGCCACTGGCCGTAATCACACTCGGTGAGCGCAGGTTCGATCGGGGAGTACGGCTTGATGGCCTGGCGGTCAATGATGAGTTCGGCAGTCTGCCGGCAACGTTCAAGGGGGCTCGACACCACCCCGACCAATGGCACCGACGCAAGCCGGTCTCCGGTGACGGCTGCCTGGTCGCGCCCGATCGCGTCGAGGCTGACTCCGGGAGCCCGCCCGGCCAGGAGTCCGGAGGCATTGGCTGTGGTGCGTCCGTGCCGCACGAGGATAACTGTCGCCATTCCCTTAGCCTAACTACACGCCCGACGGCGGTCGGTCGCCAGTCCGGCACCGGCGAAGATCATTCCTGTCCTGCTGTCAGACAGCGAATGCTACCACCGAGTAGCGTTTGACTTGAAATTCCCGGCAGTTTAGGCATGTAGAGGTTGCGGAACGGTTACAGTTTGGCCATCAAGTCCCAACATCCGGACGCAATGTGGGTAGGCTTACACTCACATGTAGGCAACGTCACAGTAGGAAACTGTGCCTGTGCCTGGGGGGAATCACGAATTTCCCCTCCTCAACTCCACGACTCATAGGAGGCGGAATGCGTTTCTCGCGCACTTCCAAAGCTCTAGGCGTAGCGGCGATCATCGCCCTCGCAGCCACCGGTTGCGGTGGCGGCGGTAGCAACAACTCCGGTTCATCCGCAGGCGACCCCAACAAGGTCATCATTGCTGACGGCTCTGAGCCGCAGCGCCCGCTCATGCCGGCAGACATCAACGAGGTCGGCGGTGGAAAGATTGCCACGCTGATCTTCTCGGGCCTTGTCAGCTACGACCCGTCCGGTAAGCCCGTCAACGAGCTGGCGGAGTCCATCGAGGCGCCTGACGCCAAGAACTTCACCATCAAGCTGAAGAAGGACCAGAAGTTCACCAACGGCGAAGCCATCACGGCCAAGACGTTCGTTGACTCGTGGAACTTCGGTGCAGCAGCAAAGAACGCGCAGCTCAGCGCCACGTTCTTCGAAAGCATCAAGGGTTACGACGAGACCAGCGCCGAAGGTTCCACGGTGGCGACCATGTCCGGCCTCAAGGTCGTTGACGACACCACCTTCACCGTTGAGCTCAAGCAGCCCGAGTCTGACTGGCCGCTGCGCCTCGGTTACACGGCCTTCATGCCCGTTCCGGCAGCAGCTCTTGCTGATCCCAAGACCTACGGCGAAAAGCCTGTAGGCAACGGCCCGTACAAGATGGCAGAGAACGGCTGGCAGCACAACGTGCAGATCCAGCTGGTCCCGAACGCCGACTACAACGGTCCGCGCAAGGCCAAGAACGGCGGCGTGACGTTCAAGATCTTCCAGAACGACGACGCTGCATACCAGGACCTGCTGTCCAACAACCTGGACATCCTGCAGACCATCCCCACCAGCGCACTGAAGAACTTCAAGACCGACCTCGGCGATCGCTTCATCGAGAAGCCGTACGCGGGCAACCAGACCATTGCCATCCCGGAATACCTTCCGGAGTGGAGTGGCGAAGCCGGCAAGCTGCGCCGCCAGGCCATCTCCATGGCCATCAACCGCGATGAGATCACCAAGGTCATCTTCAGCGGCGGTCGCCAGCCGGCCAAGGACTTCACCGCTCCCGTCCTGGACGGTTACAGCGACAGCATCCCCGGTTCTGACAACTTGAAGTTCGACGCCACCAAGGCCAAGGACCTCTGGGCCAAGGCAGACGCCATCCAGAAGTGGGATCCGAACACCGTCTTCACCGTTGCATACAACGCTGACAAGGGTGGCCACAAGGCTTGGGTTGAGGCTATGACCAACCAGCTCAAGAACAACCTCGGCATCAAGGCCGAAGGCCTTCCGTTCGCCACCTTCAAGGAAGCCCGCGATCTCGCGACCTCGGCGAAGCTGACCGGTTCGATCCGTGCCGGCTGGCAGGCAGACTACCCGTCGCTGTACAACTTCCTCGGACCGATCTACAAGACCGGTGCAGGCTCCAACGATGCCCGCTACGCGAACCCCGAGTTCGACAAGGCTATCTCCGATGGCCTGTCCGCCCCGAGCGTTTCCGACGGCAATAAGGCAATGAACAAGGCGCAGGAAATCCTTCTCAAGGACCTGCCTGCCATCCCGCTGTGGTACCAAGTAGCACAGGGTGGCTGGAGCACCGGCGTCTCGAATGTTGACTACGGCTGGGACGGCGTCCCGCTCTACTACAACATCACCGGCAAGTAAGCGCGATTCGGCGGCGGAAGTGCTCAGTTGAGCACCTCCGCCGCCTTATCTCGTTGCAAATCAATGACGCCCAACTCTGGTTGGGCGTCCTTGTGCAGGCCTACACTGCCTTGGCATGGAACGTTTGCACATCAGACGAAAAGGTTCTTTGATGAACAACTCCGCTGCACCCCAGCCCCGGGTGCCTGCTGATCGGGGTGTGGTGAGCTGATGGCCACCTATATCCTTAAACGATTCCTCCAGCTGATTCCCGTATTCCTGGGAGCGACACTGCTGGTTTATTTCCTGGTCTTCAGCCTGCCTGGCGACCCCATTGCTGCTCTCTTCGGTGACAAACCCGTCAACGAAGCGGTCGCGGCCAAGCTGCGTGCCCAGTACAACCTGGACCAGCCCTTCATTGTTCAATACCTGCTCTACCTCAAGAGCATCTTCACGTTCGACCTCGGCCAGGACTTCTCCGGCCGGCCGATCGCAGCCGTACTTGGCGAGGTCTTCCCCGTGACAGCACGCCTCGCCGTCATGGCCCTGATTTTTGAAGCCGTCTTCGGCATCGCCTTCGGCTTGGTCGCAGGTCTTCGCAAGGGCAAGCTTTTCGACGGCACCGTGTTGATCGCATCCCTGATCGTCATTGGTATCCCGATCTTCGTGCTCGGCTTCATCCTGCAGTTCTTCATTGGCGTGCAACTGGGGTGGGCCAAACCCACGGTCAGTGCGGCGGCTACGGTTCAAGACCTGATCCTGCCGGCCATCGTTCTTGGCCTGGCGTCATTCGCTTACGTTCTGCGGCTTACCCGCACCAGCGTCATCGAGAACATGAATGCCGACTACGTCCGGACCGCGACGGCCAAGGGCCTGTCCCGCTTCCGGGTCATCAATGTGCATATTCTCCGCAACTCGCTCATCCCGGTGGTGACCTTCCTGGGAGCCGACCTCGGCACACTGATGGGTGGAGCAATCGTCACGGAAGGCATCTTCAACGTCCCCGGTGTGGGTAACCGTTTGTATCGTGCCGTCCTGTCCGGTGAAGGCCCAACCGTGGTCAGCATCGTCACAGTGCTGGTGTTGATCTACTGTCTCTCCAACCTGCTCGTTGACCTTCTGTATGCCTGGCTTGATCCGAGGATCCGTTATGACTCCTGAAAATAACCTCACTGGGCAGGACACCGCCCCGCGCCACATCGAGCACTTCGTTGCCGATCTTGAAGAAACGCCCCTCCAGGCGACCGACAAGGTCAAGGAAGACTCCGCGCCTTCGAGCCTCTGGGGCGAAGCGTGGAAGAACCTGCGCAAGCAGCCGCTGTTCATCATCTCGGCGATCATGATCCTGGCTGTCGTGGTTGTATCGCTCTTCCCGGGCCTGTTCTCGCAGATCGATCCCACGTCCGAGGCCTGCCAGCTGTCCAACTCCGATGGCGGGCCCGCTTCCGGGCACCCGCTCGGGTTTACCCAGCAGGGCTGTGACGTTTATGCCCGCGTCATCTTCGGCACCCGTTCCTCGGTGACTGTTGGCCTGTTCACCACCATCGGCGTCGTTCTTTTTGGCGGCATCATTGGTGCGCTGGCCGGTTATTACGGTGGCTGGGCTGACGCCCTGCTGGCGCGCCTGACGGACATCTTCTTTGCCTTGCCGCTTATCCTCGGCGCCATTGTCATGATGCAGCTGCCCGTTTTCCGTGCGAACCGCACGGTGTGGACGTTGGTACTGATTTTGATCGTCTTCGGCTGGCCGCAGATTGCCCGCATCACCCGTGGCGCAGTGATTGAAGTCAGGAATGCCGACTTTGTGGTCGCTGCCCGCTCGCTGGGTGTTTCCAAGTTCCGTTCGTTGTTGCGCCACGTGCTCCCCAACTCCTTGGCTCCCATCATCGTGGTGGCAACCATCTCGCTGGGCACGTTCATCGTGGCCGAATCCACGTTGTCCTTCCTTGGTATCGGGCTCCCACCGAGCGTCATGTCGTGGGGTAACGACATCCAGGCAGCGCAGGCTTCGTTGCGATCAAACCCGATGCCTTTGCTCTACCCGGCTATTGCCCTGTCGATTACAGTCTTGAGCTTCATCATGCTCGGCGATGCCCTGCGTGATGCCCTCGACCCCAAAGCGCGTAAGCGATGAAAGGCGAAGCCATGAACTCTTCAGTTCACATCAAGGAAGAAGTCGCCGGCTCCGAGCGTCCCCTGCTGGAGATCAAAAACCTCGCGATCAACTTCGCCACCAGCAATGGTGAGGTCAACGCCGTCAGGAATGCCCACCTCACGGTGATGCCCGGTGAAACTGTGGCCATCGTGGGCGAATCAGGTTCGGGGAAGTCGACGTCGGCCCTCGCCGCCATCGGCTTGCTGCCGGGGAACGGCCGGGTAGCTGCCGGCGAGATTCTCTTCGACGGGGAAGACATTGCCCACGCGAGCGAGAAGCGGATGATCGAACTCCGCGGCAATTCCATTGGGATGGTGCCGCAGGACCCGATGTCCAACCTCAACCCGGTGTGGAAGATCGGTTTCCAGGTCAAGGAGACCCTGAAAGCCAACGGTCTTCCGTCCGGCCCCGAGGACGTTGCCAAGGTATTGTCCGAGGCCGGCCTGCCTGACGCAGCCCGCCGCGCCAAGCAGTACCCGCACGAGTTCTCGGGCGGCATGCGCCAGCGCGCGCTGATCGCCATCGGCCTTTCCTGCCAGCCGCGCCTGCTGATCGCGGATGAGCCGACGTCGGCCCTTGACGTGACGGTCCAGCGCCAGATCCTGGACCACTTGGACAAGATGACGTCCGAGCTGGGTACGGCCGTTCTGCTCATCACCCACGACCTCGGCCTGGCGGCCGAGCGGGCGGACAAAGTAGTGGTCATGTACAAGGGCCAGGTTGTGGAATCCGGTCCGTCCCTCGAGCTGCTCCGCAACCCGCGGCACCCTTACACCAAGCGACTGGTATCCTCAGCGCCCTCCCTGGCGTCCCGCCGTATCCAGGTCGCCAAGGAACAGGGTGTCGAGTCCGACGAGCTGCTGGCTCCCACGGAACCCGTGGTGGTCGAGTCGGCACTTCCCGAGGAGGTGCTGAAGGTTGAGGACCTGACCAAGGTCTTCAAGCTCCGTGGAGGTATTGGCAAGACCACTGACTTCACGGCTGTTGACTCAGTCTCGTTCTCCGTTCGCCGCGGTACCACCACGGCGATTGTGGGGGAGTCCGGCTCGGGCAAGTCCACTGTTGCCCAGATGGTGCTGAACCTGCTGGAACCGACGTCCGGAAAGATCATTTTCGACGGCGTCGACACCTCCACGCTGAACAGCCGGGACTTGTTCAAGTTCCGCCGCCGGGTGCAGCCCATCTTCCAGGACCCGTACGGCTCACTCGATCCGATGTACAACATCTTCCGGACCATCGAAGAGCCGTTGCGCACTCACAAGATCGGCACCAAGGCCAGCCGGGAGAAGAAGGTCCGTGAGCTTCTGGACCAGGTGGCCTTGCCGCAGTCGACCATGCGTCGCTACCCGAATGAGCTCTCCGGCGGTCAGCGCCAGCGCATTGCGATTGCGCGAGCACTGGCCTTGGACCCCGAAGTGATCATCTGCGATGAGGCCGTCTCCGCTTTGGACGTGCTGGTGCAGGCCCAGGTCCTGAACCTGTTGGCAGAGCTCCAGGACAACCTGGGCCTGACCTACCTGTTCATCACCCACGACCTCGCCGTTGTGCGGCAGATCGCGGACCACGTCTGCGTGATGCAGAAGGGCAAGCTGGTGGAAACGGGCAGCACGGACGACGTCTTCGACAACCCCCGTGAGGCGTACACCCAGGCCCTGCTGGATGCCATCCCCGGTGGTTCGCTGCTTCTGCCGCCCGAGGTGGCCTGACCCGGCGTCGAACTCCAACAAAGCCGCAAATAGCAGGAGCCGGTGGTTTCCCCAAAGGAAACCACCGGCTCCTGCCGTTTAAACTGCCTGCAGGCCGCTACTGTGCCGGCGTCCCGGTTTCACTGTCAGGACGCGCAGTCAGGCCCAGTGCGGTGAGCTCACGGGCCAGGACGGCCCCCAGCTTGGCGTGTCCTGCGGGTTTCAGATGGACGCCGTCCTGGAGATCTCCAACGGCGTTGTACCGGGTGAGCCAGTCGCCGGCGCTGACGAACGGTATGCCGTGTTTTGCTGCGATCCTGCCTACGAGTGCGTCCACTTCGGTGCGTCGGGCGCCGCCGTTACTGGCACCGCGGGCGAGAGTACCGATCATGGCGAGTTTGGAGCCTGGGTAGCGCTTGGTCAGCGCCGCCAGCAGACGTTCAGCATTGCTGGTGATCTGGGCGTCCGTTGCCCGCTGGGTGGCGTCGTTGCCGCCGCCCTCGATGACGATCAGGGGAGGCTCGCCATAGGGGAGTACCCAGTCGCCACGCTGGAGTGCGTCAATGTAGTTTCCCGTCTTGCCGTTCGAAGCAACATAGCCCGTGCCGCCCATGCCCACGACATGCAGCTTGTATCCCAGGGCAGCAATGCCCTGCTGCGGCCAGGAGTCCTTGGGCATGGCCTGCGAGTCTCCGATCAGTACGGCCGTGTGGCGTACGTCGGCCAGCACCAGTTCGTTGCGGTTGTTCGTGGGGTTCTTGTACAGGGAACCGACAGGCAGGTTCAGTGCGGTCGGGGAGGGCGCGGACCGCAGGGGTTTTTCCGCGGCGGACGTTTGTGCCGGCCCGGGCGCGGCTGATCGCGTTGAGACGGTTTCGGGTGGTGTTTGGTTCGGTCCGCAGCCCACCAAAAGAACGCCGACGGCGATCAATGGTGCGAGCATGCGGAACGTTGCCGGGGCTTTGCGCATCGTAGGTCTCCGTGTGGCACTGGTTCTGCTGCAATCATGGGGCACGAACGCCGGAAAATCCAGCAAGTGGACGTGTGGTTACTGAACAGTGATGTGCTGTGAGCAAGGCCACATCCCAGCCGCTGATGGCTTGCTTTTTAGGCGCATAAATGCTTCTGCGTTTAGACTTGCTTTAGGTGCCCTGTGTCCCGGGGTCTTTTCGCTGTGTGTTCCGATCAAGTCGATCAGGTATGCGCGCGGATACAAACAGCTGACTTCACCACTGAATCGAGTCATTAACGCATGTCTGAAACCATCACCAACACTGCGTCGCGGAGCGATCTGCGCAACGTCGCGATCGTCGCACACGTTGACCACGGTAAGACCACCCTGGTCGACGCCATGCTCAAGCAGACCAACTCCTTCGCTTCCCATGGTGAGGTTGAGGACCGTGTCATGGACTCCGGTGACCTGGAGCGCGAAAAGGGCATCACCATCCTCGCGAAGAACACCACGGTTGCCTACAACGGCCCGTCGTCCAATGGCGAGACCATCACCATCAACGTCATTGACACCCCCGGCCACGCCGACTTCGGTGGCGAGGTTGAGCGCGGTCTGTCCATGGTTGACGGCGTCGTCCTGCTGGTCGACTCCTCCGAGGGCCCGCTGCCCCAGACCCGCTTCGTGCTCCGCAAGGCCCTTGCAGCGCACCTGCCCGTCATCCTGCTGGTCAACAAGACCGACCGTCCCGACGCCCGCATCGACGAGGTTGTCCATGAGTCCATGGACCTCCTCCTGGGCCTG
The DNA here is from genome assembly GCF_040137855.1 of Paenarthrobacter sp. CAP02. Lineage (NCBI taxonomy): Bacteria > Bacillati > Actinomycetota > Actinomycetes > Micrococcales > Micrococcaceae > Paenarthrobacter > Paenarthrobacter sp. CAP02. Next base: position 5,237 of record NZ_JBEEII010000016.1, on the reverse strand, counting down.
GCTTCGGACCTCGCGGACGAAGTTCCGGACCTGGACCTGGACAAGGTCCTCGAAGTTCCCGTTGTTTACGCTGCCGCCAAGGTTGGCCGCGCATCCCTGGACCAGCCCGCCAACGGCTCGGCACCGGAGAACGAGGACCTCGAGCCCCTCTTCAAGACCATCATCGAGCACATCCCGGCTCCGACGTACAACCCGGACGGCGTGCTGCAGGCCCACGTGACCAACCTGGACGCCTCGCCGTTCCTTGGCCGCCTCGCCCTGCTCCGCATCTACAACGGCACGCTCCGCAAGGGCCAGACCGTTGCCTGGGCACGTGCCAACGGCGAGCTCAAGAACGTGAAGATCACCGAGCTCCTGGCAACCCAGGCGCTCACCCGCGTCCCCGCCGAGTCGGCTGGTCCGGGCGAGATCGTCGCTGTGGCCGGTATCGAGGAGATCACCATCGGTGAAACCCTCACGGATGCCGAGAACCCGCAGCCGCTGCCGCTGATCACCGTGGACGATCCCGCGATCTCCATGACCATCGGTATCAACACCTCGCCGCTGGCCGGCAAGGTCAAGGGCGCCAAGGTCACGGCCCGCCAGGTGAAGGATCGCCTGGACAAGGAACTGATCGGTAACGTCTCCATCAAGGTCCTCCCCACCGAGCGTCCCGACGCCTGGGAAGTCCAGGGCCGTGGCGAGCTGGCACTGGCCATCCTCGTCGAGCAGATGCGTCGTGAAGGCTTCGAGCTCACCGTTGGCAAGCCGCAGGTAGTCACCAAGACCATCGACGGCAAGGTCCACGAGCCGATGGAACACATGACCATCGACGTGCCCGAAGAGTACCTTGGCGCTGTTACGCAGCTCATGGCAGCCCGTAAGGGCCGCATGACCAACATGGCCAACCACGGTACGGGCTGGTGCCGCATGGAGTTCATCGTGCCTGCACGTGGCCTCATTGGCTTCCGCACCAAGTTCCTCACGGACACCCGTGGTGCCGGTATCGCCGCGTCCATCTCCGAGGGCTACGAGCCGTGGGCCGGCCCGATCGAGTACCGCACCAACGGTTCCATGATCGCCGACCGCGCCGGTGTTGTTACCCCGTTCGCCATGATCAACCTGCAGGAGCGCGGTTCCTTCTTCGTGAAGCCCACCTCCGAGGTTTACGAAGGCATGATCGTCGGCGAGAACTCCCGCGCAGATGACATGGACGTCAACATCACCAAGGAAAAGAAGCTCACCAACATGCGTGCGGCTTCCTCCGACACCTTCGAGAACCTGACGCCGCCGCGCGACCTCACCCTCGAAGAGTCCCTCGAATTCGCCCGTGAAGACGAGTGCGTCGAGGTCACCCCGGATGCCATCCGTATCCGTAAGGTCATCCTGGACTCCAACGAGCGCGCGAAGGCCAACCGCGCCCGCGCCAAGTCCTAGCCTGTACTGGCCTGAACCAGCCAGGAACAGCTGAATGAAGAGAGGAGTCGCCGGTGCGGCCCGTGGCATTGCCACGGCCGTCCCGGCGGCTCTTTTCGTTGCCGCGGCAGGAACCGCCCTGCACCGTCAAAGCGCGCTCTGGTCCGGCGTCGAAGTCCCGTGGGGAGTCGCCGCGGCCTTGGTGCTTCTGGCGTCCGTGCAGCTGTGGCTGGCCGCCTGGACACGCTCGATAGCCCCGACGGCGGTAGCCGGTGTGGTGAGCTATGCCGCCGTCGGCGTCCTGTCGTCGGCGGGCGCGGCCAAGCAACTGGTCCTGGGCGACGCCGTCGGAAACGTGTGGGTCTTCGGCATCGGCGCAGTGACAATGATCATGCTGGTGGTTGTCAGTCGCCTGCGATTCGGGAAGCCCGCCGCGGCGGTGGCGGCGGAACCTCTTTCGCGGCGATGACCATCGCCAGGGGAATCTCGACGTCGGACGTCCGGGTCCGCACGGTGCAGCTGCTGTCGCTGCTTCTCAATACGTAGCCCAGCGCGTCCGTTAAGCCGTCTTCGATCCTGTAGCGCACCACGACCCGGATTCCCGGCTCTGCGCTGCGAAGGAACTGTCCGGGTGGCAAATGCGGCGAAGTCACGGATTCATACTAAGACGCGGGCTAGGTTGGCGTCGGCGCACTGTTGGATAATAGGCTCGGAAGTTGAGTGCCCGGCATGATGCCGGCCGTATTACCCCGGTCATCACCGGGACAAACTGTGGAGAGGTCTGGGACGTGACGTACGTAATCGCGCAGCCGTGTGTGGATGTCAAGGACAAGGCATGTATTGAAGAATGCCCTGTCGACTGCATTTACGAAGGTGAGCGTTCCCTCTATATCCACCCCGATGAATGCGTCGACTGTGGTGCCTGTGAACCTGTATGCCCTGTTGAGGCCATCTACTACGAGGATGACACCCCCGAAGAGTGGGCCGACTACTACAAGGCAAATGTTGAGTTCTTCGACGACCTCGGTTCGCCGGGTGGCGCCGCCAAGGTGGGCAACACGGGCAAGGACCACCCCTTCATTGCCGCACTGCCCCCGCAGAACCAAGACCACTAAGGGCGGTAGTTTCGTTGATTTCCGCGGCGCCGGCTTTCGGCCTGAACCTGCCTGACTACCCGTGGGAGGCCATGGCGCCCTACGTTGCCACCGCCTCCAAGCACCCTGGTGGCGTGGTGAATCTCTCCATCGGCACGCCGGTGGATCCCACTCCTGGCTTGATTCGTGAGGCCCTTGCCAACGCATCGGACGCGCATGGCTATCCGACAGTCCACGGCACTGAGGCACTTCGCCAAGCTGTAGTGGACTGGTTCGCGGCCAGGCGCGGCGTACCGGGGCTGGATCCGAAGGATGTCATGCCGACGGTGGGCTCGAAGGAGTTGGTGGCCTGGCTGCCGTTCCTCCTCGGTTTGGGCACCGGGGATGTCGTTATGCGCCCTACGGTTGCTTACCCGACCTATGACATTGGAGCCTCGCTGGCCGGCGCCACGGCGGTTGCCGCGGATGACCTCGATGCACTGGACCCCGCCACCCGTGCGAAGGTACGGCTGATCTGGATCAATTCGCCCGGCAACCCCACCGGAAGCGTCCGCGACGTTGAGTCGCTGCGCCGGCTCGTGGCACAGGCCCGCGAGATTGGTGCCGTGGTGGCGTCCGATGAGTGCTATGCCGAACTCGGCTGGGGCGAATGGGACGCCCAGCGCGGGGGAGAGGCTGTACCGAGCATCCTGGATCCCCGTGTTACCGGCGGTTCCACGGACGGTTTGCTGTGTGTCTACTCCTTGAGCAAGCAGTCGAACCTTGCCGGGTACCGTGCGGCCTTTGTCGCCGGCGACTCCGCCATCATGGCCAATCTGGTGAACAGCCGGAAGCACGCCGGCATGATCGTTCCCTATCCTGTCCAGGAAGCCATGCGGGTGGCACTGGGGGATGCCGGCCATGTCCTGGCCCAAAAAGATCTGTACCGTGGCCGCCGCGAAAGGCTGGTCCCGGCGCTGGAGAAGTTCGGTTTGCAGATCCAGGAATCCAAGGCCGGACTGTACCTGTGGTCCACTGCTGGAGAACCAACGTGGGACACCGTGGCGCGGTTCGCGGAGCTGGGCATCGTGGTGGGGCCGGGTGTTTTCTACGGAGACGCTGGAAATGGCTTTATCCGTGTAGCGCTCACGGGCAGCGACGAACGTATTGATGCCGCCGTCGAGCGCTTGGGTACAGGCTCATAACAAAGCTGTGACTTGCGCCACTTATGGCGCTATTCCGCCAGTAACCGGAAGGCACGGATTAGTTCCGTGGGGTTACTGGCGGTAGCTTTTTAACTGACTATCAATGGTGGCCTTCACTAAGAAAGCACTTCGGCCGTTGGAGCCCTGCAACAGTAGGGCCGAAGGCGGCGGCACCAGAAGTTGGTTGGACAAGCGTTCGATAGAGGCCCAAAGGCCTCATGAAGGGGACTCCATGACTGAGACCACCAGCGCGACACTGCGCCATGCCGGCGGCGAACTCGAACTGCCGCGTATCAAGGTTGTAGAAGGAAACGAAGGCTACGACGTTTCCAAGCTGCTGAAGCAGACGGGCGCCGTTGCCTATGACCCCGGCTTCATGAACACAGCGGCCACCACCTCGGCCATCACGTACATCGACGGCGACGCAGGCATCCTGCGCTACCGCGGTTACCCCATCGAGCAGCTCGCGCAGCACTCGAGCTTCCTCGAAGTTTCCTACCTGCTGATCTACGGCAACCTTCCCACCCCCACGGAGCTGGAAGAGTTCGACCAGAAGATCCGCCGCCACACGCTCCTGCACGAAGAACTCAAGGGTTTCTTCGGCGGGTTCCCGCGCGACGCCCACCCCATGCCGGTGCTTTCCTCGGCCGTTTCCGCGCTGTCCACGTTCTACCAGGACTCGCTGGATCCCTTCAACGCGGAGCACGTGGAAGTTTCCACCATCCGGCTCATGGCCAAGCTCCCGGTCATCGCTGCCTACGCGCACAAGAAGTCCATCGGCCAGCCGATGCTGTACCCGGACAACTCCATGAACCTGGTGGAGAACTTCCTGCGCCTGAGCTTCGGCCTTCCGGCCGAGCAGTATGAAATGGACCCGGTGGTCGTCAAGGCCCTGGACCTCCTGCTCATCCTGCACGCCGACCACGAGCAGAACTGTTCCACGTCCACCGTGCGCCTGGTGGGTTCGTCCAACGCGAACCTCTTCGCCTCGGTGTCCGCCGGCATCAACGCCCTCTTCGGTCCCGCCCACGGTGGTGCCAACGAGGCCGTGCTGAAGATGCTCCGCCAGATCCAGGCCGACGGCATCAAGCCCGAGGATTACATGGAAAAGGTCAAGAACAAGGAAGACGGCGTCCGCCTCATGGGCTTCGGACACCGTGTCTACAAGAACTACGACCCCCGCGCCAAGATCATCAAGGCAACGGCACACGAAGTCCTTGGCAAGCTCGGCGGCAACGACGAACTCCTGGACATCGCCATGCGCCTTGAAGAGAAGGCCCTTGCGGATGACTACTTCATCCAGCGCAAGCTGTACCCGAACGTCGACTTCTACACCGGCCTGATCTACAAGGCCATGGGTTTCCCGGAGAAGATGTTCACTGTTCTGTTCGCCATCGGCCGCCTCCCGGGCTGGATTGCCCAGTGGCGCGAAATGATCAACGATCCCCAGACCAAGATCGGCCGTCCGCGGCAGCTCTACACAGGGGAGCCGGAGCGCAACTACCCGGCTAACTAGTACCAAGCCAGTAACGACGGCGGCCGCCCACCTCGCGCGAGGTGGGCG
>NZ_JBEEII010000015.1:0-91292 GCF_040137855.1 Paenarthrobacter sp. CAP02 | reverse complement strand
CAGGCGGGACGTGAGAGAGCGTCCCTGCCAAACAGGCGGGACGTGAGAGAGCGTCACGCCCAACACGGCGGAACGTGAGAGAGCGTCCGCTACAACAGGACGGAACGTGAGAGAGCGTCCGCTACATCAGGGCGGAACGTGAGAGAGCGTCACGCCCAACACGGCGGAACGTGAGAGAGCGTCACGCCCAACACGGCGGAACGTGAGAGAGCGTCCGGCCCAACACGGCGGAACGTGAGAGAGCGTCCGCTACATCAGGGCGGAACGTGAGAGAGCGTCCGGCCCAACAGGGCGGAACGTGAGAGAGCGTCCGCTACAACCGGGCGGGACGTGAGCGAGCGTCCGGCCCAATAGGGCGGGATGTGAGAGAGGGTCAGGCTTTGGGGGCAGGCGGGCGGAGGGCCGCCAGGAGTTCTTCGGCGTCGGGGCCGGCCTGGGTTGCTGCCAGGTTGGCTGCGGCGATGGCTTCCACCACCTCGCTGCGCTGGATGGACACTCCGCGGGGAGCCTCGATTCCGATCCGGACGCCGTCGCCGCGCCCTTCCATGACGGTGATGACAATTTCGTCCCCGATCATGATCTTTTCGCCCGGCTTACGCGTCAGTACCAGCATGCTTTCAATTTACCTTTCCGAGGACGGGTGCGGTGGCGGGTTTGCCATCCACCCAACCGACAGGAATGTCCAGCGTATCCACCGTTTGCGGACTCGCGGTTTCCGAGGCGCCGATGACGGCGAGCGCGTCAACACCCAAGGACTCCCCTGCCACGACACGCTGGAGTGCCTGTACCCAGGCCTGGGTGTCTTCCGCTTTGTGCCGGGCGTCGACCACCACCCACATTTGGTCGGCGGCCAGGAGGGAGATGTCCGCGCCATGTGATGGCACGTCCCCCGGGCGTCCGAGCCCGAACGCAACCACCACGGTCTGGCCGGTGAGGACGGCCTGGGCGCGTGCCGCCGTCGTGCCTTGCCTTCCTTGGACGTGAAGGTGGCCGAAGGCGGTGAGCCTGCCCGCGGTGCGGACATCCGAGCCTCCGGCGGCTATGGACATTTCCAGGGCCGGTCCAAGCGCATCGTCGCCGAGGCCCAGGAGGACGATGAGGTTACCGTCGCCCGTCATGGGCTGCGGAACCTTACGTACGGGTTCAGCGGCCGACGGCGGCAGGGTCGCCAAAGCCGGCACGGAGGGGGACGGCCCGGCCGGTTGGAGTTCCTTGCCCAGTTGTTCCAGCAGGCCCGCGAAGTCCGGGGATGCGGTGGAGACGGGTGCGGGGGTGGGCTGGTGCATCTCGAGTTCGGCGGCGTCGGCTCGCTCCAGGAGTGCCGCGATGGCTGGCCCGTGGAGCTCGTGAACGGGACCTGGCTCAACAAGGCGGGGAGTCAGCGGCGCCTGCTGGCCTGCGGGTTCCGGGAGGTCCGACACTTCCACTGTGGCTTCAAACCTGGCTGCGGCGAACAATCCCACGATGCCCGGATTGGTGACCTTCTCGGCCGATACGATGCGCGCGCCGGGTCCGTACTGCTTGAGTGCTTTGGCGCGAATGGCTTCAAGCGACGCACCGCTAAGCTTGTAGCGCTTCTGCATGGCGGACCACCCCCACTGTCTCGATACGGATGTTGGCGGAGGTCACTTCGCGATACGAGAGCACGGGGACACCGCCATCGGGGGCTGCGACGAGCCGCCGGATCGCCGGACGCAGGGTTGGTGCACACACAAGCACGGCTTCCCGGCCGGCAGCAGCGGCTCCGTCGGCAGCGGACTTCAGGGAGTTCAGGACGCTGTCCAATTTCGCCTGGCCCATGACAATCTGGGTGCCGCCTTCGCCTGGACGCATGTCCTCCAACATGGACTGCTCCAACAACGGATCGATCATGATCACGTTCAGGACCGCCCCGTCCATGTACCTGTCCGCAAGCACAGGACCCAGCGCGTGCCGGGCGGATTCCACCAGCGATTCCGGGTCGGTGGAAACCTTGGCCCGCAGCGCCAGCGCTTCGTAGATCCGCGGGAGGTCGTTGATGGGGACCTGCTCTTCGAGGAGTCCTTGGAGCACGCGCTGGATTTCGGCCAGGGAAAGCAGGGCAGGCGTAAGTTCTTCAACGGCGGAAGGGCTTTGTTTGCGGACCCCTTCGGTGAGCACCCGTACGTCTTCGCGGGTCAGGAGCCGGGCCGCGTTTGCGGTGATGATCGAAGACAGGTGCGTGACCAGGACGGAGACCCGGTCAATGACCGTGGCACCGGTCATTTCGGCGCTGTGCCGCATTTCCGTGGGAACCCATTTGCCGGAGAGACCGAACACCGGTTCCACGGTTGCGGTGCCCGGCAACGCGTCCAGGAATTCGCCCAAGGCAAGCAGCTTGCCCGACGGCGCCACTCCCCTTCCAGCCTCGACGCCGGCGATGCGGATGGCGTAGGTGGAGGGCGGCAGGTCCATCGCGTCGCGTGTACGGACGGGCGGGACCACGAGCCCCAGTTCCATGGCGATCTTGTGCCGGAGGGAGCGTACCCGCGCCAGCAGGTCATCGGAGGCACCGGAAACAATGTCCACAAGGTCCGGTGCGAGCAGGATCTCCACAGGGTGGACGCGCATGTCTTCCATGAGCCGCTCGTTGGGGTCCTCCTCCCCGGTCAAAGCTGCTGCGTTCTCTGCCTCCTGCGTTTCGGCCTGGAGTTTTTGTGCGCTGGCTACGCGCCTGGAAGCGAGGACCAGCAGCGCGCCCACCACCACGAACGGAAGGATGGGCATGCCGGGAATGAGGGCCATGCTGCCGGCGGCCAGTCCTGCGATCAGCAGGGCGTTGGGTGATTGCATGAGCTGCGAAGAAGCCGTGCGGCCCATGTCTTCTTCGGCATTGGACCGGGTGACGATCATGCCGGTGGAGACGGCCATAAGCAGTGCAGGAATCTGGGTGACCAAGCCATCGCCCATGGTCAGGAGACCGTAGGTGTTCAGGGCATCGCCGGCATCCATGCCGCGCTGCAGCACGCCAATGGCGATTCCGCCCACGAAGTTGATGATGATAATGATGATGCCCGCGATGGCATCACCCTTGACGAACTTCGAAGCACCATCCATGGCGCCGTAAAAGTCGGCTTCAGCGGACACTTCGGCACGCCGCTTCCGGGCTTCGGCGTCGGTGATGAGTCCGGCGTTGAGGTCCGCGTCGATGGCCATCTGCTTGCCAGGCATGGCATCCAGGGTGAAGCGCGCGCCCACCTCGGCAACACGTTCGGCACCCTTGGTGACCACCACGAACTGGATGACCACCAGGATCAGGAACACCACGGCGCCGATGATCAGCGAGCCACCAACCGTGACCTTGCCGAACGCCTCGATGACCTGGCCCGCGAACCCCTGGCCCAGTACCAACCGGGTGGACGCAACGTTGAGTCCCAGCCGAAAGAGCGTAGCCACGAGCAGCAGCGACGGGAAGACGGAGAAGTCCAGGGGCTTCTTCACGAACATGCTGGTCAGCAGGATCAGCAACGCCAGGAGGATGTTGCACACGATCAGGAAGTCCAGCAGCGCGGCCGGCAGCGGAACAACCAGCAGCAGCACAATTCCTACGATGCCAACCGGCACGGAAAGCCGGGCGAACTTGTTGTTCTTCATGCCTGCATACTTTCTTTCATCTGATGGATTCCCCGTGCAGTTCCGCGTTTCTTCAGCGACATCACAAAGGCCAACACTCCGGCGACCGAGCGGTACAGCTCAACCGGGATCTCCTGGCCCAACTCGCAGGCCGAGTGCAGGGCCCGCGCCAGGGGGATGTCCTGGACCATGGGCACACCCTTGGCTTCGGCTTCCTCCCTGATGCGGGCAGCGATCAGCCCTGAGCCTTTTGCCACGACGCGCGGTGCCGATTTACCGGCGTCGTACTTCAACGCAACTGCCACGTGCGTCGGGTTGACCAGCACGACGTCCGCGTCCCCAATGGCGCCGATCATGCGGTTGCGGCTCATGCTGAGCTGGCGTGAACGCCGTTGGGATTTGATGAGGGGGTCGCCGTCGGTGCTTTTGTTCTCGTCCTGGACTTCCTTCTTGGACATCCGCGTTTTCTTGCGGTTGCGGCGCATCACCACGAAGATGTCCGCCGCTGCCAGCACCAGCCCTGCGGCGACGGCGAACTGGATGAGCGCGCCAATTCCCCCCGCAGCCGCTGCCAATATCCCGGCAACCGGAAGCCCGCCGGCGGTCAACAGCACCGGCATCAGTCCCTGCACCACGGCGTAAAGGACAAGACCCACGACGGCGGTCTTCAGCAGCGCTTTGACGCCTCCCCATAGTGCCTGGCCGCCGAACATGCGTTTGAAACCGGCGAGCAGGTTGAAATGCTCAAACTCGGCCCGGAACTTCTTGAAGCGGATGCCACCCTGCAGGGCCGAGCCTGCCAGCACCACCACGGTGACAACCATGAGCAACGGCCCCAGGATTCCGGCGAGGGACCCCAGCCCTGCTTCCAGTGCAGCAACGGCTTTCGCGGGATCAGGCTGCGCGATGACGCTTTTCACGGTGAAGAGCTGGTCGACGGCCGCGTTTGTGGCGTGATCGATGGTTGCCGGGAGCATCGCCGCGGCGGCCCCCACTGCCAGCCAGGCCATGAGGTCCTGGGAACGGGACAGTTGCCCCTTTTCCCGGACTTCGCGCATGCGTTTGTCGGTGGCTTGTTCGGTCTTCTCTTGTGAATCCGCCACTAGCCCACCCCCATCAGAGTATTGGCTGCCTGCTCGGCAAGGGTGGAAACGAGCCGGGGCAACGCCAGGAACAGGAATCCTGCCAGCGCCAGCGTGATGAAGATCTTGAGCGGAAAGCCGAGGGAAAAGGCGTTGAGGGCCGGGGCCACGCGGGTGAGGAGTCCGAGCCCGACGTCAGCGAGCACCAGGACCACCAGGAGCGGACCGGCGATCTGCACGGCGGCGAGGAACATGCCGGTGACGGCGCCGATCAGGGCCTCGATGGGACGGCTGAGATCGATGCCACCCGCCAGGGGCAACGCATTGAAACTTCCCATGAGGCCGCCAAGGACCATCTGGTAACCGTCCGAGGCGAAAAGGAGCGCAAGGGCCGCCATTTGAAGGAGCCGGGTGAACTGGGCACCATTGACCATCATCTGTGGGTCGAACGCCTGTGCCATTTGGAAACCGCTGAAGAGGTCCACCAGGCTGCCGGCGGACTGGATGGCTGCGAAGATCACCATGACCAGGAAGCCCAGGACCAGGCCGGTGACCAGTTCCAGGACCACAGCCATGACGAAACCTGCTGTGTCAGAAGGGACGGCTCCGGACGAGAGCCGTTGGGAAACGGCCAGCCCCAACCCGATCCCGAGCATGGCTTTGATGCGGGCCGGGATGGCGTGGTGGGCGAACGGCGGAGCGACCACCAAAAAGGCTGTCATGCGAACCGATGCCAGCAAGAGGACCTGGATCCACGACTGGTCGACGGGGATGTCCACCTCACGCTCCGCTGATCAGGCCGGGAATGCGGGCGAACAGCTCATTGGTGAAAGCCACCATTTCCGAAATCATCCAGTGCCCACAGACCACCAAGGCGATCGCTACTGCAACAGCCTTGGGGACGAATGACAACGTTGCTTCCTGCAACTGCGTGATGGACTGCAGGAGCGAAATCGCCAGTCCCACCACCAGTGCGGTAACCAATGTGGGTGCGGCGAGCTTGGCTGCGACGATCATGGCCTGGAGGCAGATGTCCAGGACTGCATTGGTATCCATCAGCCGCTCGAATAGCTCTGGATCAGGGACGTGATGACCAGTCCCCAACCGTCCACCAAGACAAACAAAAGGATCTTGAACGGCAGCGAGATCATCACCGGAGGAAGCATCATCATGCCCATGGACATGAGCGCAGCGGATACCACGAGGTCGATGACCAGGAAGGGGATGAAAATAACGAAGCCGATAATGAACGCGGCACGCAGTTCCGAAATCATGAAGGCCGGAACCAGTGTCTGGAACGGCACGGCTTCAGGGTTGGCGGGGTTGTCCATCTTCGCGGCCCGGGTCATCAGCGCGATGTCCTCTTCCCGTGTGTGGGCCAGCATGAAGTGCTGGAGCGGAGACCAACCCGCGGACATTGCACCGTTGAAGTCCAGCCCGCCGTTCAGGTATGGCTGCACGGCCGCTGTATTGATGTCCGAGACGACGGGCCACATGACGAACAAGGAGAGGAACAGCGCGAGTCCGGCCAGGACCTGGTTGGGCGGGATAGCCGGTAAGGACAGGGCGTTCCGGGTCATGGCCAGCACCACGAAAATCTTGGTGAAGGATGTCATCATGAGCAGCAGCGCGGGGGCTACGGAAAGCAGCGTGATCCCGATCAGCGTTACGACCGCCGTGGAGGGCGTCCCATCCAGGCCGTTGATGTCGATGCTGACGTTCCCGGAGCCGGGCGCAGCGGGCGGGGTCGGTGCTGTGGGCTGCGTGGGATCGATGGGAGTCGCCTGGGCGGCTGCCATACCGAGCAACAGCAGAACGCCCGTGAACAACACGACGGCCGCAGCAGTGAGCAGCTGCGGCAGGGCGCGCCGGCGTGCGGCAGGAAATGGCCGGCCATGCAGGCCGAACCCAGCAGTTCGGATCAATTGCGGCGTCCCCGGATGGCATCCGAGGCTTGCCGCCAAGTGGAAGCGGACAGGATGGAGCCATGCATGGGGTGCTCCGGCATCTGGCCTCGACGGTGGAGTTCGCTCCGACGCCGAAGCACAGGGAGCGAGTCCGTGACCGGCTCGGGAAGCGACCCAGTGATCGGCTGGGGCCGAAGTTCAGGCTGGGGCCGAAGTTCAGGCTGGGGGCGACCAGATGCCTGCCGGAACAGCTCCGCGAAGCTCCCAGCCGGCTGGGCTCCCGCTGCTTCCCCCGGCTCCGGCGCCATGGCAGGCGTGTCACCGCTGTGGAGCACTGTCACCGCGTGCTCGGTGACGCCCAACAGGAAACGCTTGTCCCCGGCGTCGACCACCACCACCGACGCTTTCTGGCCTACCACCTGACGGCTCACGACCGTCAGCGCGGCATCCGCGCGCCGGCGGCCTTTGCCCTTGCCGAGGCGCTTCTGCACCAGCCAGATGAAGCCCAGCACGGCGCCGAGGGCCACGAGCACCCGCAGCCCGAGGATCATTGTGTCCATCTACAGTGTTCCCTCGGACCCGTCCAGGATGCGGGTGATGCGCACTGCATAGTCCTGGTCCACCACTACAACTTCGCCGTGGGCGATCAGCCTGCCGTTCAGCAGCACATCTGCCGGTGCACCGGCTGACCGGTCCAGTTCAATGACCTTCCCGGGCTCGAGTGCCAGGGCGTCCCGCACTGACATCCGGGTACGGCCGATCTCCACGGTCAACGCCATCTCAACACTGCTGATCAGGCCCAAGCGGGCAGCCAGCTCGTTACCTTGTCCACGGGCACCGGCATCAGTGCCAGTAGCGTTGTCCCGCACACGGACAGCGAACCAGCCGAAGGGGGCACCGCCGTCGTTCAGTTCAAAAACCGCAGTATCGGGGTCCGAGAGCAGCGCGGCTGAGTCCTCCTCGCGCACCTCACCCAGCACGCCGGCGTCGAACGCTGACGCGGCCTGTTCCAGGGCGGGACGCAGAACGTCGGCGGCCTGCACGGCATGCTGGACCGCACCACCCAGCCCGGCACCGCCGGCGGCGGCAAGGAACGACCGGTCCACCAGCAGCAGCGCGAAATCGGCCGTCAGGGCTCCAACAAACGTGGCAGTGACGGCCGGAGAAGCATAGGCGGCGGCGTCCTGCGCCGGAACGATGCCGGCAACACGGAGGGTGGATGCGCTGGGCAGGTGCAGCGCGAGGCGCTCGGCAGCAGCCGCCTGCAGGGTCAAAATGTTGCTCATCGCTGATGCTCCTCGGTTGTGACGATGACTGCGGCGGCGCGGGAGCCGTTGCGGGCGGCCGCGGCGGTGGCCAGGCGGGTGCCGTTGATGGTGACATCGAACGGACGGTTTTCAAGGTGCGGCAGCGGCAGGACATCTCCGACGGCGAGACCCAGGATTTGCGCGGGCGTCACCGGTGCGGCGGTCAACTGTACGGCCACATCCACCGGTACCTGCGCCAGCTGGGTGCGGACCAGTGCTTCGTTGTCGACGCTGTGAACCATGGGGTTTACATCGCCGAGTCTGGACAGCAGCACGTCGGCAGGAACTGCCAAGGTGGCCGCGCACTGGGTTTCCCCCACGTTGACGTTGAAGGACGCCACGATCATAAGCTCGGAGGGGGCGGCCGCCTGCGCGAACTGGGAGTTGTACTGGATGCCGTCCATCGTCACGGCCTGCGTCAGGAGGTTGCCCAACGAGTACCGGAGGTCTTCCAGCGCTTCCTCCACCATCCGGGAAACCAGGGCGTGCTCGATCTGGGTGAACTTCCGCTCCGGCACTGCGGTTTCCGTTGAACCCCCGAGCATCCGGCTCAGCCACGACAGGGCGGCCGTAGCGGGGAACTGGATGACCAGGCGGGATTCGCTGCCATCAATCCTGCAGAGCACCATGGACGTGACCGAAGGGAGGGAGGCAGAGTATTCGTCGTAGCTCTGCATGCTCAGCTGTTCCAGCGTGGCCGTGGACTTCAACCGCACCTTGGCTGTGAGCTGCGTACCCCACTGCCGGGCGAAGGTTTCGAAAGCAACTTCCAGGACCCGGCTATGCTGGCGCGGCAAAGTGGTGGGTCGACGGAAGTCGTAGACCTCTACGGTGCGCTGGCGTACCGCCGCGCGATCTTCCTGTTCTCCCACGGACGGCACTATCGGCACGTCGGAGAAGCGCGTAAGACGTTTCCCGCTACGACTATTCCGCGGTTACTTCGCGGCTTTCGCGGCGGCCGCCGATTCCTTGGTCTGGGCTTCGATCGCGCCGGGAATCAGCGCGCGGACATCCTCCGGGCTGGAGGACAACAACACCACGTCAACGCGCCGGTTCAACTCCATGAGTTCCTCGGTGGAATCGTCCGTCACCTGGCGCGCGGCACCAAAAGCCACCGCGCCGATCCGGCCAGGCGGCATGCCGGCGTCGTCCACGAAGTACCTCAGGACGTTGACGGAACGGGCAGCCGACAGCTCCCACGTGGATGCATAGGCCGTGATTCCCTTGGCTGCGTGGCCCTCCACCATGACTTCAAGCCCGGAGCCCACCACGGTGGGTGCGATGGTCTTCAGGATCTCGAGGGCGCGGTTGGTCAGGTCCGGCATGTCCGGTTGGAAGAACGTCTGGGAGCCCACCAGTTTCACGGACAGTCCCCGCTCGCCGACGTCGAACTGCACGTTCGCGCCAAGGCCCTGGGCATCGAGTTTGGCTTTCATTTCGTGCTCAAGGGCAGTGAGCTTATCGGCTTCCTTGATGGCCAAATCCAGTGCCGAAAAACCCTCGCCGTCGGAAGCAGCGAGCTCCGCGGGGACCACAACGCCAGTAGCCGTGTCCACTTTCTGGCTGATCTGGGTGCCGAAGCCCGTGGCCAGCGAATTGCGCAGCTTCTCGAACTTATCCTGATCCACCGAGGACATGGCGAACAGGACAATGAACATGCACATCAGCACCGTGACCATGTCCATGTAGGAAGCCATCCAGCGTTCGTCGACGTGGTGCTCCTCGGGCTGGGCACCCCGCCTCCTCCGGGACCTCATGCTGCCTTGGACGCCGGCAACTTACCGGACTTGCCGCCGTCGTCCGCTTTTCCGTCTTTGGACTTGGCCTTGGCCCCTGCGGGCGCCATGGCCCGGAGCCGTTCGGCCAGAAGCAGCGGCTGGGTGCCGTTCTGCACAGCAAGCAGGCCCTCCATGAGGAGCGTCATGCGCTCGATTTCCAGCTCGGACAGGCGCTTGAGCTTGGCACTCAACGGCAGCCAGATGAAGTTCGCGGACAGCAGGCCCCAGAGGGTGGCAACGAAGGCTGCCGCGATCATCGGCCCCAAATGGTCGGGCGAGGAGAGGTTCTCCAGGACGTGCGTCAAGGAGACCACCGTGCCAATGATGCCGATAGTGGGCGCGTACCCGCCCAGGGCCGCGAAGAACTTGGACGACACGTGGTCAGCACGCATTTTGGTGTCGATTTCGTCCTCCATGAGCAGGCGCAATTCCTCTGCGTCCGTCCCGTCGGCGATGTTCTGGAGGGAGCGCTGCAGGAACGGATCCTTGGCGTTGTTGGCCTCCTCCTCCAAGGAAAGGAGGCCCTCGCTTCGGGCCTTCTCGGCGAGGCGGACCAACTCGTCGATGCTCTCCGTGGGCTTGGCGGGTTTGCCGAGGAAGGCCTTGGGAACGTCCTTGAAGGCCTTGATGACATCCGCGAGCGTGTTCCCTGCCAGGCCCACCGCGATGGTGGCGCCGAAAACCAGGATCATTGGTGCCGGCAGGAGCAGCGACATGAGGTTCGCGTGCTCCAGGGTGACCATGGCCACCACGGATGCGAAGGCCAGCAGCAGGCCAAGAATTGTCATCGACTACATTCCGTTCGGGTGGTTGTTCGGCTGCGGCGCGTCGGCCGGGCCGGGCTGCGGCGCGGGCTGCGGCGCGGGCTGCGGCGCGTCGGCCGGGCCAGGCTCGGGCTCGGGCTCGGGCTCGGGCTCGGGCTCGGGCTCGGGCGACCGGACCAGGCTCAGCGGATACCCTGTGCGTGCGGGAAGATCCTGGGCACGGCGAAGGACACTGGCACGGTAATCCGCGATCAGCTCCACCACCTCGGCGAGCGATTCCCGCACGACGTATGCGGCGCCGTCGAGAGTCACCAAGTGGGTGTCCGGACTCTCGTGGATCCGTTCAAGGATGTCCGGATTCACGGCGAAGCGTGTGCCGTTGAGGCGGGTGACAACGATCATGGGCCGTTTCTGGTCAGGGTGTGGCTGGAAGTGGTGCTGTCCCCTACTGTCGGCCGGACCGGCCCGGGCGTTAGCTTGCGTGCAGCCCTCTCCCGTCCTTGTTCGAATATCCGCACGTACTACGCGGCTGGAATCCGGACAAGGACGGGATCTGCTTAGCGCTTCAGGTTGCTCAGTTCCTGCAGGACCTCGTCCGAGGTGGTGATGATGCGGGCGTTCGCCTGGAAACCACGCTGGGCCACAATCAGGTTGGTGAACTCCTGCGACAGGTCCACGTTGGACATCTCCAGCGAACCCGAAGCCAGCGAGCCAAGACCGCCTTCACCGGCAACCCCAAGCTGGGCGGCACCCGAGTTGGCCGTGGCAACGTACGCGGAGCCGCCGGCCTTCTCCAGGCCTTCGGGGTTGGTGAATCGCGCCAGGGCCACGCGTGCCAGGACTTCCTTGGCACCGTTGCTGAAGGACCCCACCAGGGAACCGTCGCCAGCCAACGTGAACGACTCGAGTTCGCCCGCTTCCGCGCCGTTCTGGCCGGTAACGGAGAGGGTACTCATCTGCGCGAAGCCTGTGACCGCGCCCATGTTCACCGTGATTCCACCAACCGTCATCGTCCCGCCGGACGTCAAAGCACCGTTGGCGAAGGTCAAGGTGCCCGTTCCATTGGCTCCGTTGGCGTCCGCACCGGCCACATTCCAGCCAGTGGCCGAACGGCTGAACGTCAGGGTAAGGCTGCGCTCCGCCCCGTTGGCGTCGTACACCTTCACCTGGCGCTCCACGGACGTGCCCACAGCGGCGTCGGAAGGCAGGTTGCCGCCGAGGGTGGCGTTCGTCGTCGCAACTGCCGGCGCGGTGGTGCCCGGCGACAACGTGATGGGCCCCGTTGCCCCGCCCGGATTGACCACGCCGTTGGTGGCCGTCCAGCCTTGGAGGATGCCGCCGTCGGGACTGACCAAGCGGCCCGCAGCGTCCATCTGGAAGTTGCCCGCGCGGGTGTAGTACTGCTGGGTGCCCTTGCCGGTGACAAAGAAGCCCTCACCGGAAATCATCAGGTCCGTGCCGCGGCCGGTGCTCTGCGACGATCCCTGACCGAAGTTGGTGCTCACGCCAGCCACCCGGACTCCGAGACCGATCTGTGCAGGATTGGAACCGCCCACATTCTGCTGCGGTCCCGCCGCGCCCTGCGTCATCTGCGAAAGCGTGTCCTGGAACTGGGCGGACGAGGACTTGTAGCCGGTGGTGTTCACGTTGGCGATGTTGTTGCCGGTGACGTCGAGCATGGCCTGGTGGGCTCGGAGGCCGGAAATTCCGGAGTACAGCGAACGGAGCATGGTGTTGCCTTTCTTCGGTTTGGTTCGGGGTAAGTGTTTTTGGGGATCAGGTGGTCTTCTTGGGCTCGACGGGCGCTGGTGCCGTCATGCCGGTGATCAGGTCCAGGGGCACTTTGGCCTGCCCCACGGTCACGGTGGGTACACCGTCGGCGAACGACACCGCACTGGCGACGCCCGCGCCCTTGGTGCCGTCGGCGAGCGTGTAGCTCACCTCGGTTCCGATGATCTGCGCCGCAGCGCTTCGCATCTGCAGCGAGAAGCTCTCCTTGGACCCGGCTGTCAGCTCGGTCATCTTCTCCATCATGGAGAGCTGCACGGACTGGCTCATCATCTGGTTCGTGTCCATTGGGGCACTGGGGTCCTGGTACCTCAGCTGGGTGACCAGCAAAGACATGAAGACCTCCGAATCCATGGCCTTGACCGGGCTCCTTGGGGTGCTGCCCGGGGCTGCGCCGTTGTTGGCCGCGATTGCGGGAATGGTTGTCATGCTCGTCTCCTTCGTCAGGCCAGGATGTCCAGGCGGTTCGGGCTACCCGGGCGGTGTACGACGCCGGGTGGCAGCTGTGGTTGGGCATCGGCACCTTCGTGCCCCGCTTCGCCGGGCCCTTGCTCGTTGGGGCCTTGGGTGCGGGTCCCTTGTTCGCCGGGCCCTTGTTCGCCGGGCCCTTGGGTGCGGGTGTCCGGGTCACGTGTTCCGCTGCCGGGACCTGAGCCGTGCCCTGTTCCTTGGCCGGGATCCCGTCCGCTGCCTTGCCCGGGATCCCGTCCGGCGTCGGGTGGGCTGTTCTGTGAGGAGAGGCTCAGGCTCGCGCCGGAGTCCTCGAGACTTCGTCGGAGCTCCGGAAGGACATGCCGCACTGCGTCCCTGCCGGCATCCCCGGGTGCGAACAGTTCGATGCGCACGCCCGCGGCGTCGATGTGAGCCCTGACCGTGAGGGGTCCCAGGTCGTCCGGGGCAACACGCAACGTCATCACGTGTTCCCCGTGTCCTGCCGATGCCAGCGAAAAAAGTGGTGCGGCGAGCTGGGGTGCGAGGGCCGGTTGGGGTGCGCTAGCCAGCGGGGTTGGGGTAGCCGGCGGGGTCGGTATGGCCGGCTGGGTTGGGATGGTGTTGAGCTGCGGGGGTACAGGCTGCAGGTTCGGGGGAATTTGTGAAGCCTGCGTGACTTGGACTGCCTGGAGAGGGCCCGATTCGACGCTTCCCTGCTGGTTAGACGCAAAGAAGCGTCTGTCGTGCAGCGATCCGTCGAATTGGAGGGCCGGCGACAGCACCGAAGCAGTGCCCACCCCTACCCCTGCACTGGATGGAGGAACGGGCTGCGTCGCCTGGGGGCCGGAGGCAGCGGCAAGCACCGTGTTCCCGGTAAGCCCAGCCGCACCAGCACCCGCCGGGTTCCCGGCACGCCCCGTGTTCCCGGCAAGCTCAGCCGCACCAGCACCCACCGCATTCCCGGCCAGGCCGCTGTTCCCTGCAAGCCCAGCCGCACCAGCACCCGCCGGGTTCCCGGCCAGGCCGCCGGCCCCGGGCACCCCCGATTCGGGGGTTTGCTGCGAATCATGCCGTGCGTTCGGCACACTCCGCAGCGAAGCACCGAAACGGGCAGAGGAAGAGATCTCAACCGAGGAGCCCAGCCCTACCCCTGCACTGGATGGAGCATAGGGCTGCGTCGCCTGGGGGTCCGAGGCATCGGCAGGCCCAGCCGCGCCAGCACCCGCCGCATTCCCGGCCAAGCCGCCGGCCCCGGCAAGCCCAGCCGCACCAGCACCCGCCGCATTCCCGGCCAAGCCGCCGGGCCCGGGCACACCCGATTCGGGGGTTTGCTGCGAATCGTGCCGTGCGTTCGGCACACTCCGCAGCGAATCATCGAATTGGAGAGCATCAGAAAGCGCCGGAGGGGCATCAACTGCTACCCCGAAGCCAGGAACCACGGCCCCGGGCACGCCTGTTTCGACGGCTTGCTGCCCATTAGACGGTAGGAATCGTCTAACCGGCAGCGAAGCGTCTAAATGGGTGGCCGAAGGAGTCCCGGACACGCCAACACCACCCTCAACCAGGGCCAGTCCCGACTCTCCGGCAGCCACATAAGCACCAGCAGGCCCGGCAGAAACGAGTACGCCCGATTCGGGGGGTTGCTGCGAATCGTGCCGTGCGTTCGGCACACTCCGCAGCGAAGCATCGAAACGGAGAGAGGAAGAGACCTCAACCCCTCCCCCGGCACTGGACGAAGGGGCGGGCTGCTTCGGTTGAGAACCGGAGGCAGCGGCAAGCCCAGCCGCGCCAGCTCCCACCGTGTTCCCGGCCAAGCCGCCGGCCCCCGGCCCACCGGGCACGGGCACGCCGGCCACGGACACGCTGGCACCCGCCACGTTCCCGGCCAAACCGCCAGCCCCGGCCAAACCACCGGCCCCGGGCACGCCCCGCTCGGGGGTTTGCTGCGAACCATGCCGTGCGTCCGGCACACTCGGCGGCGGAGCATCGAAACGGGCTCCCCCGGCAATCCCGAAAGGAAGCGCGGGAAGAGCATCGGCCGCTCCCCCCGGGCCACCCACAGAATCCCCGGGCGCGTCCGTTTCGATGGCCCGCTGCGACTTAGACGGCAGGGAACGTCTATCCTGCAGCGCACCGTCGAGCTGGCCGGCGGGGTGGGCTTCGGCTGCCATCACGGCGTCGAAGGCGCCGGCGTCCCCTGGGCCATGGGGCGTCCGGGCGCCGGAACCAAGCTGGGGACCAAGGAACCGTGGACCCGCGGCAACGGCGGACATCAGGCCACCCCGGCCGGAACGATCCGGCGGATCGAGGTCAGGTTGGAGTACTTTTCCCAAGCGTCCCGGATCTGGATGGTCTGCCCGGGCACGGGTGCGTCGATGGCTTTCCCGTTGCCCAGATAGATGGAGATGTGCTCTCCGCCGTAGCTGACAAGGAGGTCCCCTGGCTTCGCTTCGGCCAGGGAGGCCACAGGGGTTCCTTTCTGCATCTGGTCGCTGACCACCCGGGGCAGTTCCACGCCCAGGTCTTTGAAGACCCTTTGCACGAAACCGGAACAGTCCATGCCTACTGCCGGGTTGGTTCCACCCCAGACGTAGGGCACACCGATGTACTTCTTGGCTGCTGCAACCACGGCGTCACCCGACGTCGTACCGCCGCTGCCGCCGACAGCCGCCGCTCCGGTGGCCGCCGTCGTGCTTCCCAAAGCCGCGTTCGGAGAAGTCGCACCCCCGACAGCTGGCAACAAGGAACCCAAGCCTGAGGCAAGGGAAGTGGAGGTGCCCATCGCACTGCTCAACGCGGAAGCGAAGGAAGCAGCATCAGAGGCAGAGGCAGCCGAGCTCCCAGCGGAGGCTGAAGAGTCCGGGGTAGAACGGGTCGGCGACGTCAGCTGTTGCAGGGATGCTTCGATGTTCTGTATCCGCCCAATGGCGTCGGTCATGCTCACGGGGTGGCCTTCCTGTGCCAAGCGGTGGATGCGATCTCGTCCAGGACGCCCTGCTCCGCGTTCAACTGTGCGGCAACGATAGCGGCGTCGTGCCGGGCTTCAAGCTTCTCCAGGCCCACCGCCCTGCGCTTGGCTTCGGTGTAGTCGGCGCGGGCAGCGTCGGCGTCCGCCTCGGCACTGGCTACCAGGGCGTCAAGTTCGGCCAGCATGCTCTGCGAGGACGCACGGGCCGCGGCGATGGCCAGCAAAGACGCCGAATCCCCTGCGTTCCCGTTCGAATCGGCAAGCACCTCGCGGGCTTCTGCACGCCGGACCCGCAATGACGCCGATCGTGAGTTGGCGGCGGCGAGCCCGCTTTCCGCTGACGTCTGTTCAGCCTGCCGCAGCCTCAACAGCCCGGCAAGGGAGAATTGTCGGTTCACGCTGCTCCTTCAAAGTGTCCAAAGTTGGCTGTGAGCTGGGCCAACGCGTCCCAGGACCCACTGTTGGGCGTCGATTCGCCCATTGGCTGGCGCAGGAACTGGTTGATCGCGTCCTCGTGGTCAAGGGCCGCGTCCACCAGCGGGTTGCTGCCCCGCTGGTACGCGCCGACGTCGATCAGGTCCTGCGCGCCACGCCTCGCCGCCAGGACTCTCCGGAGGGCAACGGCGAGCGCGGTGTGCCCGGCAGGGTTGACCTTGGAGGCAACGCGGGACACCGAACCGAGGACGTCGACGGAGGGAAAGTGCCCTGTGACGGCGAGTTTCCTGTCCAGGACCACGTGTCCGTCCAGGATGGAGCGGGCGGCGTCGGCGATGGGTTCGTTGTGGTCGTCGCCGTCCACCAGAACGGTGTAGATACCGGTGACGGAGCCCGTTTCTGCGGTGCCGGCGCGTTCCAGGAGCCGGGCCAGAACGGAAAAGGTCGACGGCGGGTAGCCGCGTGTCGCTGGCGGCTCACCTGCGGAGAGGCCGATTTCGCGTTGGGCCATGGCCACGCGGGTGAGTGAGTCCATCATGAGCACGACGTCCCTGCCGGCTTCGCGGAAGGACTCGGCGATGCGGGTGGCGGTGACGGCGGCCCGGAGCCGCATGAGGGCGGGTTCGTCGGAGGTGGCAACCACCAACACGGAGCGGGCCAATCCTTCGGCGCCAAGGTCGTCTTCCAGGAATTCGCGGACTTCACGGCCGCGTTCCCCAACGAGGGCGATCACGGAGACTTCGGCGTCGGTGCCTCGGGCCACCATGGACAACAGCGAGGACTTTCCCACGCCGGAGCCGGCGAAGAGCCCCATGCGTTGGCCGCGACCCAGTGTGGTCATCGTGTCGAGGACGCGGACTCCGGTCTGCAGGGGCGTGTCGATCCGGGCCCGGCTCATGGCATTCGGCGCTTCCTGATCCAACGGAACCATCCGGGACGGTGGAAGTGGCCCCTTGCCGTCGATGGGCCGGCCCAGCGCATCGAGCACCCGTCCGAACAGCCCGGCGCCGGTGGGGACGAGCATGGGAGACCCCGCGGCCCGTGCGGGTGTTCCTGCCGCGACGCCGGTCAACCGGCCCAGGGGCATGCACCGCAGCGTGCCACCCACTGAGGCGACCACTTCGGCGTCGAGCGTTTCCGTTCCAGAGCCGACCGTCACCAGCTCCCCCACTGCGCAGTGGAGCCCGGCGACGTCCAATCCCAGTCCGAGCACGGAGGTCACGGTGCCCACGCGTTGCGGGGCGGCGGCGGCCAGTGCTGCACGGAAACTGTGCGCGTGGGGGCGGGACGCGGTCACTGGCGGACCTCGAGCAGGGCTCGCCGGGCCCGCTCCAATGCGGTACCGATCTGGGCGTCAATCCATCCGTTCGGGTACTCGCCGATGGCGTCGCCGGGCCTGAGCGTGGCATCGGCTTTCAGCTCCACACCGGCAATTTCGTCAACACCCGAGGCCTGGAGGGCTGCGATGTCGTGTGGGTGGAGGCGCACTGCGGTGACGTGTTCGACGCCGGTGCTGCCGCCGGCTCCCAGCGCACGGTTCAGTGCCGCCCGGGCCGTGTCCGCGCCGTGGGCGAGCTCGTATCCGAGGATTGCCTCGGCCAGTTCCACCGCGCTGGCCGCCAGCACGTCCTGCATCTCGTCCAAGGTGACTTCCTGGCGCTGCTGGGCCGCTTGTGCTGCAGCCTGCAGGACCTGTGCGGAACGGGCCAGGGAGGACCTGCCGGCGTCGAGCATTTCCTGGTGCTCGGCCCGCAAGCGCTGCTGGAGCTCGCGGTGCTCGGCTGCGGCGGCTTGCATACCGGCGGCATAGCCGGCCGCATGGCCTTGGACGAAGCCGCGATCGACGTCATCGGAACGGTCGGTGGTGCCAACCGGCGGGAAGGTGATGCGGGTGAAGTTCTCAGTAGACAAAGTCGTCCTCGTCCCCGCGACGGACCACGATCGCGCCTTCGGCTTCGAGTTCGCGGATGGAGCGGACGATCTCCGCGCGGGCTTCCTCCACTTGCGAGGCACGAACCGGACCGGAGGCGGCCATCTCGGCTTCGAGGATTTCCAGGTTGCGGCCGGACACGTTGGCCCGGACGGTATCCAGAACCACGGCCGGGGCGCCCTTCATGGCTACTGCCAGGACGTCGGCGCTGACTCCGCGGAGGATCCGTTGGATGTCCCGCGGTTCCAGCTTCACGATGTCCACGAAGGTGAGCATCCGTGCCCGGACCTCGGTGGCGAGCTCGGGATCCAGCGTGCCCAGGCCGTCCAGGACGGAGCGTTCGGTGGTGATGTCGGACCGGTTGATGATGTCCACCAGCGGTTGGATACCGCCAACGATTTCGTTTGACTTCCGCTGCGACATGACAGCGCCGGCCCTGGCTTTGAGGGTTTCAGCCACGATCCCAACGGCTTCGGGTGATGCTGAGCCCATGGTGGCGATGCTGCGGGCAACATCGATGCGCTGGGTGTCGCCGAGGCCCGCCATGACGGCGGAGGCCTTCCCCGGCCGCAGGTGGGCGAGGATCAGTGCGATGGTTTGCGGGAGTTCGCCGTCGATCAGGGCCAGGATTTGCCCGGGATCCATCATTTCCAGGAACTCGAACGACTTACCGGCCATGGTGGACGCGAGCCGGTCCATGAAGCCTGCGGCTTTGTCCGCGCCGAAGGATGCTTCCAGGAGCCCGACGGCGAATTCCTGGCCACCGCGGGCAGTGCGGCGCCCGCTGACGGCCAGGCCGTGGAATTCGTTGATGACGTGGTCGGCGACCACCGAGGACACACGGCGGAGCCGAACGATTTCGGCCGCGATGTCTTCGGCTTCGGATTCGGAGAATTGGGCCATGACGGCTGCCGCGCTGGACGGGTTCATTTGCATGAGCACAACTGCCACTTTTTGCACCCCGCTCAGGGCTGAGGCTTCCGGGACCATCTGGCTCATACGGACTGCCTGTCATCCATGAGCCCGCGCAGGTACTCGGCCGTGCGTGCCGGGTTGTCAGCCACCATGGCTTCGATTTGGGCGCGCTTCAGTTCGCCGTCGAGGGCCTCGGAGCCTGGCAACGGCAGCGCCGGGGTGGGCTGGACCGGGGCTTGGGGCTGGATGGAGGTCAGTTCGATCGCTGTGGTCGGCGGGCCGGTGAGGGCCGGCGTCTGAAGGGCTTCGGGGAGGGCGTCGTAATCCATCTGCTCGCCCAGGTCCACAGGCTCGCGGCGTTGGCGGCGTTTGAGGGTAATGAGCACAACCACGATCAGGGCAATGGCCGCCAGCATGATGCTGCCTGCCAGGATGAGGGTGTTCATCAGGGCTGCATCCTTGGCAGCGGCAGCGTCGGCTTTCGCCGCCCCGAGTGCTTGGGCGGCTTTGTCGGCGGCAGCGGTGCTGAATGGCAGCACCTCCACAGTGACCACGTCACCCCGTCCGGCATCGATCCCTGCCGCTGAGGTGACCAGTGCGCGCACCGAGTCCACGTTGACCCCTCCAGCTGCGGCCTGATTGATCGCTACAGAGATGGTCTGGCGCTTCACGGCGCCCTGCGGGATGGTCCGGTCCTCGGTGACCTTGTTGACGGCGTTGTTCTTGGTGGTGTCGCTGGAATCGTAGGATCCGTTGGCGTTGGAGCCACCAGGCACTGCGATGTTGTCCGGGCCGAGGACGCCCGCCGCGCCGCCACCGGTGCCGGTGTACTTTTCGGTTTTCGTGGACTCGCTGAGCGCCGGAGTGTTGGCCGCGGGCGCGAACGTTTCGCTGCGCTGCTGGGCGGACTCGGCGGTGACGTCCGCTGCGACGGCGACGGTTGCGTTGCCGGGGCCTACGACGCTGTCCAGGACTGCCCGGACTGCATCCGAGGTTCGTTGCTGGTAGTCGGTTGCCTGCTTGGAAGAGGAACCGGTGGCTCCCCCGCCCACAGTGGACAGGACGTTGCCTTGGGAATCGACCACGGAGACGTTGGTGGGTTTGAGGTTCTCGATGGCTGCCGAGGTCAGGTGCACAATGGCCTGCACCTTGTCAGCGGACAAGGTGGTGCCGGGCTGGGTCTCAACGAACACCGACGCTGTGGCCTCAGGGGTGGTGTCCACGAACACGGACTTCTCGGGAATGGCGAGCCGGACCGCTGCGCTCTTCACGCCGTCCATCGCCTGCACCGTGGTGCTCAGTTCGCCCTCCAGCGCCCTTTTGTAAGTGACGGATTGCTGGAATTCGGAGGATGTGACACCCAACTTATCCAGCAGCGAGTATCCGGTGGCAGCAGCGGACGGGAGCCCGGCCGCAGCCGCCTTCAGCCGTTCGTCGTACACCTTGTCCTCCGGGACCAGGATGGTGGAACCGCCGTTGCTGAGCTCGTAGGGGATGTTGTCTTTCCGGAGCTGCTCCACGATGCTGTTGGCGTCGGTGTCTTTCAAACCGGAGAACAGTGGTGAGTAGGCGGGCTTTCCCAACCATGCCGTCAACGCGACGCCACCGAGCACCAGCACGGCCACGCCCAGGATGGCGAGGGTGCGCTGGGCGGGGCTGAACGCCTGGACCCCGCTACCGAGCTTACGGAAAAACTGGGAAATCGCCGGTGGCATCAGGCCTGCATCCTCATGATCTCGTTGAACGCGTCAATACCCTTGTTCCGGACAGCGGCCACCAGTTCAAAGGTCACCTGCGCACGGGTGGACGCAAGGGTCGCTTTGTGGATGTCGTCCAGGTTGCCGGTCACCGCAGATACGGCCAGTTCCTTGGATGTCGATTGCAGGGACTGCAAATTGTCGACGGCGCCCGTCAGTGCGGCTCCGAAGTCGCCGCCGGTGGTGGCTGGCGCTGCCGGGCTTACGTAGCCGGTTCCGCTGACGCCTTGGACCGCTGTTATTGGGCCGATGGCCATCAGGATTTTCCTATCTCAAGGGCCGCCAGGTAAGTTTCGCGCGCGCGGTCAACCACTTGGGCGTTGGCCTGGTAGCCGCGCTGGGCGATGATCAACGTGCCCATCTGCTCGGCCATGTCGATGTCCGGGTAGCGGACGTTGCCGTTGGCGTCGGCCAAGGGGTGGTCAGGTTGGTAGACAATCCGCCCTTCGCCATTTCCCAGCGGTGTGCTCTTGACGTACACGCCGTCGCCGTTGTTGCCCTCGGCGGCCTCGATGTAGCGTGCCCGGAAAACCTGCCCGTCGGTCCTGGACGCGTTGTTCATGTTGGCCAGGTTGTCGGAGACTGCATCGAGCCATTTGCGGTGTACCGTCAGTGCGGAACCGGCGATTCCGATTGCGTCAAACGTCATCAGTTGGTCCTCAGTGCGGTGCGGAGGGACGTGAATTCGCCGGTTGCTGCCCTTGAAGCGAATTGGTAGCGCAGCACTGTGTCAATGTTTGAAAGGGTTTCCGTGTCCAGGTTGACGTTGTTGCCGTCGGTCCGGGTGGGCTCATCGGACGGGCTGATGGACGCTTTGACGTTGCCGTCCCCGGAACGTACCGAAGCGGCCAGCTGGTCTTCGAAGGACACCCTTTTGGCCTGGTAGTTGGGCGTGTTGACGTTCGCGATGTTGTTGGCGATGGTCCGCTGGCGCAAGGCGAGCGCGTCCAGGGCGCTGGCCATGGCGACGGAAGTCACGGATTCAAGCACAAAGTCCTCACCTGCTGGTGTCCTAAGGCCAATCCGTGGCCATGCATCGAGCGATCCCTGCTCAGCAACAGTTATCGGCAGCGCCCGCGAACCCGTTAGGAAAACAGGTCCACAAAATTTGGCACGCTCGGTGCGCAGTTCCAGATCCAACGTTGTGGGGCCCGTTCTGCGTGCCTTTGCGCTGAAATGGGGCGTAGACCGGGCCTCAAACGCCGTCCGTCGGTGCCGCTTTCCCGTCCACGCTTGCCGTCAGTTCGTCGATCCGGTCCAAGGCTTCGCTGAGCCGGCTGACCGTGTCCCACAGCCTGGGGTGCTGCTCCCGGACTTCCTCGAGTTCGGCACCTGCCGACGTGAGCGAACCGAGGTCGAAGCTGACATTGGTCCTTGCCCCGGCAATCGCAGCCCTGAGCGCCCCGAACGCCACCACGACGTCGGCGATGAGCGCCGGATTTCCGTGCGAAGCCAGCCAGCCAAGGTCCTCGATGGCGTCCATGGCTTTCCCGCCCAGGACGGCGGATGCTTTGGCCGCATCAACCGATGCCCGGTGGATGGCGTCGTCGCGTTCCGGTCCTGGATCCAAGCGGAAGGCAGCGCCGAACGCCTTGGATGCGGCAGCGTCGTCGTCGGCCAGCCGCAGTGCGGTCCGACGCAGTTCCTTCGCCCGCCTTTGCAGCGCCGCCAACTCGGACTCCTGCTCCCCCTCAGCCTCCGTATACCCGGCCACCATCGAGGTCAGCGAGGCAGCGATGGCCAGCATCACCCCGGTCCCGGCACCGCCGCCAGGCGAGCCTGTTGATTCGGCGAGGGCTTCCGTCCACGCTTCCACAGTGGCTGCCTGAGTTGTCACTGACCCGGAATCATTCATTGCACCAGTCTGCCCTCTGGCTTCCCAGCAAGTGCGGATTTCGCGTCGATACACTGGCCGTACCGACGACGTCGAAAGAAGGGCAAACCCATGACCATTGACCTCGAAGAGCTGTACAAAGACCTGCACACGAATCCTGAACTCTCGTTCCAGGAAGTCCGGACCGCAGGGATCGCCGCGCAACACCTCCAGGACCTTGGCTTCACCGTGCACCGCAACGTGGGAAAAACCGGCGTTGTGGGTGTGCTGGAGAACGGCCCCGGCCCGGTGGTCATGCTGCGCGCGGACATGGACGCTCTTCCCGTCAAGGAAGCCACCGGCCTGGACTACGCAAGCTCGGCCGCCGGCGTCGATCATGAAGGCAAGGACGTTCCCGTCATGCACGCTTGCGGGCACGACGTGCACGTGACCTGCCTGGTGGGGGCCGTTGAATCGTTGGCCGGGCAGCGCCAGGAATGGCAAGGCACCCTGATTGCTGTGTTCCAGCCTGCCGAGGAATGGGGTGGCGGCGCCCAGACCATGGTCAAGGACGGCCTCTACGACCGCGTCCCGAAGCCCGATGTGGTCCTCGGCCAGCACGTTGCGCCCTTCCCGGCAGGCTGGTTTGGGGTGCGCTCCGGTGTCACCATGGCCTCCGCCGACTCCTTGAACGTGGTGCTGCACGGACGCGGCGGCCACGGTTCCCGACCCGAAACCACCGTTGATCCTGTCCTCATGGCAGCGTCGGCCACTGTCCGCCTGCAGGGCATCGTGTCCCGGGAGCTCGCTGCCAGCGATTCGGCGGTGGTGACGGTGGGACAAATCCATGCCGGAACCAAGAACAACATCATTCCCGAGACCGCGAGCCTTGGACTCAGCGTGCGTTCCTTCAGCAACGCAACCCGGGACAAGGTCCTGGGTTCCATCGAACGGATTGTCCAGAGCGAAGCAACCGCTTCCGGTGCTGCCAAGGAGCCGGAGTTCCACTACGAAGAGCACTTCCCCCTGACGGTCAACGATGAATCGGCCACGGCTAAGGTAAGGGCTGCGTTCCAGGCGACCTTCGGCGAGGGTCACATCATCGATCCGGGTCCGGTGTCTGGCAGCGAAGACGTGGGAGCGTTGGCCAAGGCTGCGGATGCCCCCTTGGTCTTCTGGTTCCTGGGCGGAGCCGATCCTGCGCTCTTCCAGGAGTACGCCACGACGGGTCGATTGCCGGAGGACATCCCGTCCAACCACTCCCCCTATTTCGCGCCGGTGATCCAGCCAACCCTGCAGCGCGGAACGGAAGCACTGGTCACCGCGGCCCGCGAATTCCTGGGGTCCTCCGCCAGCTAAGTCAGCCGCGCACGTCGAGCAGCAGGGGCCTGTCCGACGCCGACCCCGAAGGAACGGCGTCGATGGCACCCAACTGCGTGCCGGCGTCGTGCTTCAACCGCGAAAGGATAGCGACCGCGTCCGCCTGTGCATCAAGGACCCGGCGGGCGCGCTCGGCCAAGGCGGCGGGCAAGGGTCCCGCGTCGGTCGGCGGCGCCCACGGCCCTGCGGGACCGCCCGAAACGGCACGGGCAATGTCGTGTTCAAAACCGTCCAGGATCGCGGACCAGGCCTCAAGCGACCCCAAGAGCCCTGCCCGACGCAGCAACGGATCCCGCAACGGACCCAGCAACGGATCCAGCCGGGGTGTCAGCCGACAAGGCAGCCGAGGCCTCGTGCCAGCCCTGGCGCAGCGGCTCCAGAAGCCCGATGCACTCCTTGGTCCGTTCCACGTCCCGGTAAATGTTGGCGCCGATCAGGGCTTCCATGGAGTAGTCGTAGATGCTCGCGAGCGAGGCCGCGCCATCCCACGCGTCGGTCCGCAGGGTGGAGCGCAGCTCAGCCACGATCGCCTGGGCGTGCAACAGGTTCTCCCTGGCAGTGTCCCAATTGCTGCTTTCCTGCGCCAGTTGGGCGCGTTTGAGGTCCAGCAGGAGCCGGTCGTAAAGCATGGTGAGCAGACGCGCCGGGGGTGCCGAAAGGACGGCGTCGTCGTTGTACCGGGAAAGTTGCTGGGCGCGGAGAGTCATCATGCTCCTGAGGACTGCTTGGAGAGGCTGGAAATTTGGCCGGACAACCAGGCCGACTGGGACTGGAGGCCGCCGAGCAGCACCTCCATGTTCGTATAAACGGATTGGAGGGTGGCCCGGCGGGTAATGAGGCGCTGATCCCAGTCCGCGATCCTGTTGCCGAGGTCGCGCACTTCGGATTCGCGGCCTTTGATCAGCCCGGACACTGCGCCCGTGTACGGATCAGACGCGGCGGTGGCTGCCTCGGCGAGCCTGGCTGCCAACCCCTGGACGGCGGCTTGCGTGGCGGCGGGGTCTGCGTCGAGTGATTTCGCGAACTTGTCGGCGTCGAAGGTGAAGTCGCCGGCCTTGGTGATGTTGATTCCGTACTCGGAGGGCGACTTCCCATCGATGGGCCGGGACAGTGCTGTGAGTACTTGGTCGTTGACGGCCCGGACAGTGCTGTTGCCGGTGAAAATTCCGGCTTTGGTCACTGTGGCGCCCTTGGTGTCCGTGGTTTTGGACACCGAAGAGTAGATGGCGATGAACCCCAGAACGTCGTTGACGGACTTGACCAGGTCCTCGGCCTTCTTGGTGATTCCGGGAACGTCGCTGGCCACGGTCACCGTTACCGGTCCCGTGGTCACAGCCGAGGCCGTGATGGAGACGCCGGGAAGGACATCCTCAAAAGTATTGGTAGCGGAGGTAAGGACCTGCGCGGCGGGCGTGCCGGCATACAGCGTCGCTTTCGCGTCCTGGGCGGACTTCACGACGGCGGCAGTCGGCTCCGTCATCAGGTCCACCGCGGTGCCGTCCCCCACTTGCGCGGCCGTTCCCCGGTAGGCGGTAAAAGCACCTGCAGCCCCCGCCGTGGTAGCAGTGAGCTGCAGCCGGTAACTGCCGTTGCCGGCCGGAACCTTCACGGCGTGTGCGCCCGCTGATGCTGCGTTGATCGCCGAAACCACGTCATCCAAGGAAGTCCCTGAGGGAGCAATCTCGGTCTTCTTACCCGTGGAATCGACGATCGTCAGCCGTTCAGGCACCCCGGCGTTGGACGGCCAGGCGGACATGGCCGCCGTGACGTTGACCTGCGTTTGGGCCAACTGCGTCACGGTCAGGTCGATCGATCCGGCGGTGGCCGCCGTCGTGGTTTTCGCGGTGATGGCCGGTGAACTGCTGGTTGCGGTGAACAGGTTCAGGGCACCGGCAGCCGTCCCGGCAACGGCGAGGTCCTTCAGCGCGGTGAGTTTGGTGTTAAAGGACTGCAGCGTGGAAATGATGGTCTGGTTGGACGCCAGCTTGGTCTTGAGCTGGGTCTGCGGCAGGGCTTCGACGGACATCAACGAGTTGATGATGTCCGTGGTCTTAAGGCCGCTGACAAGGCCGTCGATAGCTGTTCCCACGCGGGTCCCTTCCGGAAGGCTCGTAAAGCAAAGGTGTCCGACGACGGCCGGCCAGGATGGGGCCTGGCTGGCCGCCGTCAGCTCATGCGGCTAAATGCTGTGAAGGCTTAGCGCAGGAGGGACAGGACACCCTGGCCGGACTGGTTTGCCTGGGCCAGCATTGCGGTGCCGGCCTGGGACAGGATGTTGGCCTTGGTGTACTTGACCATTTCCGCGGCCATGTCCGTGTCAGCGATGCGGGACTGTGCTGCCTGCAGGTTTTCACCGGAGACGGTCAGGGTCTTGATCGCGTGGTCCAGACGGTTCTGGTTGGCGCCAAGGTCCGAACGCTGTGCGGAGACCGTGGTGATCGCTGCGTCGATAGCGGTGATCGTGGTCTGTGCAGCACCGTTGGTGCTGACGTCGAAGCCGGTGGCTCCCGCGATGCCGTCTGCCGAGGACAGGGTGCCCG
Organism: Paenarthrobacter sp. CAP02; assembly: GCF_040137855.1. Taxonomy (NCBI): domain Bacteria; kingdom Bacillati; phylum Actinomycetota; class Actinomycetes; order Micrococcales; family Micrococcaceae; genus Paenarthrobacter; species Paenarthrobacter sp. CAP02. The sequence goes on along the minus strand of NZ_JBEEII010000015.1, from coordinate 64,905 downwards.
TAGCCGTTGCGACGTTACCCAGAGTCACGGCAATGGTGTCATTGGCCGTTCCTGCAGTGCCCACCTGGATGTTCTTGGAACCGCCCTGGAGCAGGTTGATCCCGTTGAAGTTGGTGGACTGCGTGATGCGGTACAGTTCCTTGCCCAGCGAGTCAGCTTCCTTCTGGATGGCCGCCCGGGCGTCACCGTTGTTGGTGTCTGATGCACCCTGGACTGCGAGGTCGCGCATGCGCTGCAGAACGGAGTGGACCTCGCTAAGGGCACCTTCAGTGGTCTGGATCAGGCTGATGCCGTCCTGGGCGTTGCGGGCGGCAACCGTGGAGCCGGTGACCTGGGACTTGAGGCCTTCCGAGATGGCAAGGCCAGCTGCGTCGTCTGCAGCACGGTTGATGCGCAGGCCGCTGGAAAGCTTTTCCATCGACTTGGACAGGTTGTCCTGGGTGGCGTTCAGGTTGCGGTACGCGTTGTTCGCCATCAGGTTGTTATTGATCTGCATGCCCATGTTGGTTTCCTCCATGATGTGGACTTACTGTGCAACAGCCCATCCGTGGGCCGTCACACAGCACTATCGACTGGCCATCGCGGGCCCGTTAGGAAAAATCCGAAGGAAAGATTCAGGGACCTTCCCGCCTAACCCCTGCCAGCCGGCGGCCGATAACTAATGGGGAGTTGGCGGGAGGTACGCCATCACAACCGCACCCGATACCGACCAGAACTGGAGTTGACCACCTGTGGCCATCCATGAACTGTCAGCACTGCTGTGGCGCGAGCGCGAACTTCTCGATCTCCTGACCTTCAAGCTCGAAGAAGAACAGTTGCTCCTGACAGCAGGCAAGTCCCGTTGGCTGCCCCACGGGACAAGGGAAGTGGAGCAGGTCCTGGAGCGCGTTTCCCAGGCTGGCCTGGCCCGCACGGTGGAGATCGCCGCGGTTGCTGCGCAATGGGGCGTATCCCCGGATTGTTCCTTGGCTGAGCTCGCCGCAGCCGCGCCGGAGCCCGCGTGGGCCGAGGTCCTCACCTCCCACGTCACCGCGATGCGCCAGCAGGCAGCGGCCATCAAGGAACTCCGCGACGCCAATGAGCAGTTCCTGCGTGCCGCCGTCCGTTCCACCCAGGAAACACTCGCCGACCTGAAACCCGCGGCGGGAACCTACGACTCCCACGGCCGGACCGGGGACCAATCGGCCGCGCACCTGGTCGACCGGCAATTCTGACCGCCCACCCAGCGAAAAGGACATCTTCACGTGAGCACTTTCGGCGGACTCAACACGGCCTACCGTGGCCTCACCGCAGCGCAGCAGGCCATCAATCTGGCAGGCCAGAACATCGCCAACGCCACAACCCCCGGCTACACCCGTCAACGGCTGGACCTGTCGGCCATCGGCGCACCCGTCCCGGTTGGGCTGAACCCGGCCACGGGCCAGGCCGGCCAGGGCGTCTCGGTGGACGGTATCGCCCGGCTCGGCAGCAGCTTCCTGGACGCCGGGGTTCGCAGGACCGGGGCCCAGTCCGGTTTCGCGGGGATCCGGTCCACGGAACTCCAGCGCCTCGAAGATGCACTGCAGGAACCCGGCCCCCACGGGATTTCGACGGCGTTGCACACCTTTTGGGCGTCATGGCAGGGGGTTTCCAACCACCCGGGCGAATCCGCTCCGGCGTCGGTCTTGCTCGAAGCGGCCGCCACCCTTAGCGAAACCGTCTCAGCTGGTTACAAAGCGCTCGACGCCCAGTGGAGCCGGGTCCGTGGAGAAACCTCTGCCACTGTGGACGACCTGAACGCCACCGCAGGCAAGGTGGCCGAATTGAACGCCACCATCCGCTCGGTCCTGGCCTCCGGGGGTTCCGCGAACGAACTTATCGACACGAGGAACCAGATGACCGAGGCCATAGCCACGCTGGCAGGTGGCACCGTCCGCGAGAATCCGGACGGCACCGCGGACGTCTTCGTCGGAGGCAACGCATTGGTGTCCGGGACCTCGCACCGCGCATTGACGCTGGCCGGACAAACCTCCATGGGCGGCCCCGGACAGCCGGTGCAGCTGGAGTGGGCGGACCGTGCCGGCCTGGCGGTAAACCTCGACGGCGGCCAACTCGCCGGAGCTGTCTCGCTCCTGGCTCCCGCGGCGCCGGGAAGCAAGGGAGCCGGAACAGGAGGCCCGATCGCCGAAGCTGCAGAGGCTTACAACGCCTTCGCCACCCAACTGATGAACGACGTCAACGCAATCCACCGGACGGGCCAGACCTCCACGGGTGCCGGCAGCCTGGACTTCTTCACCAGTACGGCCGGCGTCCCGGTGGCGCTGTCGCTGCGCGTGGTTCCCACCAATGCCGCGGGAATCGCGACCGGCGCACCCGATGCCGGCTCCTTGGACGGCAGCATCGCGGATGCGGTGGCCCAAATCGGTTCGAAGCCGGGCGCGCCTGACACCTTCTGGAATGGAGTGGTGGCAGGCATTGGGATGGCCTCCAAATCAGCCCAGCAGCATTCACAACTGGCAGACGCGGCGAGTGTCGCCGCCGTCGGGCAGCGTTCGTCAGCCGCCTCGGTGAGCCTTGATGAGGAGAACGTCGCACTCCTCGCGAGCCAACACGCTTACCAGGCCGCGGCGCGCGTCATGACAGCAATCGACGAAGCCCTGGATGTCCTGATCAACCGCACCGGATTGGTGGGAAGGTAAGCCATGCTCAATCGCGTCACCAACCAGATGATGTCAGCTTCCGCGCAGCGGAATCTCCAGACCGCCCAATCCCGGCTTGCAGAGTTGCAGGAACGGGCCCAGACGCTGAAAAACATCAGCCGCCCATCCGACGACCCCGCCGGTGCCGCCCAAGCCATCGCCATGCGCGCCCAGCTCAGTGCGGCTACGCAGTACGGCTCCAACATCAGCGACGGCAATGGCTGGCTCGCGGCTGCCGATACCGCTTTAGGGCAGTCCACCAACATCCTCAACCGCGTCCGGGACCTCGTCATCCAAGCCTCCAACGGCACCCTCAACAGCAGCGCGAAGGAGGCCATCGCCGTCGAGATCGAAGGCCTGGGCAAGGACCTGCTGACCCAGGCCAACACGCAGTACCTGGGCCGCAACATCTTCGCCGGCAACTCGGACACCGTGGGTGCGTTTACCAACACAACTCCGCCAGCGTTCGTGGGCACGGCCGGCGGGTCCGTGGAACGTCGCGTTGACGCCGCCCGGACTGTGCGCGTGGATTCCGACGGCGGAGCGATCTTCGGCGATGGCGCCGGCTCTGTTTTCGCCCTGGTGAGTGACGTCGTCGCCGACATCCGTTCCGGCGCGGACCCCAATGCCCGGCTGGCCGCGCTCGGCGACCGCATCAAAGCCGTGATCGACGGCCGCTCCGATGTTGGCATGCGGCAAACGCGGCTCGGGCAGGCCCAGGACTCGCTGGAGGGGATGAAGGCTACGCTGGAAACTCAAAGGTCGCGTGTCGAAGACATGGACTTGGGAAAGGCGGTCATGGATTTGAAATTGCAGGAAACCAACTATCAGGTGGCACTTGCCGTCTCGGCCAAGGTGCTCCAGCCGACGCTGATGGACTTCCTCCGATGAGCACGGCACTGGCGTTCGACACCCTGACTTTCGCCTCCCCCATGCCCGGGCTGGAATCGGCCGAGGGGTTCTCGCTGCGCGGCATCGCCGGAGCAGAAGGACTCTACGCCCTGGAAGTGGCTGAGCCGCGCGCCCGGATGTTCGTAGCTGACGCCTCCGTGTATGTCCCCGATTACGAGCCAGCCATTCCCGCGGCGTCGTTGGATGCGCTGGGTCTGGCCAGTGTTGCCAACGCAATGGTCCTGGTAGTGGTCAACCCGGCGTCGGAGAAGACCACCGTGAACCTGATGGCACCACTCCTGGTCAACGCGGAGGGCACGTGCCTCCAAGTGATCCTGGACGGCGCCGTGTATCCGCTCCGGGCAGAGCTGGCACGGTAGGAAGATTCGCGTTCCGGCGGGTTTACGGCGGGTCACGCGCAGCGCCGGTCACGCGCAGCGGAAAGGCGCTGCCGGGCAGCGCCTTTCAGTGGATCGGTTCTTCGGGTCAGTCCAGGACGGCGCCTAGACTTTCTCGCGGATGCGGTCGATCTTCGGTTCGGAAACCTCGAATTCCCTGCGACGGCGGGCCAGGAAAGTCCACAGCGTTCCTTCCGTCCGCGGACGGCTTTCTGCTGCTGCTTCCGTTTCCTTCACTGGCTCAGACGTGTGCGTCTCGGGCTTGCGCGCGGAGTCCTTCTTCGTGCGCCGCTCGAAGTCGTCATAGTACGCGTAGCACATACCCAACCTCCTTCAACGGCTGTCCTTCAATGTTCCTCGCTCTTGGTCTCTGAGTCGACCCTTTTGCTCAGATTCGGACAGCCAACCGGGCGGCTTCCACGGCCAGTGCGGTCTCTTCGAGCATCAGATCCGCGTTGATGGCAGCCGCAGCCATGGAGCCCGAAGCCGCGGAAGCCATCACTTGGCCGGTGAGGTCGGTAACGTTTCCGGCCGCCCACACCCCGGGGACGGAGGTAGCTCCACCGGGCTGGCTCACTTCGACGAGGCGGCCCACCCCCATCGGGTGCTCCACCGTGGAAATACCCAAGGACTCAAGGACGCCGGATCGTGCCTCCACCCGCGGTCCGGCCACGAGGGCGTCCACGGGAACCACCTTGCCGGATTCCAGGACCACGCCGGCCAACGCATCATCGGAAACGTCAAGGGAACGGACCTTGCCCTCAACCACAGTGATGGAACGGGCCGCGAGTTGTTCCCACTGCTCCTCAGTCGGCTCCACAATGTCGTTGAGGAACAGCGTGATGGAGGGGCTCCACTGGCGGAACAGCAGTGTTTGGTGCAAAGCCATGGGGACGGATCCCAGGATGCCGATTGCCCTGTTCCTGACTTCCCATCCATGGCAGTACGGGCAGTGCAGGACGTCCTTGCCCCAGCGCTCACGGATCCCTTCGACGTCGGGCAGGATATCCACGACGCCGGTGGTGACCAGCAAGCGGCGGGCGGCCACTGTACTGCCGTCCGCCAGTTCCACCTCAAAGGCGGGCTGGGCTGCGGTGCCCGGTTCCGCCGTCGTACGCTGTTCCCCGGTTGGGCGCGCCGCTACGGCTTCCCCGCCCACGACGTCGACCCCGTAGTGGATTGCCTCATCCCGCCCCAGACTGAGTAGCTCCGTGGGGTTGATTCCATCGCGGGAGAGGAAGTTGTGTACGCCGGCCGCCGGCGCGTTCCTGGGCTCGCCGGCGTCGATCACCAGAACGGATCGAAGGGCGCGGCCCAAACTTACAGCCGCACTTAACCCAGCTGCGCCACCACCAACAACCACTACGTCGTACTGTCCGGCCATCCGGCTGTTTCCTGTTTCCACTATGCCTCCACGTCATCGGAGCGGCCCTGCGCCGCTCCTTCCATGGTTTGGCACATCATCGTGAACAGCAAAGAAATTTGCCAGTATGGCAAACTGATCCCATGGCTACAGACTTCAGCTCCATGCTCGACGCCGTTGGTCCGCGCCTGAGGGCGATGCGGACGCAGCGTAACGTGACCCTCGCGGAAGCTTCGGAAGCCACGGGCATCTCGGTCAGCACCCTCTCCAGGCTGGAGGGTGGCCAGCGGAAACCCACGCTGGAACTCCTCCTGCCCTTGGCGCGCCTCCATCAGATCCCGCTGGAGGAGCTCATTGACGCTCCGGAAACGGGCGATCCCCGCATCCATCTCAAGCCGCACGTCCACCCCTGGGGCACCGCCCTTCCCCTGACCCGACGACCGGGCGGCATCCAGGCCTTCAAAATGGTGCTCCGAGGTGCCACGGGCAAGGAAACCCCGGAACCCCAGTCACACGAGGGCTACGACTGGATGTACATCCTCAACGGCCGGCTGCGACTGGTCCTGGGCGGGAACGACTTTGTGCTGAAGCCCGGCGAGGTGGCCGAATTCGATACGCGGACGCCACATTGGTTCGCGAGCGCCACCAAGGACCCGGTTGAGCTGCTCACGCTCTTCGGTCAGCAGGGCGAGCGGATGCACGTGCGGGCACGCCCGCAGCGCCAGGGCTAGGACGCGAGCCTTTCGCGTTCGCCGCGACGGACGGTCCCGGGTTCGGGCTGGTTGATCTCGGCCCACACCTCATCCAGTGACAAGCCAAGGACCTCGGCGATTGCGGCCACCGTGGGGAACGCCGGGGTTGCTACCCTTCCGGATTCGATCTTCCTGAGGGTTTCAGGGGAAACTCCTGCATCCAAGGCAGTTTCGAGCATGGACCGCCCTCCCCTGGCGCGTCGCAAAAGGGCGCCGAGACGCTGTCCGCGCTCGGCCTCTGCGGGTGTGAGGGGCAACCTGACCATGGATCCAATTCTAATACCGGGATAATATGGCCGGGATAGTTATTGGTAATCCCGCGAAAGGCCCTCCATGATCGAGATCCTGACCCCCACCGAACTGCTCCGAGCACAGGACTCCGGCGCCCTCGTCGCCAATATCCTGCACACCCTCAAGGGCCGATGCACAGTGGGAACCAACCTCCTGGACATCAACCAGTGGACCAAGGAAATGATCCTCGAAGCGGGGGCGCAGTCCTGCTACGTCGACTACGCACCCTCCTTTGGCCGGGGGCCGTTTGGGCACTACATCTGCACCGGGGTCAATGACGCCGTCCTCCACGGAAAGCCCCACGACTACACCCTGGCCGACGGCGACCTGCTGACCCTCGACCTCGCGGTTTCCCTTCGGGGCATCGCGGCAGACTCCGCGATCAGCTTTATCGTGGGCGACTCGAAGCCCGCCGAAAGCGTGGCGATGATTGAAGCCACCGAGCGGGCGCTTCGTGCGGGGATTGCCGCGGCGCGCCCGGGGGCCCGGATCGGGGACCTCTCCTACGCCATCGGCTCAGTACTCAGCGACGCCGGGTACCCCATCAATGTCGAATTTGGCGGGCACGGCATCGGATCAACCATGCACCAGGACCCGCACGTGCCCAACATGGGCCGCCCCGGGCGAGGATACAAACTGCGCCCCGGCCTGCTGCTTGCACTTGAACCGTGGGTCATGGCGGACACCGCACAGCTCGTCACCGACACCGACGGCTGGACCCTGCGCAGCGTCACCGGCTGCCGCACGGCACACAGCGAGCACACCATCGCCATTACCGCCGACGGTGCGGAAATCCTGACCCTGCCAACCCTCGGCGGCTAACCCGGACGGCCGGGTCGGCGAAGTCACATATGAATGGGATTCATTTGGGCCTTGCGCCGAAGCGTGACACAGGCCATACTAAATGAACGCTATTCATTTAGTGACTGTCGTCTCACCGGAGTACATGCCACCATGATTGAACTTTCCCGCCTCGAAGGCCCCACTTCCTTGGCCAGCCCCACGCAGCAACCTTCGGCCATCTAGAAAGGGCCCCATATGAGCCAGACAATCCGCCGCAGCAGCGTCGATGCTGCAGAGTCGCACAACATCAGCGGCAAGGGACTGAAGACGGGGCAGTTGGGGCTCCTCGCCGTCGTCGTTCTTGGCATTTCAACCATCGCCCCGGCGTATACCCTCACGGGTGCGCTCGGACCCACCGTCAACCAAGTCGGGCTCCAGTTGCCCGTCATTTTCCTGATCGGGTTCATTCCCATGATCCTGGTCTCGCTCGCATACCGGGAGCTCAACGCTGACTCCCCGGACAGCGGCACCACCTTCACCTGGGTCACCAAGGCCTTCGGCCCATGGGTTGGCTGGATGGGCGGCTGGGGCCTGCTCGCAGCGAACATCATCGTCCTGTCCAACCTGGCAGGCGTCGCCGTGGACTTCTTCTACCTCTTCCTCGCCCAGGCCACCGGCTCACCCGAGCTTGCGGACCTGGCCTCCAACAAACTCCTGAACGTTGCAACCTGCTTCGTCTTCGTGGCACTGGCCGTCTGGATCAGCTACCGCGGCCTGCACACCACCAAGATCGTTCAGTACGGCCTGGTCGGTTTCCAATTGCTGGTCCTGGGCCTGTTCGTGGCCATGGCGTTTGCCAACTGGTCCACCTCCGAGACCGCAATCCCCTTCAGCTGGGACTGGTTCGACGTGACCAAGGTGGAAACCTTCGGCCAAATCGCTGCCGGCATCTCGTTGTCGATCTTCGTGTACTGGGGCTGGGATGTCTGCCTCACGGTCAACGAGGAAACCGCCAACGGCAAGAAGACTGCCGGACTCGCAGGCACGCTCACCGCTGTCATCGTCCTTGGCATCTACCTGCTGGTCACCATCGCCACCATGATGTTCGCCGGTGTAGGAGATGCAGGAATTGGCCTGAACAACGCCGAGAACCACGCCAACGTCTTCACCGCGCTGGCCTCTCCGGTCATGGGTCCGTTCGCGATCCTCATGTCCCTCGCGGTGCTGTCGTCGTCCGCGGCTTCCTTGCAGTCCACGTTTACGTCGCCGTCCCGCAGCCTGCTGGCCATGGCGCACTATGGTGCACTCCCGGAGCGTTTCAGCCACATGAGCAACAAGTTCTCGACGCCGGGCTTCGCCACTGTCGCTGCGGGCGTCCTGTCCGCAGGGTTCTACGCGGTGATGCACGTGATCAGCGAGAACGTCCTCAACGACACCATCCTGGCCCTGGGCCTGATGATCTGCTTCTACTACGGGCTCACGGCCATCGCCTGTGTTTGGTACTTCCGCAACAGCGTGTTCTCCAACGCCCGGAACTTCTTCTTCCGGCTCGTCTGCCCGCTGCTCGGTGGTTTGGGACTGTTCGTGGTGTTCATCCAGACCGCAGTGGACAGCTGGGATCCGGAGTTCGGCAGCGGTTCGGAAATCTTCGGTGTAGGGCTCGTGTTCGTGCTTGGCATCGGAATCCTGGCCCTCGGTGGCGTGGTCATGCTGGTTCAGGCCCGCATGCGTCCCGGGTTCTTCCGTGGGGAGACCATCCGCAAGGACACCCCGGCACTGGTAGTTCCGGAGTAGCCGGTCCGCACGGCTCGCATTTCGCCGAGTTCGTGGGAAAGCGGCCAGCTCGCAGGGAAGTTTCCCGCGAACTGGCCGCTTTCCCGCGTTGTGGCGGGCCAAGGGCTGACCGATCACCAGTGGTGGGCGACATCCACTACCAGCCGGGACCCGCCGTCGGGCCCGTCCAAGGTGAGAACCCTGAACGGAAGCCGCGCACGGACCCCCAGCCCAATGCTCGTGGTTCCTTCGAAGCTGCCGGCGAAAACCACCTGCCGGAACGTCTGGTACCCGGAAACATTGGACAGTTCCGCCTTGGCCGCGGGTTCATAGGTGGGTTGGCCGGCCTGGTTGTACGACGGCGCCGTCACAACCACCTGCAGGTCTGCGTCCCCCAGCACCGGGATGGGGAAGCCTGTCGGGTCCTGGGTCACCACCGGAACGTACTGCACGGAGTAGCCGGCAACCTTCCCGGCCATATCGATCACCAGGCGATCGAAGCACGGCTGCTGGCCGGTGCGGACGCCTGTGACGTTGGCGGCGCTCATATCGGGATCGGCCTTAGCCAGTGAACCCCACGAGATGCCGCAATACGTGGCGGCCGAGGCTGGTCCCGGCGCCACCAGACCGAGTCCGGCTGTTGCCACCACGGCCGCCAAACCCGCTCCCAATTTCCTCATTTTTTGTGCCCCCTTCAGGCGACGTTGATACTTCAACATTAGGAGGCTGGGAGGGGCTTGGGGCGGGTTGTGGCCGCTTCGGCACGCAACCGTTAAAGGGTGCGCCGATTGGTTACGGGCGGGTCATGACAAGGTCCCGCGGGCCGTGTTTTCAGGCCGGAAACGGGGTCTCCGTACCTTGGTTCGTGATCGAAGGTAACGAGACCTCGGCGTTATCTAGCCTTCGCAGTCCTTGCAGTACTTCAGGCCGTTCTTTTCCAAAGCCACCTGCGAGCGGTGACGGACCAGGAAACAGGATCCACAGGTGAATTCGTCGGACTGCTCAGGGACCACAATGACGGTCAGCTCTTCACCCGAAAGGTCAGCCCCGGGAAGGTCAATGCCTTCGGCCGTGTCGATGTCCTCTACGTCGATCACGGCGGTCTGGGCACCGCCGCCACGGGATGCCTGGAGGGCCTCAAGCGATTCAGCGGGAGACTCTTCTTCTGTCTTGCGCGGGGCGTCGTAATCAGTAGCCATTGGGTGTTCGCTTTCGTTGCTGCATAGTGCCTATTCCGGCACCTCAGTGATGCAGTTTAGGGCATGCTACCCGCAAATTACGAAAAGTGTGCTCAACGCAACAGTCCCAGGCTTTCCGACGCTCCCAAAGGCTAAATGACGGGCCTCGAAACGTGGGATTGAATGGCCTGCGAACCGGCAACTGTGACCCCGCTGAGCGCCGGCAACCACGTCAGATCCGCGCTGCCCGCCCCGGGGCTCTCCGACTCCGGCCCGGTGCAGTCCATCACGTAGGCAGCTTCAATGACGGAGCCCAGCTTGGCGAGCACGGTGGCGGCCCAGCTTCCAGGAGTCGATGCGATCATGCCGCCACGCTATCCACCGTGTGGTCCGGGGCGGTTTCAGGTACGTCACGGGCTTGTTAACTGTCGGGCGCCGCCCGTGGTCAGCCTGCCAGGGCCTGCTCCACGATGTACTCGGCGATGGCAAGGGACGACGTCGCGCCCGGGGAAGGCGCGTTGCGCACCATCACCGTGTCCCGGCGTCGTGCAATGACGAAGTCGTCCACCAGCGAACCGTCACCGTTCATGGCCTGGGCACGCACTCCACGGGTACCCGGCAGGACGCTGGCCCCCTCAAGCGAGGGAACGAAGCGCATTGCCTCCCGAATGAACTTCTTCCTGCTGATGACGGTCTGGAATTCCCGGACAGCAGACGGCACATTGTGCCGGGCGAAATTCCAGAAGCCCGGAAAGAGTGCGTAATCCAGGACGTCCCGGACATTGACGTTTTTCCATGCGTAGGATTCACGGCCAAAGGAGATAAACGCATTGGGACCCAGCATCATTTCGCCGTCTATGCGTTTGGTCAGGTGCACGCCCAGGAAAGGATGCTTCGGGTCCGGCACCGGATAGATCAGGCCCCGCACCTGCTCCCTGGCTTCGCCCCCGAGAAGGAAGTATTGCCCGAAAAGGGGCACGATCCGCGGGGTTGGGGGCTCTCCGGTTGCCTTGGCGAGGCGATCGGATTGGAGCCCGGCGCACGTAACCACCAGGTCGTAATGTTCGTCACCGTCCTTCGTGGACACCGCAACGCCGCTCCCCTGCTGTTCCAGCGACGTCACCTCGGTCCTAAGGCGGATGGTCCCGCCCGCTGTGCCGACGTCGTCGGCGAGCGCCCGGGTGATGGCTGCGTAGTCGACAATCGCCGTTTCGGGCGAGTGCAAAGCAGAAAGCCCGACGGCGTTTGGCTCCACCTCGGGTATCTGGTCACCGCGCAGCATCCGCGCTCCGGGCACCCCGTTGGCCGTGGCGCGGGCGAAGATGTTGTCCAGGCGTTTGGACTCCTCCGGTGTCTGGGCAATGACCAGCTTGCCGCAGGCCTCGTAGGGAAGGCTCTTGGCGGCGCAGAATTCCTGGAGCAGATCCACCCCACGGCGGCACAACCGTGCCTTCAACCCACCGGGCTTGTAGTAGAGGCCTGCGTGGACCACCCCGGAGTTGTGCCCGGTCTGGTGGGCCGCGAGGTGGTCTTCCTTCTCATACACGGTGACCTGGACGTCGTCGAGCGTGTTGGTCAGTTCCCTGGCCACAGCGATGCCAATGATCCCGCCGCCAACTACTGCGGCGCGTTTGATGTTTCGCGGGGACATGGCACTCCTCGTCGTTGGGGTCGGTCCGTGTCAGTCACAGCATGTCATGTCCGCCGCATCGGAACTCGGAGGTGGGCACGCAAAAGGGGCGGCACGCCGGGCGCCGCCCCTTTCATTGGAGCGTACTGCTTGGTGCTCGGCTGGCTAGGCAGTCGGCTGGTCGAAACGCTGGCCGGCCGGGTTGGACGGCAGGAGCGCAAAGATGAGCAGTGCCAGACCACCAAGGCCCGGGATCAGGCCGAGCAGGACGAGCCAGCCGCTGAAGTTGCCGTCGTGGAGACGGCGCACCAGCAGCGCGATGGACGGAATCAGGACAGCCAGGTAGAAAACGACAATCAGAATGAGTCCGACGACTGCGCCCGGCCCCGGAACGGAGGTGCCGTTGGCGCTGACGGTCGCGCCTGCGGCTCCGAGGATGCCGGTGAGGAGCTGCAGGACGAAACCGACGACGCCCAGGACCAGGGCGACCCACCAGTATTCACTGCGGCTGGCGCGGCCGTTGAAGGCGGTGTACTTCTTGAAGAAACGGTTGACTGCTGCGCCGATCGGGGCGCCGTAGTAGGGAGCCCACAGTGGCGGCTCGCCGCCTTGGGCGGCGTAGGGCTGGGTCTGCTGAGGTTGCTGCGGGTAAGAGCTCATTAGTATTTCCCCCGGGTAGGTGTGAGGTGCTCAGGTGATGAGTCGTGCCTTATCGTAATGCCCCGGGAGCCAATAAGGCAGTTTGATGGACAAAATTAACCCGGATTTAGCCTGTTGACGGATTATTTCCCCCAAACCCTCACTCACAAACCACCCCCACCCACCAAACCCTCACTCAGCAATCCGTGGGACGTGAGATAGCGTCCCCACCAAACGGGCGGGACGTGAGAGAGCGTTCGGATCAAACAGGCGGAACGTGAGAGAGCGTCCGGTTCAAACAGGCGGAACGTGAGAGAGCGTCCGGGGGTGGGGACCCCTATTGGGCGAACTGTTTCCGCAGGTCCATCTTGCGGATTTTCCCGCTGGCCGTCCGTGGCATCTCCTCGACGAAGACCACGGACTTGGGGATCTTGTACCGGGCCAGGCGCCCTTCCAGATGCGCCCGCAGTTGATCCTCCGTCAAGGTCCTCCCTTCACGCAGGGTGACGATGGCCCGGGGCACTTCGCCCCACTTTTCGTCGGCAACACCGATCACGGCCACGCTCCCCACCTCAGGCAGCTCCGCTATGGCAGCTTCCACCTCCGCCGGGTAGATGTTCTCGCCTCCGGAAATGATCATGTCCTTGAGGCGGTCCGAGACGAACAAGAAGCCCTCTTCGTCCTGGTGGCCCATGTCGCCCGAACGGAACCAGGAAGAGTCCGCGTAACTGTCTGCGGTGGCCTCGGGCCGGTTCCAGTACTCCTTGATGACGTTGGGGCCGGAAATCTGGATCTCGCCGACAGCGCCGAGAGCAGCAACACCGCCCAGTGGATCAGCGATCCGCACATCCGTGAAGAAATGCGGCAACCCGGCGGATCCGGCTTTCTCCTTCGACCGGGACACCGGCAGCATGGTTGCCCCGGGCGCGGTTTCGGTCATGCCATAGCAACTGGTGAAGCCGATGCCGCGCTCCTCATACGCGTCCAGAACCCGCTGCGGAACGGCAGAACCGCCGCAGGTGAGCTTGTCCAGGGAGCTGAGGTCCGCCGTCGACCATTCCGGATGGTCGCAGAGCATCTGGAACGTGGTGGGGACACCGTTGAGCGTGGTGACTTTGTGCTCCGCCACCAGTTCCAGTACCCGCCCGGCGTCGAATTTCGCTTCAAGGACCACGGTGGCGCCCTTGAGCAGCATCGGCAGCAAGCCCATGTCCAAGGACGCCACGTGGAACAGGGGCGAGATCATGAGGGCCACATCGTTGCGGTTCAGGTCCATGTCCACCACCGTGTTGATGCAGTTCCAGGTGATGTTGCCGTGCGTCAGCAGCGCACCTTTCGGCTTGCCCGTGGTGCCGGAGGTGTAAAGGATCATGGCGCCGTCGTCCAGGGTCACGGCCACATCCAGTGGCGTGTCACCTGCCGCGTCAATCGCGTCGCCATAATGCTCGACGCCGGGTGGCAGCTCAGCGACGGACCCGGCGTCGCCGTCGGGCGCCACAACGAGGCGGTGAGTGACGTCGGTTCCTGCCGTGGACGCACCCGCCACGGTCTCCAAAGCGGAAGCGTTAACCAGGAGCCGCGCGCCGGAGTCTTGCAGTTGGAACTGCAGTTCCGGGGCAGCGAGCCGGGTGTTGAGCGGCACGAAGATGGCCCCGACCAGCCCGCAGGCAAAGAAGGTCTCCACGAACGATGGGTGGTTTTCGCCAAGGTAAGCCACCCGGTCCCCTTTGCCCACGCCGCGGGCGACAAGTGCATTGGCCAGGCGATCGGTGCGGGTAGAGAGTTCGTCGTAGCCCAGGATCCGGCTGCCGGAGACGAGGGCAGCTTTGGCCCCGGACTTTGCCCGGCGGCGGTGCAGCCAGGATCCAACTCCGTTGTTGTCCATGGTCCGTACTCCTAACTGACCGATGAAAGGTCGTTGTTCTTAGACTCCCGCGTGAGCAGGATGAAGACAATCGACACCAATGACATTGCTGAGAGGAAGACCACCACGGGGACGATGCTTTGCCCGGCATCCTTGTAGAGGCCAGCCACGATGCCCGGGGTGAAGCCGGCACCTATCAGGGTGGCCAGTTGGTAGCCGACCGCCGCACCGGTGTAGCGGTTGGTGGTGCCGAACTGCTCCGAAACAAACGCGGCAAGCGGCCCGTAGAGGGAAGAGTGCAGGATCAGGGCAACGGTGAAGGCCAGGAAGATCAGGGCGATGTTGCCCGAGCTCAGCATCCCGAACATGGGGAACAGGTACAGGATGAACAGGGCCAACCCGGTGACCATCACTGGACGCCGTCCGAAACGGTCGGACATTCGTCCGCCCAGGAGGACGAACAGAATGGAAATAGCCGAGGCTCCCGCGAAGGCATAGAGCACGCCTTGCTGGGGTGCGCCCTTGGAGACCGCGTAAGTGACGGAGAACGTGGGCAGAACTACCTGCAGTCCGAACCCGGCGGCACCGGCGAACATGATCATGATCAGGGCCTTGGGACGCCGCAGCACTTCCAGGAGCGGGATCTTGCGCTTGGTTCCTTGTGCGCTTTCCTTGGCCACCGCTTCAGCGAAGATGGGGCTTTCGGAGACCCGGAGCCGCACGAACATACCGACAATCAGGAGCACGAAGGACAGCAGGAACGGCACGCGCCACCCCCACGCAAGGAAAGCATCCTGCGGAAGGGCGGAGAAGATGCCCATGACCACTGTTCCCAGCACGGCACCCGTCGGCGCACCAGCGTTGACGAACGATGCCGCGAACCCCCGCCGCTTGGGGTCCGAGTGTTCCAGCGCCATCAGTGCGGCGCCGCCCCATTCACCCCCGACGGCGATGCCCTGGCAGACGCGCAGGACCACAAGGAGTACGGCACCCCAAGGACCGATGACGTTCGCTCCCGGGATCAGCCCGATTAGCGTGGAGGCAATGCCCATCATGGCCATCGAGACGATGAGCATCCCTTTTCGCCCGATGCGGTCGCCGAAGTGGCCAAAGATGATGCCACCCAATGGCCGGGCGACATAGCCGGCGGCGAAGGTGGCGTAAGCGGCAACCACGCCAACCCATTCGTCCGTGCCGGCAAAGAAGACTTTGGGAAAGGCAACGGCCGCGGCTGTTGCGTACAGCAGGAAGTCGTAGAACTCGATGGTGCTGCCCAGATAGCTGGACAAGATGACCGTGCGTGCTTCTTTGCGCTTGGCGGCCGTGCTCGACGTAGCGAGCGCAGTGTGTCCTGACATGGCTGTTCCTTGGGAGAGGAGGGATATTGCTGGTGGAAGGTTTATTTGTAGAAGCGTGCGAGGAATTCAGCTACGACGGCGGGGCGTTCCTGGCCTTCGATTTCGATGGTGGCGTTGACCTTGATCTGGGCGCCGCCCTTGACTTCGCTGACTTCGGCGATGGTGCCGTTCATGCGGACTTTGGAGCCCACCTTGACCGGTGAGGTGAAGCGGACTTTGTCCAGGCCGTAATTGACCTTGGTGGTGACCCCGTCCACGTCGAACAGCTCTCCCCAGAACGGGATGATCAGGGAAAGCGTGAGGAAACCATGCGCGATCGGGGCACCGAAGGGGCCGTCCTTGGCGCGTTCGGGGTCGGTGTGGATCCATTGCTGGTCGTCCGTGGCGTCGGCGAAGAGGTTGATCTGCTGCTGGGTGATTTCACGGTAATCAGTGGTGCCGAGGTCCTTGCCGGACATGGTGAGCAGGGTGTCGAAATCGACGACGAGATTGGGCATCTTTGCCTCCTGTGTTGTTGTTTGAAGAGATTCAGCGGGTGAAGGCACTCTCGCCCGTGAGGGCGCGGCCGATGATGAGGGCGTTGATTTCGTGGGTGCCCTCGTAGGAATAGACAGCTTCTGCGTCGGCGTGGAAACGCGCGACGTCGGCGGCGAGCGTAATGCCGTTGCCGCCCACCACTTCGCGGGCCAGGGCGACGGTTTCGCGCATCAGAAGGCTGGTCTGCATTTTGGCGAGCGCCGAGTCCTGGTCCCGCACGATCCCTGCGCTCTGCTGTTCGGTGAGACGCACCACGAGCGACAAGCTCGCGGTGAGGTTGCCGAGCATCCGGGCCAGCTTCTCCTGCACCAGTTGGAAGGAACCGAGCGACCGGCCGAACTGTTGGCGTTCCTTGACGTACGCCAGTGCGGCTTCGAACGCCCCGGCCTGTATCCCGGTGGCGATCCAGGCAACGTCCGAGCGCATGGCGCGCAGCATCGCCGCAACGTCCTTGAAGGAGTTCACGTTGTGAAGGCGCATGGCTTCCGGGACGCGGACACCGTCCAGGGTAATGTGCGCATTCTGCATCATCCGCAGGGACGTCTTGCCCGTGATCTTCTCCAGGCTGACGCCGCCGGCGGTTCGGTCCACGAGGAAGGCCTTGACCTGTCCATCGGCGACGTCCCGGGCAAACACACACAGCACATCCGCAGTTGAGGCGCCCCCAATCCAACGCTTGGCGCCGTCCAGAACCCATGTTCCGCCGTCGGAATCTTCTTCAAACCGGGCGGTGGTGGCCAGTCCGCCGGCAATGTCCGAGCCGTGCTCCGGCTCGGTCAGGGAGAAGACACCCTTGAGTGAAAAATCCACAACCTGCGGCATCCATCGTTTCTGTTGTTCCTCCGACGCGCCCACCCGGATCGCCGTCCGGAACAACCCGGCCTGCGCGGTGTACCAGGTGGCCAGGGAAGCATCGGTCCGTGCGAGTTCGAAGATCCGGAACCCCTGGTAGATGCCCCGGGCCGGAGCGTCGAAGGGTTCCATCAGGTCAAGGTCGATCAGCGGTTGGGCCAATTGCTGCGGGAACTCCCCCCGCTCCCAGTACTCGGCCAGGAGCGGCTTGGCCTCGGCGTCCAGGAATCCGCGAAGCCGGGCCAACACCTCCCGCTCTTCAGTAGCGAGGAGCGCTTCGGCGTCGTACCAGTCCCCTACTGCGTAGAGCCGTTGTTCCAATGCGGTGGTGGACATTTCAACCACCGAGCCCGAGCAACCGGACAGCGTTGTCCTTGAGGATTTTCGGCCGGACCTCGTCCTTCAACGGCAGGTCCGCGAACGCGCCCAGCCACTTCTGCGGAGTGATCAGGGGGAAGTCTGTGCCGAAGAGCACCTTGTCCTGCAGCACCGAGTTGGAGAGCCGGACCAAGGATTCCGGGAAATACTTCGGGGACCACCCGGACAGATCGATGAACACGTTGGACTTGTGTGTCGCGATCGAGTTGGCCTCGTCCTGCCACGGCACCGAAGGATGCGCCATGATGATCTGCAGGCCCGGGAAGTCGGCGGCGACAGCATCGAGCAACAACGGGTTCGAGTACGCCAGCTTGATGCCGTATCCCCCGGGCAGCCCGGCACCCATGCCGTTCTGGCCCGTGTGGAAGATACACGGCAGGCCCAGTTCCTGGAGGGTCTCCCAGAGTGGGTAGAACTGCTCGTTGGACGGATCGAAGCCCTGCAGGGACGGGTGGAACTTGAAGCCACGGGCGCCGAGCTCAACAGCCTGGTGCTTGGCACCGGCGATTGCGTCCTCCCCCGTGCGCGGGTCCACGCTGCCGAAGGGAATCAGCACGTCGTTGTTCCGCGCCGCGCCCTCGATGAGCTCCGGGATGCTGTTGGGCTCGTGCTTGAGCTGGGTGCGCGCGTCAACAGTAAAGACGACGGCGGCCATGTTCAGTTCGCGATACACCTCGGCGATCGTGTCCAGCGACGGCGTCCGGTCCTCGGCCTTGAAGTACTTGGCCGAGGCCTCCGTGAGCGCATCAGGGAGCGATCCGTGGCCGCAGCTGTCCACTTCGAGGTGGACGTGCATGTCGATCGCATCCAAGGCAGCCGCGTCGATGCCCGGTTCGTAACGGGTGGCCATGATCAGCGGGCCTCAGCCTTGGCCGGTTCGGGCTGCAGTTCCTCGGGCAGCGGCAAGAATTCCTCGCCGTAACTTTGAAGGTTTTCCTGGCCGAAGAGCGTGCCGGCGCTCTCCCGCAGTGCGTCGTAGCTCCAGCCGCCTTCGCGGTATTCGGTGCTGACAGCGGTCGGGTGGGTCCAGACCTGCAGCCGGTCACCGCCGGCGCCGATCGCCTGGCCGGTAATCCCGGCAGCTTCGTCGGAGGCGAGGAAGGCAATCAGCCCGGCGACGTCGTCGGCCGTTCCGAAACCGAGGTCGTGGCGGAAGAAGGACGGCATGGCCTCGCCACGCTCGTCCGCTTCCACGGCCTTCTGGAAGTACGGGACGGTCTTGGTCATGGCGGTGGCAGCCACCGGGATCACGGAATTGACCGTCACGCCGGCCCTCTTCATCTCCAGCGCCCATGTCCGGACCATGCCCACGATTCCAGCCTTGGCGGCGGCGTAGTTGCTCTGACCGAAGTTGCCACGCTGGCCCGTGGGCGAACCGATGGTGATGATACGGCCCGCGATGTTGTTTTCCTTGAAGTATGCAAACGCTTCACGGACGCAGGTGAAGGTGCCTTTCAGATGCACGTTGATGACCAGGTCGAAATCCTCGTCGGTCATTTTCAGCAGGCTCTTGTCCCGCAGGATGCCGGCGTTGGTGACCAGGATGTCCAACCGCCCGAACGTATCGACTGCGCCCGCCACCAGCGCTTTGGCGGCATCCGTGCTGCCCACCGGGACCACGACGGCGGTGGCCCGGCCGCCGTCGGCCTCAATCTGCGCGACTGCGGCAGCAGCGGTTTCCTGGTTCACGTCATTGATCACGACGGCGGCACCTTGGCGGGCGAGCTCCCTCGCGTAAGCGAGTCCAAGACCCTGTCCGCTCCCGGTGACGATTGCAACCTTGCCGTTCAAGCTCATGGCGTGCTCCTTCGCATGCAGTAACCGGCCGGAGCCGGTGGGGCCGATCCCACTGCGGCGTGAGATCCTTGTCATGATCAATGAGAATACGGATCATTGAAAAAGTCAACGATTGTTTTTCATTACTATTGGAGTTGTCATGGGACCGCAAAGCACCGAAGTGGAAACCCCGCGCCTGGCCGCCGCCAAAATCGGCAACGATGTGGGCCTGCTGCTGGCCAAGCTCCACGCCACCGGTTCCCTCCTGAACAACAAGGCGCTGGCGGACTACGGCCTTCGGGAACGGTCGTTTTCCGTGCTGACACTTGCCTGCAGCGGACTCGAACCCACGCAACGCGAGCTCGCCGATTTCCTCAGCCTGGATCCCAGCCAGGTTGTCAGCCTGGTTGACGACCTGGAACACCGCGGCTTGGTCAAACGGGCCCAGGGCAAGCAGGACAGGCGTGCCAAGATCATCGTTTCCACCGCTGAGGGCCGCCGGATCCACAACAAGGCCCGTGCCGCGCTGGAAGTGTGCGAGCAGACGCAACTTGAAGGGCTGAGCGAGGACGAAAACCTGCAGCTCAGGGCTCTGCTCAAGAAGGCGCTGTGGGGGTAGGCCTGCATGGACATCTGCACAGCGCCCACATAGGACGATATGCAACTGTCCATTTCGGGGGTTCCGTGGTTGTGTCAGGATCAGGAATCATGAACTTCCCGCTCTTTCACGATCCCTTCCAGGGCGCCGTCGCTGTTGACGCGCAGCCCGTTCGGGACCCCCAAATTCGCCGCCAATCGCACAACTCCAGCCGCGCGGAGCGTCCGGCAGTCCACGGATCAAAGCCGATCCGCAGTGCCCGCCAACGTGAGGTCGCCAAAGTCGCAGAGGACCTCCGGGCCCTCATGGCCAGTACCGCAGCGAAGCAGTAGCGGCTCGCGTTAGCAGGCATCCGACGCGGGTACATTTCCAGCATGGGTATCCACATAGGTACATCCGGCTGGAGTTATGACCATTGGGAGAACGTTCTCTATCCGCCCGGCCTTCCGACTGCCAAGCGTTTAGCTCACTACGTGGCGCGGTTCAACACCGTGGAACTGAATGCCAGCTTCTACCGTTGGCCCCGCGACACCTCGTTTGCCAGCTGGCGGAACCGGCTGCCTCCCGGTTTTGCCATGTCGGTCAAGGCCCCGCGAGGCCTCACGCACGCCAAGAAACTGTACAGCCCGGAAGTCTGGGTGGAGCGGATAGAGCGCTGCTGGCACGAACTGGGCGACAAGAGGGCCGTGCTGCTGGTCCAACTCCCGCCCGGTTTCGCCCGTGACGACGCCCGGCTCGACTACTTCCTGGCTGCCCTGCCCCACTGGATCCGCGTCGCCGTCGAATTCCGGCACGACAGCTGGGACCACCCCGAGGTGTATGCCCTCCTGGAACGGCACGAGGCCGCGTACTGCATCATGAGCGGAGCCAACCTCCCCTGCATTCTCCGGGCCACCGCGCCGTTCGTCTATCTGCGGCTGCACGGCCCGGACCACCAGCATCTCTACGGTGGCTCGTACTCTGATGACGACCTGCGATGGTGGGCCGATCGGATCCGCGAGTGGAGCAACGCCGGCAAGGACGTGTACGCCTACTTCAACAACGACGGCGGTAACGCCGTGCGGAACGCTGAAACTTTGCGGTGGCTGCTTGAGGCGGGATGACGCTCGCTTCCGCTGCTAGCCCAGACGGCCGCGCACGATCTCGCTCACGGTTTTGCCGTCGAAGCGTCCGGCCACCTTGGCGGTAACGGGCTTCATTACGGCTCCGATGGACCGCATGGATAGCTCCTGGCCGTCCGCCTTCAGGTCAGCAATGGCCTCATCGACGATTGCTTCCACTTCGTCACGGGTGAGCGCCTGAGGCAGATAGTCCTCGATGATCTCTGCTTCTGCAATCTCTGCGGCGGCCCGGTCGGTTTCGCCAGCCTCTGTATAGATGCGGGCGGTGTCGCGGCGCTTGGCAGCTTCCTTCTGCAGCAGCGAGGTGACCTGGACGTCGTCGAGCTCCACCGGCGTTTTGCCGGACTTCTCGCGGGTGGTGATTTCGCCCAGGACGTTGCGCACGGTGGTAAGCGCGACCTTGTTGCCGGCCTTCATGTGGTCCACGACGTCGGCCTTCAAGCGTTCTTTGAGTGACATGATGCTCCTTGTTTGGGTGTCCTCCTGCTATCTTCCCAGTTCGGCGCCCAGCGGTGCACTCAGGTGTTCAGGCAGTCCCGGGCGGAGCCTGCTCCGGTGGATCCTTCTCGACCGGTCCGCTCACCACAACCTGGGCCGGGCTGTGCAGGACGTACCCGTTGAGCCAGGAGAACAACGCACGCGCCTTCTGCTGGAGTCCGGACAGCAGGGCGAGGTGCACCAGCAGCCAGGACAGGAAAGCGAAAGGCCCCTGCAACTGGTGGCGTTTGCGTCCGAGCTCGGCCACGGCCGCGCCGCGGCCCACCATCGCCATATACCCCTTGTCGAAGTAACTGAAGGGCTTTCGCGTGCCTCCCTGCAGGTCAGCGACGATGTTGTTGGCCGCCCACTTGCCCGCTTGTTGGGCGACGGATCCCAATTGGGGCAGCTTGGCTCCGGTGGAATCGGTGATGTTGGCGGCATCCCCCAGGACATAGACCCCGTCAACGTCGGGCGCGGTCAGGTCGGGATTAACATCGATGCGCCCTCCCCTCCCCTGGGTGAGGCCGGAGTTGGCGATCAGGTCCCCGGCTTTCAGGCCGCCGGCCCACACAACAATCTGTGCAGGCACGGTGCTGCCGTCCGCCAACGTCACACCATCCTTGCGAACTTCAGTGACCCCGACGCCCATGTGCAACTGGACCCCGATCTTGGTCAGATGTTCCGTGGCGTAGCTTTGGGATTTGGTGGAGAACATGTTCAGGACACTCGGAACCATGTCCACCAAATGCACTTTGCACCGCGCAGCAAGGCCTGGCGAGAAGTACTTGCTGACAACGTATTTGACGTTCTCTGCCATGGCCCCGGCGGTCTCTACCCCGGTAGGGCCACCGCCCACCACTACAACGTCCACGGATCCGTCGGGGCTCCTGTCGGCCTGGTCCAGTAACCGGGTGAGGCCTGTACCGAGTCGGGTGGCATCGGTGACCGAGTACAAGGGATATGCGAACTCCTCCGCGCCGGGCGTATTGAAGAAGTTGGGGACGGCTCCGACGGCGATGACCAGGACCTCTGCGCGCAGGGTTCGGCCCTCCGCTGTGGTGACGGACCGCTCTGCCGCATCCACGGACTCCACCTTCGCGGTCAGGACCCGGACGGACTTGAAGCGTCGGAAGACCGAGCGGAGGGGCCGGGCAATGGCCGAGACTCCGATTTGCGAGGTCGCCAGCTGGTAAAGGAGCGGCTGGAACTGGTGGTAGTTGTTCGAATCGATGAGCAGGACGCGAATGCCCTTTCGGCCAAGCTCCTTGGCTGCTGCAACGCCTGCGAATCCGGCACCGACCACAATGACTTGGTATGAGTCCTCCATGCGAGCAACTTACTTCACGGGAGGTCCATGCGACAGGGGTCGACGGCGGACACCTCACGTTTAGTCTCTGGTCCGGTGGGTACGCAGTGGGTAGGGTTCTGAATTCGGCAAAGCACGCGGAAAGGTGATCTTTAGTGAAAGAGGACGGACTGACAGACGCTGTGCAGGAGGCCGGGGCTGTTGAGTTGCTGCTGATAAGGCACGGTGAGAGCGAAGGCAACGTGGCCGCAACCGAGGCGCACCTGTCCGGTGCCGAAATCATCGATGTGCCTGCGAGGGACCCCGATGTGAAGCTGTCCAGGACCGGGCAGGAGCAGGCCAAAGCCCTGGGAACGGCGTTGGCCAGGATCGCAGAGGAGCTGCGGCCCGATGCCGTGGTGTCCTCCCCCTACGCACGCGCCCGGCAGACAGCGGAAATTGCGGTCGAAACGGCGGGTTGGCCCGTGAAAGTGCTCATAGACGAGCGCCTGCGTGACCGTGAACTGGGAATCCTGGACCGGCTGACACGTCGTGGAGTGGAGAGCAGGTACCCGGATGAGGCCGAGCGGCGGCTCTGGCTCGGCAAGCTGTACTACCGGCCGCCGGGCGGCGAATCGTGGGCGGACGTTGCCCTGCGGCTGCGCTCGGTCCTGGACGAACTCAACACCCTCGCGGCAGGCCACCGGGTGATGTTGGTCTGCCATGACGCCGTGATCCTGCTGGTCCGCTACGTCTTGGAGGGCATGTCCGAGGATGAAATCCTGGACCTCGCGGCGAGCACATCGGTACTCAACGCCTCGATCACCCGCTATGTCCGTCCCAGTGGTGCGGGCCGCTGGGAATTGGAAAGCTTCAACGTGGCCGACCACCTGACCGAGCAAGGCGTGACGGTCACAGAGCACTCCGGAGACGCCAGTGTCCACCCCCAATAACCATGAAGAGCCCACTCTGGTGACCCCGTCCCTGTTGCGTGACTGGCCATTGCCGGCACCGGGCGACAGCAAGTATTCACGTGGAGCAGTGCTGGTCATAGGCGGGGCACGTGCCACCCCGGGCGCGGCTTTGCTTGCCGGCACCGCCGCCCTTCGCGCGGGTGCAGGAAAAATATCGTTGGCGGTCGCTGAATCCGTGGCTGTGCAGGTGGGCATCGCTTTCCCGGAGTGCGGGGCGCTGGGCCTGCCGGAAACAGATGACGGATCTCTAACCGGCGAAGGCCTGGACCGGATATCTTCCTATCTGGACGGTTCGGACGCGGTCCTGATCGGTCCTGGCCTGGACGATCTCGACCTGGCTGAGACGATGCTTAGGGCGCTGCTGGAGCGGGAGGAACAAAGCGGTGACCCGGACGGCGACGGCGGCCCCGCCGTCGTTCTTGACGCTTATGCGCTGGGGGCGCTAACCAAGCTGGAAGACCACATCGGGCCGTGGCGTGGCCGGCTGATCCTCACGCCGAACCCCACCGAAGCCGGGATCCTGCTGGGCCGGGACGTGGACACTCTGGAAGGGGCCATCGTGGAGATCGCCCAACGCTTTGACGCCGTGGTCAGCTGCCAGGGCTACATTGCCGGTCCATCCACCCCGGACGCGGACTCGCCCGGACTCTGGAAAATCACCACAGGCTACGGCGGGTTGGGGACATCGGGCAGCGGCGACGTCCTTGCCGGTGCCATCACCGGGTTACGGGCCCGCGGAACCAGCGACGCTCAGGCTGCGTGCTGGGGCACGCACCTCCACGCCGCTGCGGCCGATCGCCTGGCCAGCAAGCTCGGTCCCTTGGGCTTCCTGGCCCGCGAGCTCAGCGACCAACTCCCTGCCCTCATGCTGGAACTGAACACGTGACGCCCCAGCCAAACTACGCCGGTTTCAGCAGCTCGTGCTCCACCACCGCAGTGCGGGACAGGGTCTTGTAGCCCTCCTGCTCGAACAGGACTGTGATGACGTCATCCTCGTGGCGCATCACCAGGCCCTGCCCCCACTCCTTGTGGATCACCGTTGATTGAAGCGGAAACGGCTCATCAGATGCTGCGGGCACAGGGTCCGTACCAGTCGGAGCTTCGGAAGGGTCCGCCGCCTCGGTGCACGTATCGCAATTGCCGCACGGCTGGGGCATGTCCTCGCCGAAGTACCCCAGGAGGAACTGGCGCCTGCAACCGTCCGTTTCAGCGTAGGCACGCATCATGGTGAGCCGGGATTGGTCTACGCGCTGCCGGGCTTCGGCCAGCTCGACCGCCCGCTCCACCAAAGCGGGCAGCTTGGCTTTGGACGTGAGCCGAACGCCACGTTTTCCGGGGCTGACGGCACTGGCTTCCTCGAGCTGGCTTACCAGCGCGGTGACCCGCCGCGGCGGGAAGCCGGTGAGCTCTGCAATGGCGCTCTTGGGAGCTGGCGCCTTGGCGTTCTTCACCACGGTTAACACCGCGAGAAGAGCCTCGGGGTCCGGCGAATGGGTGCCGAAGAACTTCCGCAGCCCCAAGTCCTCCTCCCGGTAATGGAGGATGGCTGAGGCGGGCTCCCCGTCCCTGCCAGCACGTCCGATTTCCTGATAATAGGCATCCAGGGACTCCGGGATGTCCGCGTGTACGACGAACCGCACGTTTGCCTTGTCGATGCCCATACCGAACGCTGTCGTGGCCACCACAACGTCCAGTTCGTCGTCCAGGAATTGCTGGTGGATGCGTTCGCGTTCGGAGGCATTCCTGCCCGCGTGATAGGCCTCTGCACGGAGCCCGGCCTCGGCTAGCTTGCTGCTGTACTTTTCCGTGTCCTTGCGTGTTGCGGCGTAGAGCAGCCCCAAACCGTCGGTCTTGGCCAATGCGGCGACCTGTTCCACCACGGCCTTACGCTTGCCTTTGTCGTCCTGGTGGCGGACGACGTCGAGGCTGATGTTGGGGCGGTCGAAACCGCGGACCAGGATCAGTGGGTCCGTCATGCCCAGGCGCTCCACGATCTCGTCGCGCACCGGCGGGGAGGCCGTGGCGGTCAATGCCAGCACTGGCGGGTTGCCCAAGCGTTTGCGGACATTTCCAAGGTCCAGGTAGTCGGGCCGGAAGTCGTGACCCCAGGACGAAACACAATGCGCCTCGTCAACGACGAACATGGTGACGTCCATCGCGGCGATCCGGTCCACCGTCTCCTGCTTGGCCAGTTGCTCCGGCGCGAGGAAGAGGAATGTGGCACGGCCTGAACCCGCTGCCTCCCATGCGGCCTCCACGTCGGCATCACTGTGGGACGAGTTGACCGCGACTGCGGCGCCCTCCCCCAGGTCCTCGGCCAGGCCGTCGAGCTGGTCCTCCTGCAAGGCAATGAGGGGAGAAATCACGACGGCGGGTCGTCCCGTTTTGTTGTGAAGGTACTGGGCCGCCACCTGGTAGGTGGCGGACTTGCCGTACCCGGTGGGCATGACGGCCAGGACATCACGGCCCTCGACCAGGGCACTCATGCCGGCCAGTTGGCCGTCGCGCAAAGTTGGCAGGGAAAAAGCTGACGCCGCAAGGGCGGCGAGGTCTACGTCGTCGGACATTAAGAGGAAAGCTCCGCATAGGTGGTTCCTGCGGCCACTTGCATCAGCCGAGGTAACCAGCCTAGCGCGAGGCGAGGGCCGCCGTCGTCCGTGTCCTTGCGTTTGTGGATAACGACGTAACCCCGCCCCGCTGCGCCGCTAGATGGGATTCCCGAACTCGCGGATGGTTATTCCGGTGAAGGTCGCTGGGCCACCGTCGGCGTACAGCGAAATGCCGGTGTCACCTTCAGCGAAATGCACCTGCTGCGACACCACCGTGTGCCCGGAATTGACGAAGACCTCCACGCTTTGGGTGTCGACAAAAATCCGCAGGTGCACTGACCGCGCGCCGGCGTCGATGGGCGCGGCAGCACGCGTGTAAGGCGTCAGCGCGTATCCGCTCTGGTCTGACGGCGCACGGTCCACGTAGAGGTCCCCACCGTATTTGCCAATATTGGTGTGCCGCGAACCGTCGGCGGAACGCCCCACGGACACCCCAACATTCGCTGCGGCATCCCAGGAAATGTCGAGCTCCAACTCGTACGCGCGGCCCGACCACGGAAGCACTGCGCTTCCGTTCACCGTGCGATCAGGAAGCTGAACGGTGGCTGTCGCGTAGGACTCGAGAGCGGCGATGGGGGCGCTCAACAGGCTGTACCAGCCACCGGACTGGCGCTCCAGCCGAAGCTCCCGGACTATCGAGTTCTGCCCGTTGTAGCCATCCGTTGCGTCCGTGGGGACGTCGCGGGCAGCGTACTTCCAGTTGTTCATCCAGGCGACGGCGAGCCGCTTTGTTTCGGGCGCTTCCACGGCCGGCCACGTCACCGCGGCGTACCAATCCCACCCCCAATCGAGCCACTGGGGCGTCAGGTTATCGGCTGTGAACATCGTGCCGTTCCAGGAACCAGTCCAGTAGGCGTAGGTCATCGGCAGGCCAATGCTGTACGCATCCATACTCGCCCCGAAGATCCAATGCCGGGTGCCGTCGTCGGCGGTCATCTCGTACAGATCGGGGCATTCGATCCCGCCGAGCGCGTGGTTCGGGTAGTCGAAGTTGGAGGTCCACTGCCAGTCGCGCAGGTTGGATGAGGTGTAGAAGGCTGCGTAGCGTGCCCGCCCGATGACACACACCCATTCGTTCCGTGCGGTGTCCCAGTGAATCTTCGGGTCACGGAACCACTCGGCATTTTCGATCTCCGCGGGCGTCGTGGCGGCGCGACCGTCGGTATTCACGATCACCGGGTCCGGCAGCGCTGTGAAGGTAAAGCCGCCATCCGTGGACCAATAGAGGTATTGCTCCTGGTACTTGCGGATCCCGTCCGTGGGCTTGGTCGCGAGGGCGATCACCGCCCCCGCGCCAAAGCCCGCCGTGTTCGCTGTATCCACCACCGCCGATCCTGACCACACAGGAAAATCGGACTGGAGCGGCATCACCACACCGTGGTGGGTGAACGAGACGCCGTCATTGGTGGTCGCGTGGTCCCATCCGCCCTGGCCGTTGTTGATGCTGGAGTGCAGGTAATAGAGCTGGTAGGCACCGTTGGTGTGGACCGGCCGTTGGGGATCACACAGCCAACCAGACGGCGGTGTCATGTGGTAAACCGCCCTGAGGGAGGGCGCCGCTTGGGCTGTTCCGGCGGCGACGCCTCCCATGAGCAGCGCCAAAGCGCCCGCTCCCGTCCCTTGCAGGACTGTTCGGCGTGAAAATTTGAGCGTCATGAAGTGGTTCCTCTCAAGCATTCAGTGGCATGAGGACGTGACAAAGGGGCCGGCAGGGTGTGGCCGGGCACGCAAAAGCTACGCCGTCATAGGGCTGGAGAACATGTTTCGATGACGGTGACCAGGTCAGCCCGCTCGGCGTCGAGGGAGCGCGGTTTGTCATCGGTAGCTAGGACCATAGTGGCTTCCCGAGGCAACGGTCAAGCGTTTTAGCATCGCAACATTATTTTGCTAAAACGCTTGATCAGTTGATGTGACCTGCGCTACCTTCATGGTGATCAAACGCTTTAGCAGAATGGACATCAGCGCAGATGAAACGCTCAGTCTTCTTCCAGCCCGCCGACGGATGGGTTGGGGACCTCATCCCCTTCGAGAAGGACGGGGAGTTCTGGCTCTTCTACCTTCATGAAGAACGCTCCCACCCCAAGCCCGGAACGGCATGGAACCTGGTCACCACCAAAGACCTCACCCAGTTCGAAAACCACGGTGTCGCCCTGCCGCACGGAACCGAGGATGAACCGGACTTCAATGCCTACACCGGCAGCGTGACAGTCGACGGTGACGGCACCCACCACCTGTTCTACACCGGCCAAAATCCGGGAAACCTGGGCCCTGACGGCGCTCCCCTCCAACTGGTCATGCACGCCACCAGTACTGACGGGATGCGGAGCTGGACCAAGCACCCGGAGCTCACCTTCGGCGCACCGGAAGGGTACGAGACCGGCGACTGGCGCGACCCCTTCGTCTTTTACGATCAGGGAAGCGGACTCTGGCGCATGCTCATCGCAGCCCGGCACTCCAAGGGCCCCGAACGCCGCCGGGGTGTCATCGCCCAGTGCGTCTCCCGGGATTTGATGACCTGGGATTATGCGGATCCGTTCTGGGACCCGCGCCGCTACATCACCCACGAGTGCCCGGACGTTTTCCAATGGGGCGACTGGTGGTACATGGTGTACTCCGAGTTCTCCGAATCGTTCACCACCAGGTACCGCATGGCCAAAAGTCCCACCGGTCCATGGTCGGTCCCCGAGCTGGACAGCATCGACGGCCGCGCCTTCTACGCTTCGAAGAGCGCCGCCCGCGACGATCGTCGTTTCTTCTTCGGCTGGATAGCCAGCAAGGAAGGCAACGCCGACGACGGTTCGTGGCAGTGGGCGGGCACCATGTCCGTCCTGGAAGCCCGCCAGAACTCGGACGGGACACTCGGCTTCGGTTTTGCCGACGAACTCGTGGAGAGCTTCTGGGAGGACGTGCCCGTAACGCTGCCCGTTCCACTTCCGGCCACCCTGGACGTGCCGGACAACTACTCCGCCATGGTCTCGAACGAGGAACTGCCCAGCCAGTTCTACGCGAAGGCCGTGTTCGACATAGCGCCCAACACCACCGAATGCGGGCTGCTGCTCCGGTCAAGCCACGACGGCGACCAGTCCTACGTGCTGCGCCTCGAACCCAAACGGGGCCGACTGGTCCTCGATCGTTGGCCCCGTGAAGTGACCGGCGATGCCCAGTGGCAGGTGTCGGGCGATGTGCCCTTCGACATCGCCTTGGAACGCCCCTGCCACCTCGCCGCAGGCAAGCACACGCTCGAGGTGATGGTCGACGGCGACACGTGCGTCGCCGTCGTCGACCGCCAAGTGGCGCTGAGCGCAAGGATCTATGACCGCCCCACGGGACGGATCGGCGTCTTCGCCGGCGAAGGCGCGGTCACCGTGGCCGAACTTGAGATACGCCAACGCACCGACAACTGAATATCCCCAACCCATCATTCCGACCAATCAAGGGAGATTGTCCCCATGAAGAAGCTTTTCCGAGCCGCGGCTGTTGCGGCTGCCTGCGCGCTGGCGCTGACCGCGTGTGGTGGCGGCGGCACCGCGGGCAACCCAACCGACGTGAGTCCTACCGGCGAGATCAAGCCCCGCGAAATCTCCTGGCTGCTGTCCCGGCCCGCCGACGGCGCCGTCATCAACATCATGAAGAAGCTCGCCGATGACTACGCCAAGGACCACCCTGGCTTCGCGCTGAACCTCATCACCACCCCGGACCGCCCCTCCTACATCCAAAAGCTCGAAACGTTGGCCGCCGCGAACAAGCTCCCTGAACTGTTCGACACGGACGCCACCCCCTTCGCCCAGCAGCTGGCCAAGCAGGGCAAGATGGTTGACGCCGATAAACTGCTCAAATCCTTGGGCGTCTACGACGACTACCGCCCCGGGGCCCTGGACTACCAGCGCTTCGACGACGGCTCCCTGTACATGATTCCGTTTCAGTTCGAGCTCGAATTCATGTGGTACAACAAGGCACTGCTGCAAAAGGCCGGCGTTTCCGTTCCGAAGTCCCTCGATGACGTCCCTGCCATGTGCACGGCGTTGAGGAAGGCCGGCATCACCCCCATTGCCCTGGACGGACAGGACCAGTGGCCGTTGGAACGCTACGTCGCCTACCAGCCGTTCCGTGAAGCCGGGCCGGAGTTCGTGCAGAAACTGAAGAAGGGCGAGGCCTCATTCGCCGACCCGGCCGGGAAAAAGACGGTGGGGTGGCTGGCCGAACTCGGCAAGGCCAACTGCTTCCAGGACGGATTCTCGGCCCAAGGCTATTCGGACGCCCAGAACCAGTTCACCTCCGGCCAAGCAGCCATGTACAACATCGGAACCTGGGAACTCCCCAGCCTTGCCACCGACAAACTGAACCCTGCCGTGCGGAACGACATCGACTTCTTCACCCTCCCCACCACTGAGGGATCGGTGACGGGATCCAACGAGTACGTCTCGCCGTCGGGAATCGGCATGGCCGTGAACTCCAAGACCTACGATCCGCTGGTCAGCGACTTCCTGAAGTTCGCCCTGGGGAAGTATCCGGCTGAATACGCCGCAACCGGCGCCCTGTCCCCCACCACCACCGTCCAAACCGCGGTGCCGGCGAACGCCACGCCGCTGTACAAGAAGGCCCTCGACGCTGCGAACGGCCTCGGGAGCAAGCAGGCCATGCCATGGGACACCCAACTGGATCCAACCACCAACGGCAGGTTGCAGCAGGAACTCGTCCTCCTTGTGCAGGGAAACATCACCCCTGAACAGTTCACGCAAACGATGGACGACGCCATCAAGCAGAACGCGCCCAAGTTCTTCAAGTAGACACACATGCGGGGGGCTGCAAAAGCCCCCCGCACCGAAAGGCCCACCATGCTTCCCAACAGGTCAAGGACCTCAGTCCTGGTATTCCTGCTCCCGCCCCTCCTGCTCTATTGCGCAGCCGTGCTCTTCCCGATCCTCCAGTCGTTGTTCCTGAGCTTCTTCTCGTGGAACGGCATCAGCGACATGGAGTTCGTCGGACTGGCAAATTACGTCAGGATGCTCACTGCCGATGACATTTTCTGGCGCTCATTCTTCAATGCCCTGCTTTACCTGGCTATCTGCCTGGTCCTGCAACTCGGCGGCGCGCTGGTGGTCGCCAGCCTGTTGACCTCCCTGCGTCGCGGCCGGGAACTCATCAAGACCCTCTACTTGCTGCCCGCCGTCATCTCGACCGTAGCCATTGCGTTTCTCTTCGTACGTATCTACTCGATCGACCCCGTGGGCCTGCTGAACCAGTTGTTGCACTGGGTAGGCCTGGGGTCCTTGGAGCGGGCGTGGCTCTCTGATGTGAACACCGTCCTGGCGGCAGTGTCCGCGCCGGAAGGCTGGCGCTTCACGGGTCTCTACATGCTCATCATCTATGCGGCCCTCATCGCCGTACCCAAGGAGCTCGAAGAAGCCGCGGTCCTTGACGGCGCCTCCAAGTGGACGCTTTTCACCAAGATCCGGTTCCCGTACATCCGCCCGGTATGGATAACCACCACCATCATGGCCACCACTTATGGCCTGCGCGGGTTCGACATCCCCTACCTGATGACCAACGGAGGCCCGGGTCAATCGTCGGAGCTGCTGACCACCTACATGTACAAGACAGCATTCACCAGTACCGATTTCGGGTACGCAAGCACCATCTCCGTGTTCATCGTGATCGAGTGCCTCGTCGCCGTCGGCCTCATCCTGTTCATGCTCAAGCGGAAGGCAGAC
Organism: Paenarthrobacter sp. CAP02; assembly: GCF_040137855.1. NCBI lineage: Bacteria > Bacillati > Actinomycetota > Actinomycetes > Micrococcales > Micrococcaceae > Paenarthrobacter > Paenarthrobacter sp. CAP02. The sequence continues at coordinate 32,986 of NZ_JBEEII010000015.1, read as the reverse complement.
TCATGATCGCCCAGACAGCCCCGGCCACTACCCGCACTGCCCCACCACCGGCACCCGTTTACAAGCCGCGTCGCCGCAAGCCCAGCCTCTACCGGACCCTCTCCCGGGTCCTGATCATGCTCATCGTGATTGTCCAGGTCTACCCTCTGGCATGGCTGTTCCTCACCAGCCTTCGCACCGAACAGGACTTCGCCACGGGAGACCCGTTCGCCCTCCCAGGTTCCCTGACCTGGGAGAACTACGCCCGCGCCTTCGAAACGGGAGACCTGGGCCGGAATATCCTCAACAGCTTCATCGTGACCATGGGCGCCAACCTGCTCATTGTCTTGTTCGGAATGATGGCCGCCTACGCCATCCAGGTTCTGGGCTTCCGTTTCAGCCGGTTTGTTCGGGGCCTGTTCCTGGTCGGGATTATTGTTCCCGTCCAAATCGCACTTGTCCCGCTCTTCATTGATTACTCAACCGTGAACCTGCTGGACACCTATCAGTCGATGATTATCCCGCTGGCCGGATTTGCCCTCCCGATGTCGATTTACCTGTTCTCATCCTTCTTCGAATACATTCCCCGCGAAACCTACGAAGCTGCTTCACTGGACGGCGCTGGGCCCTATCGGATTTTCGGTCTCATCACCTTGCCGTTGTCATTGAACACCGTGGTCACAGTGGTCCTGGTCAACAGCATCTTTATCTGGAACGACTTCATTTTCGCCAACACTTTTGTCCTTTCGGAGGAACTGAAAACAATCCCGTTGGGCCTGCAAAACTACATCGGTGCCATGGGCAAGGTTGACTGGACGGCCACTTTCGCAGCAGTGTGCGTAACTATCACGCCATTGCTCCTGGTTTTCCTGGTGCTGAACAAGGCCATGATCCAGGGCCTTGAAAGCGGGGCGACCAAGGGATGACGGCATCCACGGGCGGATATACTCCTGGTGGAGGACAGATGATTTCGCAGGAGAAAAATCCAGGCAACGCGGCCACCCCCGACGTTCCTGTCACAAGGGACCGCGTACATCCAGTGACCCTCCGCGAAGTGGCAGAAGCAGCCGGCGTTTCCACGGCCACAGTCTCCCTGGTGATCAACAAGAAAAAGAACGCGCGCATCGCAGACGAAACGCGCCGGCGCGTCAACGACGCCATTCGGCAGCTCGGATACCGTCCCAATGCGATGGCCAAGAACCTGGTCAGTGGAACCTCAAAGTTCATCGGGCTGGTCGCCGACGGAGTTGCCACTACCCCCTTCGCCGGCCAGATCATCCACGGCGCACAGGACGAAGCCTGGAAACACGGGTACGCGCTCCTGATAGCCAACACCGAGGGCAACGTGGACCTGGAAAAAGACGCCATCGCCATGATGCTGGAGTACAAGGTCCGCGGCATCCTGTACTCCACCTGGTTCCACCGGCCCACCGACGTTCCGTCGACGTTGCGGGAATCCGATTTTGTCCTGGTCAACTGCTTTTCGCCGGATTCACCGTCTGCCCGGGCTGTGGTTCCGGACGAGGCCCAAGGCGGGCAGTCGGCAACGGAGATCCTCCTCCGTGGAGGCCACCGCCGGATCGCCTTCATCAACACCACCACCCCTGCCCCGGCAAAGGACGGACGGCTCGCCGGCTACCGTGCAGCGCTGGATGCTGCGGGCGTACCCTTCGACCCTTCACTGGTCCTGGAGGCTTACCCGGACCAGGAAGGCGGCTACGGCGCTACCGGGGAGCTCTTGGAACTCGACGTGTCCGCCGTTTACTGCTACAACGACCGGATGGCCATGGGCCTGTACGACGGCCTGCGGGAGAACGGCCTGTCCATCCCGGACGACATCGCGGTGGTGGGGTTCGACAACCAGGAAGTCATCGCAGCACACCTTCGGCCGCCGCTCTCCACGGTATCGTTGCCCCACTACGAGCTCGGGGCGGCCGGCGTCCGCATGCTGCTGGGCCTTGAGGCAGCCCCGGACAATGCTGCTTTGAAAATCGAATGCCCGGCTGTTGAGCGTGCTTCCGTCGCCGTTCACTCGGCGGCATAGACACCGGTATCCGCTTGCGACTTGGCACGCACACCTCCACGTGCCTAAGGTAGAAATCGTAAGCCTACTTAGCTTTTCCGTCCGAGTTCCACGATGAAGGACCAGGAGGACCACCATGACTGACCAGTACACCTTCCGAAACCCGGTCACCGCCTACGAGCACATTTCCCCGCCCAAGCAGCACCAGCCTGAGCCCGGCCTCGACGCAGAACTGACGCCGCAGGCGGACCTGGGCGAAGAAAGCTACCGGGGCACGGGGCGGCTGGAAGGACGCAAAGCGATCATCACCGGGGCCGACTCCGGCATCGGAGCCGCTACCGCCATCGCCTTCGCACGCGAGGGAGCCGACGTCGTCCTTTCCTACCTGCCCGAAGAGGAAGAAGACGCGGCCCGGATCGCCAACCTCATCGAAGCCGCAGGCCGCAAGGCCGTCAAGGTTCCCGGCGACCTCAAGGACTCATCCACCTGCCAGGAACTCGTGGACACCGCCGTCGCCGTGTTGGGCGGGGTGGACATCCTGGTCAACAACGCCGGCAAGCAGGTGGCCCAGAAGGACCTCGCCGACATCACGGACGAGCAGTTCGACCACACGCTGAAGACCAACGTGTACGCGATGTTCTGGTTGACCAAGGCCGCCCTCCCGCACTTGGAGCCAGGCTCAACCATCATCAACACCACCTCCATCCAGGCCTACAACCCCTCGCCGACGCTGGTGGATTACGCCACCACCAAGGCAAGCATCAACAACTTCACCAAGGGCCTGGCGCAGCAGCTTGCGCCCAAGGGAATCCGCGTGAACGCGGTGGCTCCAGGACCGATCTGGACACCGCTGCAGGTCAGCAGCGGTCAGCCGAAGGAGGAACTGCCCGAATTCGGCCATTCGACTCCCCTGGGCCGCGCCGGCCAACCCGCTGAGCTCGCCCCGGCGTATGTCTTCCTCGCCTCGCCTGAATCCAGCTACGTGGTGGGCGAAACGCTGAACGTCAACGGCGGCAACCCCACCCCGTAGGACCGCTCTAACTGAATAACGACGCCGGTGCCTCCCCCTTGTGGGGAGGCACCGTTGCGTTTGGCGCGAGTCTTGAGGTTTTCCTGAGGGACTGTTGCGGGTTTGCAGGATTGGTTCTTGAGGGTGGCCCTGCAGAGTAGTTCTTGTCAGCCAGAGAGGCTGGAACGAAGAACGGCCGGCCGGTCTCACGGTGGCCTACCGAAAGGACATTGATTCCCATGGCCATCAGCCTCAAGACCACCTCCGGCAAGATCCTCGCTTCCGTCGCACTGGTCGGCACCGCGGCCGCCGTCGCCGGCATGGGAACCTACGGCGCGTTCACCTCCTCGACCTCCGCCTCACAGGCCGTCACCGCAGGAACCGTCACCATCGCCCTGGGCACCGGCGCCAACAACACCCTCAACGTCCCCGTCGCGGGCCTGCTGCCCGGCGACAAAGTCGAAAAGCTCGTCACCCTGGCCAACACCGGCAACTCCGACCTGAACAACGTCACCCTCACCACCTCCGCCGGCGCCACCGGATCCCTGCTCACCACCGACACCACCAACGGCCTGCAGCTGACCATCGAGAACTGCTCCGTTGCCTGGACCGGCACCGCCGCCCCCTACACCTGCGCCGGCACCAAGACCACCGTCCTGGCCTCGGCCCCCGTCATCACCGCGAACAAGGTCCTGAACAACCTGACCTCCCTGACCAGCACCAAGACCGACAACCTCAAAGTCACCACCGCGTTCCCCACCACCGCGGACAACACCTTCCAGGGCGCCACCTCCACCATCGCCTTCTCCTTCACCGGCACCCAACGCACCGAAACCACCAAGTAACCAACCACCGCACCACCAAGCTCCGGGGACCGGCCTGTTTGCCCTTCAGGCCGGTCCCCGGTCCACACCCGAAAGGAAGTCCAGGAATGAGCGCACCGCGAAACAACCGTGAAGGCCTCGACCTGGACCGGCTCCGCAGCCTCGCCGACGACCTCGGCGACCCTGCCCCGGCGTTGCGGTTCCTGACCAAGTACCTGTCCATGCTTACCGGCCGCGTTGAACGGATCGCACGGGCCGTGGAACAGGGAGACGAGGAAGAGACCACCAATGCTGTCCTGAGCCTGAAGATCAGCTCAGCGATGGTTGGGGCGATCGAAACCGAGCACCAATGCCGGGCCATCGAATCCATGATCAGGGAAGACCACTTCGACTACGCGGCCGACGCGCTTCCAGCCCTCCGGCAGACCGCGGACCGCTGCGTGGCAGCCCGATCTGACCTCATCAGCGCGGCCCACGCCTCCATGACGCGGCACGGTGGATTCTTCCGGGCCTGAAGGGCCTGGCACTAGTTGATGATCTCGCCGCGTTCGTCCGCAAGGATCGCGCCCAGGCGTTCCTTCCAGGCACTCAGCGCCTCCGGGGTCAGACGGGTCCAGTTGGTCACTTCGCCGATCACGCGGAGTGGCGCGGTGCTCCGATACGAACGGGTGGGGTTGCCCGGAAACTTCTTGTCCGTCACGTTCGGATCATCCTCGAAGGGTCCGGTCGGTTCCACAGCGTAGACCCGCGGCTCACCCTCCCCGGCTGCGAGCTCAGCGGCAAGTCCCGCACCGTCCCTCAGAGCAGTGAAGTAGATGTGGTTCATAATCACTTCCGGACGGTAGTTGGACCTGAAGCCCGCCCTCAGGAGGTCTCCCTCCCGGAGATCTGCCTTGGTGCCATGGAAGAAGGGGCCGTCGTCACGAGGTTGGGTCACGGGACCACCCTAACCCCGCGACACGAAGCTCCGTAGCGTTCAACCGGGCTGAGGCGGATCGGTCCGCCCTGACCACTAGGCTGGCCGTATGCCTTCGCCGTGGACATTCCTCATTGCATTGCACGCCATCGCCGCAGGCTACTCGCTGATCTTCGGCGCCGTGAACCTGCTCCGCCGCAACAAAGGCAGTGTGGCGCACAGGATTCTGGGCCGTATCTGGGCTGTGGCAATGTACGTAGTGGTGCTTACCTCCTTCGGGATCCGGACCATTGACGGCGGGTTCAACTGGCTCCATGCTCTCTCGGTTCTGACTTTCTGCACGCTGACCGTCGGCTTATGGTCGGTACGCAAAGGCAACATCCGAGCCCACCAACGCTTCATGACCGGGAGTTACTTTGGCCTTGTCGGAGCCTTTATCGGCGTGGTGGCCGTCCCGGATCGGCGGCTCCCCCAGATGGCTGTTCACGACCTCGCGGCCCTCACCCTGTGGGCTGGAGCCCTCGCACTCACCGCAGGACTCACCGTTGCCGGCCTGCTGCAATTGCGCCCAGGACCGGGGCCCAGCCCAGCATCCGGGAGCAGGGATAAAGTGGCACGGTGAACTTCGCCGAAGCGCCCGACGGCACCGGACTCGCCTGGACGTCCGAGGGCGAAGGCGAGCCACTGCTCCTCATCGCCGGACAGGCAACGGCAATGGATGGTTGGGGCCCGACGGCGGAACTCTTGTCCCGCTTTTACCGCGTCATCCGCTTCGATCACCGAGGGATTGGACGGAGTGGGCGGGGTGACGCCGATCGGTACACCACGCGGCTCCTCGCCGAAGACGCAGCAGCTGTCCTCTCCGCCGCCGGAGCGGACAACGCACATGTGTACGGCCACTCAATGGGTGGGCGCGTTGGGCAATGGTTGGCCATTGATCATCCGGAGACGGTCCGCACCTTGATCCTCGCCGCCACCAGTGGCGGCAAATGGCCGGATCCAGCAACCCAACCCGACAGGGATGCCCTCGAAGCGCTGGTGGGCGGCGACATGTCCCGGCTCGAACCGCTCTTCTTCGACGCCGACTGGGTCCAGCGCAATCCTGACGCGACGCATGCTTTCTTCAATTCCCCGGCCTCGGCATGGGCCAAAGCCCGGCATTTCAGGGCGAGCCGGGACCACGACGCGTGGAGCGCACTGGGGTCCATCAAGGCACCCACTTTGATACTTCATGGGACTGTTGACCGGCTCACCCCATTGCCCAATGCCCTGCTCCTCCGCCGGCATATTCCCCGGTCAGTGCTGGTGCGGGTGCCCGGCGCTGGTCACGGTCTCCATTTGGACCGCCCCGAAACAGTCGATTGGATCCGTCAATTCATCGCCCGCACAACGTGAACGCAAGCCTCCCTGGCTGCGCGGCTTATCCGACCGGCTGGAGTTTAGGATCCTCACCGAGTTGGCTGGTGGGAACTTTGTAGGTTTCCCTCAGGCGGACCATGGATGTTGGTTCCCTCCCATCATCCGGTTCAGGCAGAAGCGTTGGTCCGCAGCGGTCGTAGACGTTCGACTGAGCGCCGGCAACATGAGAACCAGGGACGCTGATATTCTCATTTCACACTCACTATGAGAAAATCAGGGTTATACCTTCTCAAAGGAAACCATGAACTCCCAGGCTAGACACCCGCACGGCATCCCCGCCGGCGGACAGTTTGCCGCAAACCCGCACGCCGAACCAGGCGTCTCCCTGTTCGACGGCGCCGGGGGCTGGCCGGCAATTGGCTATGAGGAGCATCCGCTGGCGCCCGCAAGATCGCCCTGGCCCAGCTTGGTGACACCTCCAGCACAAACGCCTCACTGATCGCCTCCAATGTCAGGGCCCTGCAGGCTGCGATCGACCTGTCCGAGGACCTGTCAGTGCAGAACATCGCGGTCATGCACCACGCCCTGCTGAACGCCTCCGACGAAAACATCGCCGGTGAGTACCGGGACGCGCAGAACTGGATCCGCGGCAACTCCCCACACACGGCCGAGTTCGTCCCGCCCCACCCGGATCGGGTGATGCCGGCAGTCGAGGACCTGGTGACCTTCATGCAGCGTGACGACATCCCGGCCCTGACCCAAGCGGCGATCGCGCACGCCCAGTTCGAAACCATCCACCCATTCGCCGACGGCAACGGCCGCACCGGGCGAGCCATCGTCAGCGCCCTGCTGCGTGCTAAGGGCGTCACCGAGAACGTCACCGTGCCCGTGTCCTCGGGATTGCTGACCGATACCCGCCTGTACTTCCACGCACTGGGCGCCTACCGCGAAGGGGACATCCAGCCGATCGTGGAGCGCTTTGCCGAGTCCGCTGTCCGCGCCGTCGACAACGGCCGGCAACTGACGACAGACATTGAGGCGGTAGAAGCAAGCTACAGGGAACGCCTGGCGGGTGCACCCTCATCCGTCCGTAAAGTCCTGGACCTGGTACCAAAGGAGCCGGCACTGACGGCTGAAATGGTCGCCGAACACACTGGGGCCTCCATGGCCACCGCCTACCGGGCAGTGGAACGGCTGGAACACGCGGGCGTCTTGGCATCCGCCGGAAAAATCCGCGGCACCCGGGTTTGGGTGGCTCCGGACATCATCGCAGCCCTGGACGCCTTCGCCGACCGGGCAGGACGCAGAAACAGGCATCGATAAAGACCGGACGCGTTCTACAGAGCAGCAGAAAACCCCTCCATCCCGGCAAGCGCCGGAATGGAGGGGTTCGCGGAGCCCCCTGTCGGATTCGAACCGACGACCCCCGCTTTACAAGAGCGGTGCTCTGGCCAACTGAGCTAAGGAGGCGTAACAACACAGGCGTAACAACACATCAGCGCCGCCGAAACAACGCTAGACAAGGTTAGCCCACACCCTCCCCCGCAACGAAATTCGGAAGCAGTGCGGTACCACGGGACCAAGAACAAACGGCGGCCGGCCACCCCGTGAGGGTGACCGGCCGCCGTCGTAATTCAAGGAAGGCTTAGCCCTTTGCCGTGATGGCGGTCTGGATTTCAGCGTTCAGGTCCGTGGAGCCGTCCCACTGCTTGCCGTCGACAAAAACGGTAGGCGTACCCGTGACGCCGATCGCTGCGGCTTCCTGCGTAGCAACCTTCACCCAGGGGCGGTACTGCTTGCTGTCGACGCAGGAGTCGATGTTTGCCGCACCTACCTCGGTGGCCATGGCCTTCAGGTCCTTGTCAGAGATGCCTGCGCTGCCTTCAGCCGGCTGGCGCTCAAAGAGGAGGTTGAAGAAGTCCGCGTACTTTTCCGGGGAAGAGTTCACTACGCAGGCCGCAGCGTTGGCCGCGCGCGAGGAGTAGTTGGTGGTGGACTGCTGGTCCAGGAAGCCAAGTGCGCGGTATTCGAGGGAGATTTTTCCATCGTTTCGGAGCTTGGTCAGCGAGTCACCGTAAGTGGTCTCGAAGCGCTTGCAGACGGGGCAGATGAAGTCGATGTAGGCAACAACCTTGACCGGCTTTCCGGCTTCAGCCTCGCCACCGGGAACAGTTACGGTTGCGGGCTTGCTGGCCAGCGGAGCAGGAACGTCGGCCACGTTGACGGTGGCGGGTTCGGACTTCACAACCTCGCTGTTGGCCAGCAGGGTGACGCCACCGTGGACGTTGCCGTTGGCGGGGGTGGGGCCGTTGTCGGCAATCGGCGCGTTGTTCTGGACGTTGCCAACAACCACGAACGCCACCACCGCGATGATGACAACGATGGCAACCACGATGCCCCAGCCGACCAGAAGCTTGTTGCGCTTCTCTTTCTTCAACTGCTCTTCGCGGATTGCGCGCGCTTTTTCCCGTGCCTGGGCGGTGCGCTCAGCCTTGGACAGGCGGGATTCGTTTGCGGGGCTCATCAGTTCCTCGGGTTACTCGACGTCGTAGTGAATATCTAGGGCAACGGGGACAGTTTACGGGAGCGAACTTGGAGCTCTACCGCACACCCTCCCGCCCGGTTGTTGAACGATCAACTGCCCGTGAAGATTCCACTAGTAGGCTGGGAGTTGAGTCACAGCAACCCCAGGGAGCGTTAATGCAGGAACCGGCAAGCGAAAAACTCAGTACCGAACAAGCCCCCAAGGCTTCTCCAACCAAGAAGCCTACGGCCAGCACGTTCGATTTCATGGTGGTCTCCAACAGGTTGCCTGTGGACCGTTGCAGCAGCGACGGCAACGACGACGGCGGTGACGGCTGGCGCCGTTCGCCCGGCGGCCTGGTCACGGCCCTGGCCCCCATGATGACAAAGTCCGACGGCGCGTGGGTGGGTTGGCATGGGGCCCCCGACGAGACGGTGCGGCCCTTCAGCCACGAAGGCATGGACCTGGTCCCGGTCCAGCTCAGCAGCCACGAAGTTGAACTGTATTACGAGGGCTTCTCTAACGCGACCATCTGGCCGCTCTACCATGACGTCATCGCCCCGCCGGAGTTCCACCGTACGTGGTGGGACTCCTACCGGACGGTCAACAAGAAGTTCGCCGACGCCGTCATCCGCCACGCCGCGGACGGCGCCACTGTGTGGGTCCAGGACTACCAGCTCCAGCTGGTGCCCCGCCTGCTGCGTCAGGCGCGGCCGGACCTGAAGATCGGCTTCTTCAACCACATCCCGTTCCCTCCGCCGGAAATTTTCGCGCAACTGCCCTGGCGCCGCGAGATCATCGACGGCCTGCTGGGGGCGGACCTTCTGGGCTTCCAGCGTCCCAGCGATGCCGGCAACTTCATGCGCTCCGCACGCCGGTTCCTGGGCGCCAGCGTCAAGCAGCAGCAGGTCCACGTGAAGGGCCCCGACGGCGAAGTCACCCACATCGCCCGGGCCCAGGCCTTCCCGATCTCCATCGACGTGGACCAGATCCGGCAGCTGGCAAGCAATCCGGACATCATTGAGCGTGCCAAGCAGATCCGCCGGGACCTCGGCAACCCCAAGACCATCCTCCTGGGCGTCGACCGGCTCGACTACACCAAGGGAATCGGGCACCGGCTCAAGGCTTTCGAGGAACTCCTCGCTGACGGGCAGATCAAAGTCGAGGACGCCACGCTCATCCAGGTGGCCAGCCCCAGCCGCGAGCGCGTGGAACAGTACAGGCTGCTTCGCGAGGAAATCGAAGGCACCGTCGGTCACATCAACGGCACCTATGACACAATCCAGAACACAGCCGTCCGCTACCTGCACCACAGCTACCCGGTGGAGGAGATGGTGGCGCTGTACCTGGCCGCCGACGTCATGTTGGTGACCGCACTGCGCGATGGCATGAACCTGGTGGCCAAGGAGTATGTGACCGCCCGCGCCGATGACAACGGGGCGTTGGTGCTGAGCGAATTCGCCGGCGCCGCGGACCAGCTCAAGCAGGCGTTCCTCATCAATCCGCACGACATCGACGGCCTCAAATCAGCCATCCTCCGCGCGGTCAACCTCGAGCCCAAAGAGGCCCGCCGCCGCATGAAACTCATGCGGAAGCAGATCCTGGACCACGACGTCGACCACTGGTCGGCCGAGTTCCTGGCCGCACTTGAGGAAAAGGTGGTCCGCGATGACAGCTGAAAAACTGTCCTTGAAGCCCGAACTGCTGGACGCCATCCGCCGCATCGCCAACACCGAGCAGCTCCTGGTGGCCCTCGACTTCGACGGCACGCTCTCCCCTCTGGTGGACCGCGCAGAGGACGCCCGGCCGCTCCCGCGGTCCGCCGCCGCTTTGACGGAACTCGCCGAACTTCCACGCACGACGACGGCACTCATCTCAGGCCGGGCATTGGACAGCTTGCGGCTGGTCGCCTCCCCTCCGGCCGCCACGCTGCTGGTTGGGAGCCACGGGGCAGAGGTCTGGCTGGGCGAAGGCTCCCACGGTTTGGAACTGGACGAGGAACAGCGCACAACGCTGGCTGCAGTTCGTGATGTGCTCCAGGAAATCGTGGAGACGGCTCCCGGGACGGTGCTCGAAGACAAGCCTGCCGGTGTCGTCCTCCATACGAGGATGGCAAAGGACGACGTTGCCGAGGACGCTGTGGAAGCCGCTACGCGCGTGCTCCGCGAATATGCAGGTGTCTATTTGAAGACGGGCAAGCGGGTGCTGGAAACCTCGGTAGTCCACGCTTCAAAGGGTGAGGCTGTGGAGTTCCTCCGGCAGGCAACCGGCGCGACGGCCATACTGTTCGCCGGGGATGACGTCACGGATGAGGATGCTCTGGGCCGGCTGATGGGTGATGACGTGGGCATCAAAGTCGGCTTGGACTTCACCCAAGCGCAGTACCGCGTGGAGGCTCCAGTCCACATGGCGGAGCTGCTGGAGGCGCTGCTGAGGGAGCGTCGCCGCGTGGTCGCTAGGCCCGACCGGTGACCAACGGCACATGTGACCTTTGTAACATTTAGGTCTTTCATCCAAAAGTCTGACATACTCTTGGATGTGATGTGACGCACAGCACCGTGCGACGTCACACGATCCTCCCCGGCCAATGGCCGGGGAGTTCAACTGAAGAAAATGAACCATTCACAACGGATCGTCCGGCACGTACCTGCCGGTGAAGGGATTGATAACTGTGGCTACAGTTACTTTTGATAACGCTACGCGTCTGTACCCGGGCACAGATAAGCCCGCCGTCGATAAGCTCAACATCGACATCGCCGATGGCGAATTCCTGGTCCTCGTTGGACCCTCCGGTTGCGGTAAGTCCACCTCGCTGCGCATGCTCGCAGGTCTTGAGGACGTCAACGCAGGCCGCATCCTCATCGGCGACCGCGACGTCACGGACGTTCCGCCGAAGGACCGCGACATCGCAATGGTCTTCCAGAACTACGCCCTCTACCCGCACATGACTGTTGCGGACAACATGGGCTTCGCCCTGAAGATCGCCGGCGTTTCCAAGGAAGAGCGCGCAGAGCGCGTCCGCGAAGCCGCCAAGCTCCTCGACCTCGAGCAGTACTTGGACCGCAAGCCAAAGGCACTCTCCGGCGGTCAGCGCCAGCGTGTTGCCATGGGTCGCGCAATCGTCCGAAACCCCCAGGTCTTCCTCATGGATGAGCCGCTTTCCAACCTTGACGCCAAGCTCCGCGTCCAGACCCGTACGCAGATCGCGTCCCTGACCCGCCGCCTGGGCGTCACCACGGTTTACGTGACGCACGACCAGGTCGAGGCCATGACCATGGGTGACCGCGTGGCTGTGCTAAAGGACGGCCTGCTGCAGCAGGTTGACACCCCGCGCAACCTGTACGACCGCCCGCAAAACGTCTTCGTTGCAGGCTTCATTGGCTCCCCTGCCATGAACCTGCTGGAACTGCCGGTAGTCGACGGCGGCGTTCAGTTCGGTGGAACGGTCTACCCCGTGCCGCGCGACGTCCTCCAGGAAGCACACGGCCAGACGGTTACCGTTGGCTCGCGTCCGGAAGATCTGGAGACGGTCGGCAACGGCGAAGGCCTCCAGGTCGAGGTTGACGTTGTTGAAGAGCTCGGCGCCGACGCTTACGTCTACGGCCACACCATCCTTGATGGCAAGAGCCACGACATCGTCGCCCGCGTCGATGGCCGTCGCCCCCCGATGAAGGGCGAGTCCATCTTTGTTCGTCCGCAGTCCGGCCACGTCCACCTGTTCGACACCAAGACCGGCCTCCGCCTGGGCGACTAAGTCCCCACCGGCGCTGACGCGTCTGTACGTTCCGCATTGTGATAGCGGCCCGACCCCTCACGGTCGGGCCGCTCTCGCGTTAACCTTTCTCCCAGGAAGAACGGCATGAACACGACAGATACCCTGATCCCCCGCCCCTCGCACGTCGAACACCTGGACAGCCCTGCCTTCACGCTCTCCCCCAAAGCCCGGATCGTGGCCAGTGATCCTGCCGTGCCCGTCGCTGAGCAGCTTGCCTCGCTCCTGCGTCGCGGCACCGGTTTCGAGCTGCCCATAACGGAGGACGCCCGCCCCGGTGACATCGTCCTCGAGCTGGTGGACATGTTCGACGGCGGCCCGGAAGCGTACTCGCTCACTGTCACCAGCGATGCCATCCGGCTTTCGTCCTCCACTGATGCCGGCCTGTTCAACGGAGTGCAGACACTGCGGCAGCTTTTCCCCGCATCCATCGAGGGTACGGAGTCGGGCGCCGATGGCGTCTGGGTGATTCCCGCCGTCGAAATCGTTGACGCGCCGCGTTTCGCCTACCGTGGCCTCATGCTGGATGTTGCCCGCAACTTCTTCACTGTGGAGGAGGTGAAGGAGCAGATCGATGTCATGACCCAGTTCAAGCTGAATGCACTGCACCTGCACCTAACCGATGACCAGGCGTGGCGCATCGAAATCCTGGAGCCCAAGGAGAATCCGTCCGGGCTGGACTACGCGAACCTCACCCGGCTGGGCGGCACGGGCGCCGTCGAGGTCCCCACTGCCGTGCCCGCGCGCGGCAACTCGGGCTTCTACACGCAGCAGGATTTCCGGGACATCCAGGCGTACGCCGCCAGCCGCAATGTCCTGGTGGTGCCGGAAATCGACCTCCCCGGGCACGTCAACGCCGCCCTCGCCGCCATCCCGCAGCTCAGCCCGGACGGCGAGGCCAAACCCATGAGCACCACGGCCGAGGTTGGCTGGTCAACCCTGAGCGCGGACCTACCGACCACCTACGAGTTCGCCCGCGAAGTCCTCGGACAGCTCGCCGACATCACAGTAGGCCCGTACCTGCACATCGGCGGAGACGAAGCCCACGTCACAGCACACGAGGACTACGTCGCCATGGTGCAGCAGTTTGTCCAGATAGCCGCCGCGACGGGCAAGGCCGTGGTGGGTTGGAACGAGTTTGCCGCCGTCGAGCTTCCGGAAGATGCGGTGATCCAGTACTGGCACGGCGATCTGGAGGCCACCGTGCGACAGGCCCATAACAGCGGAACACCGGTCATCATGTCCCCCGCAGCGAACACCTACCTGGACCAGAAATATGCACCGGAAAGTCCTGTTGGTTTGTCGTGGGTGGAAGGCGGCCCCTTCACCTGGTCCGAGTATTACAACTGGGACCCGGCCCAGAGCGGCCTGCACGACGAACAGATCCTCGGCGTCGAAGGCCCCCTGTGGTCTGAGACGGTACGGAACAACAAACAGGCCCAGTGGCTCCTGTACCCACGGGCGGTCTCACTGGCGGAAGTGGCCTGGTCCGGCCAGGAAGTCCGCAACGCCGGTGACTTCCGACGTCGGCTCGGCGCCTTGGGTGAGCGGCTCACGCGGCAAGGCGTCGTCTTCCAGGAAGCGCCCGACGTCGAATGGTCGGCGAAGCCGGAGTACCCCTTTTCAGGCGCGATGACCGCCGGCGACCCCAAGTACGGAACAATTGAGGCATGAGCGAGCAAAACGGAGCCCAGTGGCACGACGAACCCACCGACTACGGGCAGATCGGCAAGCTCCCCAGGACTGAGGCGGCCAGCGCGCAGGACACCGCACCGCCGGCCAGCGTGATCGGTTCGCTGAACATCACTGCTGCGGCAGCCGATCCCGAGCTGCTGGACCTGCCGTGGCACATCGCCCTGGAGGACTGGCCAGCCGAGAACCTCGCCGCCCTGCCCCGCGGTATTTCCCGGCACATCGTCCGTTTTGCCCACCTTGGCGGATCGGTCATTGCCATCAAGGAAACCTCAGAACACGTCGCCCGCCACGAGTACCACATGCTCCGTAAGCTGGCCCGGCTGGACGTTCCCTGCGTGGAACCCGTGGCCGTCATCACCGGCCGCACCACCGCGGATGGGCGTCCGCTGAACCCCGTGCTGGTCACCCGGCACCTGAAATTCTCCATGCCCTACCGCGCGTTGTTCTCCCAGATGCTGCGGAAGGACACGCTGACACGCCTCATTGACGCGCAGGCACTGCTGCTGGTGCGCCTGCACCTGGTGGGTTTCTACTGGGGTGACGTGTCACTGTCCAACACCCTGTTCCGCCGTGACGCCGGTGCTTTCGCCGCTTACCTGGTGGACGCAGAAACGGGTGAGCTCTACCCGGACCTTTCCATGGGCCAGCGTGAATATGACCTCGAAATAGCCCGGGTGAACATTGCCGGTGAACTGATGGACCTGTTGGACGGTGGGCTGATCGAGGAAAAGGTCGACCCGGTAGCCACCAGCGAGCTGATCATGGACAGCTACCGCCGGCTCTGGACCGAGCTCACGGAGAAGGAGTCCTTTGAGCTCGGCGAGCGTTGGCGCGTGGGTGCGCGCATCCGCCGCCTCAACGAGCTGGGCTTCGATGTGGAGGAATACGCCATCAAGACCACGGCGGACGGCTCCACCATCCAGCTCCAGCCCAAAGTGGTCGACGCCGGCCACCACCAGCGGCGGTTGCTCCGCCTCACGGGCCTGGACGCCCAGGAGAACCAAGCCCGCAGGCTGTTGAACGACATGGACCAGTTCCGTGCCGACAACAACCCGGAACTGGATGAGGAAATCAGCGCCCATATTTGGGTGAGCCAGATCTTCGAACCCATTGTCCGTTCCATACCCCGCCACTTGGCCGGGAAGCTGGAACCGGCAGAGGTGGTCCATGAGGTCCTGGAGCACCGCTGGTACATGAGCCAGAAGCAGGACAGGTACGTCCCGTTGGCGGAGACTGTGCAGTCCTACCTGGACACCGTGCTGCAGCACCGCCGCGACGAGGCAGCCATCATGCTGAATCCGGACACTGAGTTGTTGAAGATCCTTGAGGTCGAAGTGGAGGAATCCGGCCGCTACGACGACGAGGATGAAGACGAGTACCCGGACGCCGACGACTAGTGCAGCTTCAGGGCTCCAACGTCTCGGCGAGCCCGGACAGGACCGGTTCGCGGCCCAGCTCGATGTGCGAGTACGCCAGGGAGTAGGCCAGATCGGGCCGGCCTTTCAAGATGGCGTTGCAGAGCTCGGTGTGCTCGTCGCGTTGGAGTTCGTTGCTGCGGTTGTGCGCCAGCCCGAAAATCCACCGCATCCTGCCGAACAGCGGCTTCACGGACTCGATCAGCAGGCGGTTTCCGGACAGGCGGACGATTTCGGCGTGGAGTTCGGCACTGATCACGGCGACGTCCTCCGTCCGGTCCTCATCGATGGCCGAAGTGGAGGCCTGCATCAGCTCCTCCAACCGGCCGCCGTCGGCACCTTCTGCCACCCGGGTGGCAGCCATCCGGGCGGCGAACGTTTCCAGGCACAGCCGGATGTCGAACAGTTCGTTGACGTCGGTGAGGGTCAGCTGCCGGACCACGGCACCGCGGCGCGGGAACGTCTGGACAAAACCGTCCTGTTCCAGGCGTTGGATGGCTTCACGCACCGGAATACGCGAGACGTTGTAGACCTCGGAGAGTTCGCGTTCTCGTAAACGCATGCCCTGGGCATACGTGCCTGTGACTATGCCTTCGAGCACCAGTTGATAGACGTTCTCGGCGCGGGCCTCGTCGTCGCGGCCAGTTCCGGTTTCCGGCATCGCCTCAGCCACTGTCAAACCTTCCTTCACACCCTTGCACGCCTCGTGTGCCGGACGGCGCCGGTCAGCGTTCCAACCGAGCATACACGGGAGGAAACAGCTCATTGGCCGGGCGGTTCAGGGTGTCCCGAACGCTGTAGGCCTGGCGCATCTTGTCGAACAATTCCTGGCCCTTCAGGCGCCAATAGTCCAGGTCCACCCCGTCGATCACACCGTCAGCCATGATGGTTCGGCCGGCCACCACGGACAGCACAGCCTGGCGGGCTGTTCCGTTCAGGATAAGCGTCCGGAGTGGATCGTCGTGGACGCCGTCACGGATGTCTCCCAAGGAGAAGGCCACCAGGTCCGCCTGGGCTCCGGGCTCCAACCGGCCCAGGTCCGGGCGGCGGAGGGCATGCGCACCACCGAGCGTGGCTGCGTCGAAGTATCCCGCAACATCACCGGCGTCGTTGGTTCCGGCGAGGATTTTCGCGAGCTGCACCCCGGCGTCGATCCCGCGGATCAGGTCCGGCGGGAAGGAGTCCGTGCCCAGCGAAATGTTGATGCCCGCTTCCTTGTAAGCATTGAAGGAATCCAGGGCACTGCCGTAACGCATGGACGTGAGCGGGCAGTGGATGATGCTTGCACCGCTGTCCGCAAGCGTTGAGAGGTCGCCGCGGTCCTCGCCGAACACGGCCGGGTTGCGGTCTGTGTAGGTGGCATGCGGAATCAGCAGCCGTTCGCCCAACAGACCCACCTGTTCAAGGAGCTCCAAGGGCGCCACTCCATGCCGGTCCAGGATGAGTTCGCGTTCCATCAGGCCCTGCAGGGAGTGGAGGCGCACCAGGATGTCCCTGCCCGCAGATGCCGCCGCCGTTTCCTTCAGCAAACCTATGTCCAGTGTTTCGATCCGGCACGGGAGCAGGACGCCAGTCACCAGAGGGTCCTTAAGTTCCGTCGCATGGTCGATGAAGCGCAACGCATCGGCAAAACCCTCACGGCCACGCTCGACGTCGAACATCACCGAACGCTTGCCGCTCTCCAGGACGACGTTCACGCCCGAGCGGTAGGCAGGACCCAGGAAGCCGCGCAGGCCGAGGCGTCGGCTGGTGTCGGCCATTCCCACCAGCTCATCGAAGGGCTCGGCCCATTCGGAGTGTACTTCGGAGGCGATGGGCATGTAGGTGGTGATGCCGTGCAGGATGAGCTGGATCAGGGCGTACTCGCGGATTTGCTGGCGCTCTTCGGGAGTAAAGACGTCTGCGCGGCGGTTCCGGAAGTAGTCCTCCGACCACTGGTGCCCTTTGGCGTGTTCCGGTCCGGCCCAGCTGTCCAGGATGAGGTGGTCGATGTCCGTGAGCGCGTCGAGGTCGATCAGGCCGGGCATCAGCACGGCGTCACCGAGCTGACGCTCTTCGTCCACGGGTCCGGTGTAGTCATGGCCGACGTACTCAATGGTGGAGCCGTCATACACAACGCAGGCGTCTTCAAGGAGGACGTGGTGTCCGTTGTGATAACCCAGCACGTAGCGGGCGGTGACCTTGGTTGGCACGGGCGGCTCCTCGTTGTTCCTGTCCTCTGCGTACTCAGCGCGAGGATCTTTCTGGTATTCCAAACAGTACATTATTTGTGATTTACATCGCATGAATCCTGATCTAATCTATTTTGGTATACAAGAACTCCGGAGCACGCTCCTCGGATGATGAAACGAGCAGAACCGTTGACCCAGTTACAGTCCATCGAACCGAACACCGGCAGCCCGCCGCTTCCTCGGGCAGCGGCGGGCGAGTCCAAAGCGCCTGCCGAGGCCCGCTCACTGCTCGCCACTGCATGGATGCGGATCCGCCGCAGCAAGATCGCGCTCCTCAGCCTGTGCGTCGTGGTGGCCATCATGGTGTTCGCCATCCTGGCTCCCGTGTTGAGCGCCATGTCGGGAAACGACCCCTTTACGTCGAACACCAGCCCCGAGGTGCTGGATGACTTCCAAACACCCGGGCTTCCGCTTCCCGGCTACATGTACCCCTCGGCACAGCACTGGTTGGGCGTGGAGCCTGGCCTGGGCCGCGATCTCTTCGCCAGGCTTGCCTACGGCGGCCAGGTTTCCCTGACCATCGCCTTGCTCTCCACCGCTGTCTCGGTCGTGCTCGGAACTGTCCTGGGCGCGGCGGCCGGCTACTTCGGTGGCAAAACGGACGCGATCATCAGCCGCATCATGGACCTGTTCCTCGCTTTTCCCCATCTTCTCCTGGTGCTGTCGCTGACGCCCATCCTTCAGTCACGGCTCCGGGATACCCCGCTGGGCGAAGGAAGCTTCCTGCCCATGGCCTCGCTGGTGATCATCCTTGGCTTCTTCGGCTGGGCCTACCTCGCCCGCATCGTCCGTGGCCAGGTACTCAGCCTCCGCGAGCGCGAATTCGTGGAGGCCGCCAGGTCCTTCGGCGCCTCGCACGTGAGTGTCCTGTTCCGGCAGATCATCCCCAACGTCATGGGAGTCGTGCTGGTTTACGCCACCATGCTGATCCCCACCAACATCTCAGCCGAAGCGGCACTGTCTTTCCTGGGCGTCGGCGTAAAGGACCCCACACCGTCGTGGGGCCAGATGCTGAACGCCGCCCAATCCGGTAACTGGTACCTCAGCGATCCATGGTTCCTGGCCGTTCCCGGCGTCATGCTCATCGTCACCGTCCTGGCGTTCAATCTCCTGGGTGACGCCGTCAGGGACGCACTGGACCCTAAAGCTTCCCGCCACTGAATCCCGCATTCATCCCCGCATCACCACACCCCCTCAAGGAGCATCATGAAAACCCCTGCAAGAGCCTTGGCTCTTTCCGTGCTGATCGCCGCAGCCGCCACCGGCTGTGGCGCGGGACAGAACCAGCCCACCAACTCCAACCAGGCCCAGTCAGTCACGGAACTTGCGCCGGTTGTGGTCAAGTCCGGTTTCAACGGCAAGGGCGGAAACATCAACGTGCTGATGTCCTCCGACTTCCAGACACTTGATCCTGGCAACAGCAACTACGTACAGACGGCCAACGTCGGCCAGCTGTACTACCGCACGCTGACGATGGCCAAGGAAACAGCCGGCCAGCCGCCCACTGTGGTGCCGGACCTCGCAACGGACACCGGTAAAGTCTCCGACGACGGCCTCAGCTGGACGTTCACCCTGAAGGAAGGCGTGAAGTTCGAGGACGGTACACCCATCACCTCCGCCGACATCAAATACGGCGTGGAGCGCACTTTCGCGCAGGACGTCTTCACCCAGGCGCCGCAGGAGTTGAATGCAGCACTCGACGCCGGCGGGTACAAGGGGCCGTACAAGGATCCTTCCGCTGAACTCAAGGCAGTTGAAACACCCGACGAGCGGACCGTGGTCTTCCATCTGAAGAAGCCATTCGCGGAATTCCCCGCACTGGCTTCCCGCTCCAACACGGCCCCTGTTCCCAAGGCCAAGGACACCAAGCTGGACTACACCAACCACCCGGTATCCTCCGGCCCGTACATGGTTGAGTCCTACAACCGCGGCAAATCCCTGAAACTGGTCCGTAACCCGCACTGGGATGCTGCCACTGATCCCAACCGCTCGGCCCTGCCGGACACCTTCAGCTTCTCGCTGTCGACCTCCCAGGCCACCATCAGCCAGCAGTTGTTGGCCGACTCGGACCCCAATGCCATCACCCTGGACTCCAATGGCGCACTGCAGACCTCGGATTCCGCCAAGCTCGCAGACGCAAAAGTGAAGGATCGCGTGGCCTCCGGGCTGCTGGGCTGCAACGATGTGCTGAGCCTGAACACCCAGAAGATCAAGGACCCCGATGTCCGCAAGGCGATCGCACTGGCTTTGGATCGGCAGTCCATCCTGGTCCAGTACGGTGGCCGACGCTTCGGGGAGCTCACCCAAAGCCCACTGAACGCGAAGATGCGCGGGTACGTGGAGACTGAGCTGGAGCTCGACCCCACCGGCAAGCCGAAGCTCGAGGAAGCCAAGAAGCTCCTGGAGGGCAAGGACTACCCCAAGACCCTTACGTACGGTTACGCGAACAACCGCGACGCTTTCAAGAACACCGGCACCGTGGTCCAGCAAAACCTCAAGGCTTTGGGAATCGACGTGGAACTGGTGCCGATTCCGGCCCCGAACTACTACTCGGTCCTGGCCAGCGAGCAGCTTCCGGATATGGGACGGTCCGGCTGGTGCGGCGGTGCCGACCCTGCATCGGTGCGCACCTCGGCCGATCCGCTCCTGGGGCCGAACAATGACGGCACCAGCTATGGCTTCTCCAACACTTCCCGGTACTTCGACCCCGTAGTGTCCAAGGCGATGTTCGAGCTGCGCAACACTGACGGAACCTCGGAGGAACTCGGTAAGAAGTGGTCCGAGGCCTTCGGCTCAGCTTTGAAGACCTACCCGATCGTGCCGCTCATCCGCACCCACACCAACAGCGTGGTGGGCTCCAATGTCCGCAATGCCCAGGTGGGCTACTTCTTCGGCGGCATCGACCTTTCGATCGTCGGCGTCGAGCAATAGCCGGACTTCGAGAAACCAATCGGGCATAGTCCAGAAGGAGAAGCGGGCCGCCTGCATCAGCGGGCGGCCCGCAACCACCACCATGACGACTTTTATTATTCGCCGGACCGGATCGCTGGTATTGCTCCTGGCAGCGGTCAGTTTCATCACCTTTACGCTCTTCCAATTGGGCCCGTCTGATCCTGCCGCGGCTGCCTGCGGCCAGGAATGCACCCCCGAACGCATATCCGAGGCACGGGTCGCGCTGGGCATGGATCAGCCGTTCTTCGTCCAGTACTTCGACTACATCCGCGGCCTCTTCTCGTCACGGATGATCGGTGCCCCCGGCGCCCAGACGCTGTGCGAATGGCCGTGCCTGGGTAAATCGTTCCAAACCAACGAGAACGTAGCCGACATCATTGCCCGTTCCCTCCCCTACACCTTCTCGATGGCCATCGGTGCGCTTGTCCTGTGGACCATCACCGGCGTCGGGCTCGGCCTCCTGGCGGCCCTCCGCAAGGGTTCGCCGGTGGACAAGTTCATTGTGGGCGCAGCCTCTGTTGGCGTTTCCCTTCCCATCCCGGTCACGGGCCTGTTCCTGCTGCTCCTGTTCGTCAACCAACTGCACCTGTTGCCGTTCACCACCAACGAGATCAACAGCCCCTTCGGTCCGCACGGTCCCGGGGCCTGGGTGGCCAACTACCTGCTGCCCTGGATCGCGTTGGCCGTCCTCTTCAGTGCTTCCTACATCCGTGTCACCCGCACCAACATGATTGAGACATTCGGTGAGGACTTCATCCGGACCGCCCGTGCCAAAGGCCTGGCGCCCCGCACTGTGACTTTCAAACACGGTGTCCGTGCCGGCATCACCCCTGTGGTCACCATGCTGGGCATGGACATCGGCCTGCTGCTCGGCGGAGCAGTGCTCACCGAACAGATCTTCTCCGTCCCCGGCCTCGGCTTCACGGCAGTGCACGCTGCCATCGCCGGGGACCTCCCGGTCACCATGGCCATCACCATGCTCGCCGCATTCTTCGTCATCGTCGCCAACGTGGCGGTGGACCTTGCCTATGCCGCCATCGACCCCCGAGTGAGGCTCCAATGATGCAGTTGAACACCGCCCCCGCGAGCGCTCCCGCCAGCGGTACGGCCACCGCGCCGTTCCTGGAGGTCCGGGACCTCAGCGTGAAATTCCCTACGGACGACGGCGTTGTCTCCGCAGTGAACGGCATGGACTTCACCTTGGAACGCGGCCAGACCCTGGGAATTGTGGGCGAATCCGGATCCGGAAAATCCGTCACGAGCCAAGCGCTCATGGGCTTGCTCAAAGGCACGTCTGCGCAGGTCACCGGACAGGCCATGTTCCAGGGCAAGGACCTGGTGGCGCTCCCCGAATCCGCCATGCGTCAGTTGCGTGGCCGCAATATCGGCATGATCTTCCAGGATCCCCTGTCGGCGCTGCACCCGTTCTATACCGTGGGGCACCAGATTGCCGAGGCGTACCTGGTCCACAACAAGGCGAGCAAAAAGCAGGCCCGGACGGCCGCCGTCGACATGCTGGGAAGGGTGGGCATCCCCAGCCCGGAGCAACGCTATGACGAGTACCCGCACCACTTCTCCGGGGGCATGCGGCAGCGGGCCATGATCGCGATGGCGCTGATCTGCGAACCCGAACTGTTGATCGCGGACGAGCCCACCACTGCGCTGGACGTGACGGTTCAGGCCCAAATCCTGGACCTGATGTCCGGACTCCAGGAAGAAACAAACTCGGCGCTCATCCTCATTACCCACGATCTCGGAGTGGTGGCGGAAGTCTGTGACGACGTGCTGGTCATGTATGGGGGCCAATGCGTCGAGTCGGGGCCAGTGGACGGGATCTTCTACGACACCCGGCACCCCTACACCCTCGGCCTGCTCAACTCGATGCCCACCCTCAACAGTGCCCAAAGCCGGCTGAACCCCATTCCGGGCCAGCCGCCGTCGCTCCTTGACCTGCCCAATGGCTGCATCTTCAGCGCGCGATGCCAATACGCCGAAATCGCCGGCGACGGCGTCTGCGCCAGCCAGCGTCCCGAACTGCGGATCGAGGACGGGCACGGCAAGCGCTGCCATTTGAGCGGCCCGCAGCTCATCAGCATCCGGAATTCGCGTTAGGACCCGTCATGGAACATCAGCCAATTCTCCAGGTGGAGAACCTGCAAAAGCACTTCGCGCTGAAAGGTGGCCTCCTTCCCGGCTCCGCCAAGGGTTCGGTCAAAGCGGTCGACGGCGTGTCGTTCAGCCTTGCCCGCGGCCAGACTTTGGGGCTCGTGGGTGAGTCCGGGTGCGGTAAGTCGACCACCGGACGGATGGTGGCGCGGTTGCTGGACCCGACCGGCGGCCGGATCGTCGTGGACGGTGAGGACATCAGTGAACTGCACGGAAGGGGCTTGTACAACTTCCGGCGGAAGGTCCAAATGATCTTCCAGGACCCGTTTGCCTCGCTGAATCCCCGCCAAACCGTCGGGACGGCGATCGCGGCTCCCATGGTGGCGCAGAAGATCAACCCACAAGGTGGCCTGAAGAACCGGGTCAAGGAACTCCTGGACCAAGTGGGTTTGAAGCCTGAGCATTACAACCGTTTCCCCCATGAGTTCTCCGGGGGTCAGCGGCAACGGGTAGGTATCGCACGGGCCATTTCCCTGAACCCTTCGGTTATTGTCTGCGACGAACCCGTCTCCGCGCTGGACGTCTCGGTGCAGGCGCAGGTAGTGAACCTCCTGCAACAGATTCAGCGTGACACCGGCGTTTCTTACATCTTCATCGCCCACGATCTCTCAGTGGTCCGTCACATTTCCCACGACGTTGCCGTGATGTACCTCGGAAAGATCGTGGAGCAGGGACCCCGCGACGCCTTGTTCAGCAACCCCTTGCACCCTTACACCAAGGCCCTGTTGTCAGCTGTGCCATTGCCGGATCCGCGTGCCGCCCGTGAACAGGTGAAGATCCGGCTTCGCGGCGACCTTCCTTCGCCGGCCAATCCACCCAGCGGTTGCGTCTTCCGCACCCGCTGCCCGCTGATCGGCACGCTTCCCGAGGAACAACGCCAACGCTGCATCAACCAGATTCCTACACCAGCCACCCCGAACGCGCCCGCCTGCCACCACGCAGGTATGGCTGCCACGGTGCTGTCCGGTATGCAATAGATTCACTACCAAAGGAGCAAACATTGAACACCCTGATCCGCGCCGTTCGCCCGTGGGGGCATGAGCTCAGCGACGTCAGCATTGTTTCGGGCGCAACGGGCGGCCAGATCACCGCCGTCGAACCTCACGACCCTGCCCGCGCAGTTCCGGAAGGCGTCACAGTGGTGGAGGGCCGGGGACGGCTACTCCTCCCATCCTTTTCCGATGTCCATGTGCACCTCGATTCGACCCGGATAGGCTTGCCGTTCCGCGAGCACACCGGCGGTCCGGGCGTGTGGACCATGATGATGAACGACCGCCTCAACTGGCGCAACGCCGAGGTCCCCTTGCAGGACCGCGTCAACGACACCCTGGGCCGGATGATCGCGCGCGGCACCACCCGCGTGCGCTCATACGCGCAGGTGGATGTGGACTGCAGGCTCGAACGATTCGAGGCGGTGGCTGCGGCCAAGGAGAAGTTTGCGGGTCAGGCCTCCGTGGATATCATCGCTTTCCCCCAGGCCGGGTTGTTGCTGGAAGAAGGCACAGTGGAACTCATGGAGGAGGCACTGAAGGCCGGTGCCAACGTCATGGGCGGCATCGATCCCTGTACTCTGGACCGGGATCCGGCCAAGCACCTGGACATCGTGTTCGGCCTGGCCGAAAAATATCAGGTGCCCATCGACATCCACCTGCACGAGCCCGGCGAGCTGGGCGTGTTCAGCACTGACTTGGTACTCGAGCGCACCCGGGCCCTGGGCATGCAAGGCAAAGTGACCATGTCCCACGCCTACCAACTGGGCAGCGTCAACGAAGCCACTACACGCAGGCTCATTGACGCCTTTGCGGAGCTGGACGTTTCCTTGGCTTCGGTAGCTCCTTCCGCCGCAGGACAATTGCCCATCCCGCTCCTCACCGAGGCCGGCGTCCGTTTGGGCCTGGGCGAAGACGGCCAACGCGATTACTGGTCCCCTTACGGCAACACGGACATGCTGGACCGTACATGGCAGCTGGCGTTCACGCACGGTTTCCGCAAGGACGAGCTGATCGAGCACTGCCTGGCCATCGCCACCATCGGCGGCGCGAGCATCCTTGACCCCAGCGCTACCCGGCTCAAGGACACGGCCCACCGTCCCGGCGTCGAGGTTGGCGATCCTGCCGAACTGCTCCTGGTGGACGGCGAAACGGTGGCCTCCACGGTGATGGACCGTGGCAAGGACCGTACCGTGATTCATGCAGGCCGTGTGGTGGCTGACCAGTTGGAACTGGTCTAGCCGCTACGAAACCCGCCCTGGTTGGTTCTCCTCGCCGTTGAGCATGAGGAGTTCCGAACCAGGGCGGGTTTCGTTATTAACGGCTACTCGCTTCGCGCAGTCGGCGCGTCATCCAACGGCGTCCACCATGTCACAGCCGGAGTGACTGTGAAGCGACGGCCTGTGACTTTGCTGGGTGTGATGCGGATGAACTGGTCCTTCTGGCCGGCTTCCCACGGAAACAGCAGGAGGCCGATCGTGTCCAGCACGTCCTGGGTCAGCTTCACCGCGGACGCCTGGCCCCTGACCACGACGCTCCACGCCACGCCGGTTTCGGCATTGACCCCGTCGGCTTCAATGGCCACCGGGGTGTCGCCAAGGGCCGCGTGGAGCTTGGTTCCTTCGCCTGTCCTGAAGACCAGGGTTCCGTGGTCCACTTTGTAATTCACGGGGAAAATGTCGGGGTGGTCGTCCACCCACACAGCCAGCCTGCCAACTGATACGCCGCGCAAGAGCTCCCAGCACTCGTTGGTTTCAAGGATTTCCGTAGCGGGTGTGGCTGGCTGATTCGTCCCTGATGCTGAGGTCGTCATATCGCCGAGGATACGCCGCAGAGGGACCCCCCGAAAGGCCCCGCCTGCCTCCGGAAAGGTTGTCTTCAGCGCCAGGTGGTTCCACCGGCGTCGGACAGCGCCTCAGCGAAGAGATCCAGCTTTCGACGCGGGTTGCGGGGGCACCTCGGCCAGTCCGACGCCCACCACGGGCCCTCGAATCGCCAGGAATCCTGCCCCGGCCAGCACCAGCGCCTCAGCCGCGAGCGCCCAGAACGTCAATTCCCAGCCGCCAGTCATGGTGTGAAGCAATCCGGCGCCCAATGGGCCCAGCGAAGCAAGCGCAAAGCCGAACCCTTGGCTCATGGCCGAGAGCCGACCCGCTGACTGTGGCCCCGCCGAGCGGATCACCACCAGTGCCATGGCCAGGCCAAAACCGGCGCTTTGCACAACCCCGAGTATGCCGACCATGAGGAACTGCAGCCCTACAGGTGCAACCAGCACTCCCACGAGTGCGAGGGCCACGGATATTCCAAGTCCGGGCGCCATGACCCGCAGTATCCTGGGCCGGCCCGCCAGGACAGGAGCAAGGAGGCTGGCCGGCAATCCAGCGAGGCTGAACCATGCCAGCAATGCCGCAGCTTCCGAAGGCGAGAGCCCCCGGGATACCAGATACACAGCCAGCCATGAGGTGATGGCGAAGTAGAGCATGGCCTGCAAACCGAAGAACGCCGTGACCGCCCATGCTGTGCGCTGCTTCCTGAGTGGGTTGGCTGAGCCAGGTACTGGGCTGGCCGAACCAGGCACCTGGCTTGCCGTTCCCGGCGACGGGGGTGTCGACGTCGTGCGTCCTCCGGAGCGGTGGATCAAGAAGGCCCCCAGCAGGGCCGGCACGGCCCAGGCGGCAAGTGCCGACGGCAGGCTTCCGCCGAAGGCCTGCTCCAGTGGCTGGACCAGCCCGGCGCCAAGTGCTGCACCTAGTCCAAATCCCATGGTGCAGAGGCCAGTCCACCACCCCGTTCCCCTGTTGGCTTTGACGATCTGCGGAACCAACACGCTGGCGCTCATGATGGCCATGCCTGCCAGGAAAGTGCCCGGGAGCAAGAGGGCTGGCACGGTCGCACGGAGGATCAGCGCTGCAGCCAACGCCAGGAGTGCCACGGCTACGGCCCGTCCGGTTCCCAGTCGGCGAGCCAGCCACGGCCCAATGGGTCCCGAAATCCCGAAGGCCAGCACCGGCAGCGTTCCCAAGAGCGGAAGCAGCGAAGGATCGAGTCCATAAACCCCGTGCACCTGGTTCATCACCCCGGCCACCGTAGTAATTGCCGGCCGAAGATTGATGGACACCATCACAAGTGCGAGCAAGATCAGGCCCGTCGTCGCCCTCGGACCCAGACCCGGTCCACCCACCCGGTTTTCACGCACGCAATCCTCCTCATAGCTTCTTTGGTATACCAAACAAGAGTATGAGTAGAACCCAAGAAAGTAAATGTGGGTAGGTGATGCAGCCAGAGGATGAGATAGTCATACTTTGGAATACCAGAGCGGGGGTGTGATGTGGCGGCAACGCTGCCGGCGCGCCCCCAAGGGGCCCGAAGGCCCGGAACGCGGCAGCGCGCGTCTAAGGGAGGAACGACCGAGCGCGCAGAGCGTTCCGGCCCTTCGGGTCCGGCCCACCCAGATGTCGGACCTAGATAGCCTTCCCCGGGTTCAGGATCCCCTGCGGATCGAACAGCTCCTTGATCCGCCGCTGCAGCTCCCGCACGGGCTCGGGCTGCTCGAGTCCCAGCCAGCGCAGCTTGTATTGCCCTACGCCGTGCTCACCGGTGATGGTTCCACCCATCTGGAGCCCCACCCGAATGGACTCGTCCAAGGCTGCGTTCAGGCGCTGCAGGGCGTCGGTGTCGGTGACGGGGTCCACCCGGTCCATCCAGAAGGTGGGGTGCAGGTTACCGTCGCCGGCGTGGGCCACTACCTTGAGCCGGACCTGGAACCGCTCGGCCATCGCTTCAAGGGCGGCTACGAAGTCCACCAGCCGCGATCGTGGGACGGCAATGTCTTCGCCTACCCGGAATTCGTCGTCGACCTCGACGCCGCGGCTGTTGCGTCGCAGTTCCACCAGCATTTCGGCTTCGGCGCTGGCTTCGGTGGTAACGGTGGCGCCACCGTCGGCGAGGACCTGCCGTACGACGTCGGCCTCCGCAGCAGCACCGAAACCGTCGGTCTGGATGAGCAGCAGGGATTTGCCGCGTTTCTGGAGGTCTCCCCCGTGCAGTTCGTCCAGTTGCACCAGCGTGCCGTTGTCCAGGAGTTCCATGATGGCTGGCTGGACCCGTGCCCGGCCTACAGCGAGGACGCCCGCGGCGGCGCTGCGGAAGTCCTGGTAGAAGGCGGCGATGGTGTGGATTTCGCGCGGCAGGTATTTCAGTCGTACTGTCACGCCCACCACGATTCCCAGTGTTCCTTCGGAGCCCACCAGCAGGGCGGTCAGGTCGTAGCCCGCGACGCCCTTGAAGGTCTGGTGGCCGGTGTGCATCAGGGAGCCGTCAGCCATGACGACATCCAGTGCCAACACGGAATCACGCGTTACACCGTATTTGGCGCAGCGCAGCCCACCCGCGTTCGTGGCCACATTGCCGCCGATGGTAGACATTTTGTAACTGGCGGGGTCCGGCGCGTACATCAGTCCGTGTTCGGCGGCTGCTGCGTTCAGTTCGGCGTTGATGACGCCGGGTTCGACGACGGCGGTCTCGTCGTCGGGGTTCAGGTCCAGGATGCGGTTCATCCGTTCGAGACTCAGGACGATGCACCCTTCGGTGGCGTGCGCACCACCGGAGACACCTGTTCCGGCGCCTCGGGCGACGATCGGAACCTGGTGTGCGGCGCAGGTGCGGACGACGTGTTGCACGTCCGCCACGGACTCAGCCCAAACGACGGTAAGGGGCAGGTGCCGTTCCAAGAGGGGGCCCTGGTCGGCTGAGTAGGTGCTGAGTGTTTCAACGTCCAGGGCCAGATTGCCGGCGCCCAGGCCTTCCGCAAGGTCGCGCAGGAAAGCCCGCTGCGCTGCTGATGGCTGGGCTGCTTCGCCTTGGCCGTGTGTGCGTTTCTGTGGTGTACCGGCCATGGCCATTTCGTCAGACAAGGTGTTCCCTTCACACGAGCACCGCGGACACGCCAACCCGGCAGTCTTCGCAGTGTTTCCGTGCTCATAGTCTAGCCAGCGGACCCTTGGCCGTTTTGGCACAGCCGGGCTAAATCCGCCGGGCCTCCCTCGATGGCGTCTGTAAGCGTTTCCAGACTTTGCCCCGAACTTACTCCTGCGAAAATCCGCCCCACTTCACTTTGCTGCGGGTGGCGCGTTCATGAAAGTGGAAGCGCTTTCAATATTCCGGGCTGTCTCCTACGATGTGTCCATGTCCGTTGATTCATTGCTCTCAGTTGAGGCCTACGAGCCCACTGCTGCATTCACGCAGATAACCCCAGTCCACGACGCCTCCGACGCCCACGGTTGGTGGCGTTCCGCCGTCATCTACCAGATTTATCCGCGGTCCTTCCGCGACCTCAACGGTGACGGTGTAGGAGACCTGGCTGGCATCACGGAAGAACTGGGGAAGCTTGCAGCTTTGGGAGTGGACGCCGTGTGGCTGTCGCCGTTCTACCGTTCGCCCCAGAGGGACGCGGGTTACGACGTGAGCGACTACTGCGACGTCGACCCGCTGTTTGGCACCCTGACGGACTTTGACGCACTGATTGCCGAAGCCAACAGGCTGAACCTGCGCGTCATTGCGGACCTGGTTCCCAACCATTGCTCCGACCAGCACGTAGCGTTCCAGGCGGCACTCCAGGCCGGACCTCATAGCCCCGAGCGCAACATGTTCATCTTCAGGGACGGGCTTGGTCCCGACGGCAACGAGCCGCCCAACAACTGGCAGTCGCACTTTGGCGGCTCGGCCTGGACCCGCATCATCGAAGCGGACGGGAGGCCAGGACAGTGGTTCCTGCATCTTTTCGACTCCTCGCAGCCGGACTTCAACTGGGACAACCCTGCGGTCCACGCCGAGTTTGAACGCGTGCTCCGTTTTTGGCTGGACCGCGGTATTTCCGGCTTCCGTGTTGATGTTGCCCACGCCTTGGTCAAAGCCGCAGGCCTTCCCAACTGGGGCGGCCGTGCTGATGGCAACAGCTCGGACGGCTTCCCGGGCCAGGATGCTCCCATGTTCGGCCAGCCCGCACTGCACGACATCTACCGGCGCTGGCGCTCCATCCTGGAGGAATACGGGCCGGACCGCATCCTCTGCGCCGAAGCCAATGTGGACCCGCTTCCGCGGCTGGCGCTGTGGGTCCGCCCCGACGAGATGCACCAAGCCTTCAACTTCCCGTACCTGCATGCCGGCTTGGACGTCTACCGCCTTCGCCACACCATCACTGACTCCCTGGTCTCGCTGGATGCTGTCGGGGCCCCGAGTACTTGGGTTCTCTCCAACCACGATGTTGTCCGGCACGTTTCCCGGTTCGGCTACGACGGACCTGGCCCCCGCGATGGTGATGGCATAGGGCCTGACGACGTACAACCCAACGAGGAACTCGGACGACGGCGGGCTGCCGCGGCCACCATGTTCATGCTCGGCCTGCCGGGCGGCGCCTACCTTTACCAGGGTGAGGAACTGGGCCTCCCCGATTCCACCACCATCCCCGCCGCGCTCCGGCAGGACCCCACGTTCAGCCGGACAGGCGGGGCCCGCATCGGCCGCGACGGCTGCCGTGTGCCGCTGCCGTGGCGGTCCGCGGACGCCAACGCCGGATTCGGGGACGGCAAGGATCCTTGGCTGCCCCAGCCCGAGTCCTGGCCCGCACTGGCGAGGGACAAGCAGGAGTCCGATCCGGCGTCGCACCTTAACCTGTACCGTGCATTACTGGCCGAAAGGGCCGTACTCCGACTCGGTGAAGGATCATTGGCCTGGGTGGAGGATTACTGCAGCGGCTCGTCGCTCGCGTACCTCAACGGATACATTTTGGTGGTCATGAACACGGCACACCAGCCCATGCCAATGCCGCCCGGAGAGCTGATCCTGCGCAGCTCCCGGCATGTAGGCGCGGAACCACAGGCTCCTGATCAAATAAGCTCGGGAGAGACAGTCTGGCTCAAAGTCAGCTAAATCTTTTTCAAGGAGCGGGATGACCGGTATCAAGGACGTTGCCGAGCGCGCAGGTTTGTCCGTGGCAACAGTTTCCCGGGCCCTGAGCGGCAAAGGCAGCGTATCCCCTGCCAGCCGCGCACGTGCCCAGGCTGCCGCCTCCGAGCTGGGTTTCGTTTTGTCCTATCACGCATCCAGCCTGGCGTCCGGCCGGACCCACAACGTTGGCCTGGTGGTACCCTCTGTCCATCGCTGGTTCTTTTCAGCGGTGGTGGAGGGCGCATCAACAGCCCTGTTGGAGGCGGGCTACGACCTCACGCTCTACAACATCGGGGAGAATGCGGCCCACCGGCAGAGTGTCTTCAACGATTTCCTTCTGCGTAAGCGTGTGGACGCGGTCATTGCGGTCTCCTTGGAATTGAGCGAGAACGAGCTCCGGCAACTCCACGCCGTGCACCGCCCGATTGTTGGCATCGGCGGGCCACTGCCTGGGGCCTCCACCATCAGGATCGACGACACGGCCATTGCGCGCCAGGCCACCAACCACCTTCTAGGCTTGGGGCACACCAAGATCGCCCACATCACCGGTCATGAAGCCTACGATCAGGACTTCCATCTGCCCGGAACCCGCCGCACCGGTTTCGAAAAGGCAATGAACGACGCCGGATGTCCGGTCAGGCCCGAACGGATCGTTTCTGCGGACTTCACCATAGAAGGCGCCTATGCGGCCGCCCGGCAGTTGCTTGCCGGCGCGCCGGAACGGCCAACCGCCGTCTTCGCAGCATCTGACGAAATGGCGATCGGCACCATCCTGGCTGCCCGCGACTTCGGGCTGCGCGTCCCGGACGACATCTCGATCATGGGCATCGACGGACACGATCTTGGTAACGTCATGGGCCTGACTACCATCGACCAGGATGCCAAGGGTCAAGGGGCACTTGCAGTCCGTACCCTCCTTGGGGCGATCACCAACGGCACCCCTCTCGTCGCAGCGGACACGCAGCACCCCACCAGGCTCGTTGTGCGCACCAGCACCGCTGTTCCACCGGCCGACGCGAACTAGCTGTACTAGCGCTCTGGCCCGCCGTCTACAGCAGCCGTTCCATCACGAGCTCCAGCTTGGCCGGATCTTGCGGATAGGGCCGGCTGGCACCCGTCAACTCGAATCCATGGCGGCTGTAGAACGCTTGAGCCCGGGCATTGTCCTCATGGACTCCCAGCTCAAGACGATCGGCGCTCAGAGACTCCCCTGCGGCCCTGCACGCCTCATTCAAAAGCTCATCAGCCAACCCCAAGCCGCGATGCTCAGGGGCCACGTAAACACTGATGAGCATCGCTTCCCGTGTCGACTCAGAATCCTGCGGGTGCTTCAGGACCACCCTCATCAGCCCGTAGAGCGTGGGATCGTCTTTGCCCCCATCCGCAACCAGCGTGACGTTGCCATCCCCGCACATTGCGGCCGCTCGCTGCTGCCATTGGGTATCCGTCTGCCGACGTGCCGCCTCCAGGCTTTCGATGTAAGCCATGGGGGTGTCTGCAAGCATCTCCAAGCGAACGTTCTTCAACAACAACCAGTCATCGGCGTGGAGCCGGCGGACCCTAGGCAACGGCTCCGCCCATGAATCTCACGTAGCGCTGCAGCACGCGAGGCCAACCCTCGGCATAGGAAGCCCGTGAAGCCTCAGGATCCTCGGCCCCTTCCCAACCATCGTGGACCAGGCGTACCTCCGTGCCTTCATCAACTGCACGGAATGCCACACGGATTTCCGTGGACCACAAGGGGGTGCTCGCCGGGTACCAGCTGGCATGGAAGGACAGGGGTGGCTGCCAGTCGTCAATGGTGCCCCAGACAGAGGTGCGGCCGTCCTCGGCTGTCTCCAGGATCAGGTTCTCCTCAAACTCCACATGGGAACCGAGCCCAAAGACGCTCTCCTCCTCCATGGGCCACCACAGGTGGGGGTGGTCAGTGAAGCCCTGGAAAGCATGCGAAACGTTCGATGGGACCACCACGGTCACCACCAGGGGCTCAAGCTCATTGCCGGACTGCTCGGAGGGCTCGGGTTCGGACGCGGGATGGCTGAAGAGATTTTCCATGACCACCTACTTTACCGGCGGCGCGAACCGGGTGGTTAAATGGGGGGAGCCCCGACCGTCGTGGTCGGGGCTCTCCCTGTTAATGGTTGTCCGGCGGTGTCCTACTCTCCCACACCCTCCCGGGTGCAGTAC
>NZ_JBEEII010000014.1:0-95565 GCF_040137855.1 Paenarthrobacter sp. CAP02 | reverse complement strand
CCTTCACCCGAACGCTCACTCACATCCCACCGCCTTCACCCGAACGCTCACTCACTTCGTGGGCCCGCGTGCGTTGCGTTAGGCTCCAACCATGCCCGAACAGGAAACAAAACCACGTCTTTCCGGCTATCTGGATAAGCAGCAGCCCGACCTCTACGCCACGCTGAGCCACTATTCCCAACAGCTCGTCAATGAAGCTGATCGGCTGGGCGTTCCGCGCCGGACCCTGGAGCTCATTAACTACCTTTCCTCACAGATCAACGGCTGCGCATTCTGCCTCGATCTTCACCATCGCCGGGCGCTGAAGTACGGCGAAACAGAACAGCGGCTTTCTTTGGTGGCCGTTTACCAGGAAGTCCAGTTGTTCGAAGCAGCTGAAGTGGTAGCCATGGAGATCGCAGAACAGATCACGCGTATGAGCAGCTCGAGGCCCAGTCCTGAACTCTTCGAACAGGCGCGCCAGCACTATAGCGACGAACAGATCAGCGTCCTCTGCATGGCAGCAATCGGGATCAACGCCTTCAATCGACTGTCGATTCTGAGCGAGCACCCCGTCCGCGCGGCCAAGAAGTAGACACCCGGAACATGAGAGAGCGTCCAGCCCAAACGGGCTGAACATGAGAGAGCGTCCAGCCCAAACGGGCTGAACATGAGAGAGCGTCACCCCCAAACGGGCGGAACGTGAGAGAGCGTCCGACCCAAGCGGGCGGAACGTGAGAGAGCGTCCGGCCCAAACGGACGGAACGTGAGAGAGCGTCTACTCGCGGGGGTTGCGGGCGTCGGGAACGTCGGCGGCGAGGCGGATGCCGTGCTCAGCCAGCCACACCGGATTGAAAGCCTTGCTCAGGTAGTTGGTGCCGGCGTCGGGAGCTATGGCTACCACCACCGAACCGTGCGGCGCGGCGCGGGCCACCCGGAGGGCTGCAGCCACAGCAAGCCCGGACGACGGCCCCAGGGCGAGCCCCTCTTCGTCCAGGAGACGGTGCACCGTGGTGTAGACCTCGTCGTTGGGTATCCGGAGGAAACGGTCCACGATCCCACGGTTGAATGCCTTGGGCCACTCGGGTTCGGGCCACGAGTTGCCCACGCCATCCACCAGGATCTCGCCGGGGTGGCCGCCACTGTACGCGGATCCGTAGGGGTCTGCACCCACGACCTCCAGGTGGCCGCCCGGGCGTGAAGCTGCCACCTGCTCCTTCAGGAACCGCCCGTTGCCGCTGATGGTCCCTCCGGTCCCGATGCTTGCCACGAAATGTGTGATCAGGCCACCCGTCTGTTCCCAGATTTCAGGACCCGTGTTCTCATAATGCGCGGCGGGATTGGCAGGGTTGTCGAACTGCATCGGCCGCCAGGCGCCGGGCGTCTCTGCGGTGATGCGGGCTGCCACGGCACGGGCATTCTCCGGCGATTCCGAGGGGGCGTTCCAGTCGGTGAGGATCACACGCGCGCCGTAGTTGTGCAGTGCAGCGAGCTTCTCCTGCGAGATGGTGTCACCGGTGATGACAACAACAGGGTGGCCGGTGAGGTGCCCGATCAGGGCCAGCCCGATCCCGGTGTTCCCGGAGGTACTCTCCACGATCGTGGCGCCCGGTTTTAACTCCCCGGAGCGTTCGGCGGCACGGACCATGCTCAACGCCGTGCGGTCCTTAATGGAGCCGCCGGGATTCTCGGATTCGAGTTTGATGTGGACGGCGCTGCCCAACCCACGGCTCAGGGCCTCTAGTTTCACCAGCGGGGTGTTTCCCACCTTCTCCAGGACTGAAGCATCCAGCACGTCCGGTGTTGGACCGGCTGAATGCGCGCCGTGTTTGCGGATATCGGTGTTCACCATGGTTCCCCTCCTTCGGGCCCGATGACGTGGTGCACGAGATCGCGCAATTCCGCCCGCGCCCGCTCCACCAGGTCCGGCGCGGACGGACGGTCCGCCAGCACATCGGCCAAGCGACCGACGACGGCGCCCGTCCCCTTACCGAGTGGCTGCACAGCTCCTGCCTCGAGCAGCAGGTAGGACGCAGTGAGGGCCTCAATCGTCAACAACTTCTCCAAGGCCTCCACCGACTTTTCGAGTTGTTGCAACGCAAGCGGGGCCAGGGTGGAGTGGTCTTCGACGTCGGCGGACAGGGTTGGTGCTCCAAGGGTCGCCGGCGCGGCGAGGAATTTGAGTTCAGCGAGGAGCCCCGCGGCGGAGTACCAGAGCAATCCCGGCAGTTCTTCCTGCGCAAGGCCCGACCCGTTGGTGGCCGCCGCCAGGTGCTTTGCGCGGATGGCCCGTTGCGGCGGGTACAACTTGGCGATGCGCCGCTCGCTGGAGATGCCCACATGGGCCAAAGCGAGCCGCAACACTTCAAAGGACAGCGCCAACTGGGTGGGCTGGAAATTCCCGCCAGACACCACCTGCCCGGACCCGACATCCACCAACGGGTTATCACCGCGTCCGTTGAGTTCCACTTCCAGCGCCTCACCCAGATCCGACACCAAGGACCGGAATGCCCCGTGTGTCTGCGGTGCGGCCCGGAAGGAGAGGGCGTCCTGAACCGAAACCTCAGCCCGGACATCCTCCAGCCAGCCGCCGCTCAAAAGTCGACGAACAGCAGCGGCCGAGTCCCGCTGCCCGTTCACTGCCTTGGCTGCCTGGATCGCCGGCGAAAACGGGCTGAGGTTCCCACCGCCGTCGTACCTTGCGATGGTCTCAAGGGACAAGGAAAGCGCGACGTCGGCAAGTTCGGCCAGGTGCCGCAGTCGCCTAAGGACCAGGGCACCGACGCCCACGGAGTAGGAGTTTGCGCTCACCAGCGACAGGGCTTCACCGGCTGCGAGAGTGAGGGGCTGCAGCCCGGCGTCAGCGAGCGCTTTGGAACCCGGGACCAAGGTGCCGTGGACGTCGAACGCTTCACCTTCGCCAAGGGCCACGGCCGCGACAGCGGCGAGCTGGGTGAGGTCCGATGAGCCCACTGAGCCCTCGAAAGGGATGGCGGGGTGGACGCCGCGGTTCAGGAGTTCGGCATAGAAACGGGCCGTCTCGGGACGCACTCCTGAGCCACCACGGCTGAATCCCACAAGGCGGGCAAGAATGACGGCCCGGGCGGCGGCGCGGTCCAGATATGGGCCCACGCCGCTGTTGTGATACCGGACAACCTGAACCTGATAGCTGAGGATCGACTTGTCCTCCACAACGGTGTCACGACCGGATCCCAGCAGGGTATTGAGCCCGTAGACCCGCTGGCCGGACGCCGCAGCCTGCTCCAAGATCTCCCGGGATCGGCCGATCAAAGTCAACGCATCATGGTTGAGTTTCACGTGAAACGAGTCGTCGCTAGCTGCCAGGGCCAAGCGTTCAGCGCGTATCGGGGCCGTTCCTATCACCAGGGTCCCTGCATCATCGGACGTCATCAGAAGTCCAGGAGGTTCTGCCGGAATCCGCCGTTGCCGTAACTCTTCCTCAACAGCCCCCGCCGGCGCAGCTCAGGGGTGAGTTTGTCCAGCACTCCATGCACCGTCACGGGATCAACGAAGCCGGAGAAAAGGAACCCATCTCCGCCCACCGCGGAGCCGGACTCCTCGAGGTAGTCGGCGATTTCGCCCACCGTACCGATGATCGAGTCCCCTGCCCCACCGCTGCGGGCTTGCAGGATCTGGCGAAGCGTGGAACCTGGCGGCGCGGCTTTTGCGAAGTGCTCCAAGGTCCCTTGGTTGCTGTTGGTCGTCAGCTCGGGCAACGGGGCATCGAG
The DNA here is from genome assembly GCF_040137855.1 of Paenarthrobacter sp. CAP02. NCBI lineage: Bacteria > Bacillati > Actinomycetota > Actinomycetes > Micrococcales > Micrococcaceae > Paenarthrobacter > Paenarthrobacter sp. CAP02. The sequence goes on along the minus strand of NZ_JBEEII010000014.1, from coordinate 91,837 downwards.
GTCGAACTGCTTGAAGTCGATCACGGAGAGGTAGGAGATGGAGTTGAGCTGGCTGTCGATGTCGCGTTGGGTGAGCTCACGCCGCTGGGCACGCAGTTCCTCGGCTTCGGCAGCGGAACCGACCACCGTGGGCTTGAGGACAAACAAGACCTTCACGTCATCAGGGTTCCTGCCGGCCTTCGCGGCCTCGGCGCGGATCGAGTCCCGGTACGCTTTCATCCCGTCCACACCACGTGCCAGGGCGATCGCCACATCGGCATGTCCGCCGGCGAACGCCTTGCCGCGGGGTGAAGCCCCCGCCTGAACCAACACGGGCTCCTCCGGCAGGGGCGCCGTGTTCAGCGGGCCCCGGACCTTGAAGAAGTCGCCTTCATGGTTGATCGGGTGAACTTTGGTGTGGTCGGCGAATACCCCGGCGGAAACGTCCTCCAGCACGGCGCCTGGTTCCCAACTCCGCCAAAGCCGCCTCACGACGTCGACGAATTCCTCCGCCTTCTCGTACCGCAGGTCATGTTCAATCTGCTGGTCCAGTCCGTAGTTTTGCGCCGCGAGGTCGCTGCCGGACGTCACCACGTTCCAGCCAAGCTGACCCTCTGAGAAGTGCTGCAAGGTGGCCAGCAGCCGGGCGGCAGTGAAGGGCGGATAGAAGGAAGCGCTGACCGTGGGCACGATCCCGAGGTGCTCTGTCGCGGAGAGCAGGTAGGGAACCAACGCGAGGGGGTCGTGCTTGGGTGCGAAGGATGCATGCGCCAGGGACACCTCGGCCGTACCGCCGTAGGTATCAGGAACGGTAAGCGAGTCCTCGATGATGAACAGGTCGAGCCCGGATCGCTCGAAGGCCCGCACGGCCTCCTGGTACAGGGCAGGCTTCTTCCAGTCATAGCCCAGCCCGTAGCCGGGCGTCCCCCAACCCTGAACTCCGAATCCGTGGCCCACGAACCATCCAAAATGCAGCATGGGCTTGAGTGTAGGACTGCTCTGTTCGTTCACCGCGACCTGGTTTCTTGCGAAGTTACAGGGGGACGTACTGCGTCAATTATGCTCCCGGGACGTCATAAATGGGCCCTGCCACAGCACCCTCCGGTTACGCAACATGACGGCGGGCAAACCTCCGCCACATGCAGCCCGGGCGCCCTGAATGCTACGTTTTTCTTGAGTAATGAGTACCAGCGCGAAGCCCTGACTTGCTGGTCGGCAACCCTCTCTCCGGCGGGGTGCCTCAGGTGACTACTCGGCGTATCGGACAAATTCGAACTGCAAGCGTGACTGAGGAGCACCAGCAATGCCTGAACCCACTGAAGAAAAACTTTCCTACCGCCTGATCACAGGCCCGGACACCCGCGATTTCTGCGAGCGGATCAGCTCCGCACTCGCCGAGGGCTATGTGCTCCATGGCAGCCCGGCAGCCACCTTTAATGGCACGGACGTCATCGTCGCCCAGGCAATCGTGCTTCCCGCAGCGATCGCCCACGCAGACGCCGCCGTGGCCGACGCCGTCGACCAGCTTGAAAATGACGACGACGAAGCATTCGAGGGCCACGCATGAGCTACGCAGGTGACCTGACCCCGCAGGACGCGTGGGCCAAACTTGAGGCGGGTGCCATCCTGGTGGATGTCCGTACCGAGGGCGAATGGGCCCACATCGGTATCCCGGACACCAAAGCTACGGACAACGATCCCCTGTTCATCCAGTGGAACCTCGCCGGCGGCATCCCCAACTCCCGCTTCATCGAGGACCTGCGGCAGCAAGCGCCCGAAGACGACGGCGTGGAGCTGGTCTTCCTGTGCCGCTCCGGCCAGCGTTCAATCGCTGCAGCCATCGCCGCAACCCAGGCAGGCTTCACCGCGTACAACGTCCTTGAGGGCTTTGAAGGCGAGCCTGACCGCTATGGCGAGCGCACTGTAAATGGCTGGAAAAACCGTGGCCTACCAACGAACCTGGGGACCGACTAAGTGACTTTCAATCCCGACGCCGCTGGCTGGAATCCTGATACCCAGGCCGTCCGTGGCGGTCTTGACCGCACCAACTTCCAGGAAACGTCCGAGGCCGTTTTCCTGAACTCCGGCTTCGTCTACGAATCGGCTGCCGCTGCCGAACGTGCCTTCACCGGTGAGGACGAGCGATTCGTCTACTCCCGTTACGGAAACCCCTCCGTGGCCACCTTCCAGGAACGGCTCCGCCTGCTGGAGGGCACCGAAGCTTGCTTTGCGACGGCGTCCGGCATGTCTGCGGTATTCACCGCCTTGGGTGCCCTGCTGGCTGCCGGTGACCGCGTAGTCGCCGCCCGCTCCCTGTTCGGGTCCTGCTTCGTGATCCTCAACGAAATTCTTCCGCGCTGGGGCGTGGAGACAGTATTCGTTGATGGACCCGACCTGGACCAGTGGCGTGAAGCCCTGTCCAAGCCCACCACGGCCGTGTTTTTCGAATCCCCGTCCAACCCCATGCAGGAGATCGTCGACATCGCCGCCGTCAGCGAGCTGGCGCATGCCGCCGGCGCGACCGTCGTCGTCGACAATGTCTTTGCCACTCCACTGCTGCAGCGGTGTGGTGAGCTGGGCGCCGACGTGATCGTGTATTCCGGCACCAAGCACATCGACGGCCAGGGCCGCGTTCTTGGCGGCGCCATCCTGGGCACCAAGGAGTTCATCGACGGCCCGGTCAAGCAGCTCATGCGGCACACCGGACCTTCGCTGTCCGCGTTCAACGCCTGGGTGCTGACCAAGGGGTTGGAGACCATGGGGCTGCGCGTGAATCACAGCTCTGCGTCCGCTTTGAAGATCGCGGAATGGCTCGAGCAGCAGCCCGCCATCAGCTGGGTCAAGTACCCGCTGTTGAAGTCGCACCCGCAATACGAGCTCGCGGCAAAGCAGATGAAGGCCGGCGGTACGGTCCTGACATTCGAGCTTTCGCCGTCGGCTGGACGTTCCGCGAAGGAGGCCGCCTTCGCTTTGCTGGACGGCCTCGGAGTCATCGACATCTCCAACAACCTTGGCGACTCCAAGTCCCTCATCACCCACCCGGCCACGACGACCCACCGGGCCATGGGTCCGGAGGGCCGCGCAGCAATTGGGCTAAGCGATGGCGTGGTTCGCCTGTCCGTGGGCCTGGAGGACGTCGACGACCTCATCCTGGATCTGGAGAAGGCCCTCAAACAGGTCTGAACCTGCGTGGCTTAGTCCTGGAAGTACTCGATTTTCGCGCCGATGGTGTTCAGTCGCTCTGCCAGGTCCTCGTATCCACGCTCGATCACGTAGATGTTGCGCAGCTCGGACGTTCCCCGGGCCGCCAGCATCGCCAGGAGCAGGCAGGCTGCCGGACGCAGGGCCGGCGGGCAGCCGATTTCCGCGGCACGCCACTTGGTGGGTCCGTTGACGTAGATCCGGTGTGGATCCAGCAGCTGCACCTGGGCACCGAGCTTGTTGAGCTCAGTCAGGTAGATCGCGCGGTTCTCGTAGACCCAGTCGTGGATCATGGTCTGGCCCTCGGCGTTGCCTGCGATCACGGCGAAGAACGGCAGGTTGTCGATGTTCAGGCCGGGGAAGGGCATCGGGTGGATCTTGTCCTGGGGAGCCCGGAGTTCGGAGGGCTTGGTGGTCACATCCACCAGGCGGGTGCGGCCGTTGCGGGCCATGTACTCGCCGGAGACCTCCAGGTTTTGGCCCATCTGCTCCAGGGTGGCGAGCTCGATCTCCATGAACTCGATGGGCACCCGGCGGATGGTGACCTCCGAGTTGGTGACGATGCCCGCGGTGATGAGGCTCATGGCCTCGATGGGGTCCTCTGAAGGGAAGTATTCAATATCGACGTCAATGGCGGACCGGCCCGTGATCTTGAGGGTAGTGGTTCCTACGCCGTCGATCTCCACGCCAAGCCCCTGCAGGTAGAAGCAGAGGTCCTGGACCATGTAGTTGGGGCTGGCGTTGCGGATGACCGTCGTACCTTCGCGGTGGGCGGCGGCCATGATGGCGTTCTCGGTAACGGTGTCGCCGCGTTCGGTCAGGACGAAGGACCGGTTATCGCCGTCGGCGGGTGGTGCGGTCACCGAGTAGAACCCGGAGCGGGCCTCCACAGCGAGTCCAAACTGACGCAAGGCCTGCATGTGCGGCTCAACAGTGCGGGTTCCGAGGTCGCAACCCCCGGCGTAGGGCAGCAGGTACTCGCTGGTCTCGTCCAGGAGCGGACCCAAAAGCATGATGACGCTGCGGGTACGGCGGGCGGCGCCGACGTCCATCGATTCGAGGTCCAGGACCTCGGGCCTGCGGATCCGGAGATCACTGCCGTTGAGCCACGTGCACTCGACACCGATGGAGGTCAGGACCTCTACGATCCTGTTGACTTCCTCGATGCGGGCCAAGCGGCGCAGCGTGGTGGTGCCACGATTGATGAGGCTTGCACAAAGAAGCGCCACGCCGGCGTTCTTGCTGCTGTTGACGTCCACCTCGCCGGAGAGCGTCCGGCCACCTTCTACCCGCAGGTGGGTCATCTGGGGCTTGCCGACTTTGACGATCGATCGCCCAAAAATCGCTTCAAGGCGTTCGATCATTCTGAGGCTCAGGTTCTGTTTGCCCTGTTCCATGCGGGCGATTGCGCTTTGGCTGGTTCCCAGCTCGGTAGCCAACTGCCCCTGCGTCCAGCCCTTTTCGCTCCGAGCGTTGCGGAGCAGGAGGCCTATATGTTCTGGCGTAGCTTGCGTCATAACCAAGAAATATCACAAATGAGCTAGAAGTGGCCAGCAGAACTCCGCTCGAGCGGTTAATGTCACACCGTACCCGTACCGTGAGATATGAAGCTCGACGTCGGTAGTCGCCTATGCGGGTAAGGCGCCTCCCTTTCCACAGGGGAAGTTGTCCCCGTTGTGCTCAACAGCCCGATGGCGAAACATTGCACCAAAGTTCAAGGGGGAAACATGGCTTTCTACGGCGCCGACGTCGACCAACTCAAAGCACTCTCAAAGTCTTTGGCGCACGGCGCCTCCATGCTGACGGCGCGGGCACGCGAGCTGGACTCTCGGGTGCTTCCACGGAAGCCTCCGTCGGTGGCGGGTCCGGTGGAAGCGGAACCATTCAGTTGGCCGCCACGAACACCGACCCCGGCCGCCCCAGCCCGCAGGAAATCCTCGAGGAATACCAGGTCAGCGATGCGGAGACAACCAACTGGCCGGGCGATTGGGACCCTTTGAAGTTCGTGGTGGACCAGAGGGTTGTCACCGAGAAGGAGGCCGAAATGCTGAATGGTCTTGGACCTTTCGAACTGAACGCTTTCAAAGGCATCCACGATGACGCCTTCAATGTCGCTGATGAACGCTTCCCCAGCGCAGACCAAAACGACGACCAGAACGACGCCTTCCGCCATGCGTACTGGAACGCCCTGATGGTGAAGGAATTCGGCGCAGAGTGGGCTGAGGACTACGCCACGGCACACGAGCAACTCCCCGGTAACCCTGCCCCGCGCGAGGCCATGGATCTGTACAACAATGAAGACCCGGATTTCAACGACGAATCGCGGACCACCTCGTGAACCCACCACATCTTGACCCGGCCAGACCCCAAGGGCGAACGTCCGCTGCCCTGCTGGGCCTGGCCGCCCTCGTCCTGGCCTGCATACTGGCCGCCTGCTCCCTGGGAGGATCTGTCATGCCCGAATCCAACGACAAACTCAACAGCCAAGTACTCGAAGCCGCAACGAAGGGCACCGCTTTGAAGCTTGCCGATGCCACTGATTTCGAATGGGACCAGGCCGGCTTCGTGATGGAGGGGACCTTGGCCAAAGACATCGAAGCGGCTTTCGGCGAACCCATCACCAAGGAAAACCGCTATACGGCATCGCCGGCATTGTTCGTCTTCATGAAGGACGGCAAAGTTGCCAAGGCGGTCCGGATCGTTCCCGACGCGTTCATTGGATCCGAAGCCAAAAAGAAGTACGGCCGTGATGTGGTCCTTACGCCGCCGGACGGGCAGAAGGGTTTCCTGAGCTGGAGGGAGTCCTAAGCCCGCCAGTATCCCAAGGCGTCAATGCGGTGCTTGTCCACACCGAGCTCCTTGCGCAGATGTTTGACGACGGCCCTTGTGCTGGAAGCTTCGCAGGCTACCCAAAAGAAGTCCTCGGATGCCGAGATCACGTCGGCGCCAAGCGCGCTGCAGACCTCCTCCACCAAGGCGGCCCCGTCACGTTTGCGCGGAATCCAGGTGACGACGTCGGAACCGGACGTGCGCACCTGCAGTGAGGTGTCGGCGTCGTGCTGGTATTCCAACCAGGCCGTCACCGGCGCCGCTCCGGCGGCACATCGATCCCGTTCATCCAGCAGTGAGTTGATGGCGGGGATGGACGCGGGGTCCCCCACCACCCAGATGCGGCGCGGGGTGGGTTGTGGGAAGGTGAATGAGCTGCCCTGGACGGTGGCCTCGATGGTTTCGCCGGCTTGTACCGACCATGCCCAATCCGCCGCCACGCCGTCGTGCATCGCGAAGTCCATACTGAACGTGCCTGCCGCCGGGTCCGCGTTCACCACGGTGTAGGCGCGCTGGTGCGCTTTTCCGGAGTCGTCGAACCACAATCGGATCCACATGGTGGGGTGCAGCCCGCTGCGCTGCAGGAGTCCGCCGTCGCGTACATGGATTCGGAGGAAATCCGGGGTGATTTCCTCGCGTCCCGTCACCTCCAGGGTGAAGTCCTTGGCGCCCATCACTTTGAGGACCACACCTTCCCAATTGCGCTTCAAGGAACTCTCCTTCACGAATGGCCACGATTTGTGCACGGAGCCAAAGCCACTTATCTTGAACTTAAGTAAGCCTAACCTAAGTATGAAAGTGATCGAGAAGATGACGCCTGCCCCGACGCAACAATCCGGTCCGGCAGGCGGCCCGGGAACGTACCGGGACACGTGGGGAATCCCGCATCTCTGGGCCGGATCTGCCAATGAACTGGCCTTCCTGCAAGGCCGCAATGCCGCGATCGACCGGTCCTGGCAGATCGAATTGGAGCGCTGGCGATCCGAGGGGCGCACCGCGGAAGTACTTGGCGCAGACGCAGTGACCTGGGACCGGTTCGCCCGGCAGGCACGGCTGGACGACACCGCCCGCCGTTGCTTCGAGAACCTCGACGCCGACACCCAACGCTGGTGTGGCCAATACGTGGACGGCGTCAACCGCGCACTCGCCGACGGCCTCCGGGACAGCCCGGAATTCACCGAGTCCGGAAGCAGTCCCGAGCCGTGGAATCCCTGGACCCCCCTTGGCGTCTTCCTGGTGCACCACATCCTCTTTTCCACGTTCCCCAACAAGTTGTTCCGCGCCCACGTAGCGCGGACACTGGGCGACGACGCCGTCAGCCTTTTCAGCATTGAGGCGCCCGTCTGGTCCGGCAGCAACGCCTGGGCGGCCCATGGTTCGGCATCCGTGAGCGGTTTGCCACTAGTTGCCGGTGACCCGCACCGCCTCATGGAACTGCCCGGCGTGTACCAGCAGGTGCGGCTCGCCTGCCCGGAATTCGACGCCGTCGGGTTCGCGTTTCCAGGAGTTCCCGGCCTTCCGCACTTCGCCCAGACAGAGCACACCGCGTGGGCCGTCACCAACGCCATGGCCGACTACCAGGACCTCTTCGAGGAAGAGCTGCGCCGGGTCACCGACTACTCCGGCGAGCGCATCGAGGCCCGGGGCGCGGAAGGCTGGGAAACCGTCGTCGTGAATCTGGAGACCATTCACGTCCGCGACGGTGAGTCCGTGTCCGTGGACATTATTGAGACCGCCCGCGGACCGGTCATCTCCGAAACGCCCGACGGCGGCGCCCTGAGTTTGCGTTTCCCCGCACGGGTTGAGGGGCGGCTGGGCTTCGAGGCCCTCCTGACGATGCTGCGGAGCCGGAGCGTTCCCGAGGTGGAAGCCGCGTTGGATGCCTGGGTGGAACCGGTCAACAGCGTAATCGCCGCTGACACGTCCGGAAACGTGACGCAGTTTGTCGCCGGGCTGGTCCCCCAGCGGAATCCTGCCAACCGTCGCCTGCCCGCACCCGCGTTTTCCGCCCGCCATGCGTGGGATGGCCAGTACGTGGTCCTGCCCCGTTCCGAGGTGCAGAGGTTCGCCGTCAGCGCGAATGACCGGGCAGCGGGCGGCGGGGACGCCGCCGCCATGGAGTTCGCACCGGGACACCGGGCCGCACGGATCCGCGGGTTGCTGGAGGAAGTCGAAGGGCCGCTCACCCCTGACCACATGCGGGCCATCCATATGGACACACTGCTGGGCCCATGGCCGTTGTTCCGGTCGATCCTGGCCGACCTGGACCCCGCCGAGCTGTCCGCCGATGCCAAGGAAGTGCGCTCACGACTGCTTCGCTGGGATGGCCGGATGGACGCCGGCAGCCAGCCCGCCGCCATGTTTGCCGAGTGGCGGGGTGCGCTGGTCCAACGCTGGGCCAAGCACCCATCCCTCGCCTCGCTGAACAGTCCCACGGGGTATTCGTCCTTGTTCGGGCCGTGGTTGTCCGTTCCTGCCCGGGTCGGTTTCGCCCTTGAGACCCTGCTGCTCCGCGGGTCGGAGCTCGGCATCGATGCGCGAGTGGAAGCGGCTGCAAGCCTCGAAGACGTAGCGCTTGAAGAGGCACCCCTGGACGGAGCCTCGTGGGGTGACCGCCATCAGCTGCTGCCCGTTCATCTCCTCCCCGGCTCCCTTGCCAAAGCCGCACCAACGGCCAGCCTCAGCGGCGACACCGGATGCGTCCTGTGCACCGAGAGCCTCCCGGGCGTGGATGACCGGAGCTTCCGCGGCCCCGTGGCCCGCTATGTCTGGGATCTGGCCGAACGCAGGAACAGCCGGTGGGTTGTTCCCTTTGGCGCAGCCGGAACGCCGGGCCACCAGCACTTTTCGGACCAGTTGCCCTTGTGGACGGCCGGGCAGCTCGCCCCGGTGGTTACCGGGTGGTCGGCCCTCGGCAAAGACGAACCCTGACACTTCTGCACCCAGTCGCACCCCGAATACCCAGCACCCGAAGGAAGACATGACCACCACCGCCCCGGACTTCTCCGCCCGCACCACCTTCTACTCCGAAGAACTCGAAGGATGGGGTGCCCTGCGGATCGTCCCGCTGGTCCCCAGCGAGGACATAGGACTTGTCTTCGAGTGGGTGACCCAGCCCCGCGCCAGGTTCTGGGGAATGACCGAGCACACCCGTGAGGAGGTCCTGGGCACCTACGAATTCCTGGACTCCCTGGAGACACACCACGCGTTCCTGGTGACCTTGGACGGGGAGGCGCTGGCGTTGTTCCAGACCTACGAGCCCCTGCACGACCCCGTGGGCGAGGCGTACCCCGCCCGCGAGGAAGACATCGGCATGCACCTGCTGCTGGCTCCGGCCACGCGCCCCATCCCGCACTTCACGCCACGGCTGGCAACCTCGCTGATCAAGTACATGTTTTCCCTGCCGGGCAAGGACCGGATCGTTGTGGAGCCCGATGCCCGCAACGCCAAGGCCCTGCGCCGCCTCGAAGCAACATGCTTCGAGCTTGGACCCATCGTCCAGCTCGCGGAAAAGGAGGCCCAGCTGGGGTTCCTCACCCGGGCCGGATTCGACGAAGTCCAGGACCGCGCCGCCCGCTAGCGCCAGACGAAGCTCCACGTCCCGGCGCCCACGGCGGCCAGCACAGCACCCGTTGCGATGACCACTCCGCCAAGGACCACCCAAATGTCCAGCACCGAGTACGTGGATTCGCGCGCCCACGTCCGCTGGCCGCCGCCAAAGCCCCGCGCTTCCATGGTCACAGCCAACCGCGAAGCGCGCCGGACAGCCTGGACCAGCAACCCGAAGCTTTGGCCGAGGGTGGCTTTCAACCGCTGGAACGGGTTGCCTTGCGAACCGACACCCCGTGCACGGCGGGCCATGCCAATGGTCTGCCATTCTTCGGCCATGAGGCCCACCAAGCGCATGGCAGCGAGGGATCCCAGGACAAACCGGTGCGGCAGCTTCGCTTTCTGTGCCAAGGCATCGGCCAGGTCCGTGGGGTCGGTGCAGGTCATCAGGAGGATCGCCGGAAGGGCAATCGCCAAGCCGCGCAGCATGAAACCCAGCCCCAGCTCAAGGGAACCTTCGCTGATGGACCAGAGTCCGACGTCGAGCAGTACCGCGCCGCTGTCAGCCGCCACGATCGCTGTGCTCCAGCCACCAATCGCCGCAGCGATGATCAACGGCCACGCCCGCTGCCACAAAAGCCGCAGCGTGAGCCCGGCAAGCGGGAACAGCGCCAGTTCGGCCACCAGCGCCGTGGTTGCCGAGACCCAGTCGATGGAGAGAGCCAACACCAGCGAGATGAGGAAAACCGCGGCGAACTTGGCCAACGGGTTCGCTGCGGTCAACAGGGCGTGGTTACCCCGCAGGTTCAATGCGTCCCTCATGCTGCACCGGCTTCCTGGCGGCTTGCTGCACGTGCCGCGGGGTTCAGGCGCAGCTCCGTGCCGCCGAGCACGTCGCTGAATTCCTGGTCGTGGGTTACGGAGACCACGGCTGTTCCGGCGTCGAGCAACTCCGAAAGGAACGATGCCAGCTCGGCCCAGGTGTTCGCGTCCTGGCCGAACGTGGGCTCATCGAGGACGAGGACTTTGGGATGCGCGGCGAGCACCGTGGCCACCGAAAGCCTGCGCTTCTCGCCGCCGGACAGCGTGTACGGGTTCGCGTCCACCAGGTGGGTGAGCCGCAACCGCTCCAGCAGTTCGTCCACGCGTTCCTCGCCGTGGCCCAGGTGTTTGGGACCAAACATCAGCTCGTCCAGCACCTTACCCGTGACGAACTGGTGCTCGGGTTCCTGGAATACGGTCCCGATCCGGGAAATCAGCTGATCGGCTTTCCACTTGAACGGGTCGATTCCGGCCCCTTCTGAAAGCTCGACGGCGGCACTCACCTGGCCGTCCACCGGCGCCAGGAGGCCAGCCAAGGTGAGCGCAAAGGTGGACTTTCCGGCACCATTCGGACCAGTTATGGTGAGCGCTTGGCCCGCCCTGACCTGGGCGCTGACGTCGGATTGCACAGGAACCGGGGGGATGGTCCGGAATCCCTTTCGGCGGGGCTTTTCCCGCGAGACCGCCACGTCCTGGGCAGCCAGGAGCAGTTGCGCGGCGGAGGTCTCAGTGCGCCGGGCACGGGTTGCCGGGACGTATCCGGGAACCCAGACGCCGGCTGCCATCAGCATGGTCCGGGCCTCCGACAGGACCTGTTCCCGCGGCCCGTCCAACAGGACGCCCGGAGTGCCGTTGCCCGCGGATCCTGGCTGCAACACCACAATCCGGTCCACCAGGTCCTTCCACACTGACACACGGTGTTCCACCACAACAAGGGTGGCTCCGGTCTTGTCGAGGCAGCGGCCCACCGCGTCCCGCACCTCAAGGACCCCTGCAGGGTCCAGGTTGGCCGTTGGTTCGTCCAGCAGGATCAGCCCGGGCCGCATCGCCAAAATCCCCGCAAGCGCGAGGCGCTGTTTCTGCCCGCCGGACAGGGCCGCCGTCGGATGATCCAACGCCAGTCCGCCGCCGGCAGCGGTCCGCAACCCGACGTCGGCGAGCGCTTCATGGACGCGGGCCCAAATTTCCTCCGGCGGCACGGCCAGGTTCTCGGCGCCGAAGGCGACGTCGTCCCCCACGCGGGACAGGACAACCTGCGTTTCCGGGTCCTGCTGCATCAGGCCGGCGCGGCCGCGCTGCTCCCGGGGAGAAGCGCCGTCCAGCAGCAGCGAGCCAGTCTCGTCCGAGTCGTCTTCCTCGTCCCCCAACACCCCCGCAAGGGCATGCAGGAGCGTGGACTTGCCCGCACCCGAGGGGCCGAGCAGCAATACCCGCTCCCCCGGTTCGATCCTGAGGTCAAGGCCTTGGATGGCTGGCGTGGCCCTTCCGGCGTGCCGCCATCCCCAGCCCTCGGCTGTGATGGCGGCAGGCCGGACGTGGCCGCCGCGTTCAATGACGGGCATCAGCTGAAGACGGGCTCCGAAGCGGCCTTGCGCGACGCGAAGGAACTAAGGACGCCGGTTTTCGCCAGGCCGCGGGTGGCAATCCATGACAGTGCGCCCGCAATGATCGCCCCGGAGATCGTGGTGAACGTGATGTAAGTGAGCTTGTCGATTGCCTCGTAGGCGATGTTCCAGCCCCAGGGAAGGAACGAGTCGTTGAGGCCGCAGAAGAGGCCCGCACCTGCACCGGCAAGGAGCGAGGTGGGCAGGTTGAACTTCTTGTAGAGGAACGCGGCGAAGATGAGCTCCGCGCCGAGGCCCTGAAGGACGCCGGAGATCAGTACGGTTGTGCCGTACTGGGAGCCCATGATGAGTTCGCCTGTGGCAGCAACGGACTCGCAGAACAGGGCGGCACCCGGCTTACGGATGATGAGCATGCCCAGGACCGCCGGAATCATCCAACCGCCCGCGATCAAGCCCGTCAGCGGCGGATACGCCGCGTTCATGGGGATGGATACCAGTGCGGCGCCTTGGGACCATGCCCAGAAAATCACGCCGCCGGCGATGGCGATCAATGCTGCCACCACAATGTCTACAACACGCCAGTTATAACTGGTCTTCTTCACGCTTACCGTGGTCATTTTTCTGCCTCCTGAGTTACAGGAGGGGAAAGTGCTCCCCGGATTACCCGACCGGCCTGCGCCGCCCGGTTCCGGACACTCTGAGAAGCTCGACTCCCTTGCGCCGGTACTAACCGGATCAGGTTCGAGGGTCTGCGGCTGTCCGCACTCTCAGCGCCCTCGCGGCTCCCGCATCTCTGCAGGTTCCGACGGCGGCGCTCCCCTGTCGTTATTAAATCTGCCCTGCTGGGCTGGTTCAGTTTACACCTGCACTCCGCGGTGGGGACTGCGGTCCGGTCACATTCCGGCCCACCCCCACCGTTGTGAGGCCCGCTGAACACCCTTCGTTGGGCCCACACCCTGCACACCAGGCCTCGCAACGGACCTGAGAGAATGATCCAGCAACATCCAAAGCGAAGGGGCACACTTCATGACGGACCAACCCGGCTCTGGCCTTCCAGACAACGTTGATGTGGCTGAAGCACGCCTCGCCGCAAGCGTCATCCTGCTCCGCGATACCCCGCCCGGGCTCGAGGCGTTCGTCCAGCACAGGGTCAGCACCATGGACTTCGCCGCAGGAATGGTGGTTTTCCCGGGAGGACGCGTGGACCCTGCCGACCACTCAGGGTGGGACTACGCCCCCGAACTGCTCAGCAGCCATGCGGCGGACTGGCAGGCCAGCTCCATCGCTTCCGGCGATGCGCTTACTAAAGCAGGGACCGTGCTCACCGCTGCGATCCGGGAGGTCCGGGAGGAAGCCGGGCTGAGCATCGACGCCGGTGACCTGCGCCCATGGGCCAACTGGATTACCCCGATCGACATGCCCAAGCGTTTCGACACGTTCTTCTACGTGGCCAGGCCCTCGGCGGACATGGAGCCCCACCACCAAACAACCGAAGCGTGGCAATCCCTGTGGATGCCCGTGGAGGGAATCCTCGCGGCAGAGGCAGTAGGCACCCTGAAACTGATGCCGCCCACCTTCTACCTCCTCAAGGAAATCGCCGGATACGGGACCGTCGATGCCATATGGACGGCCGAGCACACTGTCGTCCCAGTCCTGGCGCCCGTAGGCTCCCTGGCCGCCTTCCTCAAGGAACGGGAAAGCCGCCGCTAGCGTTGCCGGTCCACGCGTTGCAGCTAGGCTGGTGGCATGAACCTCTTCTTCAAGCTGATCGGCGCCGGAGTGAGCCTCGGGGCGGGCTTCGTCGGAACAAAACTCGTCAACAAAGGGTGGGAAAAGGCCACAGGCAACAAGCCGCCCACAGGCAACGATGACATGGAAACGAGCCTTCGCTCCGCCCTCACCTTCGCCTTGATCTCGGCGTTTGTGAGCACACTCATCCAGGTGCTGGCCAGCAGGGGCACCCAGCGTGCCATCGCCCGCTTCGCGAAGTCCCAGGACATCGTCTAGGCGCACCGCGGCGTTAAGCAACGCGGGGTCACTTCCGGCCCATGAATCCCCGTGGGGATGGGCCGGAAGTGACCCCGCGTTGGCTTTAACCCTCCGGGTCGACTTGCCCCGCAGCCGCCCTCTGTACGACGGCCTCAAGTTCGTCCTTGGTCAGCATCTCCCGGTGGCCATGCTTGGTCCGGTACGCAGCCCGACCGACCATGTGGGCCGACACCGGCGCGGTCAGCAGCTGGAAAATCCACGCCACCAACAGCACGGGCCACACCCACCAGGTCCGCATCTGCAGGCCGATGGCCGCCAGCATGAGGAACAAGCCCAGGACCTGCGGTTTGGTAGCAGCGTGCATGCGGCTCATCAGGTCAGGGAAACGCAGCAAACCAACCGCAGCGCCAAGGGACATCAGCGCTCCCACTACCAGGAACACGGCGGTCACACCATCGATGACGGCATCCACGCCGGTGGCATCAGGACTCATTGCTCTGTTCCCTCCGCTCAGCCACGAACCGGGCTACTGTCACCGAGCCAATAAAGCCGATCACGGCCAGTGCTACCAGCAGCATCAGGTTATTCAGGTGCCGGTTCACCGCCATGTCGATCGCCAAGGCTGCGCCGAGAATTGCCAGCAGAACGTCGGATGCCAAGACCCGGTCCAGCAACGAGGGACCGATCGCGATCCGCACGATGGCGCCGGCAGCGGCCAGGCTGAGAATAACGGCCGTAACTATGAGGACGATTTCCTTCACAGGGCTGCCCCTTTCACGCCTGGACTGATCTCGGCTCCCAACGCCTGGACTTCCTCGCGGGTGCCCATGATGCGGATCAAGCCGGCTTCAATGTTCTGGACTTCCTGACGGATCTTTTCGATGTCAGCCTCTTGGTAAATGTTGAGCGCGTGCAGGTACAGCGTGGACGTCGACCGGTCCACTTCCACCACCAACGAGCCCGGAATCAGGGAGATGACGTGCCCTGTTGCCGTCACCATGAGGTCGGAATGGCTACGCAACGGAACGGCGACGACGGCGCTGCGCACCTTTGGCCCTTTGACCACAGCCAGGTACAACACGAGGAAGCTCGCTGCCACCACTTTGGCGAGGAAGATCAGCGCGAACGGAATGGCGCGCAGTACGTTGAACCTGCCGCTGAGCTCTACGGGAGGCAAGTAGAAGAACTTTGCCACCAGCACCGCGATCAGAGCACCGAACAGCAGGTTGCCCGGGCTGAAATCCCGCCACAGAGCACCCCAAACGATGACCAGCCAGATGAGCAGCGGCAGTTCAGTACGGAAGGAGTTCGGTTTACGGCTCATTTGGCATCAGCCCTCTGCGGCAACGCCGGAATCTCCACCGAATCACCCAGGACCGAATGGATGTAAGCCGAGCGGTCCAGCATGATCTCCGCTGATCCGTCTGCGAGGTGGAAGAGCGGACCGGCAAACACCGTCAACGCCACCCCGAAAACCACCAGTCCCGCCGTCGAACCCACCATGGTCCGCGGGAGCACCCCGACGTTCCCACTGGCCAACAGCACAGGATCCGGGTATTCAGCGTCCTCGGGCTTGCGCCAAAAAGCCCTGTTCCAGACCCTGGCGATTGCCAGCAAGGTCAGCAGGCTGGTGACCACGCCGCCGACCACCAACGTGATCGCCAGTGGGGTGCCCAGTTCCACGCCTGCCTGCAGGAGGCCCAACTTGCCAAGGAAGCCGGAGAAGGGCGGTATGCCCGCCAAATTCATGGCCGGAACGAAGAACAAGAGGGCCAGCAGTGGCGAGAGTTTGGCCAAGCCGCCCAGCCGGTCGATGGACGAACTGCCGCCCCGGCGCTCGATAAGGCCGGTCACCAGGAACAGGCTGGTCTGCACCGTAATGTGGTGCGCCACGTAGAAGACAGCGGCACCCAGGCCGGCCACGGAACTCATGGCGAGGCCGAACACCATGTAGCCGATGTGGCTCACCAACGTGAAGGACAGGAGACGTTTGATGTCGCTTTGGGCCAACGCGCCCAAGATACCCACCACCATGGTCAGCAACGCCACCACCATCAGGGGAACATTGAGGGTATCCCCCGGGAATAGCAACGTCTCCGTGCGGACCATGGCATAAACGCCCACCTTGGTAAGCAACCCGGCGAACACCGCGGTGACGGGGGCGGGCGCTGTTGGGTAGGAGTCGGGAAGCCAGAAGGACAGCGGGAACACAGCGGCCTTGATGCCAAACGCCACCAGCAACATAACGTGCAGGAGGTTCTGGGTGCCTTGGTCCAATTCGGCGAGCTTTACCGCAAGGTCGGCCATGGTGATGGTTCCAGTGGCACCGTAAATCATGGCGATGGCCACCAGGAACAACACGGACGACACCACCGAAACAACCACGTACGTGACGCCCGCCCGGATACGTGGGCCCGTCCCGCCCAAGGTCATCAGGACGTAGCTTGCCGTGAGCAGGATCTCGAAGCCAACGTAAAGGTTGAAGAGGTCGCCGGTGAGGAACGCGTTGGACACGCCTGCCACCAGGATCAGGTAGGTGGGGTGGAAGATCGAGACCGGTGCTTCCTGGTCGCCGTCAGCCATGCCCTGGCCGGTGGCGTAGATCAACACCGCCAGACTCACCACGGTTGAGACAACCAGCATCAGCGAGGAGAACTGGTCCACAACCAGCACCACACCCCACGGAGGCAGCCAACCGCCCAGGGTGACGGACGTGGTGCCGCCGTTCCATACGGAAACCAGGAGCAGGCACTCGAGCAGGAGGGTCACGCTCAGAATGCCGATGCTCACCGCCCGCTGCGCAGAGTGGTGCTTGATCAACAGGAATGCGAGGGCTGCACCCAGAATCGGCAGGAGGACAGCGAGCGGCGACAGGTTCGCGAGGTTCACGCACTGCCTCCTTCCTGGGTGGTGCTGGTGTGCGGCTTCTCCGTGGCTTCCGGATGGCTCCGGTCGGTCGTCGTTGTGGGTGTTACGGCGAACTCCGATGTTTCCAGAGGAACAATGGCGTCGTCCTCGGCGTCGAAGCTCGGAGTCTTGGCCACGCGGACGTCCTCAAGGTCGTCCTGGATCTCGTCCTGGCGGGCCAGGACCCACGTCCGGTAGATGATGCCCAGCATGAAGGCGGTCACCGCGAACGAGATCACGATCGACGTCAGGATCAGTGCCTGCGGCAACGGATCGTTGTAAGCGTCGGGGTTGGTTTCCTTGCTGAACAGGGGTGCGAGCCCCGCGTAGCCTCCGGTGCTCAGGATCAGGATGTTGGTGGCATTGGCCAGCAACATCAATCCCAACAGCACACGCGTCAGGCTGCGTTCAAGGATCAGGTAGATGCCGCAGGCGTAGAGCACGCCCATGACGATCAGCAGGGTCAGGTTGATGCTCATGCGGTACCTTTCCCGGATGCGGCCGATTCGGCTGCTTCTTCGGCCAGTCCGGCGGCGTCTTCCTCTGCCAGCGAATTTTGGCCTTCAAAATGTTCGTCGATCTCGGCACCGAGGCTGCGGAGGACGTCAAGGGCCAAGCCCACCACCACGATGTACACGCCAATATCGAAAATTGTGGAGGTGACGAATTTGATGTTGCCGAACACCGGTAGCCAGAACTCGATAATCGCGCTTTGGAAAACCTGCCCGCCCAGGAAAAGCGGAACCACACCGGAGGCCGCCGCCGTCGCAAGACCCGTCCCCAAAAGGGTGCCGGCGCTGACTGTCGCCGCCTCGCTCAACTCGAAACGTCCACCAGCCAGGTAACGGATGGTCAGGGCGAGTCCTGCGGTGAGGCCGCCCGCGAAGCCGCCACCGGGCAGGTTATGCCCAGCCAGGAGAAGGTAAAGCGAGAACACGATCATCGAGTGGAAGATCAGCCGGGTCACCACTTCGAAGATGATCGAACGCCGCTCCGGCGCCAAGGTGCGGCCGGCCACGAGCCAGGCGTCGCGGGTCACTCCGGTGAACTTTTTCGCCACGGCCAGCGTGGCGTCGGCCCGGGAACCGCGTTCGACCCCGGTGCGGCGCCCTACGCTGCCTTCGGGCACCGCTTCGGAGGTCTTGATCCGGTCGCCACGGCTGCGGACGAAGATCAGGCTGGCGACACCCGTGGCCGCAATAGCCAACACGGAGATCTCACCAAAGGTGTCCCATGCACGGATGTCCACGAGGGTCACGTTGACCACGTTCAATCCTCCGCCGCCTTCATAGGCCAAGCGCGGGAACTCCAAGGAAACAGGCGTTGCCACGCGGGCGCCCATGGCGTAGATCGCGACGAAGATCATGGTGATGCCGAAAGCCGCACCAATAATCACCCGGATCACCCGGAGCCTGCCGCCGGTCCTGTCCCGCAACTCGGCGGGAAGGCTGCGCATGGCCAGCACGAAGGCCACCAGCACAATGGTCTCAACCAGCATCTGCGTCAGGGCCAGGTCAGGGGCTCCCTGCAGCGCGAACATGAGGGCGATTCCGTAGCCCGTCACGGACACCATGAGCACGGCAAGGAAGCGCTTGTTGGCACGAACGGCCGCAAGAGCTCCTACCACGATGCCTGCACCTGCCACTATTTGCAGCGGGGAATTGGGGTCGATGAAGTAGATGCCCTCCGGCAAGGGTTTGTTGGCCATGATCAGCGCCGTGGCCGGGACCGCGAAGGCGACCGTCAGGATGACAGCCAGGTAGAAGTACAGCGAACCACGCTGGGTGCGGCCTGTGATCCACACGGCAATGTCGTCCAAGGCGCCAATGGTGTTCTGGTAGGCGCGGTCGCCGTCCACCCAGTCCGGGACCAGGCCTTGGGCGCGGGAAACGAAATTGCGGCCGTAGAACATCGCCGCGCCGGCCGCGAACGTTATCGCGGTCAAGCCCAAAGCGGGGGTGACGCCGTGCCACAAAGCCAAGTGTCCGGCGTCGACCGCGTCCGGACGGTCGGCGAACAATGCCGCGTAAGGCTGGATCCACGTATCCACCGGCACGGGCCACACGCCGTAGGCGATCGTGAGCAGGCTCAAGATGGCGGGGGCTGCAAGAAATGCGGGTTTGATGGGCTTGAACGGTGTGGGCTCCACACCGGGCTTCGTGGCGAAGGCTCCCCACATGAACCGGGCACTGTAGGCGAAGGTGAGGATCGATCCCACCACCAGGCCAACCAGTATCCAGATACCCCACACAGGTGCGTCATGGCCTGTTCCGTAGTGGACGAATGCCTCAAAGACCGACTCCTTGGCCACGAAACCTGCCAAGGGCGGGACGCCGGCCATGGACGCTGCGGCGATTGCGGCCACAACACCCAATGCCCGTGAAGACCGGAAAACACCGGACAGCTTACGGATATCGCGGGTGCCGGACTGGTGGTCGATGATGCCCACCACCAGGAAGAGCGCCGCTTTGAACAGGCCGTGAGCCAGAAGAAGCCCGAGCCCCGCCAGCGCAGCATCGGGACGCCCGAGCCCCACCACCATGGTCAGGAAGCCGAGTTGGCTGACCGTGCCGTAGGCGAGGATGAGCTTGATGTCGGTCTGCCTGAGCGCCCGGTAACCGCCAACAAGCATGGTGGCCAGGCCAAGCCCCAGGACCACGGGCAGCCAGAACTGCGATTCGGCAAACCCAGGGGCCAAACGGGCCACAATGTAGATGCCCGCCTTCACCATGGCGGCCGCGTGCAGGTAGGCGCTCACGGGAGTAGGGGCAGCCATCGCGCCCGGCAGCCAGAAATGGAACGGAACCAGTGCCGATTTGGTCACCGCACCAGCCAGGACAAGCACGACGGCGGCAGCAACCGCCCCCTGCATGGGCCCGGCCATGAGGGACCCGGCTTGGTCCAGGATGGTTGAAATGCGGTACGTTCCCGCGGCCTGGCCCAGGATGATGAGGCCCACCAGCATGGCAAGGCCACCGGCTGTGGTGACCATCAGGGCTTGAAGCGCCGATCGGCGGGCGGCCAGACGGGTCCGGGCGTAGCCGATCAACAGGTAGGACAGGATGGTGGTGAGCTCCCAGAAAATGAAGAGCATCAGGAGGTCATCGGAGGTAACCAAACCGAACATGGCTCCCGCAAAGGCGAGGAGTTGGGCGCCGAATCCACCAAGATCGGGATCTTTGTCCTTGAAGTACCGGGCGCAATAGACCAGCACCAAAGAACCCACCCCGAGGATCAGCAAGGACATCACCCATGCCAGGGGGTCCATGCGGAACGCGAGCTCAAGCTTCAGCGTGGGTATCCACGGCAGGATCTCTTCTATGCCGCCGGTGGAATATGCGGATTCATACTGGAAGAGCAGCCACACGAATGCCGCCGCGGGAACCGCAGCCAGGACGTAGAACGCGTTCCGGCCCAATTTGCGGAAGATCAAGGGCGCCACAGTTGCCGCTACAAAGGTGATGGCGAGAACTGTGATCACTGTTTTCTCCGCAAAGTCAGGAACGAATTGTCAAAAGTTGGAGCAAGCGGTCATACGTTGGGTTCGGTTCATACAGTTTATCAAGGGGCACGGACAGTCATATCCACATAGGGTCTGTCATGCCAGCGCTGTTCGCGTGCTCCCGATAGCATTCAAGCTATGAACGCGGCTGCAGTTCCAGAAACCCACCCATCGTCCGAGCTCGCCTCCGGTCCCGTCGCGTCAAAGAAGGGCCAGATCCTTGCTTGGGCCTCCTGGGATTG
This sequence comes from Paenarthrobacter sp. CAP02, assembly GCF_040137855.1. Classification (NCBI taxonomy): domain Bacteria; kingdom Bacillati; phylum Actinomycetota; class Actinomycetes; order Micrococcales; family Micrococcaceae; genus Paenarthrobacter; species Paenarthrobacter sp. CAP02. The sequence continues at coordinate 71,252 of NZ_JBEEII010000014.1, read as the reverse complement.
GGGTTCGGCAGCCTTCAATGCGGTGATGACCACCTTTGTTTTCACCGTCTACCTGACATCGAATGCTTTCGGCGGAGAAGACGCAGCGTCGGCAGCGTTGGGAGCCGCCTTGGCGATCGCGGGCCTCGCCATTGCCCTGCTTGCTCCCGTGACAGGCCAGCGGTCGGATGCGGGCGGTCGGCGCAAGCTGTGGCTCGGGGTCAACACTGCCGCCACTGCGGTCCTCACGGCGCTGTGCTTCTTCGTCTTCCCCCGCCCGGAGTTTCTCTTGCTGGGCGTCTGCCTCATTGCACTGGCCAACATCTTCTTCGAGTTCGCAGGCGTCAATTACAACGCCATGCTCGCCCAGATCTCGACGCCGCGGAATATCGGCAAGGTCAGCGGCTTCGGTTGGGGCATGGGATACCTCGGCGGAATCGTGGCGCTCCTGCTGGTGCTCCAACTCTTTGTCCAGCCGTCGTTTGAATGGTTCGGTGCGTCCACCCAGGACTCCCTCAACATCCGGCTCGTCGCGATTTTCTCGGCACTCTGGTTTTTCATCTTTGCCCTGCCGGTCATGTTCGCGGTACCCGAAGTATCCGTGAAAAAAGCAACCGCCTCGCTGGGATTCTTCGCGTCCTACAAGTTGCTCATCCGGCGCATCGCGGCCATCTATCGGACCAGCCCGCACACCATCTACTTCCTGCTCTCCAGTGCCATCTTCCGCGACGGCCTGGCCGCCGTGTTCACCTTCGGCGGCGTCATCGCAGCGGGCACCTTCGGTTTTGAGCTCAAGGACGTCATCTTCTTTGCGATCTTCGGCAACGTTGTCGCAGCAGTCGGTGCCATCATCGGCGGCTTCCTTGACGACAGGATCGGTCCCAAGGCCGTCATCGGCCTGTCTTTGGTGGGCCTCCTCGTGGCAGGTACGCTCATCCTGGTCTTGGGCAACGGGGACTACGTGTTCTTCGGCAAAGACTGGCCGGGGTCCGCCACGTTCTGGGTCTTCGGGCTGATGCTTTGCTTGTTCGTGGGACCTGCCCAGTCATCCTCACGCGCGTATTTGGCCAGGCTTGCACCAGCCGGCGAATCCGGTGAACTGTTCGGCCTCTACGCCACCACGGGACGTGCCGTGAGCTTCCTGGCTCCTACGCTCTTTACCCTCTGCATCGCCATTGCCTCTCCCATTGTTGCGGAGGGTCAGGCCCAACGTTGGGGCATCCTTGGGATCATGGTGGTTCTCCTCGCCGGGCTGTTGGTGATCCTGCCCGTAAAGCCGCCCGCGAAAGTGGAAATAGCTGTGGTGCCAGAGCGTTAACTACATAGGACCGGCGGAGGGACCGGTCCCCAGAGTTAGGGTGTAACTATGAATGTGGATGAGACTGAACTCCCGGGCCTTGGTGTCCGCAAGGATTTCGTCACGGCCTCCGGCCGGCGTATCGGCGTGGTGGAACTGCGGGAAGGTGAAACCCAACTCTTCGTCTCCACGTGGGACGACCCCGACACGTGCCAGGCGACCATACCCCTGACAGCCGATGAAGCAGCCGCCCTGGGCAACCTCCTCGGCGGCCAGCACATTGCCATGCGCCTGGCCGAAGCCCACCGCGAGGTCCCGGGCATCGTCACCCGGCAATTCTCCATTACCCCGGATTCACCCTTCGTCAACCAGCCCATGGGCAAAGCCCAGGTTCGTACCCGCAGTGGCGTTTCCATCGTCGCAATCATGCGGGAAGGCGAGGTCGTCCCCTCGCCCGCGCCCGACGTCGTACTCCACACCGGTGACTTACTTGTAGCAGTCGGCACGCAGGAAGGTCTTGACTCAGCAGCCGACATCCTGCGTAACGGCTAACCCGGATGGATCCGCTGGCCCTAGCCCTCGTTGAACTGGGGGCCGTCGTCTTCTGCCTCGGTCTCCTGGCTCGGTTAGCGGGTCGGATTGGCATGTCGCCCATTCCGCTCTACCTTGTGGGCGGCTTGGCCTTCGGTGCCGGCGGGTTCGTCAAGCTGGACGGCATGCACGAGTTCTCGCACCTCTCCGGCGAAATCGGCGTCATACTGCTCCTGCTGATGCTCGGACTGGAATACACGGCTTCAGAGCTCGTTACCGGGCTGAGGCGCTCCTGGCAGGCTGGCGTCCTGGACTTCATCCTGAACTTCATTCCTGGAGCCGGCATAGCTGTCCTTCTGGGGTGGGGCCTGGTCGGCGCCATTGTCATGGGCGGCGTCACCTACATCTCCTCGTCTGGCATCGCAGCGAAAGTCATCACCGACCTGGGCCGCATCGGTAACCGCGAGACGCCGGTGGTGCTGTCCATCCTGGTGTTCGAGGACCTCGCCATGGCCATCTACCTCCCCATCCTCACCGCGATCCTTGCCGGCGTTGGTTTCCTGGGCGGACTGCAGACCGTGGGCATCGCCCTGGCAGTGGTCACGGTGGTGCTGGTAATCGCCCTCAAGCACGGCCACCGCGTGTCCCAAGCAATCCACAGCGAAAACTCCGAGGTGTTCCTTCTCAACGTGCTGGGTCTCGCCCTCTTGGTCGCGGGCATAGCCTCGGCATTGCAGGTATCGGCCGCTGTGGGCGCCTTCATGTTGGGCATCGCGATCTCGGGGGCGACCGCCCACAACGCCGTCCGGATCCTGGAACCCTTGCGGGACCTTTTCGCGGCTATCTTCTTCGTGGCATTCGGGCTCAACACAGACCCCACGTCCATCCCACCTGTGCTCGGGTGGGCCCTGATCCTGGCCGTCCTGACCACCCTCACCAAGATGCTCACCGGGTTCTGGGCGGCGAAACGTGCCGGCATCGCAGTGCCCGGCCGTTTCCGCGCAGGGGCAGCGCTGATCGCACGCGGCGAGTTCTCCATCGTCATCGCAGGCCTCGCCGTCACGTCCGGGGCAGTCCCGGGCCAGGTCGCCGCTCTGGCCACGGCGTACGTCCTCATCATGGCCATCCTCGGTCCGCTGGCGGCACGGTTCGTCGAACCCGTGGTCAAAGTGTTCCGCAAAACCCCAGGAGCCCCACCCCGCCGCCCCGAGCGCGCCCCCGCCTAAGCCATCCCCGCCCCCACCCTCCCGCCGAGGGGCGACATCTCACCCCCACCCTCCCCCGAGGGGCGACGTCTCGACTGAATGAGGGCCCGCGAAAGAGCCGAAAGCTAACCCCTCGGAGACCACCCACCACGGATGAGGGCCCGCCGGATGAGCCGGGCGACGCCGTCGTACCCATGCTCGCGAACTTGCTCGACCGTAATCACCACGGAGATCCAGCCGTTTGCTGCGAGCAAAGCTTCTCGTCGGAGGTCGGATTCCTTCTGCGCGGCGCTGAGGTGATGACCGCCGTCGTAATTTATTGCGACTTTGAACTCCGGAAAGGTGAGATCGGGCCACACCACTTCCCGGCCAAAGGGGTCGCGAACGACGTAGCTCAGCACCGGTTCGGGCAGGAACGCGCGGCCAATGGCGAGTCGCAGCCTTGTCTCTGGGGCGGAATCGGCTCCCACGCGTGCCAATTCCAGCGCCGCACGTGCCTTCCGAATGCCTCGTGCGCCGCGATGCCGATCGACCTGGGCGTTCAAATCCTCGGCAGAACAGAACGGCACCCTGTTATGCCCAAAGCTTCGCGTCTGCCGACAGATGAAGTGATCCGCGGCCGCAACGAGGTCCTCGAAGGGAAGCACCGCGGCGAGATCGAGCCATGTCCTGGCAGGACTGGTGACAGGAATGCCGTCCACTTGGCAAACATCCCCACGCGATAGAACCATCCGGTGGCCTCGAACCCCCTTGCGCTGGGGTCGAAAACTGCCGTCAAGCCTGGTCAAATGCACCAGGAGGTCGTGCTGGGAATCCCACGGCAACGGGCAACCCCACAGTGTCGCCGCGGTTTCACGGCAGCACACTGCACCCTCACTTAGAGCCGTAAGGAGCCGGGCTGTATGCGCGGGATCCTGCGCCTGGCCCCATGGAACGCGAACTCCCCTGCTGGCAACGCGGCGATCATCGTTCCACGCCCGGTGGTCCGGGAGGCCGGCAGCTCGTTGTTCGGCGAGCGTGAACGAACGTCCTCGAAGTTCAGGCGGAAGCGGCGGAGTGATCCTCATCAGCCATTGTTGGCACGTTTGAGCAGCACCTATGGGGTTACCCACAGTGTGGAGGGATAGTGGGGCCTTGGGACCTCATCGAGGGGTGAGATCTCGGGAGAAAGCACCACCCAAAGTGCCGAAAGCTAACCCCTCAGCGCCGACGAAAGACGCGAGAGCTAACCCTCGACGCCAAGAACCAAGAAGAACTAAATGGACGTCCGGTGGAAGTTCTGGTGGCTGCGGCTGGCGGTGGGACCGCGCTGGCCCTGGTAGCGGTTGCCGTATTCGCCGGAGCCGTAGGGGTGCTCGGCCGACGACGTGAGCCTGAAGAAGCAGAGCTGGCCGATCTTCATGCCAGGCCACAGCTTGATGGGGAGGGTGGCGACGTTCGACAACTCCAGGGTCACGTGCCCGGAAAATCCGGGGTCGATGAAGCCGGCAGTGGAGTGCGTCAGCAGCCCGAGACGGCCCAGGGACGACTTTCCTTCGAGGCGCGCGGCGATATCGTCCGCCAGGCTGACTGTTTCGTAGGTGGAGCCCAGTACGAACTCGCCGGGGTGCAGGATGAAGGGTTCGTCGCCTTCGACCTCTACCAGCCGCGTCAGTTCCGGCTGTTCTTCGGCGGGGTCAATGTGGGCGTACTTGTGGTTGTCGAACAGCCGGAAGAACCGGTCAATCCGGACGTCCACGGAAGACGGCTGGACCATCGCAGGGTCGTACGGTTCAAGAACAATCCGTTGGGAGTCTATTTCGGCACGAATATCGCGGTCAGAGATCAGCACAGCATCAAAAATACCCCATGCACCAAATACCCGATGCATTGTCCGGGCCGCCCCATGGGACTATAGTTCCCGGACATGTAGAACCGCGCCCGTACCTGGGGGCATCGATCATTCGCGGGGTAATTGTGAAAAAACTGGCAGCGCCTGCCGCTATTGTGCTGGCCGGAGCGCTGGCCTTGTGCGTGGCTGCTTCAAGCCAGCTCCTCCCGGCCACCCAAACCGTCCCTGACGGCACGGCTTCTTCAGCCGGCGTCCCGTCGGGACTGAACGCCCCGGAAGCGAGCACGACGGCGGACCCGGCACCGATCGCCGACCCTGCACCTTCCGAAGCCCCTCCAGTAGCCGGCAGCGCCGATCCCGCAAGCATCCCGGCTGCCGAACCAGCTGGCGGCGGTGGGCCGGTGGCGATTGATCCAGTGTTCGAGACGCCGCCGCCGGTACCGAACATCGGCCCGTCGTGGGGACCGGACAACCCCAGTGTCCCGGATACCGGCATCACTGACCCTCCCTCAGCGGATGCTGAGCCCGCACCAAGGGGCACCACATCCGCCGTGGTACCCGATCCCGCGCCAACGGCTCCCGCTATCGGACCGGTTCCACAGCAGACGCCGACTCCAACGCCGTCCGCGGCAACAACGCCAAGCCCCGCGCCGTCGGCCCCTACCCAGACTCCAAGCCCAACGCCGTCGGCTGCAACAACGCCGTCCGCCCCTACCCAGACGCCAAGCCCAACGCCGTCGGTGGTAACCCCGAAACCGACATCACCCACGACAACCCCAACCCCCCTCCCCGGCAAGGCGCCCAGCGAGTCAACCGGTCCCGATAGTGGAGCATTGGCGCTCCTTCCTGACAGCAATGCGGCCGCGATCCTGACGGTGTTCAACGCGATCAACAGCTACCGCGCGTCCCTCGGCTTGGCACCGGTGAAGTACCACGCAACGGTGGCAAGCCTGGCCCAGGAGTGGTCCAACAACATCGCGACCCGCGAAGTGATCCAGCACCGTCCCAATTTCTGGACCGACCCCCGGGCACTCAACCCGAACAACGGCGCGGGCGAAGTCATCGCAGTCCGCTGGGACCGTGACGCCGCGCAGCTTGTGGAGTGGTGGAAGCAGTCACCGGGCCACGATGCCCTGCTCCGGGATCCGCGGTTCAACGTGATGGGCATTGGCATCACGTACACGGACGGCAACTGGCAGACCACGCCGAACCGATACACGATTTGGGGTGTGGTGAACTTCTTTGGCTACACCACCCTCCCGGCGGGGACCACCACACGGCCCGGGGGAACGGTCACCCCGCCCACCGATCCGGTGGCTGTGTGCCAACCGGACAACAAATACCAACCCCCAACCGTGAACTTGAGCAAAGCATCCATCCGCAGTGCGGCCGATCTTGTCTCCATTTCCGGGAACGGCTCCGTGGTGGCTTACCCATCCTTGGGCGGCGGCCGCTACGGTGCGGGCAGAACGATTGGTAGTGGGTTCACCGGCATCAAGGACCTCTTCATTGTGGACTGGGACCGTGATGGCGTATTCGACCTCGTCTCGCAGAGGCTCGATGGCGCCCTCTTGGTGTTCCCCGGCCTCCAGGCCGGTGGTTTCAAGCCACGGATTACGTTGGGCCAGGGATGGGGGACGCTCAACATTGCAATTGGCACATGGTGCGCCAACAACAGGCTCCCCCAGATTGTGGCCATGGACTCCGGCGGCAACTTGTATTTGTACAGAAACGCGGGCTTGGGCCCCATAAAGACGCAGTCCGCCATCGGTACCGGCAACCCAGCGATCCGTCTGAGCATGGTGGACTACAACGCGGATGGCTTCCAGGACCTCCTGACCACCGAGGCCAACGGCACCTTGCGGCTCTATCGCGGCAGCGGCCTGGGCACTCCGAAACAGGAATCACGGCCGGCAGTCGGCGCAGCCTGGACCGACTACACGGGATTGCGCGCCCTGCGGGGTGTCACAGGGCCCGATTCGGTGGGGATCGCCGGCTTGGACCGCAACGGAGTGGTGGAATATTGGGACCTGACTACCGGGCGTCTCACAACCCCCGTGACCATCGGGGTTGGTTGGGGCGGACTGAAGTTCGCACAGTAGACCAGTTTGGGGCACCCAAGGCTGGCTACCGCCGTCGTGAATTAACGCGGCCTAAGCCGCCGAGCGCGCCTCAATCACTGTTTTGAGCCGTTCCAGCTGGGCTACTTCGCTTTCCATGGTCTTCTGGATCATGCCATTCATCAGCTTCTGCAGGCCCTTGGGGTGGTATTCCAGCGCGAAGCGGAGGCGCGTGGTGGCGCCCTCGGTGCTGAGGTAATAACCCCCGGTGGGTTTCGCCGGTCCGTTGACTACCTCAAAGCGGACTTCAGCGCCGGGTCGGGCGTCGGTGATTTTGAAGTCGGCGGCAATCGGGCGGCCACCGGGCCCGGTGAGCGTCTGCTGGTACACAGCACCCTTTTCTCCGCGAATTCCCGATCGGAGCGAGATGCTGCGAACACCTGACCGCCAGAGGGAATTGTTGGTGCCATCCATCAGGAACTGGAAAACAGTCATGGCATCCTTGTTGATCACCACTTCATGGGCTGCGAATGCCACGGAAACCTCTTTCGGCGTACGGTTCAATTGTCGTAGCCGGGTTCCCCATACACTGCAGCTAACACCTTCAGAATAGTCAGCCTCGAACGTGTTCGACACAGGACTGACGAGCCTTGACCGAATGGTTACCTGCGAATTTTCGGGGCATGGCTGACATGCGCGGCTAGGCCCGGTAGAGTGCCTGCCGCTGGCTAAAACCAAAATTGGGGGCGTAATGCGGGTTTATAACGGTCGGGTTTCCATGGGGAACGTCCGACGGCGGCTTGCGGCTTGCGCAGCTTTCCTCAGTCTGGCGGTGGTCGGCGGAGCCGTGCTCGCCGCTCCTGCGTCGGCGGTGGATACCCGGGTCGCGGCAGCGGTTCCGGCTGCGGCGAATCCGCTCCCTGGCGTGGACCCCTTGGGCGATCCGGCCGGCCTGTCTGTGCTGGTCAACAAGTCGCGACCGCTCAACCCGGCAAGTTACGCACCCGGCGACCTCGTCAATGCCCGCGGCTCGGGGCAGTATTTGCGCGCGGAAGCAGCGGCATGGCTGAATGGTTTGTTCCAGGGTGCTGCGGACGCCGGAACGGGCGGGCTTGCGGTGGTCAGCGGTTACCGCTCATACGCCCAGCAGCAGCAGTTGTATGCGTACTACGTCAGCATTTATGGTCAGGCGCAAGCCGATTTGATCTCCGCCCGTCCCGGGTACAGCGAGCATCAGACAGGCCTGGCCGTGGATGTCGGGAATGCCAACGGCTCGTGCGGATTGAGCACGTGCTTTGGGGACACCGCGGCTGGTATTTGGGTGGCTGCCAACGCTTATAAGTACGGCTTCATTGTCCGCTACCCCAACGGTTACACGGGCACCACGGGCTACAGCTATGAGCCGTGGCACCTGCGCTATGTGGGCGTGGATTTGGCCACAGATATGAAACGTCGCGGCATACCCACCATGGAGCAGTATTTCGCCGGTAATCCGTCGGCCTATGCAAGCATTACTTCCGGAGCGGACCTGGTGGCCGCAGACCCGAACGGCCGGCTTCTGCGTTATCCGGCTCAGGCGTGGGGAGGCTACGGAGCCCCCGTGCAGATTGGTTCCAATTGGACTGGCCTGAAGCAGGCATTCGTTGTGGACTGGGACTCCGATGGCGTCTACGACATCCTTGCTCAGTGGAACAACGGCACCCTTGGCCTGTTCAAAGGTTGGCCAGGCGGGGCTTTCTCAACCCAGATTGTGGTGGGAACGGGCGACTGGGACAAGATGACCATCACGGTAGGTAAATGGTCGAATGCCCAGGGTTACCCGGGCATCGTGGGTTACTTCCCGGATGGCGGGCTCCGGTATTACCCCAACACGTCAGGGAGGGCGCTGACTTACCGCGTCGACATCGGCAGCGGGTGGGCGGGCATGGGATTGACCATGGCCGACTGGGACGCTGATGGCGCCAACGACATCCTTGCCACCAACACGTCCGGGCAACTCCTCAGTTACCGCGGCAACGGCGCGGGCGGCTTTGCGGGCCTTCCTGTCACGGTGGGCTCAGGTTGGGGAACCATGAAGGCGTTGGTCCCCACTTTCGGATTGTCCGGGCCCGGTACGCGCAGCATCACGGCCCAAACCGTGGACGGCTACCTGGTCAGCTACGGCTTGGGACTGGGCGCTTGGACGACGCAACGCCAGGTGGGCAACGGTTGGAGCGGCATGAAGCTGTTCAAGTAAATGCCACAGGGAGTGGCGCACGGGAACCGCGGCGCGGTCAAGAGCAGCGCTGGAACTGCGCTAAGCTAGGACTCGCTCAGGGGATTTTCCCGGGGCAGTGCGGGCGTAGCTCAATGGTAGAGCGCTAGCTTCCCAAGCTCGATACGCGGGTTCGATTCCCGTCGCCCGCTCCAAGGAAACCCCTGATCCAGCGATCCGGGGTTTCTTCTGTCCCAGGCCTGATCTCCGGCCGCCTGCCCGAGGCTGACCGCCCCGCGGGCCGCCTGCCCGAGGCTCACCTCTCCCTTGCGCGCAGATCCCCAGTGACCCCGGCCACAGCGTGTTCCGCGGAGGTGTATCGTCAGGAGTCAGGAGTCATGTCGACTCCGCTCTAAGGGAGCCATCATGGGCGACAAATCACCGCGCCAAACTGCATCGAAAAAGTCCAGTAAGTCCATCAAGGAAAAGCGGGCGGACAAGCGGGCTTCCGAGTCCTCCGCCACCGAGGCCGCGAAGCCTTCCGCCGGCAACAAGAAGTGACCGCGCCAACTGGCCAGCTGAGCATAGGCGTCCTCGCTTCCTCGCTGAAGCCCAATGAGCGCCGCCTGCCCATCCATCCCCAGCATTTGGAGCGCATTGCTCCGGAAGTGCGTCAACAGCTCCGGTTCGAATACGGCTACGGCGAACGGTTCGGCGTCCCGGACAGCAAACTTGAATCTTTGGTGGGCGGGCTCGGGACGCGCGAGGAGTTGATCGCCAACACCGACGTCATCCTGCTCCCGAAGCCGCAGGCCCAGGATTTGGCCGAACTCCGCGACGGCCAAACGTTGTGGGGATGGCCTCACTGCGTGCAGGACCGAGCTATCACCCAGTTGGCGATAGATAAGAAGCTCACGCTCATTGCCTTCGAGGCAATGAACCACTGGGCGGGCGACGGCGGTTTTGGCCTGCACGTCTTCCACAAGAACAACGAGCTCGCCGGATACTGCTCCGTGTTGCATGCTCTGGCCCTCACGGGTTCCACGGGCGATTACGGCCGGCGCTTGAGTGCGGTGGTCATCGGTTTCGGGGCCACTGCCCGCGGCGCCGTCACGGCGCTCAACGCCCATGGCATTCACGACGTCCAGGTCCTCACCAACCGCGGCGTGGCCGCCGTCGGGTCCCCGATCCATTCGGTAAGGATCGTGCAGTTCGACCACGACAATGAGGCCCCGTTCCTCAGCGAGGTCATCACGAACAACGGTCGCAAGCCGTTGGCGCCCTTCCTTGCCGCGGCCGACATCGTGGTCAATTGCACCCTGCAGGACCCGAACGCGCCGCTGACATACTTGCGGACCGAGGACCTGGCGGAATTCCAGCCGGACAGCTTGATCGTGGATGTTTCCTGCGACGAAGGCATGGGCTTCAGCTGGGCGCGGACCACGACGTTCGACGAGCCCATGTTCCGCGTGGGTGGACACGTCAATTACTACGCGGTGGATCACAGTCCGTCGTACCTGTGGAACTCGGCCAGCTGGGAAATCAGCGAGGCTCTGTTGCCCTTCCTGGACACTGTGGTGGCGGGACCGGACGCGTGGGATGCCAACGAGACCATCAGCCGCGCTATCGAAATCCGCGACGGCGTCATCCGCAACCTAGACGTCCTGGAGTTCCAGGGTCGCTCGGCGGAGTACCCGCACCTCGCAACGTCATAGCACCAAACAGAAGGCAGCGCCCGCGGTTCGCCACCGGCGCTGCCTTCTCTGTTAAGCCGTCTGGGGCTCCTGCACAATCCGCAGCACCCGGCGCCGGTCGCGCAGGTCTACCTTCAGGTGCAAGGACGACTTTCTGGCCAGTACGACGGCGACTACCGCAGCCGCAATGGCCGGGACACCGCCCGCTATCAGGATGGCAACGTGGGGACCGAGGTGCTCGGCCAGCCAGCCCATCATGGGCCCGCCGATGGCCTGGCCACCAATCAACACCACGAGGTACAAACTCATGACGCGGCCGCGGATACTCATGTTGGAACTGGTCTGCACCATCTGGTTGGCGGCGGTCAGGAACATCAGGCACCAGAAACCGGCGAGCACCATGATGACGCTGAACCACACCATGGACGGCATGATCGAGGACAGGCAGAGCATCAGCCCGTACAACCCGGCCGATGTGACCACCGAGCGTAACCGCAACTGCCGACGTCGGGTGGACGCCACCGCTCCGGTCAGTGCACCGAGCGCAACCATCGCGTTCAGCAGTCCGTAGCCTCCGGCCCCGGCGTCGTACACGTGGTCCGCAAAAGCCGCCAACAGCACCGGAAGGCTCATCGCGAAAACTGCGACGAAGCCCGCCATAAGCCAAGGCCAGTAGATGGTGGGCTTGCTGAGCGCATAGTTCAGGCCTTCGCGCAGCATGCCCTTCTTGCGCGGTGTGGGCTGGCTGAGGTGCAGTTGGTCCTTGCGCAGGATGAGCAGCATGGTCACGGTGGAGCAGCACGCAACCGCGTTGGCGGCGAAGGCCCAGCCTGCACCGACAGCAGTGAGCAGCACACCGGCCAGGGCCGGCCCGATCAGGCCGCCGAGCTGGAAGGTCGTTGAGTTCACGCTGATGGCGTTGCGCAGGTATTTTGGCCCGACGAGTTCATTGACGAAGACCTGCCGTGCCGGTTGGTCGAGGACCGTCACGAAGCCCAGCGCCAGAGCAATGGCATACACGTGCCAGACCTCAACCCGCTGGCTCAGTGACAGCACGGCCAACAGGGCAGCCAGCACCGCAGCTGCCGACTGGCAGATGATGAGGATCTTCCGTTTGGGGAAGCGGTCGGCGATCATGCCGCCCCACGGTCCCAGGAAGAGCGACGGCATGAACTGCAGCGCCACGGTAATTCCGACGGCGGTAACGGAACCGGAAAGTTCCAGCACCATCCAGTCCTGGGCGATGCGCTGCATCCAGATGGCGATCACGGCGATGAAGTGGCCGATCGCGAAAATCCTGAAGTTGGGGACCTTCAGGGAGATGAAGGTATGCCGCCAGGGCAGCTTTTCACTCACGACGGCGAGTGGCTGGGTGACGGTGTCCGGTTGGTTTGTGTCCGGCAAGGGACGGGCGGACAGAGAATCGATGACGGGCTGGCTGACGTGTGCCGCTGAAGGCGGTGGGGGTGCCAAAAGTAGTCCTCGGATGGAGAGTTTCGGTGGGATGCGTTTAACGCTATGGTTGCCAGCAGCAATTATGGAAGCGTATTGCGCCTATAACTAGCATTGCGGAATGCAATGAGCGGTGTTCGGTGGCGCAGTGCTCCGACCCGGCGTTGACCTGCGCTTTAGGAGTTCCGTGTTCGAACCTGTCCAGCTCCGTTCCTTTTTGGCCGTCGCAGAGACGCTGAGTTTCACCAAAGCCGCAGAGCGTCTGGGACTTGCGCAACCGACGGTCAGCCAGCACGTCCGTAAGCTCGAGGCTGCCGCGAAACGGGTGCTTGTGGCCCGCGATACCCGCGAAGTCAGGCTGACGGACAACGGTGACGCCATGGCCGGCTTTGCCCGAAGTATCCTTGCCGCCCACGACTCCGCCGCACGATACTTTTCGGGTTCGGCCATGCGCGGCCGACTCCGCTTCGGTACCGCCGACGACCTCGCCATCACGGGCCTCCCGCGGATCCTGCGCGAGTTCCGGCAGTTGTACCCGCAGATCAACCTCGAGCTCACCGTCAGCCAAAGCGACCAGCTCTACAAGCGACTCAACGCCGGGCAGCTTGACCTTGTATTCGTAAAGTGGGTGGCCGGTGCCAAGGAAGGCACAGTAGTCCGGCATGACAACTTCGCCTGGGTTGGCGTCGAGCAGACCGTGCTGGAACCTGGAGCGCCAGTCCCACTCATCGCCTACCCGGCACCCAGCCTCAGCCGAAAGCTCGCCATCGATGCCTTGGAAGCCGAGGGCCGCACCTGGCGGATCACCTGCAGTACCAAGCAGATCAGCGGGGTCCTGGCTGCTGTGCGGGCAGGTATTGGCGTGGCCGTGATGCCTGCCTCGCTGGTACCGGAAGACCTGAAAGTCATCACCCAGCGCTTCGGCCTGCCCCCGGTGGGTGACGTCGACTTCACCCTGATCCGGAATCCGCTGGCGAACGCAGAGGTGATCGATGCCCTGACCCAGGCCATCATGGGCCGGACACTGAGTAAGTCGAATTAATGGCCACGTGTGCCGGTCCCGTTGAAGTGGCCGTAGTACGCTCACCCAATGGTTGACACCAAGCTCACGAGGCCGTCCGCAAACTTCCATGCTTCCTGGGTAGAGAGCTGGAACGAGTGGGGACCCTTAATCAGGATGGCTCGGCGGCTTTTGTGGCCGCGAGGTACGGCCTGGATCTACGCGACAGCAGCGACTTCGCGGAATGGGTTGGCCTGCTGCACGAGTTGCCCAAGGAGAGCTTCCAACCTCCCGAAGGCTTGGCCAACCAGACCACCATCTGGGTAGTCGAGGATGACACCTACCTGGGCGCCGCCAGCCTCAGGCACTCGTTGGTCAATGACTACCTCGTTGAGGTGGGAGGCAACATCGGCTACGGCATCCGGCCCAGTGCGCGGGGCCGGGGGCTCGCCAAACTAGCACTGAAAAGCGCCCTTCTGGAGGGTCGTGACCTCGGCATGGAACGAGTGCTCGTGACCTGCAAGCAGCCGAACGTGGCGTCGGCCCGCACCATCGAGGCGTGCGGCGGCGTTCTTGAAAGCGTCCGGCCACCGGAGAGTTCTGCCCCTGAACTAGGAGTCACCGATGCGATCCGGCGCTACTGGGTCCAGTTGTAGCGTGCGTGTGCGCGGCACGTCCGGGCACCCTTCCCGAGGCACCCCTTTCCGCTGTTCGCACCAGTAACCTCCGGCGCACGGGGCGTAAACGGGTGCGGTGTACGGGCATACCCGGCGCCCCGGGCGCAAAAGGGTGCGGCACAATGTTCAGCAGGCGATACGCCCTTACTGGGTAAGCGCATTCCCGGTATCCTGTGAAGCATGATCGACCTCACCACGTTGGCTGACCTCACGCCTGGCATCTGTTCCGTCACCCTCAGAGCGCACGGGATCGACGACGTCGTGCGGGTTTCCGCCGAGGCCGGCCTGGCAGGCATCGAATGGGGCACCGATGTCCACGTAAGTGACACGGAATCAGCCGCCCACGCCAAACGCGCAACGGAGGAGGCTGGGCTCAGGGTCTTGTCGCTTGGCTCGTACTACCGATGCGGCGCTTTCGGAGATTTCGGTAGGGCGCTGGATCTCGCTACCGCGCTGGGCGCCCCAAGGATCCGGGTATGGGCGGGGGAACTCGGATCCGAGGGTGCCGGCCCGGAGCGCTGGGACTCGGTGGTGACCGACACCCAGCGTATTGCCGATCTCGGGGCCGAGCGCGGGATCGGCATCGCCTTCGAATACCACGGCAACACCCTCACCGACTCCCCCGGTACTACCCTCGAGCTGCTGGACCGCGTCAACCACGCCAACGTCGGCACCTACTGGCAACCCGCCGTCGGGCTTTCCGACCAGCAGGCACTCGACTCGCTCCACCAGGTCCTGCCGCACGTGGTGGGCGTCCACTGCTTCTCGTGGGGGCCCGAAGCCGAACGGTTCCCGCTGCGGAACCGCGAGTTGCTATGGCAGACCGTCACCGACGTCCTGCGGGGCAACGGCAAGGATATGGACATCATGTTGGAATTCGTCGAGGACGACCTCCCGGAGAACGTCCTCAATGACGCCGCGTTCCTGCACACCATCACCCTGGGCGAGGACTAGCGCGAACGCCGTGTGCCCGGCGGAACCACACCGGAACGCCCGACGTCGGGAATCACCGCGGATGCCCGGGTCACCCGAGCGGCGGCGTGGTTATGCGGGCGATTCCGCGACCGGGGTTTCGGTGCTGCGGCGAAGCTTGACCACGCCGCTGACAGGTGGCGTATCCGGGTCTCCGGCAGCGAGCCGACCGATGTCCTCAAGCGGCAGGTGGACTGTGGACAACGCCGGACGGAAGTCGCGCAGGGTCTCGATATCGTCGAAGCCGGCGATGTTGGCGTCGCGGGGAATCCACACCCCTTCCGGCCGCAGCGCCGCTGTGACTCCGATAGCCATGACGTCGTTGACCGCGAAGATGCAGAGCCGCTCTTCGGAAGACTTGATGCGTTCCGCGAGCGCCAGGCCGGCGTCGTATCCTCCGGCGCGGTTGAAGCCGGTGCGGATAACCTCGGCCGGTGCCCTGCCGGCGTCGCCGAGTCCGCGCTGGAATCCGCGGACCCTGTCGTCGGAGGTGTACAGGCCTTCAGGGCCTGCGATGATCAGGAACGGGCCATCATGGGAGGCAGCCAGTTCTGCGGCAAGGCCAGCCGCGAGTTCCTCGTTAGGGACCTTCACTACGTGGTAGCCCTCTGAGGCGGAAGCGCCGACGATAGGGTGCCCCACCACCCCCACATGTCCGCCGTTGCGGCAGTACCGATCCAACTCGGCGGCGAGCTCGGCGTTGCCCTGCCGGTCCTCGGCCCGCACGGAGCGTGAACCGGCAATCACGATTGAGTCCGCGCGGCGGGCAGCGAAGGCTGCTACTGCCTCGCGCTCATCGGCGGGGGCGCCTGAGGTGCTTGCCAGCAGCACCATGCGATTCTGCTGCCGCGCGGCTTCCTGCACTCCACGGGCTATGGCCGAGAAGTAGGGATCGGCGATGTCGTGGACAATTAGGCCGATCAAGCCCGAACTGGACTTCGCGAGCGCCTGGGCCTGCGCATTGGGGACGTAGCCAAGTTTGTCGGCGGCCTCGCGGACGCGCTCCGCGATGTCCTCCGCGGGCTTGCGGGATGAGCCGTTGAGGACCCGGGAGGCTGTGGCCAGGGAAACTCCGGCTAAACGGGCAACTTCACTGAGTGTGCTGGCGGCCACGGGGCCCTCCTTGTCTGCAGGCGTCGGGACTGGCGCTAGGGAAATTATGTCAGGGCATACGCGAATTCGGGAAAGCGCTTGCCAAGCTGTCGCGCCATGGTGCATGATTCTTTGCAATGGGAATGCGCTTTCCCACACATGCAAAAGCAAGCACCGGCAACCGCAGAGCGACCGGCACATAAGGTACTGGAGAGAAAACATGGGTTTCGAAACAAAGACGATCCGCATCGCCATGAATGGCATCACCGGCCGCATGGGATACCGCCAGCACTTGCTGCGGTCCATCCTTCCCATCCGCGACGCCGGGGGTTTTACCCTTGAGGACGGCACCAAGGTCCAGGTCGAACCGATCCTCGTAGGCCGCAATGAAGCGAAGATCCGCGAACTCGCCGAGCTCCACAAGGTTTCCGAATGGACCACCGATCTGGATGCCGTCATCGCCGATCCCACCGTGGACATCATCTTCGACGCTTCCATGACCAGCCTCCGCGCCGCCACCCTGAAGAAGGCCATGCGCGCCGGCAAGCACATCTTCACCGAGAAGCCCACGGCCGAAACCCTCGAAGAGGCCATCGAGCTCGCACAGATCGGCAAGGAAGCCGGCGTCACCGCAGGCGTTGTGCACGACAAGCTGTACCTCCCCGGCCTGGTCAAGCTTCGCCGCCTGGTGGACGAAGGCTTCTTCGGCCGCATCCTCTCCATCCGTGGCGAGTTCGGCTACTGGGTCTTCGAAGGCGACGTGCAGGCTGCACAGCGCCCCTCCTGGAACTACCGCAAGGAAGACGGCGGCGGAATGACCACGGACATGTTCTGCCACTGGAACTACGTCCTTGAAGGCATCATCGGCAAGGTCAAGAGCGTCAACGCCAAGACAGCCACGCACATCCCCGCCCGTTGGGACGAGGCCGGCAAGGAATACAAGGCCACCGCAGACGACGCCTCCTACGGCATCTTCGAGCTCGAAACCCCGGGCGGCGACGACGTCATCGGCCAGATCAACTCTTCCTGGGCGGTCCGCGTCTACCGCGACGAACTGGTTGAGTTCCAGATCGACGGCACGCACGGTTCCGCCGTCGCCGGTTTGAACAAGTGCGTTGCACAGCAGCGCGCCCACACCCCCAAGCCAGTCTGGAACCCGGACCTGCCCGTCACCGAATCCTTCCGAAGCCAGTGGCAGGAAGTTCCCGCCAACGCCGAGCTGGACAACGGCTTCAAGCTGCAGTGGGAAGAATTCCTGCGGGACGTCGTCGCCGGCCGTGAGCACCGCTTCGGCCTGCTGTCCGCAGCCCGCGGCGTGCAGCTGGCCGAACTCGGCCTGCAGTCCTCGGCTGAACGCCGCACCATCGACATCCCGGAGATCACCCTCTAATGACGTCACTGATTCTTCCCACAGACGACGGCGGCACCCGCGAGTACCGCCTCCAGGCAGCCACATCGTGGGCCAAGCCGACCGCTCCCCTGACCGCCCGCCGCGCCTACGCCGCATCGCACGTCATTCCCGAAGTGTCCGCAGACAACACCCCCGGCGCTCCTGCACAGCTCGACTGGGACGCAACCCTGGCGTACCGGCACGAGCTGTGGTCCTACGGGCTGGGTGTTGCTGATGCCATGGATACCGCCCAACGCGGTATGGGCCTGGACTGGGCAGCAACCCAGCAGCTCATCAAGCGCACAGGTGCCGAGGCCGCTTCGGTCGTGGCCGGCAACAATGCGGCGACGGCCGGCAAGTCCGTGCGGGACCTCGTTTCCTGTGGCGCCGGAACCGACCAGCTGGATATTGCCGCCCTCCCAGATGGCGCGGCCGGTATCCAGGCCGTCATCGACGCCTACCGTGAGCAGATCGCCGTCGTCAGCGAGGCCGGCCCTAAGGTCATCCTCATGGCCTCCCGCGCCTTGGCCAAGGTCGCCAACAGCGCCGACGACTACCTGCACGTCTACTCCACGCTCCTGCAGGAAGTTGACCAGCCCGTCATCCTGCACTGGCTCGGCACCATGTTCGACCCCGCACTGGCCGGGTATTGGGGCTCCAATGACGTCTCCGTCGCCACCGAAACGTTCCTTAGCCTGATCCGCGAGCACTCGGACAAGGTTGACGGCGTCAAGGTTTCGCTGCTGGATGCTTCCCACGAGGTCGCCCTCCGCGCCAACCTGCCGGAAGGCGTCCGCCTCTACACCGGCGACGACTTCAACTACCCGGAACTGATCGACGGCGACGAGACGCACCACTCGGACGCCCTCCTGGGCATCTTCGCCGCCATCTACCCGGCCGCTTCGGTTGCGTTGCAGAAGTACGACGCCGGTCAGGGCGCCGAGGGCCGCGCCATCCTGGACTCCACCCGCGAGCTCGGGAAGCACATCTTCAGCGCCCCCACGTTCTACTACAAAACCGGGATCGCGTTCATGTCCTGGCTCAACGGAAAGCAGCCCGGTTTCCAAATGGTGGGCGGGCTCCATTCCGGCCGGTCGGTCCTGCACCTGGCCAAGACCTTCGAACTGGCGGACAAGGCAGGATTGTTGAAGGATCCGTCACTGGCAGCCTTCCGCATGTCGGACTACCTCCGGATCAACGGAGTAGGCGCATGAGCACCGATTTCTCGCGACTGTCCTTGAACAGCGCCACCACCAAGAAGTGGACACTTGCCGAGGCCGTCGACGGCTGTGCCCGCGCCGGCATTCCCGCGATTGGCCCTTGGCGTGACCGCGTGGCCGAGGCTGGCTTGGACAAAGCAGCCAAGCTCATCAAGGACGCCGGGCTCCGGGTTTCCTCGCTGTGCCGCGGCGGTTTCCTTACAGCGGCCGATGCCGAAGGACAGGCCGCCGCTCTGGCAGACAACTTCGACGCCGTCCGCGAAGCAGTAGCGCTCGACACCCAGGAGCTGTTCCTGGTGGTGGGTGGCCTCGCCCCCGGCGAAAAGGATGTGGTTGCGGCCCGTCAACGCGTGGCCGATCGCCTGGAAGAGCTGGTTCCCTTCGCTTCCGAGAACGGCGTCCGCTTGGTTCTTGAACCCCTGCACCCGATGTACGCCGCTGACCGCGCCCTGATCTCCACTTTGGGCCAGGCACTCGATCTCGCGGCGCCTTACGACGCAAGGGCTGTTGGCGTCGCCGTCGACACCTTCCACGTCTGGTGGGATCCGGAACTCAAGGCCCAGATTGAACGTGCTGGCCGGGAGAACCGCATCGCGTCCTACCAGGTGTGCGATTTCAACCTGCCGATCGCCGCTGACGCGTTGTTGTCGCGCGGCATGATGGGCGACGGCGTCATCGACTTCGCGACCATCGGTGCCTGGGTCAGGGACGCCGGGTACAGGGGCGACATTGAGGTTGAAATCTTTAACCAGGAGGTCTGGGATGCCGATGGGGACAGCGTCCTGGAAACCATGAAGCAGCGCTACGCGGAGCTCGTCCTCCCGTTCGCGTAACTACGTGATCCTCCCGCGGATGCCCTAAGCGCCGCGGGAGGATCGCTCCAAAGCCAGCGGGTCCCTGCCACGGTCACGGCAGGGGCCCGCTTCCTGCCAGCTCCAGCCGGGCCTTCGGCAGACCGATAAAGGTGACCGAACCGCCGTCGGGCCCTTGCAGTTCCAGGGTGATGTTCGAGGAGTCTCCCGTGGACTGCACCGAACGGACCCGGAACACCTCGCTCCGGATCTTCACGCTATCCCCGTGCTTGATCGCTTTGAGCTTGGTTGTGACGGCGTCGGCGGCAGGGTTCCGGCTACTTGTCTTTCCGCGGTTCCCGGCCATGATTTTCACGGATTTCCTCTCCGGTCCTGACAATTTCATCTTCCTTTTCCTGCATCTTGTCGCTCTTCCTGGTGTCGCGGGGCGGGAGCTGAATGCTCTCTTCAGCCTCAATGCCACCCTGCAACTGGCGGCCACGCTCCATTTCAGCATCGAATTCGGCGCCGAACAGCAAGGACATGTTCAGAATCCAGAGCCACAGCAACATGATGATGACGCCGGCCAGGGCGCCGTAGGTCTTGTTGTAGTTGCTGAAGTTGGCGACGTAGAAGCCGAAGCCCAGCGAAGCAAGGGCGAAAATGATTAGGGCGATAAGGGAGCCCATGCTCATCCAGCGGAACTTGGGCTGTTTGACGTTAGGGGTGAAGTAATAAAGGACGGCGATGATGGCCACCACAATGACGATGAGCACCGGCCATTTGGCGATGTTCCAGACCGTCAGGAACGCCTGGGACAATCCAATGGCACCGCCGATCGCTTCTGCCACTGGCCCACTGAGGACCAGCATGCCAGCGACCAGGGCGGCGCCAACCACGGCAACCACCGTCACTGCCAGCATCGTGCCGCGGAGCTTGATGAAACCACGCCCTTCGTCCACCTCATAGACGCGGTTCATTGCGCGGCTGAAAGCGGAAACATAGCCGGAGGCCGACCATAGGGCCACCACGATTCCAAAGAACAGGGCGAAGCCGGCCGCATTGGACTGGGTCAGTTCCTCGATGGGCTTTCGGAGGGTGTCAACGCCCGGTCCGGGAGCAAATTGCTGGACGATGTCCAGCAACGCCGAGGTGGTCTTGCCTGCATCGCCAAATATGCCGAGAAGCGAAACCAAGGCAAGGAGGGCGGGGAAGAGCGCGAGCACACCGTAGTACGTCAAGCCTGCCGCAGCGTCCGGGCACTGGTCCTTGGTGAACTCCCTCAGGGTCCTCTTGGCGATGTACATCCAAGTGGGCTTGACGAGGTCGTTGGGACTGTCCGGCTTGCGCGAGTCTTCCGGGGAAGGTGCGGTCCGCGCCTTCGCAGTGCTTGTGTGGGCTGAATCTTGTGTAGTCATGGGGCACTCGTCCGTGGGGGTAGGTTGCGCGAACAACTGACCCATCAATACTAAGCATGCTGATGATTCTTTAGGAAGAACCCACGCCGACTTTCACCGGAAACTACGCCAGCTTCGCGGCCAGCAGGAACTCGAACGGCGACTCAATCACAGAACGGATCACCTGGCCGGCTGCCCCCAGAAGCGTTCCGGAATGCTCCAAGCCGGACAATGTCAGGTTCTCCGGATCCAGGAGCCCGGGCGCGTGGCGCTCCAGACTGGCCAACAGGGCTGGTCGCAGCCACTCTCCCAGCACGGCAAAGTGTCCGCCGAGCACTACAGCCTCGATATCCATCAACCGGGCAGAGGAGGCCAGTGCGACTCCCAAGTAACGTCCGGCGTCGTCGACTGCCTTCCTGGCCTGCGGATCCCGCTGCCGAAGAGCCGCGAGCAGCAACTCAGCGCGCTCCTCCAACGCGCCGGGCGGAATGCCCGCCGCCTCGAATATCGCCTCTTGACCAGCGAAGGTTTCCAGGCACCCCGCCCCGCCACACGAACAGGACGGCCCGTCCGGGTTCACTACGATATGCCCCAACTCTCCCGCGGAGCCACCCGGCCCCGTGTACAGCTCGGACGCGATGATGACGCCGCCGCCTACACCCACTTCTCCGGATACGTAGAGGAAGTCGGCGGGCCCACCTCCATACCAAAGTTCGCCCAGCGCTGCACTGTTGGCTTCATTGGACAACCGCACTCCAAGCGGGGCCCCCTCCAGGAGGGCCCGTGGATTCAACGGCTCATTTTCCCAATGCAAATTGGGGGCGGACAGGACGACGCTTCGCTGCTCGTCCACCAGCCCGGGGACAGCCAGGCCGCCACCGAGGATGGCTATGCCTTCGGCGGCCGCAGCAGCCTTCGCCTCGGCCGCCAAGGCGCCGAGACGCTCCATCACCGTCGCCGGCTCTAAGCCCCGGTTGGGCGACTCAACACTTGCATGGAAGCGCAGGTTGCCACCGAGGTCCACCACGCCTACGGCCAGGTAATCCACGTTGATTTCCATGCCGATCACGCCGCGCCGGGAACTGAGCTCCAGGCCCTGGCCAGGCCTCCCCCGCTCGCCGTCGCGGTAGAGGCCCACCTCGGCGACCAACCCGGATTCCACGAGGTCGGCGACAAGGCTGGACACCGCGGCCTTGGTGAGCCCGGTCCCGGCGGCAAGCTGCGCGCGGCTGGGCTTGGCATCGCCCGTCTTGGCAATGGAGTCCAGCACGAGCGAAAGATTACGACGGCGGACATCGCCCACGCGCCCGGGCGCGGTTGCATCAATCACGGGTACGGACCTCCCTGCGGATTCGAAAAAACTTTTTGCCGGCTTCCATTGACCATAATCCATCATCCCCCATATAGTTCAGATTGAAAACTAATTGGAGGGCATCACTTTCCGTCCCTTCCCAGTGCTTTGCAAAGGAGCAAAATGACCCTGCAGCCCACCCCCCAGGACCGTTTCACCTTTGGCCTTTGGACCGTTGGCTGGACTGGCGCGGACCCATTCGGCGTCGCAACCCGCCCGGCCCTGGACCCGGTAGAAGCCGTCCACAAGCTCAGCGAGCTCGGCGCCTACGGCATCACTTTTCACGACAATGACCTGATCCCTTTCGATGCCACCGCCTCCGAACGTGAACTGATCCTGAAGAACTTCAAGGCCGCACTGGCCGAAACCGGCATGAAGACGCCCATGGTCACCACCAACCTCTTCAGCCACCCCGTCTTCAAGGACGGCGGCTTCACGTCGAACGACCGCTCCATCCGTCGCTTCGCCCTGAGCAAGATCCTCCGCAACATCGATCTCGCCGCCGAGCTTGGCGCCGAGACGTTCGTGATGTGGGGCGGCCGCGAAGGCAGCGAATATGACGGTTCGAAGGACCTTTCCGCCGCACTGGACCGCATGAAGGAAGGCGTTGACACAGCGGCCGGCTATATCAAGGAGAAGGGTTACGGCCTCCGGATCGCCCTGGAGCCCAAGCCGAACGAACCCCGCGGCGACATCTTCCTTCCCACGGTCGGCCACGGCCTCGCGTTCATCGCGCAGCTGGAACACGGTGACATCGTGGGCCTCAACCCCGAGACGGGCCACGAGCAGATGGCGGGCCTGAACTTCACCCACGGCATCGCACAGGCCCTGTGGGCCGGAAAGCTTTTCCACATCGACCTTAACGGCCAACGTGGAATCAAGTACGACCAAGACCTTGTTTTCGGCCACGGCGACCTCACCAGCGCCTTCTTCACCGTTGACCTTCTGGAGAACGGCTTCCCGAACGGCGGACCGAAGTATGACGGCCCGCGGCACTTCGACTACAAGCCGTCACGCACTGACGGTTACGACGGCGTCTGGGAATCCGCAAAGTCCAACATGTCCATGTACCTCCTGCTCAAGGAACGGGCACTGGCGTTCCGCGCGGATCCCGAAGTTCAGGAAGCACTGGCCACCTCAGGCGTGTTCGAGCTGGGTGAGCCTACTCTTGGCGCGGGCGAGAGCACCGCGGACCTGCTGGCTGATGCCAGCGCTTTCGAAACCTTCGACGCCGACCAGGCCGCGGAGCGCTCGTTCGCCTTCGTCCGCCTCAACCAGTTGGCCATCGAGCACCTCCTCGGCGCCCGCTAAGCCACTCCCGTCCACCACCATCCATGCCGGACGTGCCCTTGTTTTGAGGCCGCGTCCGGTATGTCCTCCAAAGGATTTACCCATGCCACTCGTAGCCGGGATAGACAGCTCCACCCAGTCCTGCAAGGTGATCATCCGGGACTCAGCCACAGGCGCCTTGGTGCGACAAGGCCGGGCTTCCCATCCAGAGGGAAGCGAAGTCCATCCGGACCACTGGTGGACTGCGCTGCTGGAGGCGATTGCGGAGGCGGGTGGCCTGGATGATGTGGACGCCGTCTCCATCGGTGGGCAGCAGCATGGCATGGTGTGCCTGGACGAATCCGGAGACGTTGTTCGCCCGGCCCTGCTGTGGAACGACACACGTTCAGCACCGGACGCCGAGGATCTCATCCGCGAGGCCGGTGATGGCGATTCAGTGGCCGGTGCCGCCCAGTGGGCAAGCAGCACAGGAACCGTGCCGGTCGCTTCATTGACGGCCACTAAGCTGCGTTGGCTGGCCCGCAATGAGCCAGAAAACGCCGCCCGCACGGCCGCAGTATGCCTTCCCCATGATTGGTTGTCCTGGCGCCTGGCAGGCCATGGTCCCGGAACAGGGCCTGCGTCGCTGGACCTTCTCCGGACCGACAGATCCGACGCCTCCGGCACCGGCTACTTTTCGGCCACCGCCGGGGAGTATCTTCCCGAAGTACTCCGGAGCACGCTGGGGCATGTACCGGTTCTGCCTACCGTCGTGGGGCCTTTGGAAGTGGCAGGCAAGACTCCGGACGGTGCCTTGATCGGGCCGGGTGCCGGCGATAACGCTGCGGCGGGCCTGGGTGTCAATGCCGGAGTCGGCGATGTAGTCATATCCATTGGGACATCAGGGACAGTATTCGCCGTCTCGGATGTTTCCTCACGCGACGCCAGCGGGCTGGTGGCTGGTTTCGCTGATGCCACCGGGAATTACCTTCCGCTGGCGTGCACGCTCAACGCCACACGGATTTTTGACTCCACCGCCGCTTTGCTGGGCGTAACGCTCCAGGAACTCGGGGAGCTGGCGTTGACCGCGCCGGAAGGATCCGGCGGACTGACCATGGTGCCGTATTTCGAGGGCGAGCGGACACCCAACCTGCCGAACGCCACCGGCTCGCTCCACGGACTTACCCTCTCCAACTACACCCCCGCCAACCTGGCCAGGGCCGCAGTCGAGGGCGTGCTGTGCTCACTCGCCGATGGCCTGGCAGCCCTCCAGGCCCAGGGTGTCGAAGCCCGGCGCATCATCCTGGTGGGCGGGGGCGCACAATCCGAAGCCGTCCAACAGGTGGCCGCCGCCGCATTCGGGGTTCCGGTCTTCGTGCCGAAGCCGGGCGAGTACGTTGCTGACGGTGCCGCGCGGCAGGCAGCGGGTGTCCTGGCGGGTACGTTGCCTGACTGGCCGGTGGAAGGTGTGAACGTGAGCGCACGGAACGGCGACGCGCCCGCTGCCTTTCTTACGAGGTACCGGCATTACGCCGCAAGGGCGGCCATCGGCTGATCATCGTGGCCAGTGCTCTATCGTGACAGGGTGAGCTCTGAACGAACTGCACCAACCCGCCCGCCGGTTATGGAGGACGTCGCCCGCGTTGCCGGGGTGTCCCATCAGACCGTTTCACGGGTCCTCAACAACCACCCCAACGTGAGTTCCAAGACCCGCGAGCGCGTCGAACAGGCCATCACCGATCTGGGTTACCGCCGCAACGTTGCCGCCCGCAGCTTGGTGACGCGGCGCTCCCAAACCATTGGAGTGCTCGGCAGCGAGCTGGCGCAGTACGGACCATCCCACACGCTGCTGGGCGTTCAGCAGGCTGCGAGGGATGCCGGCTATTTCGTCAGTGTTGCAGGCCTGCGCGAGGTCACCCCGGAAACCATCAAGGACGCCATCGCCCACTTCATGGACCAGGGCGTGGACGGCATTGTGGTGACGGTGCCACACCCTGGAACTTTCGACGTCCTGCGGGACATTACAGCCCAGGTTCCGTTGGTGGCCGTAGGGTCTGTGGGCGATGAGAACCTCAGCGGTGCCACGGTCGACCAACGGCAAGGTGCCCGGCTCGCAGTCCACCACCTCCTGGACCTTGGCCATACCAAGATAGGCCACCTGTCCGGGCCGGCCGATTGGATCGACGCTGCGGCCCGCATCGACGGCTGGCGGGACACTTTGGCTGAAGCGGGGCTTGAGCCGGCCACACTGATCGAGGGCGATTGGAGTGCTGAATGTGGTTATCGCGAAGGCCTGAAGATCGCGGCTGAGCGCTCAATGACGGCTCTTTTTGTTGCCAACGACCAGATGGCCCTGGGGGTCCTGCGGGCCTTCAATGAGACCGGCGTCCAGGTTCCCACCGACATCAGTGTGGTGGGCTTCGATGACCAACCGGAATCCGCGTATTTCATTCCGCCCCTGACCACCGTTGCCCAGGACTTCGAAGAGTTGGGCCAGCGCTGCATCGACCTGCTGCTCGAGCACTTGGACAAGGGCACATCGCAGGCGCCGGCGACGGTCACGCCTCGCCTGGTTGTCCGCTCCACCACCGCCCAGGCCCGAACCGCCTAGCCCGGACCCTGCCGAGGGGCAGGCTTAGGGGTTGGCTACGGCCCCCACCCAGACATTGTCGTGAACTTTACGCCAGCCCTCTGCTTCGAGGGCCTTGGTGTCGAACCCGGTTGTTACCAGCTTTACGGTGGGCTGTCCCATGTGGCTGGTGGTTACGATTTCCCGTTCACCGGTAATCCCATCGGAACAAGCCAGCATCCATTGGTCCGGCTTGTCGACGGGGTAGGCAGCGATGCAGGCCGTCGTGCGCTCGGGGCTCTCTGCTGCGAAGTACTTAACCCGGTTGTCCTCGGCCAAAAGCCGGAAGTCTGAAGGCAAGTCAGGCTTTTCGCTCCGAATATCGGCGGGCAGTGCGTCTTTTGCCTCGGCGGGCCGTTGTACGGCCGCAATCCCGGAGTAGCCGGAGCACCCGGCAAGCAACCCGGTGAGCAGCAGGAGCGCCACAGCGGCGGCAGCGGACTTCATCTCGCGGTATCTCAATGTTCCCCCAAACAGTTTGTCGTGCCAGCCTACCCGGGAGCGGACTTGGACAGAGCGGCGAACCGCTCTTGACATCAAAGTTGTGAGCGCTAACAATTGCATCAGACCTTCTTCACTTTTCCACCCCGAACCCCGGCAATGAGGCCCTGGCCAGCCGGATGGAGACCTCATGAATACCTCAGAAAATTCCCCGCTCGATGAGCAATTCGTCATCGGCGTGGACTACGGCACCCTGTCCGGCCGCGCCGTCGTCGTTCGTGTCTCGGACGGCGCCGAGCTCGGCAGTGGCGTGTTCGAATACCCGCATGCCGTGGTCACGGAAAAGCTTCCCGGCAGCGGCCAGCGCCTGCCCGCCGACTGGGCGCTCCAGGTCCCCAACGACTACCGCGACGTCCTGCGCAATGCTGTACCGGCCGCCGTCGCCGATGCCGGCGTCGACCCGAAGAACGTGGTGGGCATCGCCACTGACTTCACCGCCTGCACCATGGTTCCGACGACGGCGGACGGCACGCCGCTGAACGAACTGGAACGCTTCGCTGACCGACCCCACGCGTTCGTGAAGCTGTGGCGCCACCACGCCGCCCAGCCCCAAGCGGACCGCATCAACCAGCTTGCTGAAAAGCGCGGCGAATCCTGGCTCCCCCGCTACGGCGGCCTGATCTCCTCCGAATGGGAATTCGCCAAGGGGTTGCAGCTCCTGGAAGAAGACCCCGAAGTCTACGGCGCCATGGACCACTGGGTTGAGGCCGCCGACTGGATCGTCTGGCAGCTATGCGGAAGCTACGTCCGGAACGCCTGCACCGCTGGATACAAGGGCATCTACCAGGATGGAAAGTACCCGTCGGAAGATTTCCTGGCAGCGCTTAATCCTGACTTCAAGGACTTCGTCAGCAGCAAACTCGAGCACACCATCGGCCGTTTGGGCGAGGCCGCCGGACAGCTCACGGAAGAAGCCGCCGCATGGACGGGGCTTCCGGCAGGGATTGCCGTAGCCGTGGGAAACGTTGACGCGCACGTGAGCGCACCGGCAGCCAATGCCGTGGAGCCTGGGCAGCTTGTTGCCATCATGGGTACTTCCACGTGCCATGTCATGAACGGCGACGTCCTGCGCGAAGTCCCGGGCATGTGTGGCGTCGTCGACGGCGGAATCGTTGACGGCCTGTGGGGTTACGAGGCAGGCCAGTCCGGAGTGGGCGACATCTTCGGTTGGTTCACCAAGAACGGTGTTCCTCCCGAATACCACCAGGCCGCCGCGGCCGAAGGCAAAAACATCCACGAGTACCTGACCGGACTCGCGGAGAAGCAGGCCATTGGCGAGCATGGCCTCATCGCCCTGGACTGGCACTCGGGCAACCGTTCGGTGCTGGTTGACCACGAACTTTCAGGCATTGTGGTGGGCCAAACCCTGGCCACCAAGCCTGAGGACACTTACCGGGCCCTGCTGGAGGCCACGGCGTTCGGCACCCGCACCATCGTGGATGCCTTCCGCGATTCCGGTGTCCCGGTCAAGGAGTTCATCGTTGCCGGCGGCCTGCTGAAGAACACCTTCCTCATGCAGGTCTACGCGGATATCACGGGCTTGCAGCTCTCCACGATCGGTTCCGAGCAGGGCCCGGCCTTGGGCTCGGCGATCCACGCTGCAGTCGCCGCCGGGAAGTACAAGGACATCCGCGAGGCCGCCTCATCCATGGCCGCAGCCCCCGGCGCGGTGTACACGCCCATTCCTGAAAACGTTGCCGCGTACGACGTCCTCTTCCAGGAATACCGGACCCTGCACGACTACTTCGGCCGCGGAACCAACAATGTCATGCACCGACTCAAGGCGATCCAGCGCGAGGTGCAGGGCGCCGCGACGGTGTCCGAACCGGCGTCGAACTCTTCCACAGATGCCGCAGAGCGGGTGTCCGCATGAGCGCGCTCCTGGACACCATCGCGAAGGTCCGCAAGGAAGTCTGTGAGCTCCATGCTGAACTCACCAGGTATGAGCTGGTGGTGTGGACCGCCGGGAACGTCTCGGGCCGCATCCCGGGCCACGACCTGATGGTCATCAAGCCCTCCGGTGTTTCCTACGACGACCTCACACCGGAACTCATGGTGGTCACCGACCTGTACGGCACACCGGTCCGGGGCATGAACACCGGCAGCGCGGGCACCGTTGACTGGGGAAATCCGGATCTTTCGCCGTCGTCGGACACAGCCGCGCACGCCTACGTCTACCGCCACATGCCCGAGGTTGGCGGCGTGGTGCACACGCATTCCACCTACGCCACGGCGTGGGCTGCCCGCGGCGAGGAAATCCCTTGCGTCCTGACCATGATGGGCGACGAATTCGGTGGCCCCATCCCGGTAGGGCCGTTCGCGCTGATCGGAGACGACTCGATCGGCCAAGGCATCGTGGAGACGCTCAAGAACTCCAATTCGCCAGCGGTTCTGATGCAGAACCACGGGCCGTTCACCATCGGCAAGGACCCCCGGTCCGCGGTCAAGGCCGCTGTCATGTGCGAGGAAGTGGCCCGGACCGTGCACATTTCCCGACAGCTGGGCGAACCCCTTCCCATTGACCGAGCCAAGATCGAGTCGCTGTACGACCGCTACCAAAACGTTTACGGCCGCTAAACCCTCAGCAGCCCAGCCCGGACAAGAACACAACCCCAGGAGCACCCCCATGGCAAAGGCCAACAACACGTCACTTGAGCCGTACGAGGTCTGGTTCCTCACCGGCAGCCAGCACCTCTACGGCGAGGACGTCCTCAAGCAGGTCGCAGCGCAGTCGCAGGAGATTGCCAACGTCCTCAACGCCAGCAACGACGTCCCGGTCAAACTCGTCTGGAAGCCGGTCCTTACCGACTCGGACGCCATCCGCCGGACCGCACTGGAAGCGAACTCCAACGATTCCGTGATCGGCGTGACCGCATGGATGCACACGTTCAGCCCCGCCAAGATGTGGATCCAGGGCCTGGACGCACTGCGCAAGCCCTTGCTGCACCTGCACACCCAGGCCAACCGGGACCTGCCGTGGGCGGACATCGACTTCGACTTCATGAACCTCAACCAGGCAGCACACGGGGACCGCGAGTTCGGATACATCCAGTCCCGCCTCGGCGTGCCGCGGAAGACCGTCGTCGGGCATGTCAGCAACCCCGAGGTAGCCCGCCAAGTGGGTGCCTGGCAGCGCGCCTCCGCCGGGTGGGCCGCCGTCCGCACGCTGAAGCTCACCCGCTTCGGTGACAACATGCGCAACGTCGCGGTCACCGAAGGCGATAAGACCGAGGCCGAGCTGCGCTTCGGCGTCTCGGTGAACACCTGGTCCGTGAATGAGCTCGCCGAGGCTGTCCACGGCGCCGCGGAGTCCGACGTCGACGCCTTGGTTGCGGAGTACGAGCGCCTTTACGAGGTGGTTGACGAACTCAAGGCAGGGGGCGACCGCCACGAGTCGCTGCGCTACAGTGCACGCATCGAGCTGGGACTGCGCAGCTTCCTGGAAGCCAACGGCTCTGCGGCCTTCACCACGTCCTTCGAAGACCTGGGCGAACTGCGCCAGCTCCCCGGCATGGCCGTCCAGCGTCTTATGGCCGATGGCTACGGGTTCGGTGCCGAGGGTGACTGGAAGACCGCCATCCTGGTCCGCGCGGCCAAGGTCATGGGTGGGGACCTGCCCGGTGGCGCATCGCTGATGGAGGACTACACGTATCACCTGGAACCGGGCAGCGAGAAGATCCTGGGCGCTCACATGCTGGAAGTGTGCCCGTCGTTGACCGCCAGGAAGCCGCGCGTGGAGATCCACCCGCTGGGGATTGGCGGCAAGGAAGATCCCGTCCGCATGGTCTTCGACACCGACGCCGGCCCCGGCGTGGTGGTTGCGTTGTCCGACATGCGCGATCGCTTCCGCTTGGTGGCGAACGTGGTGGACGTCGTCGACCTCGACCAACCGCTCCCCAACCTCCCGGTGGCCCGCGCGCTGTGGGAACCCAAGCCCAACTTCGCTACCTCGGCCGCCGCGTGGCTCACCGCCGGCGCAGCGCACCACACGGTATTGTCCACGCAGGTGGGCCTGGAGGTATTCGAGGACTTCGCCGAAATCGCCAAGACCGAGCTCCTGACCATCGACCAGGACACCACCATCAAACAGTTCAAGAAGGAACTCGCCTGGAACGCCGCCTATTACAAGTTGGCCGGCGGCCTGTGAGCACTGAATTCACGCTGAGCGCGGGCGGTTACACGGCTGTTGTGACCGCCCGCGCGGCTGCGCTCCGCGTCCTGCAGTTCCACGGCCGGGACCTGGTGGTCCCGTTTCCCCAGGGTGGACCCATCCCGGACTATCGCGGCATCATCGCTGCACCGTGGCCCAACAGGATCGCGGATGGCAGGTACAGCTTTGACGACGTTGAGTACCAGTTGCCGGTCAACGAACCGGAGCGCGGCACAGCTTTGCACGGCCTCGCCTTCCCGCTCGACTGGGCAATGAAAGAGTCCGACGCCGGTTCGGTCACCTTGACGTGCACGGTAGGTCCGACCGCGGGTTACCCATTCGCCCTGGAACTTTCGGCCCGGTACGAGCTGGACGACTCCGGGCTGCACGCTTCCGTGACGGCAGTGAATACTGCTGACGTCGCTGCTCCCTATGGCGTCTGCCCGCACCCTTACCTTGTGGCCGGTTCGTCGCCGCTCAATGAATGGGTCCTGGATTTCGCCGCGGACTCGTTCCTGGAGGTCACGCCGGACAGGCTGCTGCCGCTTTCATTGGCACCCGTGGCAGGTCATGAGTTCGATTTCCGCGCTCCGCGCGCCATCGGCAGCACCGAGATCGATCACGCCTTTACGGGCATAACGTTCGACGGCGGGCTGGCGCGGTTGTCCGTGCGGGACCCGGCGGGCACCGGCGTCGGGATGTCATGGGACGAAAGCTGCCCATGGCTGCAGATCCACACAGCCGACAAGCCTGCGCCCATCCCCAACCGGTTCGGTCTGGCAGTGGAGCCCATGACGTGCCCGCCCGACGCTTTCAACAGCGGAACGGACCTGATCCGGCTTGAGCCCGGGGCTACCCACACGGCGTCGTGGAGCATCTACGCGCTGTAGGCATCCAACCAGGCCGGGCGCTAGCTTCCTGAGCCCGCGGTGCTTTGGCGGACCACCAGCTCGGGCGTGAACACCACAGCCCGATGCTTGGTTCCGCCGTTGTCATGCTCCTCTGCCAGGAGTTCGATGGCCGTGCGGCCGAGCGCTTCCGTGGGCTGCCGGATCGAGGACAGCGGCACTACCGCAGAGATGGCGAAATCGATGTCGTCATAGCCGATCAAAGCAATGTCCTCCGGAATCCGGACTGTCCGCAGCATGGTCAGGGACTGCATGACGCCCAGGGCCAGGAGATCGTTCGAGCAGAAGACAGCTTCCGGGCGCTTTTCCGGAGAACGTTCCACCAGGCTGTTGCCCACTTTGCGGCCTGTCAGGACGGTCTGCCCCTCGGAGTCGAGCACCTCGATGCTGGCTCCGGATACTTCGGCGACGGCGCGCTGCGCGCCCTTGAGTCGGCTGGCCACCTGGCGGATGGTCGGCGTTCCGACAAAGGCCAAACGACGGCGGCCGATGTCCAGCAGGTGCTTGGCGGCCAAATATCCGCCCTCCTGGTCATCAACGGATACTGAGCTGCACCGCCCGGTGTCGGCCAGTTCATCCACCAGGACGGTAGGCACTCCGCGTTCGCGAAGGGTATCGATCCGCTGGCCCACATCGCCGACGGGCGAGATCAGCAGGCCCTGGACCCGTTGTTCCTGGAACAAGTCCATGTAGTGCGCTTCGCGGGAAGCGTCCTGGCCGCTGTCCCCCACCAGCACCACGCTTCCCAGGGCCGTAGCTGCGTCTTCAGCCGCACGGGCCACGGAGGAGAAGAAGGGGTTTCCGACATCGAGCACAATCAGGCCGATGGTCCGGCTTTGTCCTGCCCGGAGTTGGCGGGCGGCGTCGTTGCGTACGAAACCCAGCTCAGCGATGGATTTGAGGACCCGTTCCTTGGTCCGCTGGGAAACGCGGTCCGGATAATTCAGCACGTTGGAAACAGTTCCCACGGCTACCTGTGCATGGTTGGCGACGTCTTTGATGCTGGCTGTCGTGGACATGCTTTCCGATCTCCGTGGGCCGAAGTCAAAGTGCTGGAAACGCCTTGACACCCTCCCAATTCCGAGGGTAATTTGAATCGTAACAAATGAAACGATTCAAAGACGAGTAACCCGGAGATCCCATATGAGGGTTTGTTTCCGCTCCTCCGTTCAGCCGGAGCTGATGGACGAGTACAAGGAGCGCCACGCGGCCGTCTGGCCGGAGATGCTGTCAGCGCTGAAGAGTGCGGGCTGGAACAACTACTCCCTGTTCCTCGCCCCTGATGGCCAGCTGATCGGCTACCTGGAATGCGAAGACTACGAGGCAGCGCAGGCGCAAATGGCCCTCACCGGGGTTAATGCCCGCTGGCAGGCCGAGATGGCAAACCTCTTCGCGGACAGCGACCTCCCTCCAGACCAAGGTTTCGAGATCATCGAGGAAGTTTTCAACCTCGAGGATCAACTGGCCGCCGCGGGAGCCGTCCCAGAGCCCGCCGGCGCCACACACATAGACAAAGATCCAGCCCACGAATACCAAAAGGAACAAGCATGAACACCACAGAATCGGCCCTGGGCCGTCTAGGGGAACTGGCCATTGAAGTGCCGTCCTGGGCCTACGGAAATTCAGGGACTCGGTTCAAGGTGTTCGGCACCCCGGGCACGCCGCGCACCGTTCAGGAAAAGATCGCCGACGCCGCCAAGGTCCACGAACTCACGGGGCTGGCTCCTACCGTGGCCCTGCACATCCCGTGGGACAAAGTGGACGATTACTCCGCACTCCGCGAATACGCCGAAGGGTTGGGCGTTGGCTTGGGCACCATCAACTCCAATACCTTCCAGGATGACGAGTACAAGTTCGGCTCCCTGACCTCGTCCAACGAATCCGTACGTCGCCGGGCCATCGATCACCACCTGGAGTGCATCGACATCATGCACGCCACCGGGTCCAAGGATTTGAAGATCTGGCTTGCTGATGGCACCAACTACCCGGGCCAGGACGACATGCGCGGCCGGCAGGACCGCCTCGCGGAAAGCCTTCAGGAGATCTACGCAGGCCTCGGTGACCAGCAGCGCCTGGTCCTTGAATACAAGTTCTTCGAGCCCGCTTTCTATCACACCGATGTTCCTGACTGGGGTACCTCGTACGCGCAGACCCTTGCGCTGGGCGAGAAGGCTTTCGTTTGCCTGGACACCGGCCACCACGCCCCCGGCACCAACATCGAGTTCATCGTCATGCAGCTCCTGCGCCTGGGCAAGCTGGGTTCCTTCGACTTCAACTCCCGCTTCTACGCCGATGATGACCTGATCGTGGGCGCAGCGGATCCGTTCCAGCTGTTCCGCATCATGCACGAGGTGATCCGCGGCGGTGGCTTCGGCAAGGAGTCAGGCGTTGCCCTGATGCTGGACCAGTGCCACAACCTGGAAGAGAAGATCCCGGGCCAGATCCGCTCGGTGCTCAACGTCCAGGAAATGACCGCCCGTGCCCTGCTCGTGGATACCGCTGCACTGAACGAAGCACAGCGTGCAGACGACGTCCTGGCCGCTAACGGCATCTTCAACGATGCCTTCTACACCGATGTCCGCCCGATCCTGGCCGAGTGGCGTGAATCCCGCGGACTGCCCGCCGACCCGATCGCTGCCTACAAGGCCAGCGGCTACCAGAAGAAGATCAACGAGGACCGCGCAGGCGGCCAGCAAGCCGGATGGGGCGCGTAAAGGCATGAACATGCAGAACACAGACAACACCACTGTTGAAGAGCTGATCAACCGTTCCAACCGCCTGGGTGCGGACAAGCGGAACACAAACTTCGCTGGCGGCAACACGTCAGCGAAGGGCACCGAGAAGGACCCCGTTACCGGCCAGGACGTCCAGCTTCTCTGGGTCAAGGGCTCCGGCGGCGACCTCGGCACCTTGAAAGCCGAAAACCTCGCTGTACTCCGGCTCGACCGGCTCCAGGCACTCAAGGATGTTTACCCCGGAGTCGAGCGTGAAGACGAAATGGTAGCCGCCTTCGATTACTGCCTCCACGGCAAGGGCGGCGCGGCGCCGTCGATCGATACCGCAATGCACGGGCTGGTGGACGCTGCCCACGTTGACCACCTGCACCCCGATTCCGGCATCGCCATTGCGACGGCGGTGGACGGCGAGGCGCTGACATCCAAGGTCTTCGGCGACAAGGTTGTCTGGGTTCCCTGGCGCCGGCCCGGGTTCCAGCTCGGCTTGGACATCGCCGCGATCAAGGAAGCCAACCCCCAGGCCATCGGCACCATCCTTGGCGGCCACGGAATCACTGCCTGGGGTGCCACATCCGAAGAGGCCGAAGCGAACTCGCTGTGGATCATTGACCAGGCCGAGAATTACATCAAAGCCAACGGCAAGTCCCAGCCTTTCGGTCCTGCCCTGCCCGGTTACGCCGCACTCCCCGAGGCGGAGCGGAAAGCAAAGGCAGCAGCCCTGGCCCCGGTCATCCGCGGCTTGGCCTCCACGGACAAACCGCAGCTGGGGCACTTCAGCCATGACGCCGTCGTGCTTGACTTCCTCGCCGCCACCGGGCACCCACGCCTCGCCGCGCTGGGCACTTCCTGCCCGGACCATTTCCTGCGTACCAAGGTCAAGCCCCTGGTCCTGGACCTGCCGGCCGACGCCACCATCGAGGAATCAACCAACCGCCTCAAGGAACTACACGCCGCCTACCGCGAGGACTACCAGGCGTACTACGACCGCCACGCCGACGAGAACAGTCCGGCCCTCCGTGGTGCGGACCCGGCCATCGTGCTGGTCCCGGGCGTGGGCATGTTCTCCTTCGGCAAGGACAAACAGACCGCACGCGTGGCCGGCGAGTTCTACATCAACGCCATCAACGTGATGCGCGGTGCCGAGGCGATCTCCAGCTACGCCCCCATCGAGGAGTCCGAGAAGTTCCGCATCGAGTACTGGGCACTCGAAGAGGCCAAGCTCGCCCGCATGCCCAAGCCCAAGTCGCACGCCACCCGCATTGCACTGGTGACCGGCGCGGCGTCGGGCATCGGCAAGGCAATCGCCACCCGCTTGGCGTCCGACGGCGCGTGCGTGGTCATTGCCGACCTGAACCTTGAGAACGCCCAAAAGGTAGCCGAGGAACTGGGCGGTTCCGACGTCGCCATCGGCGTCCAGGCCGACGTGACCGACGAAGCCCAGATCGCAGCCGCGATCCAGGAGGCAGTGCTCGCGTTCGGCGGCCTGGACCTGGTGGTCAACAACGCCGGTCTGTCCATCTCCAAACCGTTGCTGGAAACCACGGAGAAGGACTGGGACCTGCAGCACAACGTCATGGCCAAAGGCTCGTTCCTGGTGTCCAAGGCCGCGGCGAAGGTGATGATCGACCAGGGCCTGGGCGGAGACATCATTTATATCTCCTCCAAGAATTCCGTGTTCGCCGGCCCCAACAACATCGCCTACTCCGCCACCAAGGCAGACCAAGCCCACCAGGTCCGTCTGCTCGCCGCTGAGCTGGGCGATCACGGCATCCGCGTCAACGGCATCAACCCCGACGGCGTGGTCCGCGGCTCGGGCATCTTCGCTGGCGGCTGGGGCGCCAAGCGCGCAGCCGTCTATGGCGTGGACGAGCAGGAGCTGGGCAAGTACTACGCCCAGCGCACGCTCCTCAAGCGCGAAGTCCTCCCGGAACACGTGGCCAATGCCGCGTCCGTGCTCACCAGCAACGAGCTCTCCCACACCACCGGCCTCCACATCCCCGTGGACGCCGGCGTGGCAGCCGCCTTCCTCCGCTAGGACCAACAGTGACGAACGGAACCGCCACGGACACCGCCCCGGCCCACGCCGGGGCGGTGTCCTCTCCGCAAACAAACCAGGTTTTCGTAGCCATCGACATCGGCGCGTCCTCCGGCCGCGTCATGCTGGGCCGCGTCTCGCCGACGTCCGGCGTCGCACTGGAAACGATCCACCGCTTTCCCAACGGCGTCATAGAGCTCGACGGCGGCCTCCACTGGGATTTCGACGCCCTCTTCGCGGAGGTGCTCAAGGGACTCGCTACCGCTGCTTCCGTGGCGGCGGGCAGCGGCGAGCGCATCGCGAGCATCGGCATCGACACGTGGGCGGTTGACTACGGCTTGGTGAACGACGCCGGCGAACTGACCGCGCAGCCCTACAGCTACCGCGACGAACGCAGCCGGGCCGCTGTGGAGCGGGTACACGCAGTGATCCCGCCCGAGAAGCTCTACGCCACCACCGGCTTGCAGTACTTGCAGTTCAACACCTTGTATCAACTAGCCACGGAAAAGGACGTGGATGGACTCCAGGCCCTGCTGATTCCGGACCTCATCGCTTTCCTGCTCACCGGCGAACGGCGGACCGAGGCCACGAACGCTTCCACCACCGGGCTTTTCGACGCCCTAGCGGGCCAGTGGGCATTGGGGTTCCTTGATGCATTGGGCTTGCCTCGGGATATCTTCCCGCCGCTGATTCAGCCGGGCGAGACCATTGGTACCTTGCTGCCCGCCATTGTTGAGCGGACCGGCCTTTCAGCTGACACCAAGGTGGTGGCCGTTGGTTCGCACGACACCGCCTCCGCCGTGGCCGCAGTCCCCGCTGAGGGCCAGGACTTTGCCTACATCTCCTCCGGGACCTGGTCCTTGGTGGGGGTGGAACTTCCCTTACCAGTGCTCTCCGAGGCAAGCCGCCAAGCCAACTTCACCAACGAGCGAGGAGTGGACGGCACCATCCGGTACCTGCGCAACGTCGGCGGCCTGTGGTTGTTGAGCGAGTGCCAGCGTTCCTGGGCCGCACAAGGATTCAACCAAACGCTCCCGGCGCTGCTGGGCTCAGCTGCGGCACTCCCCG
Organism: Paenarthrobacter sp. CAP02; assembly: GCF_040137855.1. Classification (NCBI taxonomy): domain Bacteria; kingdom Bacillati; phylum Actinomycetota; class Actinomycetes; order Micrococcales; family Micrococcaceae; genus Paenarthrobacter; species Paenarthrobacter sp. CAP02. The sequence goes on along the minus strand of NZ_JBEEII010000014.1, from coordinate 33,824 downwards.
AGGGCGGGCCGCAGATCAACGCCGATGATCCCGCCTTCACCGCACCGGACAACATGCCGGACCGTATCCGCGCAGCCGTGCGGCACAACGGCGAAGTCCTTCCGGACCGTCCTGCCGCCGTTGTGCGTTGCATTATGGACAGCCTCGCGGCCGGTTACGCACGTACGCTGGCCGACGCCGAACGGCTCACCGGCCGCAACACCACAGTGGTGCACATCGTGGGTGGTGGCTCGCAAAACCGGCTCCTGTGCCAACTGACCGCGAACGCTACCGGAAAACCCGTCATTGCCGGTCCCGTAGAGGCAACTGCATTGGGCAATGTCCTGGTGCAGGCACGCGCCGGCGGCGTGGTGGAAGGCGACCTGGCCGAACTGAGGTCGCTGGTTGCTTCCGGGGTTGCGCTGGAAAAGTACCAGCCTGCGTTGATGAGCAACCCGGTCTAAAGTCGAATCTCAGAGTGGCCCGTACGCCGCACTTCCGCCGTGCGGGTCCCTCCACGTGGCCATGTCCGCCTCCACAGCCTGGCGGAGGGCCGGATCCACCAGCAATCTCTCCCGGAACGACTCACGCGCCCTGCCCATGACTACGGAAGGTATGAGGATAGCTACCACCAACAGGAGCACCATCATGAAGTAGACCCCCAGCAGGGTGGCGAGTGATCCTCGTTCAATTGCCGAAGGGACCGCCAAAGTGAAAGCAGCAGCCAGCAGGCCCGCCATCCCAAGGGTCGCCCACACGCCACCCTTGGCAGATCCCGGTCCGCGGTTAATGAGCAGCTTGTTGGTGTCCGGCAGTCTGCTGCGGACCTTCTTCCAGCCCCGCCAACCAAGCAGGCCCAGGGCAATTCCCGGCAGCCCCAAGGACAGTACCCACGTGGGGTTGCCGGTCAGCGTGGAAACAACGGCGCCGATAAGGAGCATCAAGGAGCCACCGCCAATCGCACCGCTCCAGGCCGCTGCCAAGGCACCCTGCGCATCGGCAAGTTGGCGCAGACGGGAAGGGGCTTGGGGAGGACTGACCTTGGCCAGATCGGCCGAGAGCCAATACTCCAGCGGCCTCCCCTGCGCGTAAGACTCCAGCACGCTTTGGGCCTTTCGATCGGGGTCACTTCACCGCAAAAGACGTTACCCCATGGGCGTCCTCCCCTAAGGCCCGGGAGTCTGGTACATCACAGCGCCGGACGAGGGTGCCGCGCTAAACTGGTCGCATTATGATCCGCACAATGTTCAAGTCCAAGATTCACCGCGCAACGGTGACCCACGCCGACCTCCACTACGTCGGTTCGGTCACTGTCGACCTGGACCTCCTGGACGCCGCGGACATCCTTCCCGGCGAGCTCGTCTCCATTGTGGACATCACCAACGGTGCCCGCCTGGAGACTTACACCATCGCCGGCGAGCGCGGTTCCGGCGTGATCGGGATCAACGGTGCCGCCGCCCACCAGGTCCACGTAGGAGATCTGGTCATCCTCATCACCTACGCGCAGATGACTACCGAAGAGGCCAGGTCGTACCAGCCCAAGGTGGTCCATGTGGGCGAGGACAACCACATCCTCCAGTTGGGTAACGACCCCGCAGAAGCGCACACGCCCGGGCTCATGCGCCCTCCGCACGCGCTGAACAACGCGGCGCACCTCAGCTAAGTCTCAGCAGCGCTCGACGTCGGCACCCACCCGAGTGCCGACGTCGAGCGCGTCGTGGGCGTCCATATGACGGAACTCCCGGGAGAAAACGCTTACTCACTGGGTGGTTCTGGCTAGGCTGTAGTTCGTGACCCGCAAAGCCCCCACCCGCACGCTGCCATGATCGGCGTCCTGTCGGGGTTTTTTGTTGTCTGGGCCATCATCCTGGTGGGCATGTTTGTTGGACGCCGCAACATTCTGGGCGAGAACGCCCGGTCCGTCCTGAGTTCGCTGACGTTCTTCGTGGCTAGCCCCGCGCTCCTCTTTGAAACCCTGAGCAAGGCCAAGTTGCACGACGTGTTCGCTGCACCGCTTCTGGTCACGGCCGTGGGCGCTGTCATCACCGGCCTGCTGTTCTTCCTGATCGTGAAGTTCTGGCTGAGGCGCTCAATGCCCGAAGCCCTCATGTCCTCCATGAGTGCGTCGTTGGCGAACTCCGCGAACCTGGGCATCCCCATCGCCGTTTTTGTCCTCGGCGATGCCAGCTATGTGGCCCCGCTGTTGATCTTCCAGTTGGCGTTCTTCACCCCGATGTACCTGATGGCACTGGATGCCAGCACCAGTTCGCACCGCACCACTCCCCTGCGCTTCCTGCTGATGATCGTGAAGAACCCCATGATCGTCGGCTCCGCGCTCGGTCTGCTGGTGGCCGGGACCGGATTCCAAGTGCCCTCGCTGATTTTGGAACCCATCCACCTAATCGGCGGAGCAGCGATCCCGGCCATGCTGATGGCGTTCGGCATGAGCCTCAACGGATCCAGGCCCCTGCAAAAGGACGCCGGACGGCGGCTCGATACTCTGCTGGCCAGCGGGTTCAAGCTGATCGTGCATCCCCTGGTCGCGTACCTGTTCGCACGGTTTGCCCTGGGAATGGACGGCCACGCATTGTTTGCGGTGGTTGTGACGTCCGCACTTCCCACAGCCCAGAATGTGTTCGTCGCAGCCAACCGCTACCAGGCCGGAATCACCGTGGCCAAGGACACCGTGCTCATCACCACGATCGTGGCCGTGCCCGCAATGATCGCCGTGGCGCTGTTGCTCGCCTAGCCGGTTTTACTCCACATCCGCGCTTGCCAGGTAGTGGTCCAGGAGCTGTGCGCACCGGATGAAGCCCAAGTGTGAGTACGCCTGCGGATGGTTGCCCAGGTGTGTTTCGGTGCCGGGGTCGTACTCTTCCGGCAACAGGCCCGTGGGACCGAACAGAGCCACCAACTGGTTGAACAGCTCCAGCGCATCGTCCAGGCGCCCCACGGCCAAGTAGGCCTCGATCAGCCAGGTGGTGCAGATGTGGAAGCCGCCCTCCAAGCCCGGCAGGCCGTCGTCGTACCTGTACCGGAAGACCGTAGGTCCGACGCGCAGCTCCCGCTCCACAGCGGCGACCGTGTCCAGGAAACGTTGGTCCTGGACATCAAGGAGGCCCGACAGGCCGACGTGCAGGACAGCGGCATCGAGGTCCGGGCTGTCGTAGGCCACGGTGTACGATGCGGCCGAACTGTCCCAGCCTTCCCGGAGGACTTCCTCACGGATGGTCCGTGCCTCAGGCTCCCAATCCGGGTGCGGTTCGCGGCCGTGCAGCGCCGCAGCCCGGAGCGCGCGGTCCAGCGTGACCCAGCACATGACCTTTGTGTACACATGATGCCTGGGGGCGCGGCGGGCTTCCCAGATACCATGGTCGGGTTCGTGCCAGCGCGCCATGACTGCGTGCGCCATCTGCTCCACGAGGAACCAATGGTCGTCCGGCAGGAAACCCCGCCGTTCGGCGAGATCATGGATCAGCTCCGCAATTGGACCGAATACGTCCAACTGAACCTGGTGGTCTGCTGCGTTGCCGATCCGCACGGGCCGCGAACCCGCGTAGCCTGGCAAGCTCTCAACGATCGCCTCCGTTGACAGTGGAGCCCCGGTCACCGAGTAGAGCGGGTGCAACCATTCCGGCCCCGGCGCGTTCTCCAGGATCCGGCCCAGCCAGCCGAGGAATCCCTCAGCTTCCCCGGTTGAGCCCAGGCTGACCAAGGCGTTGACCGTCATGGAACCGTCCCGCAGCCAGCAGTACCGGTAGTCCCAGTTCCGGGTTCCACCGATACCCTCGGGCAGCGATGTTGTTGGGGCTGCGAGGACAGCACCGGTGGGCTCGTGGACCAGCGACTTCAACACCAGTGCCGAGCGCCGCACCAGCGACGGTTTCATGGTGGGCAGCTGCAGCATTTTGACCCACTCGCGCGTTACGAGTCCGACGGCGGCACGCCGGTGGGGCTCACCCACCGGGTCCGCGGGTGGCGGCTCGGTGTCACCGCAACGCATGTTCAGCACCACGGGTCCGTTGTTGAGCGCCACTTCTGCTGTTGCCGTTGCGAACCTGCCGTCGCTGGTGACCTGGAAAGCAACTCCCGGGGCAGAGAGAATGATGGGGTCCGAGGTGCCGATGATGTGGACGTCATCGCCGCGGATCTCCATGTCGAACGGTGCATTGGCGTAGTCGGGCCTCGGCGCGAAAACCACCCGGGCCGTGCCTGTTCCCGAAAGCACGCGAACCAGGCTGGTGATGCCTTCCGGCGCCGGTTCGAGGTAGTCGGTCACGGTCACGTCGGCCCAGCGGGTTTCAACAATCATGGTGTTATCCACATAGCGTTGGGCCAGCACCTGCGAGGGCTTAACGGGCTCTACGCTGAAGTGGCCTGCAGGATCCCCGCCAAGGATGTGGGCGAACAGTGATCCCGAGTCCGGCAGGGGGTGGCTCATCCAACATACTTTCGCGTCGGGCGTGAGCAAGGCGGTGGAGCTGCCGTTGCCAATCATCGAATGTCGTTCCAGCCCCACGGCGTCCTCACCGAAGAGCCAGGCGCGGCGCAATTCGAACAACAAAGCCAGCACCTTCGCGAAGGCTTCCGGGTCCGGGATGGTGTGTGCCGCCGTCGTATCGCCCGGACCAACATGCAAACCAAGGTCCGGGCCGCGCAGGGTCGCCAGCGCCTTTTCGTCACTCTCGGCATCTCCCGCGAAAAGTGCGGCACTTACGCCCAGCCGTGCCCGGAGCTGCTCCAGGGCTTGCCCCTTGGCGGGCTCCTCCACGGTAACGTCCAGGACTGTTCCGTCGACGATGAAGTACAGGCCGAACTCGATGGCGATCTTCTGTGCTGCGAAGATCACCCGGTCTACGACTTCCGGCGTGGCCGGCCTGGTGTGCACGGCTACACCCACGGGCTTACGGACCACGCTGATGCCCTTTTCGAACCCGACGGCTTCGGTCAGCGCCGTGGCCACCTGTTGGAGCAGTTGTTCCGTAGCGAGGGAAAGGGTGTAGGCGTAGCCCATGTCGAACTCCACGCCATGCGATCCCACCAGGTGCACCTCGGCCGGCAGCCTGGAAACTGCCGCCAAATCCCTGAGCGACCGGCCGGAAATGATGGCGGTGTGCGTGTTCGGCAACGCTGCGAGCGCCCGTAAAGCTACGGCTGCGCTGTCCAGAGGCAGTGTTTCCGTGGACACGCCTTCGGCCGCGCAGAGAGTCCCGCCATAGTTGCAGGCCACCAGCAAGCCGGGAACCCGTGCAAGGATCCGGAGCTCCGAGAACAGCTGCGGGGTGATGCCGTTTGGCGAGTCGGACTGAAGGGCAGTCCGGAGCAGGCCGAGCGGAAGGGACTTCATCAGCAGTGCTGAATCGGCAACCGACTGGTTCAAGTGAGTAGGCATGGGGAATCCTTCCGAAGCGGATAGATCCAGTTTCCGCCCGTACGGTTTCGCCGTCATGCTTTATTCGTTGCAAATGCGTAAAACATTTGGCGTTGTCAGGTCCCGCCTTCCTCCGGCCACACCCGGGACGGGACCTGACACAGCACTTATTCAGCGAAGGTGTCCGCCAGGTCCAGGACCTCATCCACAATGGCCAGGCCTGCGCGGGCGTCCTCGACGCTGATGTTGCAGGGTGGAACCACGTGGATACGGTTGAAGTTCGCGAACGGGATGAGGCCCCGCGACTTGCAAGCCGTCACGAGTTGGTTCATTTCAGGGCTGGAGGAACCGTAAGGTGCCAGCGGCTCCCGCGTGACACGGTTCCTGACCAGCTCGATGGCCCAAAAAACGCCGAGACCCCGCACTTCTCCTACAGAACGGTGACGTTCGACGAATCCAGCCAGCGCCGGACCGATCACGTCGGTGCCGACGCGTTCCGCGTGCTGCACAATGCCTTCACGTTCCATGGCGTTGATGGTGGCGACCGCTGCCGCCGTGGCCAGTGGATGACCGGAGTAGGTCAGTCCTCCGGGATAGGCCCTGGTACCAAAGGTGGCCGCGATCTCCGGGTTGATGGCCACGCCACCGAGCGGTACGTAGCCGGAGTTCACGCCCTTCGCAAAGGTGAGCAGGTCGGGGACGACGTCAAAATGCTCGACGGCGAACCACTTCCCTGTGCGTCCAAAACCGGCCATGACCTCGTCAGCAATGAAGACGATGCCGTGCTTGGTGCACAGCTCCCGGACGCCCTGCATGTAGCCTGCCGGCGGAACGTAGATCCCTGCAGTTCCGGGGATGCTTTCCATCATGATCGCAGCGATGCTGGACGGACCTTCGAACTCGATGAGCTGTTCCAGGTGCTCCAATGCCCGCTGGGATTCCTCTGCCTCCGTGGCCGAGTGGAAGGCCGTGCGGTAGAGGTAGGGCGGGAAGAAGTGGATGGTGCCGGTGGAGGCGTGGTCGCTGGCCCACCTCCGGGGGTCGCCAGTGATGTTGACTGCCAGGTGTGTTCCGCCGTGGTACGAGCGGTAGGCGGAAAGGACCTTGTGCCGGCCCGTATGCAGCCTGGCCATCCGGACAGCATGTTCGTTGGCATCCGCGCCACCGTTGGTGAAGAAGATCCGGTCCAGCTCTCCCGGGGTTCGCTCGGCGATCAGCCGCGCGGCCTCTGATCGCGCATCGTTGACGTAGCTGGGGGCAATCGTGCACAGCTTGGCTGCTTGCGCCGCGATCGCCGCCACAACGGCCGGGTGCTGGTGCCCGATGTTCGTATTCACCAGCTGGGAAGAGAAGTCCAGGTACTTGTTGCCCTCACCGTCCCAGACGTGCGACCCCTCCGCTGCGCTGATGACCATGGGATCCAGGGTGTCCTGCGCGGACCAGGAGTGAAAGACGTGCTTGCGGTCCAGCTCGTAGGCGCGTTGGGCTGCCCCAGGGTCCGTGAGTGATGGTTCAAGGATGGCGGTCATAGTGATTGTCCTGACGTTGGCACTGACAATTTTTTCTGGCGTTTAGGAGTTCTGCGGGAAACCGAGGTTGATCCCGCCGTGGCTGGGGTCCAGCCAGCGGGTAGTGACGGCCTTGCCGCGGGTGAAGAAGCCAACGCCCTCCGTGCCGTGGGCGTGCGTGTCACCGAACAAGGAGTTCTTCCAGCCCCCGAACGAGTAGTAGGCCATGGGTACGGGGACGGGAACGTTGATGCCCACCATGCCCACCTCAACCTCGTTCTCGAAACGGCGGGCGGCGCCGCCGTCGTTGGTGAAAATCGCGGTGCCGTTGCCGTACGGGTTGGCGTTGATGGTGGCGAGCGCCTCGTCGTAGCTGTCCACCCGGACCACCGAGAGCACCGGCCCGAAGATCTCGTCCTGGTAGATGGACATGTCGGTGGTGACGTGATCGAACAGTGTTGGGCCCACGAAGAAGCCATCGCCTTCAGCGTCGGGGACGATGCCGCGGCCGTCGACCACCAGCGTGGCACCGGCGGCTTCACCGGCGTCGACGTAACCCGATACCTTGTCCCTGTGCTGGGAGGTGACCAAGGGGCCCATGTCGCAACCGCGCAGCCCATCGCCGGTGCGCAGACTCCGGGCGCGGTCAGCGATCCTGTCCACCAGTGCGTCCGCGATGTCGCCCACAGCCAGGAGCGCCGAAACAGCCATGCACCGTTCGCCTGCGGAACCAAAGCCGGCGTTGATTGCGGCGTCGGCAGCGAGGTCCAGGTCGGCGTCGGGAAGGACGATCATGTGGTTCTTCGCCCCACCCAAAGCCTGGACCCGCTTGCCGTGGGCGGTGGCGGTCTCGTAGACATACTTGGCGATCGGGGTGGAGCCCACGAAAGAGACGGCTTTGACGTCCGGGTGCGTCAGCAGGGTATCGACCGCGACCTTGTCGCCGTGCAGGACGTTGAATACGCCGTCGGGCAGGCCGGCTTCCTTCCACAGCTCGGCCACCCAGTTGACGGCCGAGGGGTCCTTTTCGCTCGGCTTGATGATGACGGTGTTGCCCGCGGCGATCGCGATCGGGAAGAACCACATGGGGACCATCGCCGGGAAGTTGAAGGGGCTGATGATTGCGACCGGGCCCAGTGCTTGCCGGATGGAGTGGATGTCCACTTTGGTGGAGGCGTTTTCGGTGTAGCTGCCTTTGAGCAGGTGCGGGATACCGCACGCGAACTCCACCACTTCCTGTCCGCGGGTCACCTCGCCCAGAGCATCGTCCAGGACCTTTCCATGCTCGGAGGTGATGATCGCAGCAAGCTCGTCCTTGCGGGAGTTGAGGAGCTCGCGGAAAGCGAAAAGGATCTGGGTGCGGCGCGCCAGGGAGGTTTCGCGCCAAGCCGGGAAAGCGGCTTTCGCGGCAGCGACGGCGGCGTTGCCGTCCTCGACGCTGGCCAAGGCGACCTGTCCGGTCACCTTCCCGGTGGCAGGGTTGGTGACAGAAGCGGTGCGGTCGCCCGCCGGGACGTAGCTGCCGTTGATCCAGTGCTCGATGGTGTTCAAGAGTTCTCCTTGGTAGGTGGCCTGGGACAAGTCTTGCCGCGCACCAGCGCTTATATAAGGAGACGTCTGTAAGGTTATTGGACTGCGCCCTTACACTGTGTAAATGCTTCCTACCGTCGGTGCCGTCCTCGAACTCCCCGTGCTGCGCGCCGCGGATCCCCTTGTGCTCGGCAGCGCAAACGGTTTAAACGCACCGGTCCGCTGGGTGCACGTCAGCGAAATACTCGACGTCGGCGGGCTGCTGTCGGGCGGGGAGCTGGTGCTCACCACCGGACTGGAGCTGGAAAAATCACCGGAAGCATCGGCGTCGTTCATTGACTCCTTGGAGGCCGCCGGAGCGGCCGGCCTGATCGTGGAACTCGTCGGCCAGCGGCAATGCAGCCGGAAAGCCCTGGAGGAAGCAGCCCGTACGGCCTCGATTCCCGTGGTCATCGTTGAACGCCGGGTCCGGTTCGTCCAGGTCACGGAGATCGTCCACAGGATGATCGTCGCGGACCAACTTGAGCGCGTGGAACGGGCCCGGGACGTCCATGAGGCATTCACTGTGCTGAGCTTGGAAAGCGCAGACACCCAACGCGTCGTGGAGCAGGCGGCCACGATGATCGGTGCCCCCGTCCTGTTGGAGGACCTCTCGCATCTGGTGCTCGCCTATGCGGGCCGGCACGTGACCACCACCGACCTTCTGGACGATTGGGAGCGACGCTCCAGGACCACGCCGTTTCCGTTGCTCACCGGCCGGTCCGGGCCGGAGCTGTGGCTGCAGGCAGCGGTGGGAGTGAGGCAACAAGTATGGGGCAGGCTGGTGGTGCCAATGCCTCCGGCCGCCCTGGACGCCGATGAGGACATGGCCGTCATGGTTCTTGAGCGGGCCGCCCAGACCCTGGCGATCAACCGATTGGCGGACCGCGACCAGCGCGAGCTTAGCCATCACGCCCAGGCCGGACTCCTTAACTCACTGCGCCAACCCCGTGGGCTCAGTGAGGCGGAGGCCCTGGCACGGGCGGGTTCACTGGGCCTGAAACGCTCCTCCTACTACGTGCCGCTCGTTTTCCGGACGGCCTTTCCGGCATGGGGTTCACCTGTGCTGCCCACCGACCCCTTCGCAGGGCAGCAGGACGAACGCGAACTTCTGGAGCGACTGGCGAAGGCCGTGAAGTCCACCGCCGGAACAGCCTTGGCGGCAAGTATCCAGTCCGGTTCAGTCGGAATGATCCTTGCCCTCCCGGCCCGTCAGCAGGAGGAACCGACGCTGCAGATATTGGCCGAAGCCGCCGCAGGCCCAGTGGTTGAGGCCGGCTCCGGAGTCCGCCCCACCCCCGCGGTTCCTCCAGCCTGGATCATTGGTGTTGGCCGCATGAAGGCCACGCTCCTGGAAGCCGCGGCGGGCATTGACGAAGCGGCCCACGTAGCCGAAAGCGCCGCCACACTACGGGAAACAGGCAAACCCTACTATCGAGCTACTGATGTGCGCCTTCGCGGGCTGCTCGCCCTCCTGCGCAGGGATCCCCGCGTCCAGCAATTCGTGGAGTCCGAGTTGTCTGCCGTCCTCCGGGCTGACGCCGAGGGCAAGGGCGAATACCTGGAGCTGTTGGGGCTTTACCTCGGATCCGGCGGCAACAAAGCCGCCATGGCGCGCAGCGGCTACCTGAGCCGGCCTACCCTTTATGCCCGGCTCGCCAAGCTGGAGGAACTGTTGGCTGTAGACCTGGACGACCCCGAATCGCGCACCTCACTGCACGTAGCACTCCTGGCCTACCTGACCCGGGGACAGTAACCGGCCAACAGCCCTGAAAGCCTAGGCGGGAATGAGCCCTGCAACCTCGGCCACCAGTTCAACCGAGCGAAGGCGTTCCTCGGTACCGATGCTCTGGTGCGCCACGATCAGTTCATCGGCATCGGCGAACGCCGCGAACTCGTCAAGGTAGTCGTGCACCACGTCAGGGGTGCCCACGGCGGAGAACTTCATCATTTGGGCAATGTGCTGCCCCTGTGGGGAGTCGAGGACCATGTCCGCTTCGTCGTCCGTGAACTCTCGGCCGCCGCCAAAGAAGAGCGAAACGCGGGCACGCTTAACTGCGAGATGGATGGCCTGCGCTTCGGCGTTGCTGTCCGCAGCAGTGACGTTCACGCCGGCGATCACATGTGGCTCGGACAACTGCTCCGACGGCTTAAACTCGCGCCGGTAAATGGCTACGGCGTCCTGCAAGGCGGCAGGCGCAAAGTGCGAGGCGAACGCGTAGGGCAGGCCGAGCTGGGCCGCCAACTGGGCACCAAAAAGGGATGACCCAAGGATGTACAGGGGAACGTTGGTGCCCTTGCCCGGGGTGGCTTCCACGCCTTGGATCCGGGTGGGTCCTGTCAGGTAGCCCTGCAGTTCCAGGACGTCCTGCGGGAACCTGTCCGAGGACGTGTGATCCCGGCGGAGGGCCCGCATGGTGTTCTGGTCGCTGCCGGGGGCGCGTCCCAGACCGAGGTCGATCCGGCCCGGGTGGAGGGTCTCCAAGGTTCCAAACTGCTCGGCTATGGTCAGCGGCGAGTGGTTCGGCAGCATGACGCCGCCGGCACCGAGGCGGATGGTGTTGGTGTGCGCTGCGACGTGTGCGATCAACACGCTCGTAGCGGAGGAAGCAATGGCCGACATGTTGTGGTGCTCGGCGTACCAAACACGGCGGTAGCCGAGTTCTTCGGCTTTCTGCGCCATGGCAACACTGCCCGCGAGGCTTTCCGCCACCGTCTGGCCCTTCCCGATGGTCGCCAGGTCGAGGATGGAAAGAGGAACAGTCACAAGAAAAGCCTTTCGGTACGTTTCGCGGTGCCGGCACGGTTGATTGCCGGCACTCTAGCGACAACCACCACAATGGCCGCCTTATTTCTGTGAGTTGCGTCGCGCCCCTTTTTTCCGCCTTGCTTGGCCTGTTTTGTGACCCCGTTCGACGCCCGATTAAGCGCCATGAACGCCTGTATCCCTGCGTTTCAGAGCGCTTTGACCCGGCTCTCGCAGCTACCGGATAGTTGCAGCCAACAGCACGCATCAGACCTCCCAATGAGGGAACACGAGGAGTAACCATGGCACGTTTTGCAGTCAAGACCGGCGTCACTGCGGCGCTGGCCGCTACCGCCCTGTTAGGGCTCGCGGCCTGCTCGGACCCGGGCGCGACGGCGGCCACCAACGCAACTGCCCCGTCGTCGAACGCTTCGTCCGGCTCCACGACCAAAGAGTTCAACCTGACGCCGCAGCAGGACCGCATCAAAGTCGCCGTCGACTCGGCTGCCGCCGCCCTGGTCCCCGATGCCATCAAGGCCGATGGCAAGTTGACGGTGGTGACCACGGGAGGCACCCCGCCCCTGAGCACGTTCGCCACGGACAACAAGACGCTCATCGGCAGCGAGGTGGATATCGCATACGCCGTGGGTGAGACCCTGGGCCTTCAGGTCGAAGTCCTTCCGGTGGCGTGGGCGGACTGGCCGTTGGGCGTTGAATCCGGCAAGTATGAGGCCGTTCTCTCCAACGTCACCGTCACTGAGGCCCGCAAGGAAAAGTTCGACTTCGCCACGTACCGCAACGACCTCCTGGGCTTCTACGCCAAGAGCGACTCGAACATCGGCGAGATCAAGGAAGCCAAGGACGTTGCCGGAAAGCGCATCATCGTAGGCTCCGGCACCAACCAGGAGGCCATCCTGGTGCGGTGGGACGAGGAGAACAAGAAGAACGGCCTGCAGCCGGTCGCCTTCCAGTATTACGACGACGACTCCGCCTCCCAGCTCGCCCTTCAGTCCGGCCGCGCGGACCTGACGTTTGGTCCCAATGCTTCGGCAGCTTACAAGGCAGCCAAGGACGGAAAGACCAAGCAAGTAGGCACCTTGGAAGGCGGATGGCCGTTGAAGGCCGAGATCGCGTTCACCACCAAGAAGGGCAACGGCCTGGCTGTAGCGGCCCAGGCTGCGCTGAACACCCTCATCAAGGACGGCGATTACGGCAAGATCCTGGACCGTTGGGGGCTGTCATCCGAGGCTATCCCGGCATCCGAACTGAACCCGGCGGGTCTGCCCAAGAAGTAGGACGCCAGCTGTGGCAGGGCAGACCTGCCGACGCCGAATCCCCGCCGGACACCATCCGGCGGGGATTCTTGCGCTGTGGCTCTGTTAGAAGTGCGCGGGATCAGTGTTGGCGCCGCAGAGAATGACCGCCACGGTTTCGCCGTCGTGCGGTTTATATGCTCCGGAGAGCAGCGCCGCGTAAGCCGCGGCGGCACCGTGCTCCACGACGATCCTGTGGTTCTCCCACAGGCTGCGCCGGGCCTGGATGATGTCCTCGTCACTGACAAGCACGCTGTGCACGCCGGTCCGCCGGGCAACCCCGAAGCCGATCTCCCCGATGCGCCGGGCGCCCAAGGAATCAGCGGCGATTCCGGAAACCGGCACGTCCACGGGTTGGCCTTGTGCGAGCGCTGTGTGCAGGGTGGGGACCGTCTCCGGTTCCACACCAACCACGCGTGCCCTGCCCTCGGTGGCGGCGGCGATCCCGCCTATCAACCCACCGCCGCCCACAGCGACCAGGATGGTGTCGACGTCGGGCAGTTCGTCCAGCAGCTCAAGCCCCACACCGCCGGCGCCGGCCACAATCTCGGGCTGGTCGTAGGCGTGGCAATAGACGGCGCCCTTCTCTTCCGCGAAACGAACGGCGGCCGCATAGGCGTCCGCGTATTCCGCTCCGCCCTGGATGACGGTGGCGCCGATGGCATAAAGCTTATGCACCTTGTTGGCCGGCGCGGATTCGGGGACGAACACCGTTGCTGGCACGCCCAGCTTGGCTGCGGCATAGGCGTTGGCCAGCCCGGCGTTACCTCCTGAGGCAACCACGATCCCGACGTCCGGATCCAGTTCGCCGTTTTCCTTCGCCGTCAGCAGGCGGTTGAACGCGCCGCGGGCCTTGAAGGAGCCTGTGTGTTGCATGTATTCGCATTTGAACCACAGGTGGTAGGGCTCGGCGCTTCCGCTTTCGGCCACAGGTGTGTGGCGGACCCAGCCTGATGTCCGGGCATAGGCGGCTTCGACTTCTTCGCGTGTGACCATGTGGGAGGCACCTTTCGTCCGTTTCATCCTAAGGTTGCCAAGGGGACGGCGCTGCCACGGGCTGTGAGCGCATAGGCTGGTTGGCATGGCTGATTTTGTGCTCCGTCCCTGCGTAGCCTCCGACGCTGCGTGGATCGCTGAGTTGCGTGCGGTGGTGATGCGTCCGGACCTTGAGCGGCTTGGGAGATACGATCCTGTGCGGGTACGTGAGCGCTTCCTGAAGGGATTCCAGCCGGAACATACTTCGGTGATCCATTCCGATGGGGTGGATGCCGGGGTGATCGCAGTCCGCCCGGAAGCGGATGCTCTGTGGATCGAACACTTCTACGTGGCTCCCGCCCATCAGGGCAAAGGACTTGGCGGGTCCGTGCTCCGTCACGTCATGGAAAGTTTGGCGGACCACCGGCCGTTCCGCCTGGACGTCCTGCAGGGCAGCCCTGCTCGGCGACTCTATGAACGCCATGGCTTCGTGCTGGAGTCCGAGGATCCCATCGACGTTTTCATGGTCTCTACCGCAACCCCCTGACTGGAGCACCCCCGGTGAGGTAGCCTCAGCACAAACCTACGCACCATCGATGCCGGCTTCCGGGGGGAAACAATGGGGATTGTTCGAGCGCGCACTGTCAGGTTTGCATCGGCGGCTGTCTTGGGGTTGGCGGCGGGATTGTTGGGCACCGGCCCTTCCGAAGCAGCTTCCCAGCCAACGCCGTCCATCGACGGCGTACCGTACGTGGGCGCCGAGATGCGCCGTCAGTACGACTACAGCTACAGCGGTTGCCGGAACCCTGACGGATCCGGCGACGGGATCACGCTTGAATGGTTGCGGGACGGTGTTCCCCTTCCCCAGGAGCGTCAAGGCGACGTCCTGAAAATCCTCCCGGAGGACAGGGACGGGCGGATATCGCTGCGGGTGCACCCGCTTACCCCAGGCCAGGCCGGTTGTCCCACAGGCACGCAATTGAGCGCGGAAACCCTGCCCGTCAAAGCCTCCAGCCGGGCGATGGGATGGACGGGGCGCGGCAACTTCGAGCCCCTGGCCCGGACCAATGACGGCAGGCTCATCCTTTACCCACGGTCCTACACGTACTACAAGGGCATGTGTGAAGGCCCCTGCCCTGCGTACAGAGGTTCCTGGGACGAACCCCAGCAGGTGGGGCAGGGTTGGAACGTCTTTGACATCGTGTTCTCCCCGGGCGACTTCGACGGCGACGGCTTCAACGATCTCCTGGGCCGGGACGCCGCGGGCAAGCTCTTCCTGTACCCCGGCGATGGCGAGGGCGGTTGGCTGCCCCGCCGCCAGGTGGGCCAGGGCTGGGGCGTCTTCAATACCATCGTGGGACCGGGTGACTTCAACGGCGATGGCACCAACGATGTGCTGGCCCGCGACACCGCCGGCGGCCTCTTCCTTTACCCTGGCGACGGCGAAGGTGGCTGGCTTGCGCCCGAGCAGGTGGGGTGGGGTTGGCAGATCATGAACAAGATCATCACAGGCGGTGATATGAACGCCGATGGTGCGGTGGATATCTTCGGCCGCGATCAGTATGGCCAGTTGTACCAGTATCCCACCGACGGCGAAGGCGGCTGGGAGCAGCCTGCACAGGTCGGCGTCGGATGGGAGTCGTTCACCATCCTGGCCGGGCTCGGCAGTTCCGGCCACTCCAAATACAACGAGATCTCTGCCGTTGACGCCGACGGCAACCTTCTCGGCTACACCACAGGCGCGTCAACCGGCGCGTTGTACGGCCCGTATGGGCCCATCGGCCGAGGCTGGAACGTCTTCAAGGAGCTGCTTTAGAGCGGCTGCCCCAGCACCGTCAACTGCAGGCTGATGGTCCCACGCGAAGGGTCGACGACGGCGGCAGTCGCCCCGCCGCCGTCGGGCGCCTGGCCGCGCCGGTCCGGCGTGAACCCAAACCAGCGACGGCAAAGCTGCAGCAAGAGGCCCGTTTTCACGAGACCCGTACCGACTCTTCGGACCGCACCGGCGTCTCCAGTCCAAGGTTTTCCCGCAGGGTGGTCCCGCGGTACTCCGTGGGGTACACGCCGCGTTCCTGGAGTTCGGGCACCAGGTGGTTCACGATGTCGTCCAGGCCGGTGGGGATGAGCCACGGCGAGATGTTGAACCCGTCCACGGCACCCACCCGTGCGTACTCGGCAAGGTGGTCTGCCACTGCTGAGTACGAACCTGTGAACGTTGAGTCGATGCGCGCCGTCTTGGAGGTGACGAAACCGCGGATGCTCAGGCCCTTGTCCTTGGCCTCGGCCCTCCACTGATCGGCGAGTTGCCGGGCCTTGGCGCCGTGGAAACCGCTGCCGCGGGTCTCTGACGTTTCCTCCACCACGGGATCGATCTCCGGGAGGGGACCGTCAGGATCGTAGGAGGACAGTTCGCGCCCCCAGAACTGTTCCAGATACGCGATGGCCTGTTGCGGACCGATCTGCAGGCTGCGGACCCAGGCCTTTTTCTCCTGCGCTTCCTGATCGGTCGCGGCGAGGATGAACTCGCTGGCAGGCATGATCTGCACGGCGTTGGCACCCCGTCCGGCAGCGACGGAGCGGCTCACGATGTCGCGACGGAACTCCACGGCATCATCGAACTTGGGGTGTGCCGAGAAGATCACGTCGGCTTGGCGGGCAGCGAAATCGCGGCCTTCGGGAGAGTCGCCCGCTTGGAAGAGCACCGGCCTGTACTGGGCGCTGCGCGGCAATCGCGGTGTGACGTCCACGGTGTAGTGCTGGCCCTCGTGCCTGACGTGACGGGCGGGACCGGTGGGTGTCTCCCACGAGTCCCAGATCCGCTTGGCCGTTTCCACAAAGGCTTCCGCGTGCTTGTAGCGGTCGGCATGGTCAAGGTACCCACCCCGGCGGAAGTTGGCCCCGGTCCAGGCGTTGTCCGTGGTGACCACGTTCCACGCGGCCCGGCCCCCGTAGATCAGGTCCAGCGACGACAAGCGGTGGGCCAGATCGGCGGGATCGTTGTACGTGGTGTTTTGGGTGGCAACGAGGCCGATGTTCCGGGTCACGGCGGCGAGCGCTGCGAGCATGGTCTGCGCATCGGGCCGGCCCACCACGTCCAGCGCATGGGGGCGCCCCAGGTGCTCGCGCAGCCGCAGTCCTTCGCCGAGGAAGAAGGCAGCAAACTTTCCGCGTTCGGCGGTCTGGACGATGTGGCGGAAAGACTCAAAGTCCGTTTGTGAGCCCGATTCTTCCGCTTTCCAGATGGTGCCAGAGTTGACGCCTTGGAAGAAGATGCCGAACTGGATCTGGCCGCTGGGCTGGAAAATGTCTCGTGTCATGGTGGTCCCCTACTTTCCGGCGGCGGTAGCCGCGGCAGATGTCAAATAGCGGTTCTCCGCCGGCCCCAGCCCCAACACGTCGCGGAACGACCCGTCCTGGATGGGCGCCCGCAGCGAACCACGGCGCCTGAGTTCCGGAAGGACCAGACGTGACAGTTCCTCCAGGTCCACGTCCACCTCAGCGGGGTGGACGCGAACGCCGTCGGCCTCCTGAAGAAGCGAGTCAAGAAGTTCCGTCAGGTCGGCTGCGGTGCCAGCGAACCGCGCGCGTCCGCTTTCCGTGGAAGCCGCCAAGCGCGCTGCGGCGTCCTGCCCGCGCGAGTCCAGGACGACGTCGAGCTCCGCGATGACCGCAACAGCGGCACCAAGCCGGGCCCGCACGTCCCGGATCTCGGCAGCCAGCAGCTCCGCGGTAGGCGCGGAGACGAGGACTGCGTCGACAGCATCCACGGGGACCAGGCCCTCGCCTACCAGCGACGCCGCAGCGAGCACAGGCAGCTGGCCCTGGAGGGGCCTCGGGATGATGGACGGACCCTTCACCGAATATGGTGTCCCGGCAAAGTCCGCGGGAGTTTCAAAGTCGACGTAGTGCAGCTTGTCGACGTCGATGTAGCGCCCGGTGGCGACGTCGCGGATCACGGCGTCGTCCTCCCAGGAATCCCACAAGCGGCGGCCGACCTCGATGGAGGCGGCAGCTTCCTGCGCCAGGACGTCACCTTCCACGGAGGTGCGTCCGACGGCGGCAGCTGACTCGGGCGATTCCGCGGCGGTAGCGATCCACCCGGCACGGCCACCGGAGACGTAGTCCAGGCTGGCGAGCTGGGTGGAGATGTGGAACGGCTCCGTGTAGACGGTGTCCACTTCCGGCACGACGGCGATGGTGCGGGTGATGGGCCCGGCGAAAGCTGCGCGCTGGAGTGCGTTGACCCGGCCGGCCGCCGGTGCGTCCTTGAATGTTGCCACGTGGAACCCGGCTGATTCTGCGGCGAGCACGGCACCTGCCAGGTTTGCGTAGCCCGCCCCGTCCAGTTCAATGGCCAGGAAACCGGCTTGGTTGATGTTGCTGCTCACTTCTGGTCCTGACGTTCGTAGGGGATCTTTTCGCCGGCTTCGATGGCCACCGGAAGCCGGTTTTCGGCCGGCGGCAGCGGGCAGGTTGCGAGGTCGGTGTAGGCGCACGGCAGGTTCACCGCGCGGTTGAAGTCCAGCTGAACGGTTCCGTCGGCTGCCGGGGTGACAGACAGCGAGCGGTTGGCGGCATACGTGGTCTTACCGGAGGTCTGGTCGGTGAACAGCACGGACAGCGATCCCGGCGCGTAGCCGTTGAACGCAGTCAGCGCCAGCTCCTCGCCGGCCAACTTGAAGCGGATCTGACCCGGCGCTTCATAGACATGCTGGATACCTTCCACCGCTGCGCCCACAGTGGTGGGGCGCGGCTGGTCGAAGGGAACAAACGTGCCCTCCACCGCGAAAGCTGCATTGGGAGTGTACGTGGGCGTGCCCTGGTACTGCAGCAGAAGGGCATTTTCCGGGTTGCGCGGCCGCACAATGTACTCGCCACCACGCTTGGCGACCTCGATCACGGTATCGCCGGAGACCAGGTTGATCCCGCCCCGTTCCTCGATGGGACCCAACGCGATGCTGCCGCTGAGCTGGACACCGTCCTGCTCCAGGCTTTCGCCCGGTTCCAGGACGACACGTACGACGTCGTCCTCCGCACTCCAGGTGCCGGGCGCGCCTTCCAGCCGGGTCGCCTCGCTGCTGAGCCAGTGCAGGTGGGTGACGGCAAGGAAGCCGTGCGGGCCGGCGCGGTGGCGTTCGTGGGCGTCGTGCCAGTCCTGCCAGTCCTGTTCAAAGGTTTCACGGGCAGTTTCAGTGTGCGTAGACATTTGCGGTGTCGCTCCTGTTCAAAGCGTGGTCGGCGGTGACTGCTGCTGCGGCATCCGGTTCGGTGGCCCCGGCGAACTCCGGGCGGCCACCGAAAGGATCCCCGGTTTCCCACAGCGTGGTAGGGGCTGCGGCGCGGACGGCCGGGATGACCTCGAATGCAAACCGCTCCAGGATCTCGAGTTGCTGTTCGAAGGGCAGGGTGGTGGGCAAGGAGATCGACTGGAGATCGTGGCTGTACAAGGAGTGGTAGCTAAGGATCTTGTCAATCACCTGTTCCGGGCTGCCCACTAACGCCGGGCCCTCGGCGACTGCGTGCTGGATATCCCGGAAAGGCGAGTTGTTCCCTGGAACGTTGCGCCCGGCGGTCAGGCCCTCATAGACAGGGCCATACTGGCGGATGGCTTCCTGGGTGGTGTCCGCGATGAACACTCCACCTGCGCCGCTGCCCGAGCCAAGGTACTGGTGCCGTGGATCGTGGCCGTGGCGCTCGTACTCTTCCCGGTAGTGGTCGATCAGGACCTTGTAGTTTTCCCGGGGCTGGATGGCGTTGGCCGTGAACAGCGGATCGCCCCACTTAGCTGCGAGCCCAGCTGATGTCAGCGTTGTAGCCGAGCCGTGCCAAATCCGGGGCGACCCCGCAAAGGGGCGTGGCGTCGTCGTCGTTGGTTCGGTGAGTGCGGGCCTGAAGCGGCCGGACCAAGTGACACTTTCCTTGCGCCATAACGTGCGCAGCAGCGCATACTTTTCGGCGAGCAGGTCCCATTGATCGTCCAGGTTTAGGCCGAATAACGGGTACTGCAGCACCTCGTTGCCCTTGCCAATCACCAGTTCCAGGCGTCCACGGCTCAGCTGGTCGATCGTGGCGTAGTCCTCGGCCACCCGCACGGGATCCAGCACGGAGAGCACTGTGACACCGGTCTGGAGGCGGATGCGGCTGGTGACGGCGGCGATCGCGGCGAGGACCGTCGTCGGGGATGACGAGACGAACTCGCCGGCGTGGCGTTCCCCCACGGAGAAGCTGTCGAAGCCGAGCTCCTCTGCGCGGCGGGCCGTCTCCACTACCTGGTTGAGCCGATCAGCGGTGGAGACGATGTCCCCCGTCACCGGATTCTTCAGGTGCGGGATGATGTCCAGGACCTGGAACTTCATTTGCCGGTGCCGAACGTCGCTTCGGTGACGGTCTTCGATTCCGTCACGGCTTCTTCGGAAAGGCCCCAGCGCTCCAGGACCTTGGCGTAAGAGCCGTCCTTGATGGTGGAGTTCAGTGCATCGGTGATGGCCGGGGCCAGTCCGTTGCCCTTGAGCGTGGTGGCGGCAACCAGGGTTTCAGCGGGCCAGCCGGCGTTGACCTTCCCCACTACCTTGAGGTCGTCGCGTGTGTTTTCGCGGTACGTCACTGACGGGTAGGGAGCGAGGTTCAGGTCCGTGCGGCCGGAGGACAGCGCCAGGATGGTGTCCGCGTCGGAGGAGTAGTACTGCAGCGTGGCCGGTGCTTTGCCCTTGGCTTCGAGTTCCTTGTTCCACGCCAGCAGGATCTTCTCCTGGTTGGTGCCGGACCCTACGGAGACCTTCAGGCCGGAAATGTCATCCGAACCCTTGATGTCGTAGCTTGAGCTCTTCTTCGCTTCAAACCCCATGTAGGCGGCGCGGTACGTGGAGAAGTCGAACAACTTCACGCGGGCGGCGTTGATGCCCACGTTGGAGAACACAGCCTCGAAGTCGCCTGACTGCGTCTTCAGTGGCCAGTTCTCCCACGAGGTCACCTGGAGGTCCAGTTCCAGGCCGAGTTTGTCGGCCACGAGCTGGGCGATGTCCACCTCCACGCCGATGGGGGTCTTGTCATCCGTGGCGTGGAAGGACAGCGGGATGGAGCCCTCCGTGGTGGCCACGGTCAGCTTGCCGTCTTTGGCGATGGCGGCAGGTACCTTGGCGGACGCTGCGGCGTCCTTCTCATCTCGGATCCGGTTCTGGTCAACAGAGGTGTTGTATACAATGCCGTTCTTGGCGGCCGCCGATTCCGGCTTGGCTGCCGACGCTCCGGGATCGGAGCAACCGGCCAGCACGGGAAGCACGACGGCGGGAAGTACAGCGAGTGCCAGAAGGCTGCGTTTGGTGGGGCGCAGCTTGGTTTCATGTGCGGCGACGGCGGAGGTAGTGCGAAGCATGGAGTGTCCTAGATGTTGAAAGCTGGTTCGATGACTTTGGAGAAGAAGCTCCGAGTGCGTTCCTCGCGCGGGTTGGCGAAGATCTCCTGGGGTGAACCGGATTCGATGATCAACCCGTCGTCCATGAAGACCACGGTGTCTGCCACGTCCCGGGCAAAGCCCATCTCATGGGTCACGATGATCAGCGTGGTCCCGGACTTGGCCAGTTCCCGGATGACGTCCAGGACCTCATTGACCAGCTCAGGGTCCAGTGCGGAGGTGGGCTCGTCGAACAGCAGAATTTTGGGGTCCAAAGCCAGCGCACGGGCAATGGCGACGCGCTGCTGCTGGCCACCGGAGAGCTGCCGGGGGTAGGCGTCGGCACGGTCCTTCAAGCCCACCCGGTCCAGGAGTTCCAGCCCGCGTTTCCGGGCTTCGGCCTTGGAGCGTTTCTGCGCCACGATCGGCGCCTCAATGACGTTCTCCAGGGCTGTGAGGTGCGGGAACAGGTTGAAGCTCTGGAACACCATGCCAATGTTGGTGCGCTGCTTGAGGATGTCCTTCTCGCGCAGTTCGTGGAGCTTGTTGCCGCGCACCTCGTAGCCCACCAGTTCGCCGTCGATGGTGATGTATCCGCCGTCGACTTTTTCGAGGTGGTTGATGGTCCGCAGAAGCGTGGATTTGCCGGACCCGGACGGTCCGACGATCACAGCCACGCCACCAGGCTGCACGGTGAGGGAAACTCCCTTGAGGACCTCGGTGGCGCCGAAGGACTTCCGGACGTTGGCGATATCGACCTGGCCGCGGGTGCCGGCCTTGGCCTGGGCTGAGTCGTTGGCTGCCTGGGCTGACCCGGTAGCGCCCACGGTTTCGCGGGATTCGCCGGCAGCCTCCCCGGCTGCGGTTTCAGCGGCAGCCTGTGCCGCCGTCGTTTTCTGCTTGCGTGCGGCGATGATGCTCATCGGGCGTCCTTCGTGGGGGAAGCGGCAACGTGGGTGGCGAAAAACTTCCGGGCCTTCTGCAGCGGCGTGAGCGGCAAGGTCCGGAGGGCGCCCTTGGAGAAGTGGCGCTCAATGTAGTACTGGAAGACGCTCAGCACGGAGGTGATCACCACGTACCAGAGGGTGGCAACCAGGAGCAGCGGGAGCACCTGCTGGGTCCGGTTGTAGATGACCTGGACGGTATAGAAAAGTTCGGAGTAGGCCAGGACGTAGACGATCGATGTGCCCTTGACCAGGCCGATGATTTCGTTGAAGGCATTGGGCAGGATGGCGCGCATGGCCTGCGGCAGCACGATCCGGGTGGAACGCTTCCACGCCGGGATACCCAAAGCCGATGCTGCTTCCAACTGGCCCTGGTCCACGGAGAGAATGCCGCCGCGGATGATCTCCGCGGAGTAGGCCGCCTGGTTCAGGGTGAGGCCAAGCACAGCAGCGGCGAACTGGCTGATGAGCGTGGTGGTCTGGGCCTCGAAGAAGCGGACGTCCGTGAAGGGGATGCCCAGGCTGATCTTCTCGTACAGGTAGCCCAGGTTGTACCAAAGGAGGAGCTGGACCAGCAGCGGTGTGGAGCGGAAGATCCAGGAGAACGTCCAGGACACTGAAACCAGCAAAGGCGAGGCAGACAAGCGCATGAGGGCAAGGATGAACCCGAGCACAAAGCCCAGGACGCCGGAGATGGCCGTGAGCTTAAGGGTCTCCACCAAACCGTTGACAACGGACTGCGCGGTGAACCATTGGGCCACCACGCCCCACTCCCAACGGGGGTTGGTCACCAGCGACCAGGCGATGGCCGCAACGCCGGCGGCAACCAGCACGGTACCCACCCAACGCCAGGGGTGACGGGCCGGGACCAGCTTGTATTCGGAGTAGTCCGGGGTGGGCGGTGCGGTGTCCGCCGTGGCAGGCGGTGCTATTGCACTCATGCGCCACCTCATTTCAGATCGGTTGTTGTCTAGTGGATGGCTGCCAATCTATGGGCGCGCCGAAGCCGCCAGCAAGGCGGGAATTTGCACTTCTTCACTGGACTTCGCGGGGCTTCGCAAGGCTTCGCACGGCGTCACAATCACTGTCATCAAGCGCCATATGCGTCGGGATTTTGCGTGCCTTAACGCGGTGTTACGCGTGGTGAACGGCCGTTACCCGCTCCTCGACCCGCGTGCTCCGAGGTCCCTAGATTGGACTGCACCAACCACTGTTTGCCAGGAGATCCCATGCCGTCACGAGTTCCCGCCCTCGCCTTCATTGGCGGCGGTCCGCGCACGGCCGGCGTCCTGGAACGGCTGGCAGCCAACCGCCCCGCGTTGTTCGACGGCCCCTTGGACATCCACGTCATCGAGCCGCATCAGCCGGGCTCGGGCAGGATCTGGCGCTACGACCAGGACCCCGGTCTCCTGCTCAACTCAACGGCAGCGGACGTCACCATGTTCACTGACGCGTCGGTGGCGTGCGATGGACCCTCCGTCGATGGGCCGGGCCTCGCAACCTGGGCCGCGGGGGTACTGGATGGCACCATCCGCGACGTTCCAGCGCTGGAGCCGCACCTGCTCGCACAGCTCCGCTCGCTGACGCCGTCGTCCTTTCCCACCAGGCAACTCCAGAGCAAGTACCTTGAATGGTTCTTCCGTCGGGCTGTCTCTTCGCTCGGCACAGAAGTGACG
Source organism: Paenarthrobacter sp. CAP02 (assembly GCF_040137855.1). Taxonomy (NCBI): domain Bacteria; kingdom Bacillati; phylum Actinomycetota; class Actinomycetes; order Micrococcales; family Micrococcaceae; genus Paenarthrobacter; species Paenarthrobacter sp. CAP02. Next base: position 10,353 of record NZ_JBEEII010000014.1, on the reverse strand, counting down.
GTCACGGTCCATCAGGACACGGCAACCGCCGTCGAACGCGCTTCCGACGACGGTTCCCACCACGTGAAGCTGGCTTCCGGTGCTGGGGTGGCCGCCGACGTCGTGGTCTACGCGCTCGGCCACACCGACTCCTTGCTGGATCCCGAGTCCGCCCGCCTCAGCGATTTCGCTGCCACCCACGGCGGGTTCCATGCGCCGCCGTCGTACACCACTGATGTGGACTACTCCGCCGTGGAAGCAGGCCAGGACGTGATTGTCTCCGGAATGGGGCTCGCGTTCGTTGACCTGCTGGTGTTGTTGTTCGAAGGTCGCGGCGGAAGGTTCGAGGAAAGGCCCGACGGCGAACTCGACTACGTGCCATCCGGCGCCGAACCCCGGGTCTGGGCAGGGTCGCGGCGCGGGGTGCCGTATCACTCCAAGATCTCCTCGGAGCTGCGCGGCGAGCCGATTGCCCGGCCCCGGTATTTCACTGCAGAGGCTGTCCAGTCGTTGTTGGCCGAGCATCAGGAGCTCGATTTCCGCACCCAACTGTGGCCCCTGATCGCGAAGGATGCCGGCTACGCCTACTACCGGGAACTGTTCACCGGGTACCCGTCACGGGTGTTGGGAACGTGGGAGAGCTTCGAAGCGCACTTTGACGCCGTCCAGTGGTACAGCTCGGCACGGGAAGAGCTGGTGGCCGTATCCGTGCCGGATCCGGCCCTCCGGCTGGATCTGGAGAAGCTCGACCACCCGTTGAGCGGCTGCGCTTTCGCCGACCATGACGCCGTGCAGCGTTCGGTGGCCGCGTACATCCAGAACGACCTCAACCTCCGCACCAGCAGCGACCACTCCGAAACCCTCGCACTGTTCACCGCGTTGTTGTTTGTCTACATGGATCTGGGCCGGCTTGTCCCGCAGGAGCGGCTCAACGCCCGCTCGCAGCAGGCTATCCACGGCTGGTGGCACGGCTTCTTCAGCTTCGTTGACTCCGGGCCCCCTTCCCACCGCCTCCGCGAAATGCTTGCGCTGCACAGGGCCGGGCTCCTGAAATTCCTGGGCCCGGGCATGTGGGTTCGCGCTGATGAATCCCTTGGCCGGTTCGTCGCGGGCTCCTTCCAGTCCCCCGTGGTGGTTGACTCGTCCGCATATATCGAGGCGCGGTTGCCCTCGGCGTCGGTGGAACGGTCCGCCAACCCTGCCCTGCTGCACCTGCACGACGCCGGATGGGGAACCGAACAGCGGCTGCTCACCTCCGAAGGAACCCACTCAACGGGGAAACTCCTGGTTTCCGGGAATCACGAAGTATTGTCCCCCGTTGGTATTCCACAGAAGGGCTTGTTTGCGGTGGGACCATGGACTTCCGGTTGGGGCGCGGGCGCCTTTGCCCGTCCCAACACCAACGCAGCTCCGTTCCGGGAAAATGACGCCCTGGCGCGGAGGATCCTGTCCGCGGTTGCCGCCGTCCCCGCGCTCCAACCCAACTAGTTCGCAGCTGTGACCTGGTTGGTATCCGTTCACGAAAGGCATGACATGACCACTTCGCCGCCCCTCTCGACGTCGGACATCACCGTCCTGAGCCTGCCAATGGACGATCCTCGCGTCCGCCCGCTCCTGGACGAGCTCGCCGTCGAATATGAGACGCGCTACGGGAATCTGTTCAGCAGTGAGGGCGCGGCCGAGGAACTCAACCGTTACCCTGCCGAAGAGTTCGCGGCTCCGCACGGTGCGCTCATCATCCTCCAGGAGAACGGCGAATCAGTGGCCGGCGGCGCCTTCCGCCGTTATGACCAGGACACCGCCGAACTCAAGAGGATTTGGACGCACTCAGCGCATCGCCGTCGCGGCCTGGCACGGCGGGTGCTCCTTGAGCTCGAAGCCGAGGCCCTGCGCCGCGGCTACTCCAAGCTCTACCTGACCACGGGTCCCCGGCAGCCGGAGGCCAAAAACCTGTACCTGGCCACAGGGTATACGGCACTGTTCGACCTCGCCGCAGACCCCGAAGAAATCAAGCATTTGGCTTTCAGCAAGGATCTTGCCGCGCACAGCTAAGCTATGCGCATGGCCAACAAAACCACTGCCGAAAAACTAGCCACCATCCAGCAGGGCTACACCCTGGAAGGTGCCACCATTGAGCTTGGTGCAGCGATCGTGGACGGCGAAGTCCACAAGGAGGCGCAGGTCCGCCTCCCGCTGGCCATGATGAACCGGCACGGTCTGGTGGCCGGCGCCACCGGTACCGGCAAGACAGTCACGCTTCACATGATCGCCGAACAGCTTTCGACGGCGGGTGTCCCGGTTTTCCTCGCCGACATCAAAGGCGACCTGTCCGGGCTGGCGACGCCCGCAACCGGGAGCGAGAAACTGACAGCCCGTACCTCTGCGCTGGGCCAGGACTGGTCCGCGAAGAACTTCCCCGTTGAGTTCCTGTCGCTCGGTGGCGACGGCAACGGCATCCCGGTCCGCGCCACCATTACCTCTTTCGGGCCCATCCTGCTCTCGCGCATCATGGACCTCAACGACACCCAGGAGTCCAGCCTCCAGCTGATCTTCCACTTCGCCGACCAGAAAAACCTTGAACTGATCGACCTCAAGGACCTCCGTGCCGTCATCCAGTTCCTCACCTCCGACGAGGGCAAAGCGGAGCTCGAAAACCTGGGCGGCCTCTCCAAAGCCACGGCCGGCGTGATCCTGCGCGAACTGGTGGGATTGGAAGCACAGGGCATGGAGAAATTCTTCGGCGAACCGGAGTTCGATACCGCCGAGTTGCTCCGCACAGCACCGGACGGCCGCGGAGTGGTCAGCTGCCTGGAACTCCCGACGCTGCAGACCAAGCCCCTGCTGTTTTCAACCTTCCTGATGTGGCTCCTCGCCGACCTCTTCGAAGACCTGCCCGAAGCCGGCGACCTGGACAAGCCCAAGCTGGTCTTCTTCCTGGACGAGGCCCACCTGCTCTTCAACGACGCTTCCAAGGCGTTCCTTGAAGCCATCACCACCACGGTCCGGCTCATCCGGTCCAAAGGCGTGGGCATCTTCTTCGTCACCCAAACTCCCAAGGACGTTCCCGCCGACATCCTGGGCCAGCTGGCCAACAGGGTGCAGCACGCCCTGCGGGCCTTCACCCCCGAGGATGCCAAGGCGCTCAAAGCCACGGTGTCCACGTTCCCGGTCAGCGACTACGACCTGGAGAAAACACTGACTTCCGCCGGCATCGGCGAAGCTGTCATCACCGTCATGAACGAAAAAGGAGCTCCCACGCCTGTTGCCCTGACCCGGCTCCGGGCGCCCGAGTCCGTCATGGGACCCAGCACTGACGAGCTCATCCGGAGCACGGTGGCTGCGTCCGCGCTGTTGTCGAAGTACGGTACCGCCGTGGACAACGTCTCGGCGTACGAGAAGCTGAACGGCCAGGTTGCCGCCTCCACAGGCGACCCCGCACCGGGCCTGCCGCCCGCGCCGGCTTCCTCCACGGGAACATCGCAGGCAGACATCGACGCCGAAGCCCGCCGTATTGAGGAGGAAATCCTCGGCCGTCCAAGCTCCCGGCCTTCCACCCCCGAGTCCTACCCGGCCCCGCCCATGCCGGCCCCTCCCGCGCCTGCCCCGGCACCCGCCCCACAGGACGGAATGTTCGGTGACATCGCCGGCGCCTTGGGAGGTGCGTTGGGCGGTGGCCTCAAGAGCATGGTCCGGTCCATGGGCACCCAGCTTGGCCGTGACCTCATGAGGGGTGTCTTCGGCACCTCCTCGCGCCGGCGTCGCTAACCCTCTTCGCCGGGCCCGGGCGGCGGCACCATAAGCTGCCGCCCGCCGTCGTGCCTTCTCCACACGGTGGACATAAGTCGCTCCGACGCCTTCGTGCACAGTGATTTCGGCTGCGGCAGGTAACGTAAAGGGCGTGCAGTTGAGTCAAGCGATGGTCAGGACCGCAGCCGGGTGGCTGCTCGGTCTGATGCTTGCTGCCGCCGGAGCCATAGTATGCATCAACCTGGTGAGCTCCTCGGTGGCCAGTCCCCAACAGCCCGTCAAGGAATACCTCCAAGCCCTGCAAAAGGGTGACGGCGCACAAGCACTGGGGCTGCTGAGGGCCAAAGTTCCCAGCGCCAACGCCGCAATGCTCGACGGAACCGCGTTACAAACCGCCGCCTCCAAGATGTCAGACGTCAAGGTGGGGAACCCCGAATCCCGTGGCAGCAACCGGATGGCCGTACCCGTGGAATACACCCTGGACGGCAACCGACTCCACACCGAATTCCTGATGGAGCGCACCGGAACCCAGTGGCTGTTCTTCACCAAATGGGCCTTCGTGCCCACCACCTTGCCCACCATTGACGTCACGGTAGTCAATGCCAGCGAAGCGACGCTCAACGGTGTCCCCGTCAACATGCCCAACGGCCACAACACCTTCGCCGTCTTTTTCCCCGGCAAATACGAAGCAAGCCTGAACGGCACCTATTTCGAGGCTCCTCCTGCGTCGGCGCTCGTTTCAACGCGCGACGGCGGAACAGCCCCCCTGAACCTCTTGACGCGGTCCACGAAGGCCATGAATGACGCCGTCGCGGGCAAAGTCAAGGAGTTCCTGGACACGTGCGCCGTCCAGGCGACGGAACAGCAACGCCTCCAGCCGGACTGCCCCTTCTACCACGTCAGTAATGCCCGGGTAGTGGACGGAACCATCAAATGGGCCATCACGGAATACCCCAAGGTCACCATTGAGCCCTTTGGCGGCAAGTGGGTCGTAGCGCCTTTGAATGGCAAGGCAACGCTGACCGCCCGCGAAATCGACCTCTTTACGGGCGCAGGCAAAGACCTCAGCGTTGAGCACGACTTCAGCTTCACCACCCAGTTGGACGTCAGCGGCGACACCGTGACGGTGACGCCCATGCTGACGTTCTGAGGCCTGTCCGTGGGTTCTTAGTCCATGCCGCGGAGGTCCAGCACCAACTCGGACTCGCCATCGGCCTGCAGGACCACGGGAATGCCCCAATCCTGCTGATAGAGGTGGCACGCAGCGTGGTCCGGGATTTCGCCGTCTTCGGTCTCGGGTCCATCACACGCGGCAGCACGTGCCGTGATGTGCAGGATGCCCTCGGGAACGTCGGCAGACAGTTCAAGGGTACGGAGCAAGCCCACCGACGTCCCTCCACCTGAAACCAGCAGCTCAGGGGGTGTGGAGGAGATCTTCAACTGCGTCGGGTCACCCCAGCGATCGTCAAGCTTCTGGCCTGTGGGGGCCTTGAACCGCACGGCAAGCTCAAGGTTTCCCGGCATGACAGGGCTCTTGGGGCGGTGCGTTTGCGACGCGCCCTCGTCCACCTGCTGGGCTTCCTTCGGGATGGGAACCAGGACCAGCTGGTGCTTGTTCGACTCCACCACGACAAGCAACGGCTCGCTGCCTTCCACCTGAACCACGACGACGTCGCTCGGCTCGGCGAGGCCCCTCGCCAACGTGGAGACGGACTTGGCGACGGGGTCGTACCGTCGAACGGCGCCGTTGTACGTATCGGCAATGGCCACTGAACCGTCAGGGAGGACCGTGACGCCCAAGGGGTGCTGGAGACGGGCCTCCGCGAAGTCACCGTCGCGGAACCCGAAGTCGAACAGGCCCTTGCCTACAGCGGTCTCGACGGTCACGCCGGAGTCGCTGAGAACCAGGCGGCGCAGGGAGGACGTCTCAGAATCGGCAACCCAGATGTTGTCGTCCGCGTCGATCGCAAGGCCGGACGACTGGGCGAACCAGGCTTCCTCGGCTTTGCCGTCCAACAGGCCTTCAAGCCCGGAACCGGCAAGGATCGAAACCTCGTTGGTCAGGGGGTCGAAAGCGAAAATCTGGTGGGTTCCGGCCATCGCAATGACGACCTTCTGCAGCTTCTGGCTCCAGACCACATCCCAGGGCGAGGACAGGGAAACTTCAGTGCCAAGTCCCAGTGCTCCGACGTCCACGGAGTCCGCCGCAAAGTCGGCCGGACCGTCGTCGTGGTGTTCGGACCACGTACCCGCACCCGAGTCGGTGACCCGGGCGGGACCGGCGTCCAGCAGGCGCTGCACTCCGTTGCCCGCAACGGTTTGCACATAGCCGGAACTGAGCGTCACTCCGCGCAGCCGGTGGTTGACCGTATCGGCCACCACGGCGTCGTATCCGAGCTTCCATGCGAGCTCAGACGGGAGCAAAGCTACGCCCTGCGGCTCGTTGAACTGAGCGATCTCAGCTTGTCCGTCCAAGTAGCCTTTGGTCCCCGAGCCAATAACGCGCTCCACGGTCTCAAGGTCCGGGCGGAGCTCCACCAGCCGGTGGTGGCCGGAGTCCACTACGAGGTAGTTGCCATTGGCCAGTTGGGTGGCCTTCCCGGGGAAGCGCAACGTGCCCGACGTCGGCTCCGGCGCCACGTATGGACCGTTGCCGCGGTGCAGGGTTCCCTTGGCTTCGTGCTCGGCTACGAGCTCCTCCAGGAGCACGGCAAGGCCGCCTGCGTGGCCCTCGCCCGACAGGTGGGCAACAATGTAGCCCTCCGGATCGACCACGACGAGCGTTGGCCACGCGCGGGCCGTGTAGGCCTTCCAGGTGGCAAGCTCAGGGTCGTCAAGGACCGGGTGGTGGATTTCGTAGCGTTCAACGGCTGATGCCAGGGCCACCGGATCGGCCTCATGTTCGAACTTGGGCGAGTGCACGCCTACCGTCACCAGGACGTCCGAGTACTTTTCCTCGAGCGGGCGGAGCTCATCCAGGACGTGCAGGCAATTGATGCAGCAGAACGTCCAGAAGTCGAGCAGCACGATCTTTCCCCGCAGGGATTCGAGATCCAGTGACTTGCCGCCCGTGTTGAGCCAGCCGCGGCCCTCCAGTTCGGAGGCCCGGACCCGGAGTTGGGTGCGTACGGTTTCGCTCATCAGCGTCCTTCCAGCTTGGTTTGTGGTTCAGTCTGCCCGGCGGGGTCCGTGGTGGGGTCCGTCCGGGCAGGTTGCGTGCTCCGGCCCGCCATCTTGGCGTCACGATCAGCCAGGCGGGCAAACATATCGTTGTAAGCACTGAGATCGGCGTCGTTATTCCTGTCGGCCGCCCGGTCCACCCTGCGGGTCTCGCGCTCATCGGAACGGGACCACATGACAGCCACCCCGATCGCCACCAGCAGCGTGGGTATCTCGCCGATGCCCCAGGCCACGGCTCCACCCAGTTGTTGGTCTCCCAAGGCCGACGGGCCCCACGCACGGCCGAGGTTTCCGAAGTAGTCCGCGGCGAGCAGGCCCGTACCACCCATGATGGCCACGCCGAAGAAGGCGTGGAAGCCCATCGTGGCCAGCAGCAGAAGCAGGCGCATTGGATAAGGGGCACGGCGCGGCAGCGGGTCGCTGCCGATCATGCTGAGCACGAAGATGTATCCGGTCAGCAGGAAGTGGACATTCATCAGCTCGTGGCCAACGTGCTCGCGCATCGCCAGGCCGAAGAGATCCGAGTAATAGAACAAAACGATCGACCCTGCGAAGTTCGCTGCGGCGAACAGCGGGTGGGTGACGATCTGCGAGAACCTGGAGTGGACAAACAACAGCAACCACTCGCGCAGTCCCCGGGAGCCCAGGGCTCCTTCGCCCCTGGCCGGGAGGGCGCGCAAGGCGAGGGTTACCGGCGCCCCGAGGACCAGGAAGATCGGCGCCACCATGGTGAGGGCCATGTGGTCCACCATGTGCGCAGAGAAGAGCACCCTGCCGTAGACAGCGGGCGGACCTGACGTGATGTACGTGAGTACAACCAAGCCGATCGTCCAGTTCGCAGCCCGGAACCAGGACCACTTGTCTCCACGCTTGCGGACCTTCACGACGCCCATGACGTACGTGACTGCGCCAAAGAGCGCTACACCTACCCACAGCCAGTCGAAACGCCACTCAGTGAGCCACCGCTCGGGCGTCAGTTCGGCTGGCAACTCGTAGCCGGAGAGGATGAACGACGGCGACGCGTCCGGCGCGTAGGTGGTGGGCTGCGGTGGTGCCGAGCGCCCAAGCGCAACGGCGAGGCCCGACGTCGCACCCATCACGAGCAGTTCAACCAGCACCAACTGCCACAGCACGCGGCGCGCGGACATGGAACCGCCCTTGCCGAGCTGGGGGATAACCCACTGACGGTGCATGAAACCAATGCCGCCCAAGACCAGGGTGGCCAGCGCCTTGGCGACGATCAGCTGGCCGTAAGGCGAACCGAAAAGGTCCGCCGGGTTGGTGACCCGGATGGCTGCGTTGATGACACCCGAGGCGAACACAAGAACGAACGCGAAGCCTGCCAGGGCGGAGAAGCGCCGGAGGGTTTGCTCCGTGATGTCCGGGCGCCCTTGGCTTCGTGAACCCGTGAGGAGTCCTGACAGGACGGCGAGCATGATGATGCCACCCACCCATGTTGAGACTCCCACCAGGTGAAGGCCCAGGGAGTTGATGGCACCTTCATGGTCGCTGGAGCTTGAAGAGTGCCCAATGAGGGCAGTAGGAACGAGACCAATAAGGGCCAAAAGAAGAGTGAAAGCCAGGCCCGTCAACGACCTGACGCCGAACAGTGCCGTGGTGACCACTGCGGCGATAATGGTGACCGCGAGCCACGCCTTACCGGTGTCGATGTCGGTCATGAAATACACCAACGCCCGAGTGAACTCGGCGTCACCGGAGAGTCCCTGGCCAGCGACATCCGCGTACGTCAAAACGAGAACCGCTACGGCCGACAACGTCCAGGCGGCACCGGCGGCCGCAGCAACTCCAAGGGCCCGGGTAAACGCCGGATGCTCCGGAGCGTCCAGGTCCTTCTCCCGTGACCGGGAGCCGCCGAGGTTCTTGGGCAGGATGCCGACGGCGAAGATCAGCCCACCCACGACGGTGGCCACAGAAATGTTGTGTACGGCTTTTGCAATGGGAAGACCCCATCGGACCAGAGCGCCGGGATCGGAGACCTGCCGGGCTGCGGCAGCTCCGGAGAAGATCAGTGCCCCGGCCAGAACCAGGAACAAGACCGCCAAGCCGGCCAGCTGCCATGGAATGGAAATTCCCGCGACGGAGTCACCTCCACGCGTTCCCGGCTTGGGAACGGGCGAAGGGGCAGTTGCGGAGCTTCTTGCTGACGGCACCTATCCATTGTCCGCTACCCGCTCCCGGGCTGCGAATCGTAAGGGGCGCTATGTGCATTAACTAACAGCAAAAGGGACGGCAACCATCAGGTTGCCGTCCCTTCAAGGCGTTCGCCGAAGAGTAATTACTTCTTCTTGGCGACAGCTGCCTTCAGCTTGGAGCCAGCGGTCAGCTTGACGCTGTGGCCGGCTGCGATCTGGATGGTTTCGCCGGTCTGCGGGTTGCGGCCGGTGCGAGCTGCACGGTCGGTGCGCTCAACTGCGAGCCAGCCCGGGATGGTGATCTTTTCGCCAGCGGCGACAGAAGTCTCGAAAACCTCGAACAGTGCATCGAGCACGGAGTTGACTGCTGCCTGGCTGGTGCCAGCCTTGCCTGCTACCTCTGCAACGAGTTCACTACGGTTCTTAGCCATTTACGTCCTCCTGGACTCATACGTTTTTGAGCTTTCAAGCGGAATGCGAGCAAGCCACTGTTCGAAAACTTACCAGCTTGGGCAGCCATGGCCAGCAAATTCCGCGTGTTTCCGCGCCTTTTTGACCAAAATCACCGCAATTTAGGGGTTTTTGGGACCGCTTTACGCCCTTGGCGTACCCTTCGCCGTCGGCAGGGAGCCGTCGTCCGGTCCTGTCAGAACAGGATGCGTTGGAAGAGGACGTGATCCTGCCACGTACCGGCGATCTGAAGATACTCTGGCGCCATCCCGATCCGCTCGAACCCGGAGCGCTTGAGTACCGCCTGCGAGGCCAGGTTGTGGACCAGGGTCGCGGCTTGCACGCGATGGAGTCCCAACTCATCCGCAGCCATGGTCAGGACATGACCCACGGAGGCAGATGCCAGGCCTCTGCCCGTGAACTCCTGGTCAATCCAATACCCCATGTTCGCGCTGAGAAACGGTCCGCGGACGAGGCCGGAGAGCGTGATTCGGCCGATGACCCGCTGGCCCGCGGTAATGACCCAGGGCACCTCGCTGCCGGCAGCGAACAGGTTTAGTTTGGCTTCCACGTCCTTGGCCTGTCCAGCAGCGCCAAAGAACTCCTCGCTCCGTTGCGGGTCCCAGGGGGCCAGGTGCTCCCGGTTCCGTGTGTAGGCCGCCGCCAAGGGGCCGGCATCCTGGAACTCCAACGGGCGCAAGGTCAATGGCCCGCGTCCGTCCGCGGTGTCGGCGGAGTCAAAGGGGATGTTCCGGGTGAGATTCATCCCATGACAGTACCTGAGCTGTTGGGGTGTTAAATGGGGGGAGCCCCGACCGTCGTGGTCGGGGCTCCCCCTTGTTAA
>NZ_JBEEII010000013.1:0-105027 GCF_040137855.1 Paenarthrobacter sp. CAP02 | reverse complement strand
CGAAGCAGCCGTGCTTTCCCTGCGCTCGGGCCGCATGGAACCCATTAAGTACTGAAGCAAAGGGACACACGGTAGGAGCTGGACGTTCCATCTATCCGCAGTTCGACCGGAGCGCCGACAGGCGCAATTCCGTCGGCTGATACTGCTGTTCGTTTGAGTCGAACGTCCAGGCATCCAAGATCGGAGACGCTAAGCCACGTGCGTCAGGGCATGCCGAAAATGCCCGCTGAGGTCCTAACCAGGCTTTTTCAAAGTTTGTTCCTTTGGGCCGTGCAGCCGCCGGAGCGGCCAGGACGCTCTGACACTGTGTGTGCCTGGCGCCGCGGGGTCATTTGGGTTGTGGGGAACGGCTTCAGGCTCGGCCGCGGCCGGCGGGGCCCTCCGCATGCGTGCTCATGCTGGGGTTATGCGTTCTTCTCTTGATTCGTCCGATAGGTCGTGGTTGTCCTCAACCTCTGCAGGGCAGAGGGACCGAGCGCAACGTGGCGTCGAGATGCTCCGTCAAAGTTAGTGGTTGGGCTGGTTGCTGCCGCGAGGCGACCGACCCCGGCCGGTCCTTTTGTCAGACCAAAGTGGGAGCGGACATTGTCCACCTAAATCGCCTTTATCGAGCGAAGGACGTGAGAACGTGTTCGCGGTCAACATCCGGGCGTCTTTATAGGTTCCGAGGCCATAGACCACTTGAGCGGCGATTGGCGATCATCAACATCATCTCCACTGCCGGCGGATGTAGGAAAGACCGTCTGAACCCACCCCTCAACATCATGTCCATGTGGTTCTCCATCGCATCGATCGACCACAGCAGGCACAGCATCAAAAGGTGTTGCGGATTTAGGAAGACCGGGGGTTGCCACGTACAGTCCGCCGGATGTGGTCCGGGGTAAGCCCGGTCAGCGAAGCAAGTTCCAAGTCATCACAGACCTGCTTCCGGCGTGCCATGAGAATGAGGGCTTCGCGGCGCCCAAGGATCTGGTCCCGATGAGCTTCGGCGGTCCGGAGCTCCTCGCTTTTCGCCCGTAACGGGGACAGATGGGCCTGGCGGGGGAGTCCGCTCGGATAAAGCTCTTCATAAGCCAAAGCGATGGTCCGGACTGCTTTGATGTTCTCTCCGGCGACGGCAGCAACAGTGCCGACGGGAAGCCCGTCCTCTATAGCTTGGGCGATCAACTCGTTTCTTGCTGCGGTCAAATTCCGAATGGCACTTGCCGCGTGGGAGAGGAGTTGCCGGTGGGCGGCGAGGGCGCGCGTGAGCTTGGCATGTTCCTGGTCGTCCGCAGCTTCGGGTCGGACGGGTTCCTTGGCGCGATAACTGTATCTGCCAGTAGGCGGTCGGCTCTGGACTGACCCGACTTGGGCGCGCATTGTCTCTCTCTCCGACGATTGGCGAACACTTCTGAGCTATGAATCTAGGCAGCCTTCGTCCAGCCGCGGAAATACCAATAACGTGTGAGCCCATAAGCAAAGTGCATAGCCACAACCCGTCCGGGCTGGAAAACACCCTAATCAGCACACGGATCACCGGTACAAGGCCGGACGTCATAAGACCCTCTTATGAATCCACGCACATTAGGTCTTATCCACAGCGCCCCCGGATCCCTAGTCTCGAAAAAGGGATACGCGAATCCGCGCGTCCCGAGTTCCACATTCCTGGAGGAGACATGTCTGAGTTCCTGCCGGCGTCGAGGGTCACGCGTATCAAGTCCTCCGCCAGCGTTGCCGCGGCCGCCCGCGTCCGCGAACTGAAAGCTGAAGGCATCCCGATCATCGACCTTACTGTTGGCGAGCCGGACTTCGACACCCCGGACCACATCAAGGCCGCCGCCATCGAGGCAATCCACGCCGGCGAGACCAAGTACACCTCGGTGACTGGTACGCCCGAGCTGCAGACGGCCATCCTTCGAAAGATCGAAGGCCACACCGGGCACCACTACGAGCGAAACCAGCTCACTATTGGCGGCGGCGCCAAGCAGGTCCTGTACGTCGCACTCATGGCATCGCTCAATGAAGGCGATGAAGTAATTGTCCCGGCGCCGTACTGGGTTTCCTACCCGGACATGGTCCTGGCCAACGACGGCACGCCCGTGATCGTCGCGTGCGGCGAAGACACTGGCTTCAAGCTCACGCCGGACGCGTTGGAAAATGCCATCACCCCCAAGACCAAATGGCTGATCCTCAACGCGCCATCCAACCCGACCGGTGCGGTCTACTCCCGCAAGGAACTTCAGGCTCTTGGAGCGGTCCTCGGTGAACACCCCCACGTCTTCGTCCTCACCGATGAAATCTACGACGAAGTCAACTTCGGCGACGGCCGCGTAACCAGCTTGGTCACTGCCGCTCCGGCTCTCAAGGATCGGATCCTGTTGGTTAACGGCGTTTCCAAGGCCTACGCGATGACCGGTTGGCGGCTGGGCTACGGCGTCGGGCCGGCGCCCTTGATCGCGGCGATGAACAAACTGCAGTCCCAGACGTCGTCGTGCCCGTCGTCCATCAGCCAGGCAGCCGCAGCCGCCGCGCTGAACGGCGATCAGTCCTTCGTTCGCGACAGTGTGGAGGTTTACCGCAAGCGCCGGGACGCCGCCGTCGAGGGTTTGAACGCAATCGACGGCCTGTCAGTTGCGCCGGCGGAAGGTGCCTTCTATGCCTACGTGAACTGCTCAGGGGTAATCGGCAAATCCGCGCCTGACGGCCGGATCATCGAGAACGATCAGGATTTCACGCTCTATCTGCTGGACGCCGCGCGCGTGGCCGTCATCCAGGGTTCGGCCTACGGCCTTGGTCCCTACTTCCGCATCTCCTTCGCCACTTCGCTGGAGACCATCAACGCCGGCGTGGATTCCATCCGCGATGCCGTCAACAATCTCACCTAGAAAGACCCAGGAAATGATCCACGTCAAGACCAAGTTCGAGCGGCCCGAGGCTGATGTCGTCAGCCGCCTCGCCGCCTTCTCTTCTGCAACGATCCATGAAGCGCAGGGCCGCCGGGGCGCCTTGAGCTCCAAGATCAAGCCGATTGACCGCTCCATGTCCTTCTGTGGTCCGGCCGTCACCGTCGCCTGTGCACCGCAGGACAACCTCATGCTCCAGGTGGCCATCCACTATGCACAGGCGGGTGACGTCGTGCTTGTTGGCGCACAGGAAATGGCCGAGGCCGGCACGTTCGGCGACGTCCTGGGCAACGCCATGAAGGCCAAGGGAATCGCCGCGATGGTCACCGATTCCGGCGTCCGCGACACCCAGGACCTGATCGCGCTCGGCCTGCCCGTCTTCTCCGGCAGCATCAGCATCAAGGGCACGGTGAAGGAAACGCTTGGCCCGATCAACCACCCGATTATCTTCGGCGACGAAATCATCTACCCAGGCGACATCCTTCGCGGTGACGCTGACGGGGTAGTAGTAGTTCGCCGCGAGGAGGCCGAGGAAGTCATCGCCTTGTCCCAAGCCCGCGACGACCATGAGCGCGAACTCATCAAGCTTTACCACGACGGCGGCAACACCATTGAGCTGTGCGGCCTGACGGAGAAGCTGAAAGAGAAGGGCCTCCTGGTCGAAGACTAGGAGCTCCGGCCCGGACCGGCCGCTGCTGGTACATCAGCAGCGGCCGGTCTTTGGCGTGCCGTTGACTCTTTGGCTTGCTGTATTCGAGCACAAGAAAGGCGCCTTGCCGGTGGCAGGGCGCCTCAACGTGGTGCAGATTCGGTTAAGGTACGACGGCGGGTGGCCGGGTCAGTCGAGGCCGGCGCGACCGGGCCGGGTGTCCACCAAGTGCCATTCAATGCTGTTGCCCGCGTGCGCCGGCATCAGGCTTCCTTCAAAGACGAACAGCGGTTCGCCGATCCCGCCAAGTGGGCGCCAGAAGCCGTTCCGTGGGCAATGGAATCCGGTTCGTGCGCTGAGGGTTCCGCGGGTTGGATTCGACACCCATCCGGCTGTGCTGATCTTTTTCACCGTTGTTTCCTTTGAACGTGCCCGCGGAATCCGTGAGCTGGTTTCGAATTGTTTGCTAATTCGATATTAGGAAATTAGAACGGTCTTGAATAAGACCAAAGCTGTCTGTCCGGATAAGGCTTTGTTATGGATGGGCCGGGAGTTGCACGGGGTCGGTCCCGTACTTGTTGATCAGTTGCTGATGGAGCATCTCTTTGACCACCAGCAGCACGGCAGACGCGGCCTCGGACAAGGGCTCGTGGTCCGGGGTGCACAGGGCGATCTTGCTCTGCAGGCCGGGTTCCACGATCCGCAGCACCTTGAAGTCCTGGTCCGGGAAGAGGGCATCCGCTGCTGATTTGGGCAACACCGTGCCGCCGAGGTTCGCCCGGATGAGCCTGGTCAGGGAAGGGACGGATTCCACTTCGCCCACCAGCCTCAAAGGCAGGTCCTGGTCCGCCAAGCCTTTTTCGATGAGCTGGCGAAGGGTGTGGTTCTTCTCCGGCAGGAACAGCCCTACTGTGCTGGCTTCCGCAAGCGTGATGGTGTTCTTGCCGTCTTTGCCGGGGGCGAGGTCCACGTCCGGGTGCACCACCAGGTGGAGGTCTTCGACGATCATGGTGGTGAATTGAACGCCCCGGATCTTTCCAGGCTCGTAAATCAACGCCATGTCGAGGCGGCCGTTCTTGATGGCTTCGCTCAGGACTCCGCCAAAAATTTCGGTCAGGTGGACCACGATATCCGGGTAGCGGCGGCCGACCTCGCTGATGATCTGGGGAGTCAGGCTGGAGGCCATGCTGTACGGCGCGATGGCAATGGACACCCGGCCCGGGTGCGGCGCCGGAGGAAGCGACGTCCTGGCGGGCTTGCTCCACCAGCCGCAGGATCGACTGTGCATGGCGGTAGAGCGTGTGCCCGGCTGCCGTGGGTTCGACGCCTTGCTTGCTGCGGATCAGCAGCCGCTGCTTGAGATCGTTCTCCAGTGCCGAGACTTGCTGGCTGAGGGCCGGCTGGGCCACATGGAGGGCAGCCGCGGCCTTCGTGATGCTCCCGGAGTCAACGATCTGAACGAAGTATGAGAGCTTCCGCGTGTCCATGGATGTACCTTCCTGGAGCCGTGCCCCGTGGGTGGGAAGTCCCCTGGGTGGCAGGTCCCGATGTTCAAATATAGACGCATCTCCCAGCAGGGTTCCGCTGGGACCCATGCCACAGGGCCGGGTGGTGTACGTCATAACGGAGACCTATCACGGGATAGCTATTAGGTCTTTGTGCAGGGGTCCCGACGGGTGCGAGACTTTTGGAACGAACTTCAGGCAACGCCCCCGATTTACTCCGGCGACTGCCATTTACCGGGAATTCTTTTATGACCCATTACGCGGCGTTGGCAAATTCCCGCATTACCTGCAGAACCACACGGAAAGAGAACCACGTGAACCCGATAATTGATCTTGTAGCGGATCTTGGAGAGGGATTTGGCGCCTACACCATTGGCGACGATTCCGAGCTCCTGGAGATCGTTTCAAGCGCCAATATCGCGTGCGGGTTCCATGCCGGTGATCCGGACATCATGGCGGCCACGGTGGCTGAGTGCGTTCGCCGCGGAGTCGGCATCGGGGCACATCCAAGCTTCCCTGACCTGCGAGGGTTCGGACGGCGGGACATGGGCCTCACTGCCGACGAGGTCCGGAACGATGTTCTTTATCAGCTGGGCGCGTTGAACGGCTTCGCCGCTTTCCACGGCACCAAGGTCACGCACCTGGCCCCGCACGGCCGGATTGGCAACCTCGTCGCAGTCCGCGACGACTATGCCAAGGCTGTGGCTGAAGCCGCGGTCCGCGTCGACAACGAACTGATCGTGGTGGCCCAGGAAGGCGAACTGGCTGCAGCGTCACGCGACGCCGGGCTGGACGTCGCAATCGTGGGCATCGTGGACCGCGCCTACCAGGAAGACGGCACGCTGGTTCCCCGCAGCCAGCCCGGTGCCGTGCTGCATGATCCTACGGAGATCGTGGACCGTACCCTGCGCATGGTGGTTGAGGGCAAGGTCCGCTGCGCCAACGGTGCGGACCTGGACATCGCCGTGGACACCCTCCTCCTGCACGGGGACAACCCTGGCGCCGTGCAGCTGGCACGTCGGATCCGTTCGGAACTCATTACCGCCGGTGTCCACATCGCACCCCTGGCTGAGGTCATGGACGCAAAGAAGAAAGCGGCCTGACATGTCCGTCCTCACAGCGTCTCCCACCGAGATCTACGAGTCCGGAGACTCCGCAGTGCGTGTGGTTGCCATCTCCGAAGCGAGCGAACAGAACTGGCTCACCGTCCATGGGCTGGCCAACTGGCTCGAAAACTGCGGTGCCGAAGGTCTACACGGCGCGGTTCCCACCTACGATTCGGTGTTGGTGGAGTTCGATCCCCTCCTCGTTTCTGCCCGCCAGGTCCGGGCCTTCGTAAAGCTGGGACTGTTGGAGCTCGCCCACGCCGACGAGTCCGCAAAAGCACCCCGCGAGTTCGATGTCCCCGTCGTGTATGGCGGCGGGTACGGCCCCGACTTGGAGCGCGTCGCTGAGCACCAGGGGATCTCCGTGGAGGAGGTCATCCGCCTCCACATCGAAAAGACGTACACCGTCCGCTGCCTCGGCGCGCCCGCCGGGTCCCCGATGATGGACGGGCCCGCATTCCCCAAGCCCGTGCCGCGGCTCAAGGATCCCCGGCTCAGCGTCCCGGCTGGAGCCGTCTCTGTGGCCGGTCGGCAGGCAGTCATCGCTCCGGCAATGGCCCCGGGTGGTTGGTGCGTCATCGGACAGACTCCCTTTTCGGTACTGAACATTCGTCGCGAGCCTCTGGTGCCTTACAAGCCGGGGGACATCCTGCGGTTCCGCCAGATCCGCCCAGAGGAGTTCAGCGACTACGCCGGCCTGGAGCTGGAACCCTTGGAACCAGGGGTGCAGCCATGACCGGCGAAATCCTCATCCAGCAGCCAGGCAACTCGGTGGTTACTGACCTCGGCAGGACCCGTGGCCCCCGCTTCGGCCTTCCGGTCAACGGGGCCCTGGACCAGTACTCGGCCCGTGCCGCCAACATCCTGGCAGGGAACCTGGACAACCATCCCCTGGTGGAGATCACGGCCCTGGACTTCCGGATGAAGGCCACCACCGACATCCTGATCGCCGTCACCGGGGCTCCACTCACGCTCACAGTTGGCGGACGTCCGGCCAGCCAGTGGGAGCCCGTGTCCGTACGGGCCGGCGAATCGGTTTCCCTTCGCGGGATCCATCGTGGCCTCCGCGCCTACCTTGCTATCCACGGTTCCGTCGAGGCAGAGACCTTGCTCGGCAGTGCAGCCCCGGACACGGTCGTGGGCTTCGGGCTTCAGCTCAAGGAAGGAACTACGCTGCTCACCCGTAGGAGCGTGGGCCCAGTACGCCAGCCGTACTTCGACCTTCCCCTTTTCCGGCTCGGCCTTGAACGCCCGAGCATGGGATCAGACTTGTTGGTCGACGTGACCGACGGGCCGGATGTCGCCGAGTTCGGCGAATCCGGTGAATTGCTCTTCACCACCGAGTACGCAGTCAGCGGCCGCAGCAACCACATCGGTCTGCGACTCGGCGGGGAGCTTCCGGAAAGAACCACCACCGGTGAGGTGCTTTCCCGCGGCGTGCCAGTGGGCGCCGTCGAGGTTCCCTCAAGGGAAGAGCTGCTGGTACTGCACCGTGGACGTGGCGTCACCGCCGGGTATCCGGTACTCGCAGTAGTCACCAGCACCGGACTGGATGTCCTGGCCCAAGCGAGGCCAGGGGACAAAGTCCGTTTTCGGAAAACAACAGTGGCGGAGGCAACTGCCGTCCACAGGCGCTCGCGGGCCCAACTCGAAACCCTCCGCGAATCCGTTAACACCGTCTTCGGACTCCTCGGCATCGGATGCCGTCCCCAGTGGCAGGACCTACCAGTTGCGGCATGCAGCTAAAACCCTGTCGTCATACCAGTAGGCGTTGCTACGCTCATCTCAGTAAGGAAAAGTCATGACCGCAAGCACCAACGCTGCGCCCGCGCAGCATGAGCGGCTCACGGGCCGCCAAACCCGCAAGGTTGTCACCGCAGGTTGTGTTGGCATCTTCGTGGAACTGTACGACAACGGCATTTTCGCCTTCATGGCGGGAACGCTGGCCCTCGTCTTCCTGGCGCCCGGGAACCCGGACAACGCCCTGCTCTTCGTGTTCGCAGGATATGCGGTCTCTTTCTTCGTCCGCCCGCTCGGCGCCGTCGTGTGCGGCTACCTCGGGGACCGGATCGGCAGGCAAAAGCTCCTGGTCTTCGTCATTCTCCTGATCAGTGTTGCCACGGCCGGCATCGGCCTCTTGCCCTCCTACGCGGCCATCGGCATCGCGGCCCCCATTCTGTTGGTTCTCCTGCGTCTCCTGCAGGGCTTCTCCGTCGGCGGTGAAGCTGCCGGCGCCATGACCTTCCTCGCTGAGCACGCCCCGGAAGGCAAGCGCGGCATCATCACCTCCTACGCCCAGATCGCATCCTTCGCGGCACTGCTTACCGGTACTTTGGTCGCTTACTCCATGTCGCCGTGGCTCACCCAGGCAGCGATCGACGGCGGGGGCTTCGGCTCGTTCGCATGGCGCATCCCGTTCCTTGTCGCCATCCCCATGGGCATCATTGGTTGGTACATTCGCAAGGCCATCAGCGACACCCCCAACTTCGTCAAGCTGAAGGAAGAGGGCGGCCTTTCCAGGAACCCGCTCAAGGAAGCCTTCAAGTCTGCCGAGCACCGCCGGGCCATGCTCCTGGCACTCTTCATCCCGCTGATGAACGGCTCCGGCTACTACGTCCTGTTCTCGTACATGCCCACGTTCCTCAAGGGCAAGCAGCTGAACTTCACCATTGGCGAGGCACTGCTGGTTACCGCGTGCAGCCTGGTTGTCATCTGCATCGCCATCCCGTTCATGGGCGCCCTCTCCGACCGAGTGGGCCGCAAGAAGGTCATCGCCGGGTCCGCCATCGCCATGGCAGTCCTCGGCATCCCGTCCTACGCATTGATCGCCACCGGGGAAATGGGCTTGGCCATCCTCGGTGCCTGCATCATGGCAATCGTCTTCGCAGGCCACACGGCAGTGATCCACATCCTCATCGTTGAACTGTTCCCCACACGCGTCCGCTACTCCGCTTACGGCCTTGGGTACAACATCTCTTCGGCACTCTTTGGCGGTACGGCCCCCCTTCTCATGACTTGGTTGATCAGCAGCACCGGCAACATCTACATGCCGGCGTTCTACGCAGTGATCACAGCGCTGGGCACCCTCATCGCGGTCAGCACCGTCAAGGACCGCGCCCACGAACCGCTGCGCGACGCCTAACCCTTCCTAAATAGCGAAGTGCGCCGGATCACCCGGTCCGGTGCACTTCGCCTACCGATTCCCCACCTTTTTGGAGAACCCCAATGTCTTTTTCTGACTACACCACAGCCCTCGTCACCGGAGCTTCAACCGGTATGGGTGCCGCCATCGCCGAACGACTCGCCAAGCGCGGCCTCACCGTCCACGCCGTCGCCCGCAACGAGGAACGCCTCGCCGAACTGGCCGACCGCACCGGAGCAGTTCCGCACGTGGTGGACCTGACCGACACGGCCGCCCTGGCCGCCGTCGTGAATGACCTCAAGGTGGACGTCCTGGTGAACTGCGCCGGAGTTTCCCGGCCCGGCAACATCCTGGACTCGTCCGAAGAGGATATCGACGAACTGGTGGACGTGAACCTGCGCGGCCTGCTGCAGCTCACACGGCTGGTGCTGCCCGGAATGGTGGAGCGCGACCTCGGCCACGTCATCAACATCAGTTCGATTGCAGGCACCTACAACTTCTACGGACACACGGTTTATCACGCCACCAAAGCCGCCGTGCACCAGATTTCCCGCCAGCTCAGGAACGACACCGTCGGCAAGCGAATCCGCGTCACCGAAATCTGCCCGGGCCGTGTGGAGACCGAGATCTTCGGCCGCAACATGGGTGGCACGCCCGAGGCCATGGAAGAAGCCTGGCAGACCTACTACGAAGGCTACGAGTCATTGACCACCGACGACATCGTGAACGCCCTGGACTACGCAATCGAAACTCCCCGCCACGTCAACGTCGGCATGCTCGAACTCATGCCGACATTCCAGGTCCCCGGCGGCCTCACCTTCGACCGCCGCTAGCCGCAGCCCCCACCAGACCGATTGATAGGTTTACCCATGCAAACTGTGCGCACCGTCAGCCTCCCGGACCGGCAGCTCCTCGATGATCTCTCTCCTTTACCCGAAGGGCTGCGGGGGGTGGTCTGGGACCTGGAAGCAGATCCCGACGGCGGGACGCTCGCAGAGATTGACGGCGTTGTCCTCCCGTACATCAACGCCGGCGCAGTGTTGGGTTCCCTCGCCAAGGTTGAGTCCCTGAAATTCGTCCAGACCCAGTCGACCGGGTACGACGGCGTGATTGAGGCAGCGGGTCCGGCGGTCGGAGTCGCCAATGCCTCCGGCGTCCACGCGGCAGCCACGGCAGAACTAGCCATCGGGCTAATCCTTGCCAAGCTGCGCGGTATCGACCAAGCGGTCCGGGACCAGCAGTCCGGCCTCTGGCGGCCAGAGCGGCGCCAGTCCCTGGCCGACCGGCGCGTCCTGCTGGTGGGAATCGGAGGGATCGGGCAGGAGATCCTCCGCCGCTTGCAGCCTTTCGAAGTCACGGTCACCCGGGTGGGCAGCTCCGCCCGCACCGATGAGCACGGTAACGTGCACGCCTCCTCGGAGCTCGTCGCGCTTGCCACCAGCCACGACATTCTTGTGTCGGTGCTTCCCCTGAACCAACACACCCATCAACTGATCGGTGAAGAGGTTCTTGCCGCCCTCCCGGATGGTGCCTTGGTGGTTAACGTGGGCCGAGGCTCCGTGGTGGACACCTCGGCGCTGACCAAGGAGGTCCTGTCCGGTCGCCTGCAGTGCGCCATCGACGTCGTCGATCCCGAACCGCTGCCGAAGGACCATCCTCTGTGGTCCACTACCAACGCCTTGATCACGCCTCACGTGGGCGGCAACGCGTCAGCGTTCCAACCGCGGATCCTGAAGCTCCTCCGGAAACAGCTCAAAGCCCTGGCAGATGGGCAGGCTCCAGCCAACCTGGTGCAGTCAGGGCCGTTTTCATGAGTTCACTTTTCGACCTGACAGGTCGGGTTGCCTTGGTAACAGGTTCGAGCCGGGGGATCGGCAACGGACTGGCACGGGCTCTCGCCGACGCCGGCGCAACAGTGGTGCTGAACGGCGTCACCGAGGAGCGGCTCAAGGACGCCGCTGCCGCCATGGCAGCCGACTACGCGCCCGGCCGGATCCACAGTGTCGCTTTCGACGTTACGAGCGATACCGGAGTGGCGCGGGGCATCGCCTGGGTGGAAGAGCACGTAGGGCCGCTCGGGATTCTGGTGAACAACGCGGGCATCCAGCACCGCGTGCCGATGCTGGACCTGGACGTGAAGGACTGGGATCGGGTCATCTCCACTGACCTGACCAGCGCCTTCCTGGTGGGCCGGGAAGCAGCCCGCTTTATGATTCCCCGCGGCCACGGCAAGATCATCAACATCTGCTCGGTGCAGACCGACCTGGCCCGGCCCACCATCGCCCCGTATGTAGCGGCGAAGGGCGGACTGCGGAACCTCACCCGCGCGATGACCGCCGAGTGGGCTTCGTCCGGGCTGCAGATCAACGGGATTGCGCCGGGCTACATCCACACCGAAATGACCCAAAACCTGGTGGACGACGAGCAGTTCAATTCCTGGATCCTTGGCCGGACTCCGGCGAACCGGTGGGGGACTGTGCAGGATCTGGCGGGCCCGGCAGTCTGGTTAGCATCCGGCGGCTCGAACTTCGTCAACGGACAAACCATCTTTATCGATGGCGGAATGACGGTGGTGGTCTGATGAGTATTGATACAGCCCTTCCAGTGACAGGTCCCGCCGTGGTTGCTCATGCCGCCGGCGACTTACGGATCGAAGAACTCACCCTCGCCGCTCCAGCTCCAAACGAGGCAGTCGTTGAAGTTCACTACGGCGGTGTTTGCGGATCGGACCTGCACTACTGGCTTCATGGCGCAGCCGGGGAGTCGATCTTGAAGGCGCCGTTGGTCTTGGGGCATGAAATTTCCGGGACCGTGCTCCGCCCTGCTGCGGACGGAACCGGTCCCGACGCCGGGACCCCCGTGACGGTTCATCCCGCCACCCCCGGCCCCGGTGTTGCCCGGTATCCGGCAGACCGCCCCAATCTCTCGCCGGGCTGCACGTACCTGGGCAGCGCGGCGCGCTACCCACACAAGGACGGGGCTTTCAGCCGATTCGTGAACCTCCCGACGAGGATGCTCCGGGCGCTGCCCAACAGTATCGACCTGCGCACTGCGGCGCTGATCGAGCCCGCTTCCGTGGCCTGGCACGCTGTAGAGAGGGCCGGTGACGTCAATGGAAAGACGGCGCTCGTGATCGGCAGTGGCCCCATCGGCGCACTTGCGGTCGCGGTCCTGAAACGCGCCGGTGCGCGCCGGATTACCGCCGTCGACATGCATGAAAAGCCGCTTGAAATTGCCAAAGCGGTGGGGGCGGACAACGTCATCACCGCCGAGGACGCTGAGGCGATCGCTGCCGTGGAGGCCGACGTCGTGATTGAATCTTCCGGCAACCACCACGGCCTCGCCTCCGCCATCCAGGGCGCAACCCGCGGGGGCACGGTGGTGATGGTTGGGCTGCTGCCCACCGGTCCGCAGCCGGTGCTGATTTCCCTGGCCATCACGCGGGAGCTTGAACTGAAAGGTTCCTTCCGGTTCAACGACGAGATCGACGAAGTCATTGAAGCACTCGCGGACAGCTCCCTGAGTATCGGTCCCATCATTACGCACGACTTTCCTGTGGAACAGGCGCTTGAGGCTTTCGCTGTGGCCCGCAACTCCGCTGAATCAGGGAAAGTGCTGCTGAGCTTCGGTACAGGAAGTGCATCGTGACGGTGCTGCCGCCGCTGGTGGTGATGGGCGTGTCCGGGTGCGGGAAATCAACGGTCGGGTTGCTGCTGGGGGAGCGGCTGGCCGTTGACTTCTTTGACGGCAACGACTTCCACCCTGCCGCAAATAAGGCCAAGATGGCCGGCGGAGTTCCGCTGAACGACGACGACCGGGCGCCTTGGCTCGCAGAAAAGGGCGCCGCGTTGGCCAACCCGCCCGCGGGGGGCGGACTCCTGCATCATCGCGTGCTCTGCGCTCAAGCGCAGTTACCGCGACCTGCTGCGGAGCCTCGCCCCGGATGTCGTGTTCATCCACCTCGCCGGGGACGCCGTCACCATCTCGAATCGGCTGAGCAGCAGGAAACACCAGTACATGCCCGGAAGCTTGCTGGGCTCCAAGCTGGCTACGTTTGAGGGTCTTGAATCCGACGAGGCGCACATCCCCGTAGACATCAACGAGGAGCGAGAAGGACTGGTGAATCGAATCGTGGCCCAACTGGTCCACGTTTCGGGCAAGGTTGTTAGTACATCCCTGAATCGCTGTTAAGTTCGTAGCACTGAGCCCCGGCTTTGACCTAAGCGGTGTCTCTTGTGCGTCTGCAAAACGAAGTGCACGGCGGCTGGCCTGCTGCGACGTGGATCGTTCCTCTGTCAACGGACCTGCTGCTGTGGTCTCCCGGTAGATCTGGAATGGTGTGGCTGGGAAAGTCCCGCTTTTTTAGGCCATCAGGTTGAGCCCTGATTCTTATGGCATGTCCAAGTCGTTCCGGTAGGCGGTGTTTTTGTTGGTGTTCCAGCTTGCGATGATGCCGGCGCCGAGCATGTGGTCGGTGAGGCGCGAAGCGGTAGCCGGGGTCGGTGTCGAGGGCTAGTTGGAGGTATGGGTGGGCTTTGGATCCTCTGCCTTCCCACCAGTTGATGTAGCCGATGGTGGGGATGGGCGCGGCGTGCTCGGGGCTGGTGAGTGTGCAGTTAGCAGCCGCCGGCGGACGGAACTGGATGGTTTCCATGTGGTGTTCGACGGCGGCCGCGTCCTCTGGCTTGTGGGTCGCCGCCGGCAGGGTGACGCGGGTGGTGGGTGCGATTGTGCTGCTGCGGTATATGAATTCAGCGTTGACCTGTGCGTATTCGGTGGAGCTGATCGGGATGGCGATGTTATCCCCGGGGGTGTCGTAGGGGGAAGTAGGTGGTGTTGGTGACCTCTGGCCGGCAAACGACAACACCGCCCCTTCTTTCGAGAAGAGGCAGTGTTGTCAGGAAGTGTTCAGGAGGCGGCTTCGGCTTCTCCGAGCGAGAGCATCAGCCGGTTGGCCCAGTTGAAGAATGCCGCGCCGTGGACGACGTCTGAAATCTTCAGGGGCTGGGAGCAGGACCAGCAAATAGCCGGTCTCCTGGAAATTGCTGATTTGCTGCCAGCGAATCTGACGTGCCGTTATACCTACTGCTCTCCAACGTGACCGCGAAAAGACCGGGCCGCATCGACCGTAAGGCGTGGCAGAACCAGCGCGGCCCACCGCTCGCGTACCGGTTCTGCCTGATCCAAAGGCACTGCCGAAATCGGATAACGCCGCCGCCGCACGGGTTTCATCGATGTCCGCGGCAGCCCCAAGAGCAGGAGCGGCAGATTTCGCGGCCGCGTTCAGCGCAGAAATCCGGACGACCTCGCGCAGGAACGAAATGATGATCAAAAGTGGCGAACCACGGCCTTTCTTGGCGTGATCGAGCGCCGACTCGGCTTCGACGGTGATTTGCTCGACGTACTCAGCGAGCACAGCCCCCACCAGATCCGTCTTCGTTGGAAAATGCCGATAGAGAGTCCCTAGGGAAACGCCGGCCAATTTAGCAGAAAAGTGTCCGCGGTCAGCAGGCAGAGTTCCGGGTTTATGCCCGAGCCGGCCAGTGCGGTGCCCACCAGCCCGCGCCGCCGCACTGTAACCCTGATTCACTGGCGTCGACATCGGCATTCTCTCTTGTGGTGACCACCGATCACTGCCAGACTGGGCAGTGAGTCGCGCCGCTCCCTCGATAGGTTGAGGTGGTTCCACGAGGCCCGTTCGGTCCGCATCATCCCAACGCAGTACCGTTCCAAGGAGACTCGCCATGAAAACTGTCGTGCAGTATGGAATCAACGGGATCCGGCTGGGTGAGCAGCATGATTGAGTTTGCGTTGTCGGTGACCTTGAAGGCCAAGCCCGGCAAGGAGAAGGACGTCGCGGATTTCCTCCGCAGCGCACGCTCCGTCGTAGAACAGGAGCTTGGTACGCGCGCTTGGTTCGCCCTCCAGTTTGACGAATCGACCTTCGGCGTCTTCGATGTATTTCCCGATGACGAGGCCCGGCAGGCCCACCTGGCCGGGGGTGTCGGGCAAGCTCTTGCCGCTCACGGAGCCGAGCTGTTCAGCGTGGAACCGAACATACAGAGCGTCGACGTGCTCGCTTACAAGCTGCCCGGCGACGACGCCTAGAGGCCTTCCAGCGTCACAGCACCAGCGAAAAGCACCCAGGGCCAGCTGATCCTCAGGCATAGGAGCAGAAGGTGACACGTTCAGACACCGGCCGTGCCGAGGCGTTCAGTGACGCTGTTATCGCGATCGTCATAACGCTCCTGGTACTTGAACTGCAGCCGCCAGAGACCGAGCCCGGGGGGTTGCTGGCGGCATTGCTGGGTCAATGGCCGACATACCTGGCGTACGCGGCCTCCTACCTGTACTTGGCCGTAATCTGGCTCAACCATAAATCCGCCTTCACCCGAATCCGGGAGATGGACATCGGCCTACACTGGTCTAACCTGGGAATCCTCGCGACGCTGGCGCTTTTGCCTTGGCCCACCGCGGTTATCATCGATACCGGCAAGACGGGCAACCTGACCGACGAAAGGGTCGGCGTCGCACTGTACGCGATCATCGGGGCCCTGCTGTGCCTGTCATGGCTGGTGTTCTTCTCACACCTTGCCCGGCATCCCGAACTCACCGAAGAGGAGGTGGAAGATTCCTACTTCGCACGTGAGCGGCCCCGTGCTGCGGCCGGCGTCGTGCTTTACCTTGCGGCGGGGGCGGTGGGTGTCCTCGTCCATCCACTGATCGCGTCGGTGATTTTCGTGATCCTGCCCGTCTTTTATGGCCTCACCAGCCACGGGATCGAGCACCGGCCAACCTTCCTCCGAGGTATTTAGGCCCCGAGGCAGGAAAGCGGTCAGTGCGGCCCGCATGACTGCCGGCCGGGCTTCACGCGCGACGGATTATTCGCTTTGGTCGGCCGACTGTCGACGATGACGTTCCCGTTGGCCGTAAGCCGCCCGAAGAATGTCATCCTTTGACTCGAATCCCGAGCCCAACGCCCCACCGATGAGCACCGCCGACGTCGTCATCCATGCGACTTCCGCAAAGTCCCAAACGGTCACCGGATGTTGCAGGGTCTGCGCCAATAGATCTGCGTCGATGGTAAACGCCGCCGCCAGCAGCACGGCGACGAACAACAGGACGTAGCTGATCACGACGCCAATCACCAGTGACCACACCGTAGAGGTGTTGTACAAGGAAGCCTTGTAGCGTTCGAGGGCATTGTCTCGCCGGGGGCTTTCCCATAGGTCGTGTTGGGTGATGATCCAGAACACCATCGAACAGATCGAAAGGATCATCAGCAAAATCAACCTCGTCGCACCCAGCAAGTCTGCGAGTTGCCAGATTGTGTTCGTGACAAGCGCGAAGGCACCCGTGGCAATGGCGGCAGCCATTGCGCTTCTCAATCCGAAGACCAGACGCCAAGGACGGTTCGCCCGGAGCATGCCCGCCAGCAACCGCCCCCGCCCGAGACGGGTTGCTGAAAGGTAGCGAAACCCGATCGGCCCCTCGTCAAGGACCGCACTCTCAATACGCCGCGATTGGTGCAGCGATGGTGGACCGAAATCCCCGTAGTCATCCTCGGGATCGAAATGGCGATGCATCGCCCACCCGAGGTCGGTGACGGCGGAGCGGACTCGGCGATCAATGTTGACGGCGCCGAGCGCGGGCAAAGAAACCAGGGAGATGGGCTCCCCGAGCGCGACTTCCGCGACCACAGTCCGGCCCTCAAGACGAATCGGAAGATCGGTCAGGCAAACCATGACATCCCATGCACGGTGGGTCCGGTGTTTCGCCAAGGAATCCAACATCGGGGTCAACCCGTTGCCCGCCGTAAAGTCCTGGTACTCGACTACCACGGACCAGTTGTGGCGTTCATCGGCAAGGTTCAGAAGATGGCCCACTTCTCTGCCGTTACGCTCGGCAAACTCGGCGGTGACCTCCGGTTCTGCGAGCACGCCCAGCGTACGGGCCGTTGTTGGGTCTGCGTCGCCTAAACTTTCCGGCACGCCTTGCCTCCTAAGGTTCAGTGTTTGGTAGCGGGTCCATTCCGAAGGAGGCGCAGGTGTTCGTGGATCATTGCCACTGCTGTTGAGCCTTCGCCGGCGGCGGCCGTTACGCGTTTCACCGAGCCATGCCGAACGTCTCCGGCCGCGAATATGCCGGGCACGCTGGTTTCCAAGGGCAATCGTCTTCGCCCCAAGTGGCTGAACTCGGGAGGAAGGTCTGCGAGGTCAGCCCCGGTGAGAACAAAGCCGTGGTCATCCAGGGCCAGGGTATCCTGCAGCCATTCTGTGTGTGGCTTGGCTCCGATGAAGATGAAGAGGTATCGCGAAGGGAAAATGCGTTGTTCGCCCGTGGTCTTCAGTTCTACGACGATACGTTCAAGGGCGCTTGGACCAACCAGGCCCACGATGTTCGCCCCCAGCAGTACCTCTATGCCGTGATGCTCTTCGATTCGATCCGCGAGGTAGCCGGACATGTCCGTCCGGAGGTCTTCCCCGCGCACCACCAGCCGTACGGGCGTTCCCGTGCCAGCCAGGAAAAGAGCTGCCTGGCCCGCGGAGTTTCCGCCACCGACGACGGCCACGGGCCGGGTTCCACAAAGCCTGGCCTCATGGACAGTGGCGGCGTAGAAGACGCTGATTCCCTCGTATTCCTCCAGCCGGGGGACTGGCAGACGGCGGTAGTGGACCCCCGTGGCGAGGAGCGCGGCACGTGATAGAGCCGGGCCGCTCTCGTCGAACTCGGCATGGAAGTCACCGTCCCGCAATGTTATGGAGTTTGCCTGGCATCCGACGTTGACCTGGACTTTGAACTTTCGGGCCTGCATGATCGCCCTTTCTGTGAGTTCCCCACCCGAGATTCCGGAGGGAAAGCCGAGAAAGTTCTCAATCCGTGGTGACGTGCCGGCTTGCCCACCTATCGCATGGCCATCCTTGAGGACCACCGATAAGCCGTCCGACGCCGCGTACACGGCGGCCGCCAGCCCGGCCGGACCGGCCCCGATCACCATGAGATCGTAGGGGGCAGAATGCTCCTTCACTGCCCGCAGGCCGAGGGCAAGGGCCAGTTCCGCGTTGGACGGGTTTTTGAGGACATGTGAAGCGTTCAACACCACTGCGGGCAAGTCACTGGCGAGGATTCCCGCTCGGTTCAGGATCGCCTGTGCCTGCCCGTCATCCTCCAGATCGACGAGGCGGTGGGGCAGGCGGTTGGCAGCTGCAAAATCCAACAGCCGAAGCGTGTCACGGCTGAAACGGGATCCGACGACGCGGATGCCTACGCCCGCGCTGATCAGGAAGACCCGACGCTGAAGATATGCGCGCAGGATGGTCTCACCGACTGCGGGGTCCCCCAGCACCACACGACGCAGAACGTCCCCGCTGATTTGGAGCACCTCACCTGCTTCGGCAACCACAGTACTGACGAAGGCCGGTTGACCCTCGACCAGTCAGAGTTCCCCAAGGAAACGTCCTGGACCGTGAACCTCGAGGATCCGCGTGCCCCGGCCCTCCGCAAGCTCTCTGCCTTCGGCGGCGTGCAGCCCCTCCACCACCAGTACCGTGCCCTGGAGCACGACGAAGAAGTCCGCTTCGATGTTCCCTTCGTGAATGAGGACTTCGCCGACGGAGGTTGCCCGCCTGGTGCCGGTACGTCCCAACAATTCGATCTGGGCCTGGCTGAGCCGTGGATAGGCGCCGGAGACATCCGGCGTTTCGATCGGCGTCAATTCCGAAACAGGTTCCATCAGATGGTTGCACCCCACGGTGTACTAAACGAAGGCCTCATGGGGATAACACCAGCGCCAGTCTTCACCGGGCTCCAAGGAACGAACAATTGGATGCAACTCTGTAGCGTGGGCCCGGGCGTGCCGCATGGGTGAGGAATCACAGCACCCCACATGGCCACAGGTGAGGCACAAACGCAGGTGAACCCAGGGAGTTCCCAAAGACAGGCATTCCTCGCAGCCCTGTGGTGTACGCACCCGAACCGAACGAATCCGGGTGATATGTGGATCGTGAATTCCTGGAAACATGTTGGCTCCTGCGTTGGTTCGGGTATGGGGAACGTTCCTAGCCCATGGAGAGCTTTCCATGGGGATTTATACCGCGTTGGCCAAGGCCCAGCCCCGTGGCCAGCAAGAGTATTCCGAACAGAATTGCGAAGGACGCAAGCAGCCCCAGGAGTCCGAGTATGCCCGGGCCGGGAAGAATGACCAGGAAGAGGCCGAAAACCGTGGTGACGATACCTGTGATCAGCCAGAGCCACCATTGTCCACCGCTCCTTTTGCCTTCCAGGGACAGTGCTATCTGAGAGACTCCGAGGATCACCGCCCACAGACCAATGACGAGCGCCAGCGAGAGGGCGGTGATGCCCGGCCAAACGAACGCGAGGAGGCCAGCGAGCACGGAAACGATCCCGCCCACTACTTGCCAGACGGACCGGCGTTCCTTATGTCTGAAGTAGTGCACGATGTTCGTGACGCCGTCAACGACAGCGTAAGTTCCGAAGATGATCACCAGCGCGAGTACGGAGACGCCGGGCCAGGCGAGAACCAAAATGCCGAAGAGAACGGCAGCAATGCCCCGGATAATCAACGCGGTTCCTGACCCCTTAAGTAACTGTTGCGGTAGTGCGTCAGACATGGGGAGACCTCTGTTTCTGGAAATGGATTTTTCGACATTTTGATGGTCGGGCTGCTCGAACAGGTCTATCCTTTCGCTGTGCTCCCCAAAGTCGCTGTCACTGACTTGTTTTCCTTGCCGCGCTGGAACTCGATGACGGACTGCTGTCCGGGATCTTTCTTCCGGATGCCGGCCAGGAGATCGGTCACACTGGCGATTTTCTGGCCGTCAAACTGGGTGATGATGTCTCCCGGCTGCAGCCCCGCTGTGGCCGCCGGTCCTCCTGGGGCAACTCCGATGACCAGTGCGCCCGACGCCACAGGCAGGCCGAAGCGGTCTGCTATCTCAGGCGAGATGTCGCTCGGGACAATTCCAAGGACAGGGTGTATGGCCGATCCGCTCTTGAGTATCTGTTCAGCGACGTCCGTCACCGTTGCCGTGGGGGTCACGAACCCGATGGACACGGCACCCGAACTGGGTGGCAGATAGGCCTCTGACAGGCCGATGATCTCCGAACTGCTGTTGACCACAGCTCCCCCCGAGTTGCCCGGAGAGATGGGGGCATCTGTTTGGATCAGGTCGATCAGGCCCTGCGGTGACTCTTCAGACGGTGGCATATTACGGTGCAGTGCTGAAACGATTCCCGCCGTCACGGTCTGCTCCAGCCCCAGTGGACTGCCGATCACGACGGTCAGCTGCCCAACCTGGGGGAGGGCCGTTGAGAACTTGGCAGCCGGAAGATTGCCCCGATCAGCCTTGACCACTGCCACATCGGTTGCATCGTCAACACCCACCACGGTAGCCGGCGCTTCAGACCCGTCCGCGAAGCGGATCTGCACGTTCTTTGACGGCTTCTTTTCCTGGTCCTCCACCACATGGGCGTCGGTGACTATGGTGCCGTCGCTGCGGTAGATGACGCCGCTGCCGATGCCGCCTGATGTTTGAATCGTCACTACAGAGGACTCGACTTCCCTGACGATCCCCGGAACGGCGGAAAGGTCCCCGGTGGAACCCGAACCCGCAGGGGCGGTGGTTTGTGATGGGGGCATCGGAGGCGACCCTGTGCACGAGGACATGAGGATGACTAACCCGGCGCCGAGAATGGCGGTCCACGCCCTGCCTGACATCGTTCCTGCGTCGGCCGCTGGTCTGCTCATGCTCATTGGATTCCCATTGCCTGTCCTGGCTGGTTGGATTCGACATGCACCACTTCGAGTCTCCACCACCGACACCAGGCCCGCATTGCCCTTGGGCGTCCAAAAACCGTCCGGATTTGAATCCCCCAGGTCAACTCCCGGCCAGCTGGCCCAGGTTCCGCAGCTTCCCGGAGCCCCTGATGTCTCAGCGCGGCCGCGCGCTTCGCAAGCGCCAGGCACGTGTGGCAACGTGCAGGTTGAGGCGGGTCTCGGGGTCACCAAGTTCAAAACCGGTGATCTGGCTGATGGACTTAAGTCTGTATCGCAGCGTACTCCGGTGAATGGCAAGGCTGTCAGCCGCCTCGTCATAGTTGCCGCCGTGATCCAGATACTGCGCAAGGGTGTGCACCAGGTCAGAGCCCCGCCGGGCATCGTTGCTCTGCAATGCACCCAGCCACTCCTCGACGTAGCCGGAGAGGTCGATTTCGCTGCCCGGCAGGTCAAGGATGCGGTAAATCCCCAACTGGTCGTAGCGCGTGGACCCGTAGGGGTCGGTGGAGTGTACGCGGACGTGCAGCGCTCGCATTGCCTCCGCGTAGGAGCGGGGGATCTCTGTGACATCCCGGCTCGGCCCCCCGATGCCCACGGCTCCGGTGGCGCTGCGCAGGGTCCTTGCCGCAATGCTGAAGAGCTCTGTATCCAGCGGATCTCCCGCAACCACGGCCAGTGCCATGTCCGCGCGTCGCGAGACGAGAGCAGGGATCTGGAGTTCGTTGAGTGTCCTTCGCAAGGCGATCACCACAGTATCGTCCGTTCTGGGCGGTTGCCATTGTGCGACTATGACGTGCTGCGGACCCCTGATGTCGTATCCCAATGCCTCGGCACGCAGGGCGGCGGTTTCTTCATCCATTCCGGACACCAGTTCATACACAAGGTCGCGCCCCAGTTTCAGTTCCAGCTGGGCAATGTTGCGGCGGTGCGCCAGCTCGACCTGCAGAAGCCGAGTTGCATACTGCAAGGCGAAGACGTCTTCAGCTGTGTAGGGCACGCCGTTCTCCAGCAAGCACATTGCCCCGAGCACGTCCCTCTCCGGCAGAACCAGCGCCACGAGCCTTTGGGGTTCCTGGACCGGTAGCCCGGAAGCGACCCAGAGTTGGGCTGTGCGAGACCTGTCGGCCGTGCTGGGCCGGGGGTACGGGCGCTCGGATTTGGTCCCGGCCGTTGCGCGGATGTTGCCGAACCGGTCCTCGACGCAGACGGAGCGCCCCGTCACTACTGACAGCACTTCCGCCAGGAGGGAGTTCCGCGACTTCATTTGTCCCAGGGGAGCGGTAAGTGTGCCATCCAAGGCGTTCTGGACCGACGTCCGGGTTTCGAGTTGCATAACCGTGGCCGAGAGGAGACGCAATCGTTTGGCAACGGCCTGACCATTGGAGAGCGGCGCCATGTCCTCCTGCTGGTGTGTTCCTGACGTTTCTTCAGCTGGACCGGGGACTGTTCTACGGGCCGTTGCACGGAGCTCGGTCATCTGGGCCGGGCTTGGAACAGCGCCGGCATGCAGGACGAGGCATCCGTTCAATTCTCCGCTGTCGCCAAAGACAGAAAGCGCGAATCGCCACACCGGCCCCGCGGCTGAGGGTGCCTTATCCGTGTCCTGGAGTTGGTTGGCATCACGGTCGGGGATCGTCGGTGCCCGGTTGGCGCTCGGGATCAGGTGACCGTCCACCACGAGATAGGCAGCTGTTATGAAGCAGAATTCCAGAGCAGAAACAGATCGTACGGCCCTGCCGAGGACCTCCTCGGCCCCTCGTCGATCGAACATTAAGTTGCCCCGTCGTCTCTGTACACAGCTAGGACTCGTCCGCGCCGAGATGTGTGGCAACAGACCCCAAAACGATCCCGATACCTTCGACACTACGCCTGCGAGGTCTATTCTGGTAGGTCAGTTTCCTGGAGCAGATTGGACCCGGGAGGTCATGCCGCCGTTTCGCCCTACGGGGCAGACTCGACCTATAAGGCCACATGACAAAAGCCCTTCGAGCCTCACGGCACGGCAGACGGGGCGCGTAATCATGGGGTGGAATCTCGGGCGGACGCCGCCACAGGAGAGGGTCGCGCCCACAAGAACCGGAGCGAGTCATGGCCAAAGCAGTAGGAATCGATCTTGGAACAACCAACTCAGTAATCGCTGTCTGGGAAGGCGGGGAAGCCCGCGTTATACCCAACGCAGAAGGAGCCCGGACCACGCCGTCGGTCGTGGCGTACACGGACAGCGGGGAAAGGCTGGTGGGGCAACTGGCCCGCCGCCAGGCGATTCTCAACCCCAAGGGAACTATTACATCGGCCAAGCGGTTTATCGGCCGGCACTATGATGAGATCACGGATGAAGCCAAGGCCGTGAGTTTCGACGTCGTAGCGGATGACAACGGTGTGGCGCGTTTCCAGGTTCAGGGCAAGAAAGTAGCACCCGAAGAGGTCAGTGCGCTTGTCCTTCGCAAGCTGGTGGACGACGCCGCAAAGCAGCTTGGCGAAAAGGTGACGGAGGCCGTCATCACGGTCCCTGCGTACTTCAACGACGCACAGCGCACCGCCACCAAGGACGCGGGCAGGATTGCCGGGCTGGAGGTACTTCGCATCATCAACGAACCGACCGCAGCGGCCCTCGCCTACGGCATAGACAAACGACAGCATGAGACGGTTTTGGTCTTCGACCTCGGCGGCGGAACCTTTGATGTGAGCCTGTTGGACGTGGGGGACGGAGTTGTGGAGGTTCGCTCCACGGCGGGTGACACGCACCTTGGCGGAGACGATTTTGACCGCCGCCTTGTCGATTACCTGGCCGACGAATTCCAGAAGCAGGAGGGCATCGACCTGCGGTCGGACCCACAGGCGTTGCAACGCCTCTTTGAGGCGGCCGAAAAGGCGAAGGTCGAGCTCAGTTCCGTGAGCCAGGCTCAGGTCAACCTTCCCTTCGTCACCGCGGGCGCATCGGGCCCCAAGCACCTGACCACCACCATTCGGCGCTCTGTTTTTGACGAAATCACCCATGACCTGGTGGAACGCACCATGGATCCGGTCAAGCAGGCGATGACGGACGCCAAGGTTACTGCCAACGACATCGATGAAGTAATTCTGGTAGGTGGCTCCACCCGCATCCCCGCGGTACAGAACCTCGTCCGGCGCCTGACCGGCGGCAAAGATCCGAACATGAGCGTCAATCCGGACGAGGTCGTGGCTATCGGTGCTGCGATCCAGGCCGGCGTGCTTAAGGGAGAGGTCTCGGACGTCCTGCTGTTGGACGTTGTCCCACTTTCTTTGGGCGTCGAGACACGCGGCGGCGTCATGACCAAGATCATTGAGCGCAACACGACGATCCCCGCCCGTCGCAGTGAAGTATTCTCCACCGCCGAGGACAACCAGCCCGCCGTCGACGTCGTGGTCTTGCAGGGGGAGCGCGAACTGGCGGCGGACAACCGGGTGCTGGGCCGGTTCCAGCTGAGTGATATCCGGCCGGCGCCTCGCGGGGAACCGCAGGTCGAGGTTACTTTCGACGTCGACGCAAACGGCATCCTGAACGTCACGGCCAAGGACAAGGACACCGGCAAAGAACAAGGTATCACCATCAGCGAGGGCTCCAACCTCGACACCAAGGAAGTCGAGCGAATGGTTGCCGAGGCTGAGTCCCACCGAAACGAGGACCTGCAGAACCGGGAGCGGATCGACACCCTCAACGAGCTCGACGCGGTGGCTTACCGCGTTGAGCGGGCCGTCAATGAACTCGGCGACGCCGTCCCCGCGCACGACAAGGCACGGGCGGAACTGCTGATCGGCCAGGCACGCGACGCGGTCAGCAACCAGGCGGAGGTCGCCAGCGCGAGGGAGCTCATTTCGGAACTCGAGCAACTGCAGGCGGCGCTCCGTGCCTCGGCTGCCTCCGCGTCCACCGCCGGGGCCGGGGCCAGCCAGGAAGCCGGAACGGGCCAGCAGGCCGGAGCGTCCAGCGATGCCGATGACGACGATATCGTCGACGCGGAATTTGACCGCGGCTAGGTAAACCGATGAGCGACGAGACTGCACTCGGGGGCCAGGCTCACGAGGGAAACGGGCAAGCGGGGGCCACCGAAACTCCGGAAACGGAAGCACAGTCCACGGCGCAGGCGGACGCCTTGGCCAAAATGGAGGACCAGTGGCGCCGTGCGCTGGCCGACGCCGACAACGTACGGAAGCGTGCGGCCCGGGACGGCGCACAGCTGAGGGCACAGGAGCGCGCCGCGGTTGCTTTGGCGTGGCTGCCTATCCTGGACAATCTGGAGCTTGCCCTGTCGCACGCGCCCGCGGGTGCCGCGGACCCGCTGGTCGAGGGCATAGCCTCCATCCGGGAACAGGCCATTGACACCCTGGCCCGTCTGGGCTATCCCCGCATCGATGCCGAAAATGTCCCCTTCGATCCGCGGCTGCATGAGGTTGTCAGCGTGGTGGAAACTGAAGAGGTTCCCCCGGGGACCGTGATGACCGTGCTGCGCCCCGGCTACGGCGGCCCGGAAAACACGCTCCGGCCAGCCGCCGTCGTGGTAAGCCGGGCGGTGACCCCCGACCGTGGCTAAGGACCACTATTCGGTTCTCGGCGTCCCGCGGACAGCGGAGGCCGACGAGATCCAACGCGCATACCGGAAACTGGCCCGAAAATTCCATCCGGACGTCAACCGTGAGCCGGACGCCGCTGACAAGTTCAAGGAAATCGGCGAGGCCTACGACACGTTGTCCAATCCCGAGACCCGGGCGCGCTATGACCGTTTTGGGGCGGACTACCGGCAGTACGCCGGCAGTGGCGCCGGGGCGTCGGGCGGAGGACGGCGAGGGGGTTCCGGTGGCCCCCGGCCTGGCCCGCGGCCTGGACCCCGGCCAGGCCCCCGGCCGGGTCCGGGCCCCTACGGAAATGGCGACGGCGGTATGGGGAGCGACGTTGACTGGGAGGACCTCCTCGGCGGCTGGTTCCGGCAACAATCAGGAGGACCGGCCCAAGGGGCAGACCAGGAAGCCGAGCTATGGCTGACGCTCGAGGAAGCCTTCCGCGGCGGCAAGCGCAGTATCCGGCTGGCCCAGGCCGACGGCGAGAGCCGGAGCTACGACGTCGACGTGCCGCCCGGTGTGGTGGACGGCCAGCGTATCCGGCTGGCCGGTGAGGGCGCCCCGGGCAGGGAGGGAGGCCCATCCGGCGACCTCTTCCTGACCGTACGAATCCAACCCAGCCCCAGATACCGGCTCAAGGGCCGGGACATCTACTTCGATCTTCCGGTGTCGCCCTCAGAGGCCGCACTCGGGGCCAAGGTCCCCACCCACGCGCCGGCCGGACCGGTCACAGTCACTGTTCCTGAAGGCTCTTCCAGTGGGCGCAGGCTGCGGCTCCGCGGGCAGGGGATGCCCAATCCTCGGGGGGTGCCGGGGAATCTGTATGCGGAAATCAAGATTATGGTTCCCCCCAGCCCTGGCAAGGAGGAGCGGAAGTTGTACGAAAAGCTCGCCACGGTATCCACGTTCAATCCGAGGGAGGAAAGATGAGCGGCGTCTATCCGCTTGCCTATCCATGGCGCATGAATCTCGATGCGGTGGCCCGAAGCGCCGGCGTTCACCCCGACGTCGTCATGCGGTTCGTGGATCTGGATCTCATACGGCCGCTGGGCGATTCGCCTGGTGGCCCCTGGTTCAGTCCCCGGTCCCCGGAGCTCATAGGGCGCGTCATGAGGCTCCATTCGGAGCTGTCGCTGAACTACGCGGCAATCCCTTTGGTACTGGACCTGTTGGTTCGGGTCGACGCGCTTGAACGACGATTGGTTGAAATCACGCAGGTCGAAGGGACTGCTTCACGATGAACATGGAGAGTTTGACGCAAAAATCCCAGGAGGCCTTGGCGGAGGCTCAGCGGATAGCACAACGCAATGGGCACACGGAGACCGACGGTGAACACCTGCTGGCGGCCCTGCTCGAGCAGGAAAATGGACTGGTTCCACGGTTGATCGTGGCCATGCAGGTTGACGTGAACGAGCTGAAGACGGCGGTCGAGGCAGAGCTGAGGCGTAAGCCGAAGGTCACGGGACCGGGGGCAGCGCCAGGCCAGGTGTATGTAAGCCGCAGGCTGGGCACACTCCTCGATGCGGCTGAACGGGAAGCCAAGCGGCTTAAGGACGAGTACGTCTCAGTGGAACACCTGCTGGTGGCGCTGGCGGAGGAAGGGCGGTCGACGGCGGCCGGCAGGGTGCTGGCCGAGCACGGCATCACCCGCGAGGCGTTCCTCTCGGTCCTGACGCAGATCAGGGGAAACCAGCGCGTTACGTCAGCGACGCCGGAACAGACGTACGAGGCGCTGGAGAAGTACGGCCGTGACCTGGTGGCGGACGCCCGCACCGGAAAACTGGATCCGGTCATTGGCCGCGACGCCGAGATCCGGCGGGTTGTGCAGATCCTTTCCCGCAAGACCAAGAACAACCCTGTACTGATCGGGGAGCCAGGCGTCGGCAAGACAGCCATTGTGGAGGGACTGGCCCAACGGATCGTCCGCCAGGACGTGCCGGAAGGGCTGAAGGACAAGACCATCTTCTCGCTCGACCTGAGCGCCCTCGTGGCGGGGGCCAAGTACCGCGGCGAGTTCGAGGAACGGTTGAAGGCGGTGCTCGCCGAAGTCCTGGCGGCGGAGGGAAGGATCCTGCTCTTCGTCGACGAGCTGCACACCGTCGTAGGGGCAGGAGCCAGCGAGGGGTCGATGGACGCCGGGAACATGCTCAAGCCGATGCTCGCCCGCGGGGAACTCCACATGATCGGGGCCACCACCCTCGATGAATACCGCAAACACATTGAATCGGACGCGGCCCTGGAACGCCGCTTCCAGCCCGTAATGGTTGAGGAACCCGACGTCGAGGACGCCATTTCCATTCTTCGTGGGCTCCGCGAGCGGCTTGAGGTTTTCCACGGCGTACGGATCCAGGACAGTGCCCTGGTGGCTGCGGCCACTCTGTCCCACCGGTATATCACTGACCGGTTCCTGCCGGACAAAGCAATTGACCTGGTGGACGAGGCGTGCGCACGGCTGCGGACCGAGATCGATTCGATGCCGGCGGAACTGGATGAGCTCACCCGTAAGGTCACACGGCTCGAAATAGAAGAGGCGGCACTCTCCAAGGAGTCCGACCCGGCCAGCAAGAACCGGCTCGAGGAGCTGAGACGCGAATTGGCGGACCTGCGCGGCGAGGCTGACGCGAAGCGGGCCCAATGGGAAGCCGAACGCCAGGCGATCCACAAGCTGCAGGATATCCGCAGTGAACTGGAGCGGGTGCGGCAGGAGGCTGAGGAAGCAGAGCGGACCTACGACCTGAACCGGGCAGCGGAGCTGCGTTACGGCAAACTTGCCGACCTCGAACGGCGCCTGGCCGCCGAGGAGGAACGACTGACCGCGAAACAGGGGGAGAAGCGCCTGCTACGCGAGGTGGTGACGGAGGACGAGATCGCCGACATCGTCGCGGCTTGGACAGGCATTCCGGTGGCGCGGCTGAAGCAGGGAGAACGG
The DNA here is from genome assembly GCF_040137855.1 of Paenarthrobacter sp. CAP02. NCBI lineage: Bacteria > Bacillati > Actinomycetota > Actinomycetes > Micrococcales > Micrococcaceae > Paenarthrobacter > Paenarthrobacter sp. CAP02. The sequence goes on along the minus strand of NZ_JBEEII010000013.1, from coordinate 76,436 downwards.
GAGAAAGTCCTGCATTTGGACGAGATCCTGCGCGCCCGCGTGATCGGCCAGGAAGAAGCAATCGGTGCGGTCACGGATGCCATCATCCGCGCCCGCTCCGGCATCCGGGATCCGCGTCGGCCCATCGGATCGTTCATTTTCCTGGGACCGACCGGCGTCGGCAAGACCGAACTCGCCAAGGCCCTTGCCGCGGCCCTTTTCGACAGTGAAAACGCGATGATCCGGCTGGACATGAGCGAGTACCAGGAGCGCCACACCGTGAGCCGGCTCTTGGGTGCCCCTCCGGGCTATATCGGTTACGACGAGGGCGGCCAACTCACCGAGGCCGTACGCCGCAAGCCGTATTCGGTGGTGCTTTTCGATGAGGTGGAAAAGGCCCACCCGGACATTTTCAACACCCTCTTGCAGGTCCTGGACGACGGCAGGGTTACGGACTCCCAGGGACGGACCGTTGATTTCCGCAATACCGTGATCATCATGACCTCCAATATCGGTTCCCAATATCTTTTGGAGGGTTCCACCGAAGGCGGGACGATCACCGAGGAGGCGCGCAGTATGGTGTTGGGGGAGCTCCGGGGCCACTTCCGTCCCGAGTTCCTGAATCGTGTGGACGATACCGTGCTGTTCACGCCGCTCGGCCTGCCGCAGATCGAACGCATTGTGGACCTGCAGTTCCAACAACTGCGCCAGCGGTTGGCCGAGCAGCAAATAGAGCTGCACCTGACCGAGGAGGCTCGTGTGTTGATCGCCGAACGTGGGTTCGATCCCATCTACGGAGCCCGCCCGCTACGCCGCTACATTTCCCATGTAGTGGAAACCCAAGTGGGCCGGGCCCTGCTGCGCGGCAGCATCGCCGAGGGGGGAGTCGTGACCGTGACCGCGGCCGAAGGCGAACTCCTCGTGGACTACACCGCCAGCGAAATGGAAGAGGCCCGAACCCCGTGAACAAAGCCATTACCAAATGTCCCCATTGTGGCAAGTCCAACCGCGTGCCGGCCGCTGCGGAGGGCCGGCCGCGCTGCGGGAATTGCCACCGGGACCTTCCCTGGGTGGTTGAAGCAAGCGACGACGACTTCGGCGACATCGCCGAGCGGTCCGGCGTTCCGGTGATGGTGGACTTCTGGGCGGTCTGGTGCGGACCCTGCCGGATGGTAAGCCCGGTACTGGACCAGTTGGCGCACGAGCGTGCGGGGCAAATCAAACTTGTGAAGGTCGATGTGGATCACTCTCCACAGCTCTCCGCCAGATTCTCCATACAGGCCGTTCCAACGTTGATGGTTATGGTCGACGGCAAGGTCATCGCCCGGCAGGCCGGCGCAGCTCCGGCCCCGGTGCTGAGGTCCTGGCTGGAAGATGCACTCAGGAAGTAGCGCAAACAGCGGATGACGGCGGGCAGTTAGCCCGCTGAGGGTCAGCGGCGCGGCCTTTACGCGCGGTCGAGCAGGTTATCGCGTGGCGGGGTCTGGCTCTGAGGAGTGCGCCTTTCGTGGGTGATGATAGTGGCGGCCAGAGCGATGGTGAGACCAATAACCGTCTCGAGGGCGCGCTGGCTCAGGAGGATGTCGATCGGGGCTGGCAGCATGAGATCGCCGAGCAGGAGGGCCATCGGGGTGAAGAAGACCAGGCCGAGGCTGTAGTTCCGCCCGGTCGTCAGCTCGGTGCACGCCTGAAGCACAGCGATCAAGATGATCGCGGCATAGCTGCTTGGGTGGGCGGCCAGGACGAGGGCTGCGACGCCGAGGCCGGCGGCGGTGCCGATGACCCGCTGGGCGGCGCGGATGAGGCGGGCGTGCAGGTCGGGTGCCGACATGGGGACGGATGCCGTGACGTAGGTCCAGTAGGGGTGGCCGATGCCGGTGGTCGCGACGGTGACGCCGGCGGCGGCGATGCCGAGCAGATACCGGGCGGCGTGGCTGCCCACCGGGCTGGACGGGCGTAGGTCGCGCCACGACAGCCGGGGCCGCTCAGGGTCGCCGAGGTCTCGCGGGCTTCGACCGGGGAGGGCGAGCAGCAGTGCGAAGACGGCCGCGCCGGCCGCGGCGAGGGCTGCTGCGGGCACCGTGCTCAGCATGATCGGGACCGTGGCCGAGGCTGTGAGGGCGAAGACCGGGTTGAGGGCTCCGGCCGGATGCCATCGGCCCAGCTCGGCCAGCACTACCGCGAGGCCGGCCCAGGCGGCCGCGACCGGGACGAGCAGCCAGAGCCTGAACGGGACGGTCGCCACCAGGGCGCCGACGACGACGCCGACCACCAGCACCACGCCCGCCTGCGCCTGCATGGCCAGGCGTAACCGAACCGGCTCGTGTCGGCCGTAAAGGGCGGTGAAGGCGCCGATCGCCGCATACAGCAGCAGATCGCCGCGGCCGGACGCCAGGCAAGCCACCAGCGGCACGAAGATTGCCAGGCTTGCGCGGAGGGCGGTCCAATGGGCGCCGGCATGCGGGCCCAGGTCGAAGACTGCCGCCCACCAGGACCGTGCGGCGGTGGCTTGCGTCATTCTAACCTTCCAAAGTAGTACAGGAATGAAGTACTTCAAGGTTACTACACTTGTGAATTACTATTGTGGTTGACCGTGGCGGGGTGGGAGGAGCCGGATGGATCAGGACCCGGACGTACTTTCCGATCACGGCGACGTCGTGGATCAGATGCAACGTGAGTGGGCCCGGCTGCGCCCCGACCTGAGCTTCGCCAGCCTCGGGGTGATCCACCGCGTGCTGCGCGCGTCCCGCCTCATCCTCGAAGCCAGCGACGCCTTCCTCGCCGATTATGGGCTCACCCGCGGCGAGCTGGACGTGCTTTCGGCGCTGCGCCGCACGGACGAACCTCTGAGCCCAACGACACTGGCCCACACGCTGCTTGTCCCGCGTTCCGCGATCACCATGCGGCTGAAGGCCCTCCAGGTTCGGGGATTGCTGAGCCGGACGGCCAACCCGGCCGACGGCCGCTCGTCCCTGCTCGTCCTCACGGACGCTGGCTCAGCGCTGGTGGACGAGGTGATCCCCGCCCAGCTCGCCCTCGAAGATGCCCTGCTTGCCGAAATCCCGCCCGGGGTTGTGGAAGGCTTGGTCGATCCCCTGCGAGCGCTGACCTCCGTGTGGGAGCAAGGACGCGGCCACCAAGCCGGGTCCAGCAAGAACGGGCGGAGCGGCGCAGCGCCAACGTCCCCGGGCCGCTAAAAGTCCTCCAGGCCTCCACTGACTCGTTCAATAATCAGCGCACTCTGCGTCCGGATTGCCGGCAGTTCGTTGCCACGTCCGCAGATGATGAGCCCGGCGTCTGCGGCCTCGAGGGGTGAACTTGGAAGGACCAGCCCATCCGCGCGCAGGTTCACCAGCGATTCGATGAGGCGGAACACAAGGTCTCCGGGGTTCCCGGCCGCGCCCGAGGAGGGAGCGCTGGCGAGGACTCCCAGAGTCCCATAGATCGCGCGAAGTTCGCGCCGGCTTGCCAGGAATTGTTCGTATTGACCACCTCGGGCCTCTGGGAGGTGGTACAGGATACCCAGGTTCCAGCGGGAGCTGCAGAGTTGGGTGCCGTCGTAGAGCGCAAGGGCGTGCAAGACCACCTCGGCGGACGCTGAACCGCTGGAAACGCCGGACACAGCCTTCGCGAACGACAGGCTGGCGGCCACCGTACTTTCCAAGAGGTCCTTGAGAATGTCGTCCTTGGTTTTGAAGTGGTGGTACAGCGAGGACTGCCTCATTCCTACGGCGTCCGCAATTGAGCGGGTGGAGGTGTTGGCGAAGCCTTGGGTGGTGAAGAGTTCTGCCGCTGCGTCGAGGATTTCTTCCCTGGCGGTGGCGCCGGGGCGGGATGGTTGCTGGTTACGTGGGCGTCCTGGTCCGGCTGAAGTCACCCCTCATTCTTGCACCCGCCGGCCCGCCTTAGACGCCGCGGAACCGGCGCCGGAATAGCGGTGAGAAGGCGGAAATCCAACTGAAACACAATGTCTATGCGCCTTTTACAGAGGTGAAACTGTTTGGGGACATCGCGCTGGAAAACTATCAAGTGACCGGTAACCAGCAGCTTTCGGCCGAGCGCTGCAGTGCCGGACGGTTTTTACCCTTCATCCCGTTCCAGCCCCGGAGAAACCGATGACCTCAACCGTAGTTCCAGCCGTCCATGTGGATGATGCGGACCTCACGTCACTTGGCTACGAGCCCACTCTGCACCGCAAACTCGGCCGTTATGCCTCGTTCGCTGCAGGCTTTTCGTTCGTCTCGATCCTCACCACGATCTTCCAGCTGTTCGCTTTCGGCTACTCATTTGCCGGCCCCGCGTTCTTTTGGACCTGGCCCGTAGTTCTGGTCGGCCAGCTGTTGGTGGCCTTGAACTTCGCTGAACTCGCCGCCCGCTATCCACTCTCCGGAGCCGTCTACCAGTGGGCGCGCCGGATGGGCGGTGAAGCGGTGGGTTGGTTTGCCGGCTGGTTCATGGCCATCGCCCAGGTCGTTACCGCCGCGGCTGCCGCCATTGCCCTGCAGGTGGTCCTGCCCCAGCTCTGGGACGGCTTCCAGGTGGTCGGCGGCGATCCGGCCCTCAACACGGTCACCGGCGCCTCGAACGCAGTCATCCTGGGCGCCGTGCTGCTGGTAGCTACCACCATCATTAATTCCCTTGGTGTGAAGCTCATGGCCCACGTGAATTCTGTCGGCGTTACCTGCGAAATCGTCGGCGTGGCCGCCGTCGTGCTTGCTTTGATCAGCGCGGCTCAACGCGGTCCGGAGGTCGTGGCGGACACCACCGTGCTCCAGTCCTCGGACCTTGGCGCTGTGGGCGCCTTCCTGGTTTCGGGCCTGATGGCCGCCTACGTCATGGTCGGCTTCAACTCGGCTGGTGAACTGTCCGAAGAAACCAAAGACCCCCGCCGGACGGCGCCACGCACTATCCTCTCGGCGCTCCTGATCTCCGGAATCGGCGGTGCCCTCATGATCATCACCGCCCTGATGGCCGCGCCGAGCCTCGACGACGGCCGGCTCGCCACCGAAGGCCTTCCCTATGTCCTCACCGCAGTCCTTGGCACTTTCTGGGGCAAGGTCCTGCTGGTGGATGTGGCCATTGCCATCTTCGTCTGCACCCTGGCCATCCAAACCGCAGGCTCCCGTCTCGTCTTCTCCATGGCCCGCGACGGCAAGCTCCCCGCATCCGCGCTTCTTTCCTCAGTGCACCCATCCCGCGGCACGCCCATGTGGCCGTCCATCGCCATCGGCGCCCTCGCTGTTGCCGTGCTGGCCATCAACGTCGGCAATGCAGCGCTGTTCACCACGCTCAGCAGCGTCTGCATCGTGATGGTCTACCTCGCATACCTGATGGTCACGGTGCCGCAGCTGGTGAACCGGCTCCGCGGTGACTGGGGCCGCGTGGCACAGACCACCCCCGCAGGTCTCTTCTCACTGGGCCGCTGGGGACTGCCGGTGAACATCCTCGCCGTCCTCTATGGCGCCGTGATGGTGGTCAACCTGGCCTGGCCCAGGCCGGAAGTATACGACCCCACAGGCGAGAACCCAGTCCTCCTCTACTCGGCACCGCTCATGGTGGCGCTGGTCCTGGTCCTCGGTCTCTGGGTCCGGCGACGGACATTGGCAACCAAGGCGTAAGCAGCGAATTCCCCTGACCTTAAGAAACCAGCACAGGATTGACATGACACAAGTAACCGATCGCCCCGCAGGCACAGCCACCACGGCAGGCGCACGCGCCCACGCCAGGGAACAGCACGGCAGGACTGCCAAGACAATGCGCCACGTACCTGCCGCATCCGCTCCCGCCCAGCTCCTGGACGCAGCGCCCGACGGCGTGGTCCCCACTTGGGCGGAATCGCTCGCTTTTGGCCGGTACACCACCATGGCCCTGGCACGGGGAACCAGGGTCAAGCTCACCGACGTTGGCGGGGACGCATGTGTACACACACTCCTCTACCGCAGTGGTGCACTGCATGAACGCCTCAACGTTGCCGACACCGTGAAAGTCCCTTGGCAGGCCTATCCCGCTGCCGGGCATCCGCTGCTCTCTGATGCTGGCCGCCTGATGGCCACGATCGTCTCGGACACTTCCACACGCCATGATGCGCTCACTGGTGCCACCACGCTGGCCGGCAACACTGCGAAGTACGGAGCCGGAAGTCCCCACAGTGCCTCGCCGGCCGCACGTGAACTGCTCACCCTGGGCGCACTCAAGAACGGCTTGGGTGTCCGGGATGTTGCCCAGTCAATCTCCTTCTTCAAGGGCATCAAGGTGGACCCCAGCGGCACCATCACGTTCATCGGAAGCTCGGGGCCACGTGCCGCCGTCGAACTGCTCCTCCACATGGACGCCGTTCTGGTCCTCGCCAACACCGCCCATCCGCTGGATCCGCGGGACGCGTTCAGCGGCACGGCCGTGGACATCACTGCCTGGCAGGCGCCACAGGATCTCGTCGCCCTGGAAGCCGGCACCCTGCTCGGCCCGCTCGCCCCGGAGCACCTGCAGGCTCTCCGCAACACCGAACACGACCTCACCGCAAGGAACGCCCGATGACCACAGCAATCACCACCCAGAGCTTTCCTGGAGCCTCCGAAACCGCCCTTGCCGTCGGCCCTGTGATTCTGGACGAGTTCGTTCAGGCGCGTGGCCCTTGGTCGGCAGTCGTGGCCGCCGGGGACGTGCTGACCATTGTGGACCTGGAAGGCAACCAGGCGGTGGACTGCCTCCTCTACGCAGCCGGAGACACCACGGTCCGCTACTCGGCAGCCGTTACCATCGCGGCCCAGGAATCGATTGTCCTGACCACTGGTTCGGTCCTCAGGGCGGACACGGGCGCGCCACTCATGACCGTGGTGGCGGATGAAGTTGGCGTCCACGACACCATCGGCGGGGCCTGTTCGCAGGAATCCAACACCCTCCGCTACGGCCAGCACACCCGCGAACAGCACGCCTGCGTGGAGAACTTCCTCATCGAGGGCTCGCGCTGGGGCCTGGGAAAACGAGACCTGGTGTCCAACATCAACTGGTTCATGAACGTCCCGGTAGACCCCGATGGCGCCCTTGGCATAGTTGACGGGCTGTCCGCCCCCGGCAAGAGGATTGCCCTGCGCGCCGAGATGGACACGTTGGTTCTTGTCTCCAACTGCCCCCAGATCAACAACCCCTGCAACGGATTCAACCCCACGCCCGTCCGCATGATTGTCACCCGACCGGAGGCAGCACGATGAACACCTTTGACACCCTCCTGATCGCCAACCGCGGCGAAATCGCTTGCCGGATCATCGAATCCGCCAGGAAGCTGGGACTTCGGACAGTAGCGGTCTTCTCGGAAGCAGACCGGGGCGCCAAGCACGTCCTGCTTGCCGACGAAGCCGTCCTCCTGGGGCCGGCACCCGCCAAAGACTCCTACCTGCGCGTCGACGCGATCCTTGAAGCGGCCAGGTCCACCGGCGCCGGTGCGATCCACCCCGGCTACGGATTCCTGTCGGAGGACGCAGGCTTCGCCGAAGCCGTGGAGGCGACCGGGCTTGTCTTCGTCGGCCCCACGGCCGCGCAGCTGCGCATTTTCGGCACCAAACATACCGCGCGCGACGCCGCCCGGTCGGCCGGGGTGCCCATGATCGCCGGGTCGGGGCTGCTGGAGAATGTAGATGCCGCCGTCGCGGCAGGCCAGGAGATCGGGTTCCCGCTGATGCTCAAGGCCACCGGTGGTGGTGGCGGCATAGGCATGACCGTGTGCCGTTCCGAAGCAGAACTCGCGGAGAGTTTTCCCCGTGTTGCCCGCCTCGCGGACGCAAGCTTCGGGACCGCCGGCGTCTTCGCCGAACGGTATGTGGAAAACGCCCGGCACATCGAGGTCCAGGTCTTTGGCGACGGCAAGGGGCGCGTCGTCAGCCTTGGCGACAGGGACTGCTCCCTCCAGCGACGGCACCAGAAGGTCCTTGAGGAAGCCCCTGCGCCCGACCTTCCGGATGAGCTGCGTGAAGAACTCCACCGCACCTCCCGTGCCCTCTGCGCTTCCCTTTCCTACCGTTCCGCCGGCACCGTCGAGTTCGTCTACGACTCCACGCGCCAGGAAGCGTCCTTCCTGGAAGTCAATGCCAGGCTCCAAGTCGAGCACCCGGTCACCGAAGCTGTGACCGGCGTCGACCTGGTGGAGTGGATGCTGCGCCTCGCCCAAGGCGGCGCGCAAGCCGACGCCGTCCTCGCCGACGTCCCGGACGCCATGCCCGTGACCGGCCACGCCGTTGAAGCGCGTGTGTACGCCGAGGACCCGGCCCGGGGCTTCCAGCCGAGCGCCGGAATCATCACGAACGCCACCTACCCGGGCGCGGAAGCAGCACGGGTTGATGCATGGGCGGGGACCGGAACCGAGGTTTCCACCAACTACGATCCGCTGCTCGGAAAAATCATCACTTCCGGCACGGACCGGACGGCCGCCTTCGACCAGCTGGCCCTGGCGCTTCGCAGCACGAGGATCGACGGCATCGAGACCAACCTGGGTATGCTCCGTGCCGCCGCCGACCTGGATGAGGTCCGCAGGGTCCGTCACTCCACCAGCACCCTGGACAACGTGGGGGACCCTGAACCACGCATTACCGTTAACAGCCCCGGGCTGCAGACGAGTGTCCAGGACTGGCCCGGAAGGACCGGGCTTTGGCAGATCGGAGTGCCGCCGAGCGGACCGATGGATGATCTCTCCTTCCGCCTGGGGAATACCGCACTTGGAAACGCCGAGGGCGCGCCCGGCCTTGAGTTCACCATGACAGGACCAAGCCTCACCTTCACCCATGCCACCACCGTCTGTGTCACCGGGGCCGAGGTTGCGGTCACTGTTGACGGGCTCGACGTACCCGCCTGGACACCGGTCACTGTGCCGGCAGGCGGAACACTCGACGTCGGCACGGCGAACGGCAGGGGCCTGCGAGGCTACATCCTGTTCCAAGGCGGGCTGGACGTGCCCGAATACCTGGGCAGTGCCTCCACCTTCACACTGGGCCAGTTCGGTGGCCACGCCGGGCGCGTCCTGCGTGCCGGTGACGTGCTCCGTACGGTGATCTCCGCCGTCGGGCATGTACCGACGGCGGTTGTTCCGCTGGACAGCCGTCCCGCGCTCACCTCCACGTGGGAACTGACGGTCGTCGAGGGGCCGCACGGTGCCCCCGAGTTCTTCCAGCGCGAGGACATCGAGGAGCTGTACGCCACGGACTACGAGGTGCACTTCAATTCGGCCCGCACCGGCGTCAGGCTCATCGGACCCAAGCCGCGTTGGGCCCGGACCGACGGCGGCGAGGCGGGGCTGCACCCCTCCAACATTCACGACACCGCCTACTCAGTGGGCGCCCTGGACTTCACCGGGGACACCCCCATCCTGCTCGGGCCTGACGGCCCCAGCCTTGGCGGCTTCGTTTGCCCGGTCACCGTAGTCACCGCAGACCGATGGAAGCTCGGCCAGCTTCGGCCAGGGGACAAAGTCAGGTTTGTCCCGGTCACAGTCACCCAAGCCCCCTCTGCCAAGGACCTTGGCCCCGGCCGCCAGCTGGTGCTGCCGGGGGATGCTGCGTGGTCGTCGTTGACGGGAACTACCAGCCGTCCTCCCCGCGGCGACGGCGACGACGGCGTACTGGGCAGGGTGCCGGAGGCCGACGGCAGGCCTGCCGTGACTTACCGTCGTTCCGGCGACGACAACCTGCTGGTGGAATACGGTGAGATGGTACTGGACCTTGGGCTCCGTGCCCGGGTCCACGCGCTGCACCAGCATCTTGAACGGCTTCGGGTTCCCGGGATCGTTGACCTGACCCCCGGGATCCGGTCGCTGCAGATCAAGGTTGACCCCTCTGTCCTGTCCACGAAGCGGCTGCTCGATGTGGTTCGGGAGGTCGAATCCGTGCTCCCGGCAAGCTCCGAACTGGTGGTCCCGAGCCGGACGGTCCGGCTTCCGCTCTCCTGGGACGATCCGGCTACTCGCGAGGCCATCGAACGGTACATGGCCGGTGTTCGGGATGACGCACCGTGGTGCCCATGGAACATCGAGTTCATCCGCAGGATCAACGGCCTCGACTCCGTCGATGATGTCTTTGATACGGTTTTCGACGCCGACTATCTGGTCCTCGGGCTGGGGGATGTGTACCTCGGCGCGCCAGTGGCCACCCCCTTGGATCCGCGGCACCGGCTGGTGACTACCAAGTACAACCCGGCCCGCACCTGGACCCCGGAGAACGCGGTGGGAATCGGCGGGGCGTACATGTGCATCTACGGCATGGAGGGACCCGGCGGCTACCAGTTCGTTGGCCGCACCACCCAAGTGTGGTCCCGGTACGCGGACTCTGCGCCCTTTGAGCCTGAGTCGCCATGGCTGCTTCGCTTCTTCGACCGCATTTCCTGGTACCCGGTCAGTCCCGAGGAACTCCTGGACCTCCGGGCCGACATGGCAGCCGGCCGCGGCCGCGGCGTGGAAATCGAAGATGGCACCTTCTCCCTGGCCGAGCACGAGGCCTTCCTGGCTGAGAACCACGAGTCCATTGAGGCATTCCGCCAGAAGCAGGGCGCAGCGTTCGCAGTGGAACGGCAGGCATGGGCCGATGCCGGCGAGTTCGACCGTGCGGAAGCGTTGGTCGGCGTTGAGGCCCCCGCTGCAGAGGAGGCAGTAGTCCCCGAAGGCGGTTCCCTGGTTTCGGCGCCCTTCGCTGCCAGTGTGTGGAAAGTGGACGTTGCGGAAGGCGAACGGGTAGCGAAGGGCCAGCCACTGGTGTCATTGGAGGCCATGAAGATGGAAACCATCCTTGAAGCCCCCTGCGATGGCGTGGTGCTCCGTGTCCTCCCGAAGGCCGGATCCCAAGTGGTAGCCGGGGAAGCGGTTGTGGTGCTCGGTGGGATGGAGCTGGAGCCCGACGGCGACGATCGGCAAGCACCCGAACTGGAAGAAGCAGCAGTATGAACACGGTGATGAACGGCAGTGCTACCACCCGTGTGCATGCTGCACTTGCATCGATCGACACGGTGGACCGCCCCGAAATCTGGATCACGCTACGGACACCGCAGGAGCTGTTGGCCGAGGCGGCGAGCGTTGACGCCGCAGTTGCCGGGGGCGCGGACCTGCCTTTGGCCGGTCTCCTGCTGGCGGTGAAGAACAACGTTGATGTCGCTGGAATCCCAACTACGGCGGGGTGCCCTGGCTTTGCCTATACGCCGACGGAGGACGCGGAAGCGGTTGCCCGTCTCCGGGCAGCCGGCGCACTCGTGCTCGGGACAACCAACCTGGACCAGTTCGCCACCGGCCTGGTGGGGACCCGCAGCCCCTACGGTGCAGTTCGGGACTCACGGCGCCCGGAGTACATCTCCGGTGGTTCCAGTTCCGGTTCCGCTGTTGCCGTTGCCCTCGGACTGGTGGACATAGCGATCGGAACAGACACTGCAGGCTCCGGCCGAGTCCCCGCAGGCCTGCAGGGCATTGTGGGTATCAAACCGACGCTGGATGTCGTCTCTACCGTCGGTGTTGTGCCTGCCTGCCGGTCCTGGGACGCCGTCACCATCTTCGCCCGGCACCTGGCCACCGCCGAACTGGCCATGGGCATCATGGCCGGAAACTCGCGGGCTTGGCCGGCGGACATCCGGCTCGCCGCGCCGCAGAGACCCCGGGTGGCTTACCCGGCGGCCCTTCCGGCCCTCCCGGAAGCCTGGGCGACCGAGTTCGCCCGCCACGTGGACCGGCTGCAGGCTTCCGGTGTGGACACCGAACCCATCGGATTCGACGCCTTCCTCGAGGCAGCCCGGTTGCTGTACGACGGCGGCCTGGTCGCCGAACGCTACGCCGCGGTGGGCAGCTTCCTGGAAACGCTCGACGCCGGAACAGAGGCTTCCGGGAACATCGATCCCACTGTTGCGTCCATCATCGGGGCTGCCGGCAACGTGCCGGCGCATCGGTATGTTGCAGACACTGCCCGGCTGGAAGCGCTGAAACGGGAGGCCATGGCGGCCCTCGACGGCTTCGATGCGTTGCTGATTCCCACCACAGCCTTCCACCCAACAATTGCTGAAGTAGCCGCTGATCCCGTCGGCGTGAATTCGCTGATGGGCACCTACACCAACTTCTGCAACCTGTTCGATCTGTGCGCCGTGGCCGTCCCGGCAGGGGAGGTGGACGGTGCCCAGTTCGGGCTGACCTTGGTAGGCAGGACTTTCGACGACGCCGTCGTGGCCAGCCTTGCCCGCCGCCTCGAAGCGACGCCCGCACCGCCGCCGCTATTTGTTTCCGGAGCCGCCCCGGAGGCAGGCGCGGAAGGCGGCAGGCCGTCGTCGTCCCTTCCTTGGCCGGTGACTGCGGGTGCAGAGGCTGTTCCGTTGGTGGTGATTGGGGCACACCGCCGGGGCCAGCCACTGGCACCACAACTGGAGGAACTCGGCGCCGTTTGGGACGGGCCCGTGCGGACAGCACCCCGATACCGAATGGTCGCCCTTGATACGAATCCGCCCAAGCCCGGAATGTATCGCTCGACGGATGGGGCCGCGCTGGCAGGGGAGCGCTGGTACGTTTCCGCGGCTGGATTGGGACGGTTCCTGGCAGCCTTGCCGGAACCCATGCTGCTCGGACGTGTCGAACTCGACGACGGCACGATGGCGGTCGGATTCGCGTGCGACGCCGTCGCCTCAGCGACCGGCACGGACATCACCGGCTACGGCGACTGGCTTGAGTATCTTCAAGAATCGGCCAATGCACACGGGAGGCCGTCACGGAGTCTACGGCAGGGCCTGGGTGACGCCGTCCTGGCGGGGTTTGCCCGTGGCGGTCCCAGCTAGGACGGACCGAGTATTCATTGACGTCCGCTTCGACTCTGAAACCGATTACGACGCTTTCTTGGCCCGCATCGAACCCATCAAGTCAATTGTCGATGCCACTCGTATGACTGCGCCCTACGACTACCTCCTGCGAGCGCAGCCGCGAGCCGGGCCTTCGCCGCCCGACCGGGCAGTGAAAGGATGTCAGTCCGGGAGAAGCAGCGCCTCGAGTTCGGGAAGCCTCTCGAACAGGATAGGGAGCACATGGATCCCGTTGCTCACGGACTCATGCGACAGGGCGAGTTCAGGGCCAGTGGTCGCCTCGACACCGGCGAGACACCTGAGGATGTTCCACCTGTCCCTGTGGGTCAGCACGACAGGACCCGGACGTCCGCACCTGTTGACGAAGTTGGTGATGGTGAGAAAGATCTCGACGTGAGACGCGAGTTCGTCGGCCCATGGCTGTCTGGTTGCCTTCGCTCGCTTTGCCAACAGGGGCCAGTCCTTTGGCGCATGGTCTTGGACCGGCGGATGGTTCCAGGCGATGTGAAGTGAATGAATGCCCGCGAGGATCTCACTTATCTCAAACGCGTACGCCTTCGATACCGGCGCTTCAGGCTTTTTCGGCGGCGGGGCTCCCTATGACAGCTGGGTGGGATGTCTGCCATAAGTCCGGTCTGAAAAGCCAGTCCAGTGACTTTCCGTTACCTGTTGAGGCTGTTGCATGGGTCACTTTCATTTGCTTCCAGCCGCAAGGACCCTGATCCTTGCAAGACCTAGTTTTTTCAGCGCTTGTCAGAGCGTGCCCAATGGAGGACACAATTTATGACTAACGTTCTTTGGTTTTCTGAGCTTGGCTTGACCGACCTTGACCAGGTTGGCGGCAAAAATGCATCACTCGGGGAAATGGTTCGGAATCTTGCCTCGGCTGGGGTGAAGGTTCCGGACGGTTTCGCGACGACGGCGGACGCTTACCGGCGTTTCCTGGCGGAGTCGGGGCTTGATGCGCGGATCGAAGGCATCCTGGAGGGCTTGGACAGCGGCGACGTGGCCGCTTTGGCCAAGGTCGGCGGGCAGATCCGGGACCTGATCCGTCAAACGCCGTTCCCTGCCGGTTTCGAAGAGGAAATCCGCGCGGCCTACCAGCGCCTGACCGAGGAGCATGGCGGGGATGTGTCATGGGCGGTGCGTTCCAGCGCAACAGCCGAAGACCTTCCTGACGCTTCCTTTGCCGGCCAGCAAGAGACGTTCCTGAACATCCGCGGGATGGAAAACATCCTGCTGGCTATCAAGGACGTTTTCGCATCCCTGTACAACGACCGCGCGATTGCTTACCGCGTTCATCACGGCTTCACGCATTCGGAAGTGGCACTTTCGGCCGGTGTGCAGCGGATGGTGCGTTCCGACGTCGGCGCTTCCGGCGTGATGTTCACGATGGACACAGAGACCGGTTTTCAGGATGCGGTCTTCATCACCTCCTCTTACGGCCTCGGCGAGGCCGTGGTCCAGGGGGCCGTGAACCCTGACGAGTTCTATGTTTACAAGCCGGCATTGGCGGCTGGCAGGCCGGCAGTTCTCAAGCGCGGGCTGGGGGAGAAGGCCGTGCAGATGGTGTACACGGATTCGGACGAAGTTGGCAGGACCATTGACTTCACTCCCGTGCCCCAGGATTCCAGGAGCCGTTTCAGCCTTACGGATGCTGAAGTCGAGCAGCTTGCACGCCACGCCGTAGCGATCGAGCAGCACTACGGCCGTCCCATGGATATCGAGTGGGGTAAGGACGGGGTGGACGGGGAGCTCTACATCCTGCAGGCGCGGCCCGAAACCGTGGAGTCCCGTAAAGCAGCGGGCGTCACGTCCCGCTACACGCTCGCTGAGCGTTCAACGGTATTGGTCGAAGGCCGCGCGATCGGTCAGAGGATCGGCGCCGGGCAGGTGCGGGTGCTGTCCTCCATTGAGCAGATGGCCTCCTTCCAGGAAGGTGATGTCCTGGTGGCGAACATGACGGACCCGGACTGGGAACCGATCATGAAGAAGGCCGCCGCGATTGTCACGGACCGCGGCGGCCGGACCTGCCACGCTGCGATCATCGCCCGCGAACTGGGGATTCCCGCCGTCGTCGGAACCGGCTACGCGTCCCAGATCCTCAAGGACGGCACTCCCGTGACAGTCTCCTGCGCCGAAGGCGAAGCCGGGCTGGTCTACGAAGGGCTGCTGGAGTACACGCTCCAGGAAACCAGCTTGGAGACTATGCCCGAGGCCCCGGTGAAGATCATGATGAACGTCGGGACCCCGGAGCAGGCGTTCAGTTTCGCCAAGCTCCCCAACCACGGTGTTGGTTTGGCCCGCCTTGAGTTCATCATCAACCGGCAGATCGGTGTCCACCCCAACGCCTTGCTGGCCGTCGCCGGTGAGATCGAGCGCCCGGCGAGCCTGGATGACTACACCGTCCGGCTGATCCAGGAAAAGACGGCGGCCTATGACGGTCCCCGCGACTACTATGTCCGCCGCCTGGCTGAAGGCATCGCGACCATCGCGGCCGCGTTTGCCCCTGAACCTGTGATCATCAGGCTCTCGGACTTCAAGTCCAACGAGTACGCCAATCTGGTCGGCGGTCCTGCGTTCGAACCCGAGGAAGAGAACCCGATGATCGGGTACCGGGGTGCGTCGCGGTACCTCTCAGCGGCGTTCCGGCAGGCTTTCGAACTCGAATGCGAGGCGCTGAAGTACGTTCGCAACGAGATGGGCTTGAGCAACATCAAGCTCATGGTCCCGTTCGTGCGGACATTGGACGAGGCCAGTGGCGTGATCGACCTCCTCGCCGCCAACGGACTGCGGCGCGGCGAGGACGGACTGGAGATCGTGATGATGTGCGAGCTGCCTGCCAACGCGCTCCTTGCGGACGAGTTCCTGGAGTACTTCGATGGGTTCTCCATCGGTTCCAACGACCTCACCCAGCTCACTTTGGGCCTGGACCGGGATTCTGCGCTTGTGGCTGAAGGCTTCGATGAGCGGAACCCGGCAGTGACCAAGCTGCTGGAGATGGCCATCAGTGCTTGTCGCGCCAAGGGCCGGTACGTCGGAATCTGCGGCCAGGGCCCCAGTGACCACCCGGACTTCGCGGAGTGGCTCCTTGCCCGGGGCATCAGCTCCATCTCGCTGAACCCGGACGCAGTCACCGAGACCTGGTTGCGCCTGGCTAAGACCACCAGCACCGCGGTCTAAGTGGCAGACAACCAAACCGTGGGGGCGGGCGCAGCGTCCGCCCCTACGGTGTTCTTTCTCTCTGACAGCACCGGTATCACTGCTGAAACGCTGGGCAACACCTTGTTGACCCAGTTTCCCGGCCAGCGGCTTGAACGGCGGACCATCCCTTTCATCACCACCATTGAGCAAGCCCGCGAGGTGGTAGCGGTTATCGACAAGGTGGCAGCCTCCGGTCCTGTGCCGATCATTTTCTCCACTGCCGTGGGACAGGACATTCGTGCCGTGCTGTCGGAAAGCCGTGGTCAGTTTTTCGACTTGTTCGGATCCCACATCGGGAAGCTCGAACAAACACTTGGTGCGGTCGCCAACGGAAAACCGGGCCAGGCACACGGCGTGGGCGACGCCGTCCGGTACCAGTCCCGTATGGCCGCCGTCGAATATGCCATTGAACACGACGACGGCCAGTCGCTCCGTGCGCTCGAACGCGCCGAACTGATTCTGATCGCGCCCTCCCGCTGCGGAAAGACGCCCACCACGATGTACCTTGCCCTGCAGCACGGCATCCTGGCAGCGAACTTCCCGTTGGTCGAAGAGGACTTTGATGTCATGGCGCTGCCGAAACCCTTGCTGCCGTTCGCGGACAAATGCTTTGGCCTTACGTCCCAGCCCGTCCGGCTGAGCCAAATCCGCCAGGAACGCCGGCCGGGCAGCAACTACGCTTCGCTGAACCAATGCACCTTTGAACTTCGCAACGCGGAGGACATGTACCGGGCCAACAACATCCCCTACGTGAACTCCGCCTCCATGTCCGTGGAAGAAATTTCCGCCACGGTCCTTCAACGCATGCAACTGCACCACTGACAATCGGAGGCTTCGGGGCTGTCCCAACAGCGGTGGGTTGAGTCTGGCTTGATCCGAGGAGGCAGTCGTATCACTCACTGTTACTTCATCGAAGTTGCTGCTGAGGGATCGATCTCCGTGGCCGCCGATCTTCTCTATGTAGCGCAGCCGACAATATCCGCCGCGATGAAGGACCTTGAGGCCCGGGTTGGCGTTCGCTCCGCTCTCGCTGGTGTCCACCAGCGTCAGTAGGCTCCCTGTTGCCGTCGACGCCGGCGGTTCACGGAGTCGGAAACTGCAACGCCTATGAGGGGGAGAACAGCCGCGAAAGCGGCAAGGAAGACGGGAAGCAGAAAGCTCAAACCTGCCAGCACTACCAAGGCTCCAATGCCGACAAGATCGGATGGTCGGCGGGTGCCGAGTACTTGTCGAATAAAAAGGCCCCGGCCAGCAAGGAAGAGAGCCGGCCCGCCGAACAGGAGCAGGACCGTCGGCAGATTGGAGTGGGCTGCCGGGTCGGTGATCACGAGCTGATCCCCGACCGCCACCAGAATCAGGCCAGCCAGTAACGCGACCAGGGTGTTTCCCGCCAAAATGCCGGGTCGGAACTGATCATCGACAGAAGCAAGCTTCTCCAGAATGTCCTGTTCGAGGCCATGGAAGTAGCACCACCAGATCGCGACGCTTCCTGCCAGGCTGATGGTTCCGGTCAGGAATATCAGCGGGTCCTCAAGGTTGCCTGCAATGGCCAAACCCGTGGAGAGGATCGTCTCGCCGAGCGCGATCAGGTAGAACAATCCGAACCGTTCAAAGATCCTCTCTCCCGGCAGCGGGACCCGGCTTCCTTCGGTTTTCCGGCCCGGCAGACGGTGGGCCAGCATGTGTCCGCCCAGATCGATCGTGGCAGCGATACCCCAGGACATCAGGCGAAGTTCCGTACCGAAGAGGACGCCGGCAATCCAGAACGGCATGCTCATGCACCCCCAGATCAGGGTGCGCACAAAATGGTTGTGGGTAGTCCTGTCGAGTCCGACGCTCAGCATCCACGCGCCGCGGCCCAGTTGGACCAACAGATAGCTGACAGCAAAGAGCCAGCCGAAGGCACCAAACGCTGAGCTGATGGATGCGTTCATGAACAGCGTGACGAGCATGACGGTCAGCAGCATCCACTGCACCTCAAGCCGCGAAGTGTCCAGCAATGTCGCCGACCAGGTCGTGTAAACCCACACTTTGTAGACCGCGAGAAGAAGCACGAACGTCTCTCCGGCACCCACCCATGAGAGATGTTCCAGCAAATGATGTGATAGCTGCGATAGTGCGAAGACAAAGACCAGGTCGAAGAATAATTCAACGCGGGTAACACGGTCGTCGGAGGCCGCGGACCGAATCAGCGACCTGGCACGGACCATCAGTATCCTCCACTGGACCAGGAACGGACGGACGCCCCCTCCTGCTGTCTGCAAGAGTGACGACGGTGCGGAGGAAAGTCAAGAGAAACGGAAGATGCGGTCCGCCTGGGCCGGCCCGGTTTGGGGGGCGCCCCTGAGCGGCCGGTCCTACTACGGTCTAGCGGCGGTGCGTCATCGGTGCCGGCCAGCAACACGCGGTTCTTAGCGAATCAGGTTCAGCGCAGCGTTCACGATGGATGCCTCGTCGATTCCGTGGATGCTGTAGGCGTCCTGCAGATCTGAGGACTGCCCGAACTCCCTTACTCCCAGGGAGACTGTGCGGTCCCCGCGTGCCCCGGCCAGGAAGGACAAGGTATGTGGGTGTCCGTCCTGGACCGTGACGAGCGGCGCTGGGGCGTGACGCGGAAAGAGTGCGTCAACGATGTCGAAACCGATCGCGTTGGATCCTTGGTTCAGGGAGTTGCGGTTCTGGAGGGATTCGAAGACCAGGTCAGGGCTGGTGAGGCAAACGACGCCGGCATTGACGCCAAATGTCTTCAGCCGCGCGGCCGAGGCGATGACTTCGGGCATCATTGCTCCCACTCCGACCAGGGTCACAGTGTCCTCGGCCGGGTCATGGCCACTTAGCCGGTAACCGCCGGCTACCGCATGCCTACGGCGTCGCTCCAGCAGTACCGCGTCCGTCGGTATGGCAGCCAGGGCTTGATCCAGTGGACGGGTCGTGAGCCGAAAGTAGGCCGAGCGTCCTCCGGGAATGCCGATCCGGCTCATGGCTTCGAGCATGCACCATTCCAGATCCTGCGCGAAGGCTGGCTCCCAAGCTGTACATTCCGGCTGTTCCAGCCCGATGGAGGGAGTGGTGAGAGACTGATGGGCTCCGCCTTCCGGGGCCAGGGTCACACCCGAGGGCGTTCCAATCAGGATGGACTGCCCGCCAGCGTACATCCCAAACGACCAAGGTTCGAGGGCGCGGGCCACGAACGGGTCGTAGATGGTGGCGATCGGGATCAGCGGTTGGCCCCAACGGCTCCAGGTCGTTCCGAGTTCGGAGACCAAGCCCACGAGATTGGTTTCGGCGATGCCGAGTTCGATGTGTTGGCCTTGGAAGTTCTCAATCCAGCGGAGGACCCGTTCAACGTCGTCCGCGAACCAGTCCTGGCGTTCGCCAACGGACCAGACCCCGGTTTTGTTGATCCAGCCACCAAGATTGGTGGAGGAGGCGACGTCGGGACTGCAGGTAACGACACGGTGGGCCACCTCAGGCGCTGCCCGCTTCAGGTCGGACAGGAACCGTCCCAGCGCGGCTTGGGTGGAAATTCTGTCACCGTAGCTCCATGGCAAAGAATCGGGGATTGGGAGGGTCGGAGCCGGATCGGGTTGCCGGCGCCGGAGCCGGAGGGACGTACGGGCGCAGGCTTGTTCTTCGACGGTGTCCGGCTGGAATTGTTGCCATGGATCGCCAAGGTCCATCCCGGAGGTCTTGGCCAGGGCTTCCATTTGATCCTTGGACAGGAGCGCCGAGTGGTTGTTTGGATGTCCTTCCGTGGCTAGGCCGCGGCCCTTGATGGTGTAGGCAAAGATAACGGTGGGCCGGGTAGGGTCGACTTGCTTGTAAGTGTCAAGCAGCAGTCCGATGTCATGTCCGGCGAGATCTCGTACCGCGGCGGCCTGTTCTGTGGCGGTGAGCGAACCGAGAAGGGTTTCCATGGCGGGGGTCGAACTGCTGGAGCGCAAGCGGTCGAAGATCTCAGAATCGGCTGAGCGGAGCATGCGCTGGTATTCCTCGTTCGGCATGGTCTCGAGCCGGCGGCGTAGATCCGCACCTCCCGGGCGGGCGAAGAGTTCCTGAATCCGGGTTCCCCATTTCCGGGTGAGGACCTGCCAGCCTGCGGCTTCAAACATGCCTTGCAGGCGCATGATCTGCGAGTCCGGTACCACCCGGTCCAAGGACTGCCGGTTCAAATCAACGATCCAGAGCAGTTCGCCAAGCTGCCCAACGGAGGGGTCGGCGACAGCTTCCCAAATAGCACCCTCGTCCAGTTCGGCGTCGCCCAGAAGTCCGATGAAGCGACCCGATTTCCGTGATGCGGCGTACCTGTCGCTCACGAAGCGGTGTGACATGGCCGCCCAGATGGTGGCCGTGGCTCCGATCCCCACACTGCCGGTGGAAAAGTCCACGGTGTCCGGGTCCTTTGACCGGCTGGGGTAACTCTGCAGGCCGCCCTTTTGCCGAAGCGTGCTGAGTTTGCTTTCGTCCAGGTCACCAAGGAGGTAACTGATGGCATGCAGGACAGGAGAGGCATGGGGCTTGACTGACACGCGGTCCGCCTCGGTCAGCTCGGAGAACCAGAGGGAGGTCATGATTTCAACCATGGAGGCGCTGGAGGACTGGTGACCGCCGACCTTGATGCCGCTGGTATTGGTGCGCCCGCGGTTGGCAGCATCCACAATTGCGGTGGCGGTCCAGCGCACCCGCCGGGCAATACTCTCCAAAACTGCCGTCGTGGACCCTGCATCCCCCAGACCGGCAGCGCCGGGACGTGTGGCTTTAATCTGAAAATCTTCGACCCTCATGGTGGTCTCCTCTACAAGTACGCGTTGGGGCACGGTGCTGAACTGCTCTGGTCATCCGGGGGAGCCCCTGAGGGGGGCTTCCCCGGATGACGGTCCATCACAGCGGTAAAGCTCTCGGGGCTATTCGCTTAGCTGACTGCGAGTTCCCCCAGCTTCGACCAACCTTCTACCTTGACGTTGACTATGTCCGGCGTCGCAGAAAGATATCGGGGAAGCTCCTCGCAGGCCTTCCTGAAGTGGTCCGACTGCACGTGGGCTGCGCCGGACTCATCGTCGCGGAAAGCCTCGACCAGGATGTAGGTGCTCGGATCTTCGACGGAGCGGGCCCATTCGAAGAACAGGCAGCCCTCCTCGGCGTTCGTTGCGGTGGTGAAGTCCTTGGAGATTTCGGGCCACGCATCGGCGTGGGAAGGCAGGATGGCAAATTTTGCGGTGATGAAGATCAACTCTGTTTCCCTCTTGATAGGCCCGTTCGGAAGGACAAGGTCCGACGTTGCGGGTGATTGGTCAGGCTGTTTCGACCGGACGTTTCTGCCCAGCGGTCGTAGGCGCAGCGGGGGCCTTGTTGATAAGGGCTTGTATGCGGTCGCCCAGGAACGCCGAGGCCCAGCCCAGTCCGGCGCCGATGATGAGGGCAATGACGGTGGGCCACAAAGACAACTGTGTTCCGAAGAACACGGCGGTCCCGGCGAACGCTCCCGGGATGAAGGAGAGCGGCGCCCACCCTGCCTGCAGGCACATGGCGAGTGCGGCAAGGGCCACGGCAACGGCGAGCACGCCGGGGAATTGCACCCAGGTGGTCAGAAGCGCCACCAGCCACCCGTAGATGACGCCGGACAGGTTGGCTGCAAGCCCTCTGGAGAATCCTGTCCTGTTTCCTCCTGCGGCGAAAAAGCATGCCCACGCGACGAACGCCACCCAGGTGATGAGGCCAAGTTCTGTGCTTACCTGCGTCCAGAGCCCGGCTAGTGCACCGACGGCGATACCCACGCCAATGTATGGTTTCATGTCGATTCTCTCTTTACGTTGATGCGAGCCCCCAGGGTTTGCTTGTTTCAGGGTTTGCTTGTTTCAGAGTTTGCTTGTCAGGGCACAAGGATCGCCCGGCCACGGACTTTCCCTGCGTCGAGGTCGCTGATCGCTAGTTGGAAGTCATCGAGGGCGTATTTCTGGGTATGGAGGGTGACGGCACCTCGAGCCGCCAGGGCCATCAGGTCCTGAAGGTCGTTGTAGGAGCCGACGAGGTTGCCGATGATGTTGATCTCGGCTGAGACGATGTCGATGGTAGGGACATCGATGTTCTCGCCGTAGCCCACAACGTAGTAATCCCCTGCCTGACGCAGCATGGCGAGGCCTTGGGCGGTGGCGCCGCCTTCGCCAACGAAGTCGATAAGTGCCTCCGCTCCATGACCCCCGGTGAGGGCAAGGACCTGCTCGACCTGTGACCCGTCGGCCAGGACGCCCTCATGTGCTCCGATCTTCTTGGCCAGGTCCAGGGCAGCCGGGTTACGGTCGACGACGATGATGCGGGCCGGTGTTAGGGCAGTCAGGACTTGGATACCTATGTGGCCCAGCCCTCCGGCGCCGATGACAACGGCCGTATCCCTTGCGGTCAGGCGCTTGGCAGCCTTGGCGGCAGCGTGATAGGCGGTGAGGCCGGCATCGGCCAGGGCTGCGACATCGGCAGGCTCGAGAGAGTCGTCGATTTTGACGACGGAGCGGGCGGATGTCAGCAGGTATTCGGCGTATCCGCCGCTGGTGTCGATACCGGGGAACTTGCTCTGCTCGCAGTGCACGTCGTCCCCGGAACGGCAGGCACGGCATAGGCCGCACGTGATGAGGGGGTGCAGGATGACTTTGTCGCCTTCTTTCACATTGGTAACGGCGCCACCGATTGCGTGTACCCAGCCGGCGTTCTCGTGGCCGATGGTGTAAGGCAAGTGGACCTGGGATTTTTCCGCCCACTGGCCCTCCAGAATGTGCAGGTCCGTGCGGCATACCCCGGCTCCGCCGATTCTGACGACGACGTCAAACGGTCCGGTCACCTGGGGAAGTGGCACTTCTGCCATTTTGAGGCCTTCGTGGTAGCCGACGACCTGTACGGCCCGCATGGTGCTCATGGGTGAATCTCCTTGACTGTCAGTGGAAGTAGTTCGTGGTGGTCCGCCGCTTCCGCGCCCTCGGTTCGTGGTGTCTGGTCCGCGCCGGATCCCGCATAGCGTGTCCGCAGCAGACCCCGGCAGAAATGTGCGTTTCCGTCAATGGAAATGCGTGTCGAGCGTGCACGACGCAGTGCCATCGGCACCGCATCCGGTGGATAAAGCTGCCCTTCGTGGTCAACCAGGACAATCGACTCCGAACCGTCCGGCAATCCAAGTGCCTCTCGTCGGCGCAGCAACGCTTCCTTATTCCGTCCAGGTGGAAGATCCCAGAGACGAATGGTTCCCATCATCGTCTCCTCGATGCCGGCGTTGGTGCGCAACAGATCAGTGAGGCATCGTTCCATCGCGGCGGTGTGGGCCTTGCGCTGGAACAATTGCCGCAGCTCGTCCAGGCTGTCCTCGGCTTCATGCAGGAACGTGCCCCTATAGCCTGCGTCCGCGGCGAGCCCGGCGTTGATGAGATCGGAGTCGTGGTGGTCATCGAGCTCCACCACCACCTGCGTCACCGCCGGCAGCGCAGAGATCACATCCTTGCTGTCGGACGCCATGAGGTAGGCGAAATTGGGCGAGCAGAAGGAGGTGGGCAGGCGCAGGTGAATTTCCACCCTGGCGCCACCGGCGACGGTTGTGACGTTGAGGGAGCGAACAAAGCCGAGATCGGTGATCGGTTCATCCAGTTCCGGGTCGAGCACCGCGCCCAAGGCATGGCGGATGTCCTCCTCCGTGACATCCCAGCGGGATGCAACTGCTGGACCGACGTGCAGCGCCGTCACCGGACGCCTGCCAGATCTGCGCGTTCGGGCTGCCGGGGTCCTGTCTTCGTCTCATCTGCAGCGGGGAGCTGCAGCTCAGCGGGCACCGGGATGTCATACATCTTTGCGGCGTTGAGTCCCAGAATCTTCTTCTTTTGGGCTGTGGTGAGCGGGGCATATTCGGTCATGTCTTCCGGAATCTGGAAGTCAACGAACCGCTCAATCAGCCAGCGGGGCGTCCAAATGGCGTAGTCACTGGAGAATTGGATCCGATCCTCTCCGATCCAATAGATGAGCTCTCCGATGATCTGGGCAAAGTACCGCGGCCGCGTGTGCATGAAAGGCATCGCGACGGCCAGGCCGCCATGAACATTGGGCTCCTGAGTGGCGATCCAGCAGAAGTCTTCCAGTCGGGGCAGGCCGACGTGCTCGACCACAAAGTTCAGGTCTGTGAAGTCTGAGGCTGCATGGTCGACGTCGGCGACGTCGAAGGCGTCACGGTCGAGCGGGCGTACGGTAGGTCCTTTGTGGATATGGATGTTCTTGATGCCGAGTTTGCGGCACTCCTCGAAATACCTGTAGGACCACGGGTCCGAGAGTTTGTACCCACGCGATTCGCCGTGCCACTCGGCGGTGTACAGCTTCACGCCTTTGAAGCCCATCTTCTCGTGATCGGCGCGCAGCCGGTCTAGGCCCGCCTCACCATCCCGGGGGTCATAACAGTGGTTGTACGTGAGCTTGTCCGGATTCGCAGCGGCCAAGCCGTACGCCTCCTCGACCTGCGCGAAGCCGTTCTTGTAGAAGGCGCCAAGGTAGGCCGGCTGAAAGATCGCGTGGTCGACGTAGCCGTCCTCAAACAGATCCTTCATGAGGCGCTGACCGCCTTGGTAAAGGAACTCCTCATAGCTCCACTGTTCCGCGTCGGGAGAGAGGTTGCGGTGGTAGTCGTAGAAGCAGTCGATGAACTGCTTACCAGGGATGTTCCGCTGGTTCTCCGGGCGAGCGTCCCACAATGCGATGTGGGCGTCGACAATAAAGTAGTTTTCGCCGTCTTTGCTGTACATGTCCGGTCTCCTTCTGGCGACTGCCGTAGTCGCGACAAGATCGAGAGTAGGCTGATGGAACAGGCGTCAACATGTGGTGTGTGTCTCATTTTGAGACGATCCTTTTCTGATTGGTCTGGTGAGACCAAGTAACCTCGAAACATGGAGACGAGGAGGTCGGCGATGATGCCGAACAAGGACGAGGGGACTGCCGGCTTCGCGCACGATGACGTGAACCAGCTCGCCACTCCCGCCAAACGCCTCCTTGCTTCCTGGCAACGGAGCGAGGAATACGGGGTTTCCGCCGAGGCAGTAGATCCGACGTGGGCTGGCCCTGCAGGGTCCGACTCGCTGTTTTTCCAATGCGGCCAGGAAGTGCTCACCAGCCTCTACGGCACGCTGGCAAACGAACCCCTAAGCCTGATGCTCACCGATGCCAACGGCCTGCTCCTCAACCGCTTCAGCGGAGATACTTCCCTCTTGAGGGCGCTGGACAAGGTGCATCTGGCACCAGGCTTCGCCTTCTCCGAAAGGGATGCCGGGACCAATGGCATGGGATTGGCACTCGCGGACCGCATCCCGACCCTCGTACGCGCGGAAGAGCATTACAGCGCCAGTCTTCGGACGTACACCTGCGCGGCTGTACCTGTCTTCGACCCCGTCACCGGCTTGCTGGAAGGCAGTGTGAACATCACAACATGGTCCCGCTCATCCCCGCAGTTGCTGCTGGCTTTGGCGGAATCAGCTGCGGGCAACACCTCAGCCCTGATGCTTTCAAGATCACAGGGCCGCAAAGGAAAAACCGGACCGAAGGGCGGCGTCTTCCGCATCCAGAGAGGCAAGCTCGAGCCGGCAGCGGGCACAGTGCGGAAAATCTCGTCGGCCTGGGCAAACGCCCTCGACCAGGCCAGTGGTGCCTTGGCGGCAGGACGGGTTGTTGCCGCCGTAGGGGAGCAGGGTGCCGGGCGCGCAACTCTCCTGGCGCAGGCGCTGCGGCATGTTCAACCCGGGAGCCGTATCATCTCAGCGGCCGTCCCTGCTCCTGCCGACGTCGAAGCGTGGCTGTCCTTATGGGCGCCGGAACTGGCCAAACCCGCTACCGCTGTGATCGTCGAAAACGTAGATTTGCTGCCGGCTTGGGCGGCGCAGGAACTCCACGCGCAAGCCCTCCGGGCGGTTCGGTCGCTTCCACTCTCCCAGGGCGGGAGCACACCAACACTCGCATGGGGTGTCACAGCTGCAAGTCATGACGGTATCCCGCAACCCCTGGCGGGCATGGTCGATACGGTGATTCCTGTTCCTGCCCTGCGGGATCGCGGCGAGGATGTCCTGCACCTGGCCAGCTACGCCGCCCGCCAAACCCGCCTGCGGGAAATCAACTTCACCGGCGCGGCAGAAAAAGCACTGATGGCCCATAGCTGGCCAGAGAACATTGATGAGCTTTTCAGCGTTATTCACGCCGCCGCTGTCCAGACAGAGACCATTGACGTGAGCCACCTCCCTGCTAATCTTCTGGGCGGGAGCAGCCGCCATCTCAGTCGGATCGAGGTGGTGGAACGCGACGAAATCATTCGCTGCCTTTCGACGCCGGGGGTAACAGTAAGCGGTGCGGCAGCAGAACTGGGCATCAGCAGGGCCACCATCTACCGTCGTATGGCCAGGCTTGGGATCGCAATCCCGAAGTAGGCAACCACCGGCCCGGCCCCTGGCACGGCTCCTTTGTCGACGAGTCGCACATCGTCGTCAGCTGCTCCATAGGAAAGCGTCGCTCCATCCGCGGGAGCCCGCTGGCCGGAAAAGCCGAAGGCGGTCCGCAGCATCAGCTCCGGACCGCCTTTCGCCCAATATGCTTCGTGCGTGCTACTTCTTTTGCCCCTGCTTGGCCAGGACGTAGTCATAAACTACTTCCTCACCAATGCCGTCCTAGCGGGTCTCCGAGGTGGTGGTGCACCACCACGACCTGGATACTGCCTGGACCATCGAGGAAGCCGACCCGGATTCGCTGTTGAACGCCATTGGGGCCGTGGTGCGGACGATGCGTGCCAAGGGCGCGCCGGGGATGACCCTGCTTACTGAGGAACGCGACGAATGGGTGGTTGGCGACGGTGCGCTGCGGATTGAATCGGACCGGGAAGGCCTTCTGAAGTGGTTGGCCCGCGGTGATGCCGGTTTCATCGAGGCCGAAGGTCCCGTGCCCGTCCTGCCGCGCTGGTAGGTGACTCTCCCTCTTTATTTTGATCAACTCAAAATAAGGAGGTAAGCTGGGTATAGGCCAGAGCCGCCCTTGAGTACCGCACCGGTGAACATTCCCGGGCCGGCAGGGCGCGCCACAACCGCAAACACCCTTCCGCTTGAGCGGTACTGGAATCCCGGACTGGCCATGATCCTGAACCCCAAGGAGAACCCATGAGTTTACTGACTGAACGTCCCGCAACGCCCGCACCCGCCTCCGACGCAGCTGCGGCAGTCACCGTGTCCAAAACCGCATTGATCGGCGGCAGCTACGTAACCCTGCCGACTGCCCTTTCCCGGACGCATAGTGAAGGTGCCTACGTCACCGCCCCCGGCAACCGAAACGTTTCCCGTGGCAGTTACGTCACAGTTCTCGGCGTCCACAAAGACCCAGTCGGTGGCAGCTACGTCACGCTTTGCAAGGCAGCCTAAACGCGGCGTCTGTGCTTGATGGCACTACGCGGCTTTGAAAGGAGGCCGACGACGACACTTTGTGCCGCCGTCGGCCTCCTTTTGTGCAAACGTTTGTTGGCGAAGCCTGTTCGGGATTCCGCCTCACGTTGATGCTGTGCCGCTCAGCCTTCGAGCCTCGAATGCTCGCCCAGACGGTGCCATGAACGGTTGTGGTAGACCAGAGCATCGCCGGGCTCGCCGGCTTGGACGTCACGCATCACGTGTGACTCCAAAGCGTGGACGGCGATGATCGTGGAGGTCCCCACCTCCATGCGATTGATGACTGCGCAGCGCACCCAGGCGCGGACATCGTCATACACCGCTTCGCCGGTCGGAAGGGCCGACCAGCGGTGCGTCTGGTCAAAGCGGTCGGCGCCTGGCGTCGCTCCAAACTTCGCCAAGTCGACGTCGTGGGCGTCCAGCAGGTGAACGACGACGGTTTCCGCTCGCGAAAGCACCTTCGACGCTGAGGACAGTGCCGAGACCGAGAAAATCAGCAACGGAGGTTCCGCACTTACTGAGACCACCGACGATACAGTCAGTGCCACCGGTCCCTCGCCGGCATCCGCCGTGATGACGGCGACACCTCCTGGGTGGCCACGGAACAATGCTTTGAAGTCGTCAGCCGAAAGGGAGGACGGGAAGCTTTGCTTCGGAGCCTCGAGCCAGGTGTCTGTGGGGTAGGCGTGAAACATCGTTATGAGACCCTGCGGGCGAGTTCCTCGCGAACGATGTTCGTGCCTGCGCTGAGAGCACTCAGCTTGGCCAAGGCGACATCCCGGGGGAACGGTGCCATGCCGCAGTTGGAGCTGGGGATGAGCTTGTCCGCATCGACGAACTGCAGTGCTTTGCGGAGGGTGTCGGCGACCTCTTCCGGGGTCTCGATCGTCTCGCTTGCGACGTCGATTGCCCCGAGCATGACCTTCTTGCCGCGGAGGAGCTCGATGAGGTCCATGGGCACGTGGGAGTTCTGGGATTCCAGCGAGATGATGTCAATGCTGGAGCTCTGAAGCAACGGGAATGTCTCCTCGTACTGCCGCCACTGTGAGCCGAGCGTCGCTTTCCAGTCATTATTGGCCTTGATCCCGTAGCCGTAACAGATATGCACGGCGGTCTCCGCGCGCAGGCCTTCTGCCGCTCGCTCAAGCGCAGCCACGCCCCAGTCCTTGACCTCATCGAGGAAGACATTGAACGCGGGCTCGTCAAACTGGATGATGTCCACGCCGGCCGCCTCCAGCTCCTTCGCCTCCTGGTTCAGGATCGCAGCGAACTCCCAGGCCAGCTTCTCGCGGCTCTTGTAGTGGTCATCGTAGAGCGTGTCCACCATCGTCATTGGACCGGGAAGAGTCCATTTGATCGGCTGGTCCGTGGTTGCGCGGAGGAACTTTGCGTCTTCGACAAATACCGGCCGCTCGCGGCGCACCGGTCCGACGACGGTCGGCACGCTCGCGTCGTAGCGATCGCGGATGCGCACGGTCTTGCGCTGTTCAAAGTCAACCCCGCTGAGGTGCTCGATGAAGGTCGTGACGAAGTGCTGGCGGGTTTGCTCGCCATCGCTGACGATGTCAATGCCGCGTCGGCTCTGCTCGTGAAGCGCGATGCGCAGCGCATCCTGCTTACCCTCGTGAAGCGCATCTCCCTCCAGCTTCCAGGGGGACCAGAGGGTCTCCGGCTGTGCGAGCCAGGATGGTTTCGGCAGGCTTCCAACAACGGTGGTGGGCAAGAGTGTGTTCATGATTGGCGATTCTCCGTGGGTCAGTTGACGAGGGCGGGGTATTTGGCGGTCCACTGGTCCAATAGATCCTTGTGGGGCGTGATGAAGTGTTCTTCTGTGTACTTCGCCTGCGTGATCGCGAGCTGACTACGCTCGACGCGGTCATAAGCGATCTGCGTCCGCGAGAAGTCCTGCTCTCCCAGGCTCGGTTGATAGACGACGGCGGCGGCGGAGTTCGCGTTGTAGACCTCCGGGCGGTAGATCTTCTGGAACGTCTCCATGGTGCTGATCGTGCCGATGAGCTGCAGGTTTGAGTAGTCGTTGAGCAGGTCGCCGCGGAAGTAGAAGGCGAGTGGCGCCACGCTGCCTCGCGGCATGAAGTAGCGGACCTGAAGCCCCATCTTCGCGAAGTACGCGTCCGTCAGCGAGAACTCGTCCTGCTGGTACTCGACGCCCAGGATGGGGTGGCGGTTTTCCGTTCGCCGGTAAGTCTTGCTCGTGGAGACGCTGATGCACACCACTGGCGACTGCGGGAAGCGTTCCTGGCATGCCGGGGAATCGAGGAACTGCTGGAACAGTTTGCCGTGAAGATCGCCGAAGTCCTCGGGAACAACGGGCTTGCCGGCTTCTGCTGCTGCAGCCGGCAGGACGACGCTGAAGTCGAAGTCACGGACGTAGGAGGAGAAATTGTTTCCCACGATTCCCTGGTGACGGACGCCGTTCAGCTGGTCGACGATCTGGATGTCGAGAACCTCGAACAGCGGGAACCGCTGATCGGTACCTTCCGCAGTGAACTCTATGTGCACGGAAACGATCTCAAGCTCGAGCGTGTAACGGTCCCGGTCCGGGTTGTCCCAGTCTGCGAGATCGTTGAAGCGGCGCCGAATCATGGTCAAGGCGTTGCGGAGGTTCTCCTGGCGGTGCTCGCCACGTGCCAGGTTGGCGAAATTCGTCGTGATCCTCGAGCCTTCCGACGGGGAGTAGTCCTCGTTGAAGGGGGTCGTGGTGATGCTGAAGGTGAAGTCGTCTGCCATGTTGCCAATCCGTTGTTGATGGCCGGAGACGGCCTTTCAGAAGGTGGTGTATCCATGGTGCAACCTTCCGAGGGCTATCAGGTAACTAGTGGTTGCTATGCGTGCATATAGAATCTACCTATGGCCCAAATTTCGAGCGGATTGACCTTGCAGCAGCTCCGCTACTTCATAGAAGTTGCCGCTGAGGGATCGATCTCCGCGGCCGCCGATCTTCTCTACGTAGCGCAGCCGACAATGTCCGCCGCGATGAAGGACCTTGAGGCCCGGGTGGGCCGTGCGCTCCTGCTCCGCTCCGCCCGCGGAGTCACCCTCACCGCCGACGGGGTAGAGTTCCTCGGCTACGCGAGGCAGGTCGTCGAGCAGTTCGCTCTCCTCGAGCAGCGCTACCTTGGCAGGCCGCCGAGGCGACGTCTGCTCGGGGTGTCAACGCAGCACTACTCGTTTGCCGTGGACGCCTTCGTCCGGATGGTCAAGGCCTCTGATGTGGCCGAATACGAGTTCTCACTGCGTGAGTCCCGCACCTGGGACATCATCGAGGATGTCCGGACGCTCCGCAGCGAAATCGGGATTCTCTACCGGAATGATTTCAACCGGAAGGTCATCGACAAGCTGCTCAGGGAGTCCGGGCTCGCGTTTACTCCACTTTTCCTCGCTGATCCGCACATATTCATTTCACGGAAGAACCCGCTCGCTGCAAAGGAGCGTGCGACACTCGATGATCTTGCCGGTTTGCCGCGGCTGACTTTCGATCAAGGTGCCAACAACTCCTTTTACTTCGCCGAGGAAATTCTCTCCACTTTGTCCAGTAAGCAGGAGATCCGGGTCTCTGACCGCGCCACGATCTTCAACCTCATGATCGGGCTCCACGGCTACACGATCTCGACGGGCATCATCAGCGGGCAGCTCGACCCTGAGATCGTCGCCATCCCGCTCGACGTAGACGAACGCATCGAGATCGGCTGGATCGGCCACGCCGCAATTCCGCTGACCGACCAGGCGCAGCGCTACCTCAAGGAATTGCGGACCGTCGTCGCTGAGTTCGGCGTAGCGCTGCTCGACTGAGGGCCATTGAGCGGGCGGGGCAGGGAGGACATCTATTGTCCGATGTGGCTTGCGATGTTTATAACCCGGCCACGCTTCAAAGGCGCAACACAGCTTCACCACAGTCCGACCCTTGATTGCCAATGAAGGCTGTAAGCATTGATACCAGCAGTCGAGTGAGGAACCATGAGCAGCAGAATCCCTGAACCCGAGTACAGCGTCAACGGTCCCATGTATGAGGGACGGGCGCTCCACCGCGTCGACGACGAGGTCGTCGACCAAGGCATTGCCTTCGACATTGGGACTTTAGTAAGCCGCCGGTCGATGTTAGGGATATTCGGAGCCGGCATGGGAGCAGTCGCCCTTGCCGCTTGCTCACCCGGCAGCACGGGTAGCACCAGTGCCCAGACCCCGGCCGCCAGCTCCATGGCCAACGCTTCCACTGGGTCCGCCACGGGCGCTTCCGGATTGACTGAG
The DNA here is from genome assembly GCF_040137855.1 of Paenarthrobacter sp. CAP02. Lineage (NCBI taxonomy): Bacteria > Bacillati > Actinomycetota > Actinomycetes > Micrococcales > Micrococcaceae > Paenarthrobacter > Paenarthrobacter sp. CAP02. Next base: position 44,763 of record NZ_JBEEII010000013.1, on the reverse strand, counting down.
ATTCCTGACGAGACTGCCGGGCCTTATCCTGGCGATGGTTCCAACGGTGCGGATGTTCTTGAACAGTCAGGCATCGTGCGAAGTGACATCCGCTCCAGCGTCGGCGGCGGGACCACGGCAGCCGGCGTGCCCATGACGCTCACCCTCACAATCCTTGACATGGTAAACGGTGGCGTCCCCCTTAAGAACGCAGCTGTCTATGTGTGGCATTGCAATGCCGAGGGCGGGTATTCGATGTACTCCCAAGGCATCCAGAACGAAACCTACCTCCGCGGAGTACAGGTCGCCGACAGCGACGGGAAAGTCACCTACTCCTCGATTTACCCCGCCTGCTACACAGGGCGTTGGCCGCATATCCACTTCGAGGTGTACCCCACCGTGGACGACATCACTGATTCGACCAAGGCCATTGCAACTTCCCAGGTCGCGTTGCCCCAGGACATCAGCGAAAAGGTGTACGCGTTGTCTGAATACAAGGGTTCAAGCTCTAACCTTTCCCGGGTAAGCCTGACCTCGGACAACGTCTTTGGCGACGATGGGGGTGAGTTCCAACTCGCGCAGGTTACCGGCGACACCACTTCCGGCTACCAGGTGGCCCTTACCGCCGCCGTCGACACCACCACCACTCCGAGTGCCGGCAGCGTCCCGGGCGGCGGATTGCCACCCGGAGGCGGCCCTGGCGGAACCCCACCCACCGGGGCCCCGCCTGCCTAAGCGGACCGTTTAACCGGACTGTCCCAGGCTGACGACAAGGTTGATGGCGACTGCGACGACGAAGGTGGCGAAGAAGTAAGAAAGCAGCGCGTGTCCCAAGGCGATCTTGCGGGATGCGGTCGATGACTCCTTCACGTTGCTCGCGCTGTAAGACATGCCAATTGAGAATGCTGCGTAGGCGAAGTCGCTGTACGACGGTTCCTCGTCCTGGTTGAAGCGGAAGCGATGATGGTCGTCGTGGTAGTACATCCGGGCGTACTTGAACGCGTAGACGGTGTTGACGAGGGCCCATGCGAGCACCACGCTGAGGGCCGCCAGTAGCGCGGCGGCCACGCCTATTGGATCCTTTTGCTGGCTGCGGATCAAGGCAAAGACAACCGCCACAAGACTGAGGAACGTCGCGCCGGTGATAAGGGAGTCAACAAGCCGTCGAGAGCGATCCTCCTGGCGGGCGAGTTCACCTGTGGCCTCCGGGCCGGCGGGCCACGCCTTGATCCAGGCCCAGGTCAGGAAGACGCAGCCTGCGACAGACCACCCGATCAAGGGCGCAAGTTCGGGAGCACCCAGCAGTGCCGGAGCGAGCGCGACAACCAGTCCGATGAGGGCGGCAATCAGGGCCTTGCGATCAATGTGCGACATATAAGAGGCTGCCCTCCGGGTTTATGCATATATGAAGGACCCAGCCGGGAATTCTTGATCCCTGACCTTGCTCACCAACCGTGTGCTTACCCACGCAATGCTAAGCACGCTTAGTATTAGATGTCGAGGGTCAGTCTATGTAGTCCTCGTCCTCGGCGCGATGGATCACCATGGTGCCGGATGCGGTCTCGTCCCGTATGAGGCGGACGATTTGAGCCCGGGCCTCTTCAACCTGTGAAGCTCTTATTGGCCCGGAGTTTGCCATTTCCGAGAGCAGGATTTCCCGGTTGCGTTCGGAGATGTTGCGTTTCACGGATTCCAGAACGACAACGGGGGCTCCCTTCAGTGCAGTAGCCAGGCTCTCTGGACTTACCCTGCGCAGAATTTTTTGCAGGTCGCGTGGGTCCAGTCTGACCAGATCCTTGAACGTAAGCATTTGCGCCCTGACCTCACCCGCCAGTTCGACGTCGACCTGATCAAGGCCGTTAAGGATGGTGCGCTCGGTTCTTGAGTCTGTGCGCGTGATGATGTTCACAAGAGGTTGAACGCCGCCAAGGTTTTCGTTCGAACTTGCCAGCTTTGCTGCCGAACCGGCGCGCTCCCGAAGGACCTCCGCGACTGTTGCGATCACTTCCGGTGCTACTGGACCCATGGTGGCGATGCAGCATGAGACTTCAACGGCCAGGTTGTCATCTAGGCCCGTCAAAATGGCTGATGCTTTGCTTGGTCGTAGATGCGCGAGCACGAGGGCCGTGGTTTGTGCCAGTTCGCCGTCGAGTAGTGCGATTATCTGTTCGATCGCCATAGGTTCCAGGAACTCGAAGGACTTGCCTACCATCACACCGGTGAGCCTGTCCATGAGACCAGCGGCCTTGTCTGTACCGAAGGACGCCTCGAGTAGCCCTGCAGCGAAGTCGCGACCTCCACGGGCGGAGCGGCGGCCCTTCTTGACGTAGTCATGGAATTCGTTGACGACTGTGGTTGCCACAGCAGATGGGACACGTTGGAGGCGGACAATTTCTGCCGCAATTTCTTCGGCCTCAGGCTCGGAGAAGCGGGCGAACACAGAGGCGGCACCGGCAGGACTTAGCTGCATCAACACCACCGCGACTTTTTGCGCGCCAGTCAGGGTTGAAGCCGGGACCGCAGCCTCTACAGAATTCATGCAACCGGCCGATCTGTCAGGGTGCGAAAGGGAGATTTGCAACGAACACTGTGCGGCATTGCACAGACCCGCCCGTCCTGTCTGGGGGAGACCGGACGGACGGGAATACTCTTTCAGACTAGCCCCGGGCCAAGGGCTGCCCCGCAGTTCTGATGACGAACAGTGCAGAAAATCTCCTTGTAGGACTCAACGAGTGCAATGAGCGGCGATATCTTGTCTGCCGTGCACGAATCGATACCGCCAGGCAGCACTTACTGCACGATGTGAAGCTGATGCCGATCCGCTGGCCGGCTAAGGAACCATAGTGTTTTGCAATGCTGATCTTTAGGGCCAACAAGAAGTCTGGGGGCGGGGCATGCTCCGTAGAACAATAGGATCCAGCGAGGAAACAGCGAGCTGTCCTCGCTTGGCGCCCGGCAAGCGATGGGAGCGCGCTGGATCATTGCTGTCATTGCTGTCATTGCTGACGCGCTGGAGGCGGTCAGGCACATCGGAGTCCAGCGGGTTGGCTGGGCAAGGTGGTGGGGGCCGGCCTGGGATAGCCGCCGAACTTCGAGTTCAGGATTTGATCGCAAGCCGGACGCTGTCAACGGCTTTCCAGCCGATCCGTGACCTTAGCAACGGCCACGTGGTGGGCGTTGAAGCGTTGACTCGCTTTTCCGGGGAACCCGACAGGTCACCAGAGGAGTGGTTCGCTGACGCTGCCTCGTCAGGATGCGCGGCCGAGCTCGAGTTCCTGGCCATGAAAACGGCGCTCAACGCCGCCGCGGAATTGCCGAATCATCTCTTTGTTTCCGTCAATCTCTCCCCAACAGCCTGTCTTGACCGGCGGATGGTCGCTCTGCTGGAAGAGTCGCGGGTTGCGCCGACAAGGATCGTCTTGGAGCTGACGGAGCACTGCGCAGTGACAGATTATGAGAGTCTCAAGGCTTCCCTGGCGCGGGCGCGAGAAGCCGGCTTGCGTATCGCCGTCGATGACACGGGAGCGGGGTTCGCTTCGATGCGGCATGTACTTCAACTCAGGCCCGACTTTATTAAACTCGACAGGACAATCATCGCCGGACTCGACGCGGACGATGCGAAGAAGGCCTTTGGATCCGCGATGGTCAAGTTCGCCGAAGGTATTAGTGCAACTCTGGTGGCTGAAGGTCTTGAAACGATGGGGGAACTCGCCGCAGTGATGGAGCTCGGAGTCCCTGTGGGGCAGGGATATTTGCTCGGGGAGCCCACCGTCCATCCCGAGGAGTGGAGCAAATGGCGGAACCACTACCCACAGGCCGCCAGCACCTAGACTTATAAGTCCTCATTGCACTCGCTTGCTTCGTTGCCTTGAGTTTCCCTCGAACCACGGTTGTCCAGCAGCCAAAAGGCGTCACTTCATGAAATCCTCACCCTCGACCAGCGACATCGACCCATCCCCGGAAGGACTCACGCATTACAGCGTGCCGATGGACTTGAACCTGGAGGAGAAGTTTGAACACTGGAGGTGTTGGTACGGCAACGCGATAGATACGCCAGCACGGCTTGAAAAGACCGAAACACTGGTCCGGCCAGGCTTTAACCCCACTGCCCTGAGCCTTGGTGGGCCCGGTTTCAGTCTCGTGGATGTCAGCAACGAACCCGCCAACTGCCGTTGGAGGGCTCCCGCCCGTTCCCAGAACTGGTTACTGTATTTCCGAAGTTCATGCGCGGGTTTCAGTTTTTCCGGTCGCTCTGAGGAGATCGCCCCTGGCAGCGTCCGGTTCATGGACCACTCTTACCCAGGGAGCTTCCATGCCCCATCAGGTCTTAGCGCCGTAAGAATCCAATTCGACCGTCAACTGATGGGCTTGGACGATCAGTCGATGAAAAGGTTGGAGGGCCTCGGCGATATCCGGACGCATCCCATGGTCCGCGGGCTGATTTTGCCGGCGTTGTGCAGTTGGCAGGAGCCGGATCTGGGACGGGACCTACCGCGGTTGCAGCCGGTCTTCCGGTCCATGATGACAGCTTTGATCGGTTCACTCCTGGAAGCACCGGCCGACGATTCCGACATGAAGCCGGCCCGCATCGCAGCGGTCAAGAAGTTCATTCGGATGAACTACAGGAACCCGGCATTGGACGTTGGTGAAGTTGTGGCCTACTCCTTTCTGTCCCGTCGGGCCCTCTATTATCTTTTCGAGGACGAAGCCCTCCCGGTCAACAAATACATCCGGACACTGAGAACCGTGGAGGCTCTGGAACTCTTTGCGGAGCCCGGTTCGTGGCGACGTTCCTTGGGAAATATTGCCGAGGCCAGTGGATTTGCGAACTTACAGGCGATGCGCCGCGCAATCAAAGAAACTGGACTTACGCTCAGCGAGCTTCAGGACAACCCGGAACTTGCACGGATCACTTCGTTTGGCCTCAGGAGGGTGATCGGCTTGTGACGTCGCTGGACCCAGTGCGTCGGGGGCCCAAAACTCATGTCGTTCAGAGGAACAACGCGGGAATTGACGTTCCCGGTGAGATGATCGGATATGACCGAAAGCAACGGCTCCGCCAAGCCCGAACAGGACTTTGATACAACGGCGCATCACTCGAGACTGCGGGTCGCGGTGATGATCGCCGTGGGTCTGGTAACTGCCTTGATGGTCGGTCTGCTGAAGTCTTGGGCCTATGCCCCGGCGATCGGATGGGCCGCGGCGTCCGTAACGTATCTGGTTTGGGTTTGGACGGTCATAGGCAGGCTCCAGTCATCTGCGACAGCCGCACACGCCCGGCGCGAAGACCCTGGACGGGCAGGGGCGGATGCGCTGGTGCTGAGTGCAACGATTGCCAGTTTCGCCGGCGTTGCTTTGATTCTGCTGGACGCTGCCGACGCCGAGGGAGGCAAAAAGGCCGCAATCATCGCCATGGCCGTTGGCAGCGTGGCACTCTCTTGGTTTCTTGTCCATACCCTTTTCACCTTGCGCTACGCATCCATTTACTACCGGGACAAAACCGGTGTGGACTTCAACGAAAGCAAACAACCGCGCTACATGGATTTCGCCTACCTTGCCTTCACAGTTGGTATGACCTTCCAGGTCTCGGACACCGACCTGAAGACGGACGCAATCCGCACCACAGTTCTGCGCCAGGCTTTGCTGTCCTACCTCCTTGGCACCATCGTCCTCGCTACCACCATCAACCTCGTCGCCGGACTGATTCGCTAGGGACCCCAGCGCTGAAGCTCCAGGATCCTCCCGACTGGCCCGGCTACTTGCGGTCCAAGTCACTGGCGGAGGAGGACCCGAGCGCCATGGAGAATTCTCGGGCGACTTTAGCGGCCAGCACTCCGGCTGGTCCACACAGTGGTCCTCACGCTTTCGGGCACCGTTCATCGGCCGTTCGCGCGACCGTGTCCAGATATTTTTTCCCTCAAGGCGTAACCCCTGACGCCGCGCGTCCTACGGCACTGATTTGTTGCGCGCGGGTTGTCGGCAGGAGGGGCCCCGTCTATTGAGCGGCAGCTACGAGTGCCGTGAACACCCGTTCGGGTTCTTCTGCGATGCGGTTCAGGACGTACAACCACCATTGATCGCCAAAGATCGAATATTCCCGCGTGGTGTAGCCGTCCTTGTGCAATTGGTCCAAGGTGGCGGTGCCCAGCCCGAGCAGCATTTCGAATTCCACGTCCGGCCGACTGATCAGGTCCGGGTGCTCTGTTGTGAGTTTTCCGATAAGTGCTGCGTCGTGGGTTGCGATGGACAGCGCGTGTCCAGCCTCCAGGATGCGGCCCGCCAAACGGAGGTATGCGTTCTGTAGCTCGCTGCTCCCACGCTGGTAGGCCCGGTCGGCCGGTTCGAGGAAGGCTCCCTTGACCAACCGGATGACGCCCGGGCGTTCCAGCACACGTTCCAGGTCGGCTGCACTACGGTGCATGCGAGCTTGGATGGTGATCCCCACTGGCAGTTCCTCCGCGATGAGGGCGTCATAGGTGTCCAGGACCAGGTCGGTACGGTCCGAGCCCTCCGCGGAGATCATGAGCGAAGTGCCCAACGGCGCGAGAGCTTTGGCCATCGCGCGGACGTTCTCCATTGCCGGATCCTGGCCCAGGAGCAGCCCGACGTGGGAGAGGTCGAAAGAAACGGTGCTTGCAATTTTTGCTTCCCGAAGTGCGCTGATCAGCTCCAGGAAGACGGTTGTTTCATGGCGGGCCAGGTCGGCATCGCGGACGCTTTCACCGGCGTATTCGATACTGACCAGGTGCCCGCGTGACATCGAGCGCTGAGCTGCCTCCACGGCGTCGGCCACGGTGTCGCCAGCCGAGTACTGGCGTGCGATCCTGGAGGCAACGGGTGCCAGCAGGGGCGAGGCCATCACCTTTTCCTTCAGATCTTCGTCCAGCGCCCAAGCTCGCAGCACATCCGCTGCTGCTTCACGATCACTCCCGTTCACTGCTCTCCCATTCGTTGCGGTATTCCGTAGTCGGCACTACCGTATTACAGCCAGTGCCGTGGCAAAGGAGGCTGGATGCACCACCGGGCTGGTGTTCCATACTTTCCCCACGAAGCGTGACCTTCTTGTCCATGCGCGCAAGACACTGACCGAACGCGCCGTTGCCCGGCTTGAAGAGGTAGAGGCCAACGCACCGGACCCTCTCGCCGCCCTCCAGGATGTCGTTCGCGCCCTGCCCGCAGGTCTCTGTGGCGCCAGCGACGAAGCGCGGGTCTGGGTCAGTTTCCTGGCTGCGGCCGTTGCTGATGAGGACATCGCGGAACATCACCGGCAGGGCAACCAGATGTTGCTGCGCCGCATTGAACGGCTGGCTGCGGCAGCACGACCAGACTGGACCCACGACGACGTCACGTCCTTTGCGGTGGACGTTTCGGCGTTGAGCGAGGGACTTAACGCAGTGTCGCTGCTTGACAACGAGAGCTATTCCACTGAGCAGCAGGAGAGGTCCATCGACCGACTCTTGGAACGCACTAGACTTTGAGCTCAATCAGGCTGGGCAACGGAGGCCGGACAGCTTCCATTGTTGAACACTTCGAAAGGGAACCGCATTTGGCTTCTTCGACCACTATCAGCACGCAACGCAACGGTTCGTTTGCCATCTTCATCGGATTCGTCGTCATTGCAATCCAGTCCTTCCTGACCGGCTCATTTGTCCTTTGGCCGCTGGTTGTTGGCTCGCTTCTCGTGTTCATGGGTTGTTGCCTGAGGATTGAATCTGCCATCCTTCAGTCCCGGACGGAGGCTCCCGCTGCGGATGCGCAGCAGGCCAGAGAGCCCCGGACTTCGTCATCCTCCGAGGTTCCTGTGATGGAATAGCAAGGTGGCGCCGGATTGGTCCGCGCCGCTCGGCCGGGGCGTCCTGGCGCGGGACGGGTGCCACGGTCTGCATTCCCGTTCCCGGAGAGGAAGCCCGTAATGACGCACTTGGACGGTGCTGCAGTGGCGCCCCAAGAGCGCCGTCGTTTGGGCCAGCTCGTGGCCAGCGTCGCCGGTGCCCCGGTCAGCATTGGCTGCGTCCTTCTTATCGGGATTTTGGCAGCAGTTTTTGGTGGGTTCGGTGACGGTTCGCGGGTACCCCTGGGCGCGACAGCGCGGTCTTTCCCCGAGCATTGGTGGGTGCTGCTGAGTTCGGCTTTCTGGGCTCGCAACCCGACAAGTGCCGTGATCGGAATACTGCTGTTGTTGGGAGTAGGCGTCCCGGTGGAACGCCGCATCGGCAGCCGCCGGTTCGCCGTGGCTGCGGCCGCGGGCCATGTGGTGGGAGTTGCTGCCGCGATGGGGTTCGTGGCCGTGGCGGCTGGCGTGATGGGGGATTGGGTTGGCCAAATTGGTGGAAACGCTTTTGCCGGCCCCAGCGCGTTGGTTTGCGCCGTCCTGATGGCGTCCACCGCATCCATGACGACGCTATGGCGGCGCCGAATACGATTGGGCGTGTTTGCCCTGCTCCTGCTGCTGGCTTTGTACAACGGTGGTTTCGCCGACTTGGTACGGCTCTTCGCCGCTACCGTGGGAGCTCTTGTAGGACCAGTACTCTCGGGACGTAGACCGGTAACGCCGCATCCTGTAAGTTCCCGGCATGAACGCCGGGTGCTGATTGCGCTCCTCGTCGCTGTAACGGCCATCGGGCCGGTCGTAGCCGGGCTGGCGCCCCACGCGGTAGGTCCTTTGTCGGTTCTTCGCTTTCTCTTGACCAACCTCCAACCGGTGGACCCTGAGACATTGCAGACGCTTTGCGCGTACCCCGCCCTGGCCAGGGACTGTGCTGCCGCTGGTTTGCAATTGCGGGCCGGAGCGGGCGGCACTTTCATGGCGGTCCTTCCGTCGTTCCTGCTGCTCTTGTTTGCCGACGGGTTGCGTCGCGGACGCCGGTTCGCTTGGGCGGGAACCCTGCTCATTCAAGCAGCACTTTCCGCCATGGCTGTGGCTACCATCGTTGCGGTTTTGCAGCCCTCAGCTCCGGATACCGCTGCAGCAGAGAGTATGACTGCTGTGGATGGCGCCGGTTATGGCCATCCGTTTGCCCTTGTTCTGCCGTTGTTGCTGCCCCTGCTGCTCGCGGTGCTTCTGCTGACCCGACGAAAACTGTTTACAGTCCGCGCTCCGAGGGGGACCTACCTCCGTCTGGCTGTTTTCGTCGTGGGGCTGGCGGCGGTCCTGGCCTTGACATACGTGGCTGCGACGTCGGCCATGGCCCAGGATTTCAATCCGCAGCCCGGGTTGGCCGGGATTCTGGCTGACATCCCTGACCGGTTCCTGCCTCTGGGTTATATGTTCGACCTGACTCCGGCGTTTGTACCAATGAGCCCCGGAGCGGTGGCTGTGTACGAGGGTGTGGGCATCGTTTTCTGGGCCGTGACGGGAGCCGCGCTGCTCCGGACCTTCCTCAGGCCGGCCCACAACCGGCACAGCCTGGACGAAGATCGGGCACGGGCCATCATCAAAACCCAGGACGGGGGAACGTTGTCGTGGATGACCACCTGGCCGGGGAACAGGTACTGGTTCACTTCGGACGGACACAGTTTCGTGGCCTATCGCGTGATCGGCGGTGTGGCCCTCACATTGGGCCCACCGGTCGGCCCCATAGAGGACCAGCAAAAAACGTTCGACGAATTCTCGGTCCACGCAGCCGCGAACGGCTGGAGCCCTTGCTTCTATTCCGTGCCGCAGGACCTGAAAGACCATGCCACCGCCAGGGGTTGGGCGGGTGTCCCGGTCGCCCAGGAAACCATCCTCGACCTGGACCAGGTCACCTTCAAAGGAAAGAAGTTCCAGGACATCCGGACGGCAATGAACAACGCCGCGAAAGCCGGTGTCCAGGCTCAATGGACTACGTACAAAGCCGCGCCACGAGGCGTCCAGGCACAAATCCAGGAGATCTCCGAAGAGTGGGTCGCGGACAAAAAGATCCCCGAAATGGGTTTCACACTCGGAAGCCTTGATGAGCTCGACGATCCCGAAGTTCGTTGTCTTGTGGCCATTGATAAGGACAAGAGAGTGCACGCAGTGACCTCATGGCTCCCTGTCCACAGTGACGGCGTCGTTGTCGGCTGGACGTTGGATGTGATCCGCAGGCGAAGCACGGCCATGCGCGCCAGCGCCGAGTTCCTCATAGCCTCCGCAGCCGTCACGTTGCGGGACGAAGGATACGCGTTCATCAGCCTGTCGGGAGCCCCGCTGGCGCCACCCCCAGCCAGCGAGGGCGGGACTGGACCGGACCCCTCCCCGAACGCCATGGACAGGTTCCTTGAAGGACTCGGATCCACCCTTGAACCCATCTATGGATTCCGCTCATTGCTTGGCTTCAAGTCCAAATTCCAGCCCCGGTACGTTCCGCTGTACATGGTTTATCCCGATCCGGCCGCGTTGCCGACCATCGGCAGCGCCGTTACCCGCGCCTACCTGCCGGAGGTGGGCTTCGAACAGGGGCTCTCGCTCGCCCGGACTCTTCTGCAGTCGGTCCTTTCCCGGGTGCGACGGTCCCTGCGTTCGCGGCCATGAAAAGGAGGGCACAGGAGAAGGTCCGCGGCTTGATTGTCCCGCGCATTGCCCCGTGGCGATGGCCGTCCCTCTATAGGCTGGGCGGATGACAACTGTGGCCTTCTGGGGCACCATTCTCGGCGTCGTCCTCCTCGCAGCAGTGACGTGGGGAGTCCTTGGCGGGTACGGAGTGCCCCATCGGTGGGCTCCGGCGATGGCGATCCTGCGAGGGGCAGTCCAGCTCGCGGCCATCAGTGTCATTCTCAGCGGTGTGATCACCAACCCCACGTTCGTTGCTTTGGCGCTCTTGGTCATGTTCAGCGTCGCGGGGATAACTGCTGCCCGGCGTCTTGGCTGGAACTGGCGAAACCTTCGTCGTGTTGGGGCCTCCATGAGTTTGGGGATCGGGGTCAGCATGGGCATCATTTTCGCCTCTGGCGCGATCGAGTTGACCCCTCGCTATGCGCTGGCCATCGGTGGGATCATCATCGGCAATTCAATGACCACGGCGGTCTTGGCCGGTCGCCGATTCACCGGGGCGGTCAATGACCACTGGGAGGAAGTTGAGGGGTGGCTGGCGTTGGGTGCGACTCCCCGTCAAGCCACGTTGGACTTGGCCCGCAGCGCCGTATATTCCGCTTTGATTCCTTCGATTGACCAGACCAAGACAACGGGTTTGGTGACTCTGCCGGGTGCTTTTGTCGGTGCCATTTTCGGCGGTGTCTCGCCGCTGGAAGCAGGACGGTTCCAGATTGTGGTCCTGGCGGGGATCATGGCCACCGGCGCAATCACCGCAGTCTCGGTCGTCGCTTCCCGTGCGAACGTCCGTACACGTCCTGCTCCATTGGATCGATGAACAGATTTGGGGAATGGTCTTACCATCTCTCATTGCTAAGACCGCTCTCACGCAGTTATTCTTCGACTGTGGAGCCGGCTCAGGAGGGTCTTTCCATCTGCCTCCGTACCTGGCCCGGCGCTTCACGCGGCTAACTGCCGCCGTCAGGGTTTCACCCGTTCTGAACGCATGGTCTCCGCCCGATGGGTGATGCGTTTCCTTGCGAACCGTCAGGAGAGCAACGTGTGACCAACCATGCAACGCATCTTTTCCTCCCGGGCGCTCGTTCTGCTGGCGAGCTTCTCCCTTGCCGTCGCAGGCTCTGTCCTGGGTCTGCTCCCCGCTGCCGGGCCCGCAGCGGCTGCCGTTCCGCTGGCAACTGACCGGATTGTCAGCACGCACCAGAGCACCCCTTCGACGCGGATCGTCTCGCCTGCCTTCACTACAAGCCAGCCGAATGAACTCCTCGTTGCATTCCTGATGTCCGATGGGCCGAAAACCACTGGGGGAGAGTCCTTTGTGTCCGTCGCCGGTGGCGGCCTCTCCTGGCGGCTACGCAAACGCACCAACACCCAGTGGGGCACGGCTGAGATCTGGCAAGCCGTAGCACCGAACCTGCTAACGAACGCAACGGTCACCGCCACCAACGCGGGCTCGTTCCAGTCCTCAATGACGGTGGTCACCTTCGCCGGCGCCGATGTGGCGACTGACGGCGCCGTCGGAACAGGGAATGCCACCACAGGGGCTCCAAACGCTTCCCTGACCACAACCCGGGCGGGCTCGTGGGTGTGGGGACTGGGAAACGACTGGGACAAAGCCGTTGCCCGCACTGTTGGCGCCGGCCAGACCAAGGTCGATGAGTACCTGTCAAACCAAGGCGATTCCTTCTGGGTCCAGCGCCAAACTGCTGTGACGGCCCAAGCGCCCCCTGCCGTCGTGGCAATCAATGACACGGCACCGACGACTGACCGGTGGAACCTCTCCGTCATCGAAATTCTTCCGGCCGCGCCAGCAACCGGAGACACCACTCCGCCCGTGATTTCGGGTGTGTCAGCCGGCACACCGAGTACGAGTGGCGCAACCATCACCTGGACTACGGACGAGGCTTCCAGCACGCAGGTGGAATACGGCACGACTGCGGCTTACGGCCAAAACACAGTTCAAGATCCCACGCTTCAGACCACCCACTCGGCGGCATTGTCCGGGCTGTCGGCGGGCACCCTCTACCACTACAGGGTTAAATCCGCGGACGCTGCGGGCAACCTCGCCGTCTCGGGCGATGCGGCCTTCACCACGGCCGGCTCCGGCACGGACCCGTCCGTGGTTGGCTCGTGGGGACCTGTCGTGGCTTGGCCTGAGGTGTCCATCCACGCAACGCTGACGCCCACGGGCAAGGTCCTTACCTGGCAGGGCGACTTCTCCCAAGGCGGCCAGCAATACCTCCTCGATCCAGTGACAGGTAACTACACCCAGGTGCCCAGCGCAGCAGTTGACCTCTTCTGCGCAGGGCAGGCGGTCCTGCCTGACGGACGTATCCTCGTCGTCGGTGGGACGGCGACAAGCGGCGGGCTGGGGATCCGCGATGTCACGGCGTTCGACCCCACCACGGAAACCTGGCAAAGCCTGGCCCCCATGAACCACCCACGGTGGTATCCGACGGCGACGACGTTGGCTGACGGCCGGGTCCTGGTGACCTCGGGTGCGAATACCAACTCGACAGACATCGTGACCATCCCGGAGGTCTATTCACCCACCACGAACTCCTGGACCGACCTGCCGGGAGCGAACCGGAATATTCCGTACTACCCCTTCATCTATCAGTTGCCCGACGGCCGCATCCTCCAGGCCGGAGCCTCTGAACAAGCTACATCGAGCCTTGCCCTCAACATCTCCACGCAGCAATGGACCACCGTTGACGCCCGCGTCCTGGACGCCGCTTCGATCGCGAACTACGCGCCGGGCAAGTTCATCAAGGCCGGATCTGCCGCAGACGGCGGATTCACGGGCCAGTCCAGCAATACCGCCTACACCTTGGACATGAACGCGCAAAGCCCAGCCTGGCAGGCGACAGCGTCGATGGCGTTCCCGCGCAGCTTCGTGAATTTGACGAACTTGCCCGATGGCACTGTCCTTGCGACAGGAGGGGGGACCGACAAATCGGGCCAGGACATCAGCAAGGCCGTGATGCCGGCCGAGATCTGGCAACCGACCGCCGGAACGTGGAGCACCGTGGCACCGATGTCGGTTCCCCGCCTCTACCACTCGGTGGCCGTCCTGCTTCCGGACGGCAGGGTGTTCGTATCAGGCAGCGGCGGCGATACAGGCGTTGCGGACCAGAAGAGCTATCAGATCTACTCGCCGCCATACCTTTTCAAAGGTCCGCGGCCGAGCCTATCCAGCGTACCGGGCAGTGCCCAGTACAGTTCGACGGCGTTCATCGGCACCCCTGATGGGGGGCGGATTCAATCCGTGTCACTGATCAAGACGGGATCCGTGACCCATGCCTTCGACCAGAACGCGGTAGCCATGAACCTGGGCTTCTCGCAGGCCGCCGGTGGACTCAACGTCCAAATGCCGGCCAACGGCAACTACGCCCCTCCGGGGTATTACCTGCTCTCGATCGTTGACGGCAATGGCGTTCCGTCCACGGCCGCAATGATCCGATTGTCAGCGCCGAGCCAGGACACCACCCCTCCAGCTGCTCCGACGAACCTGGCTGCGTCAGCATCTGCGGGACAGATCGCCTTGACGTGGACGGCCGGCACGGACAACGTAGGGGTCACCTCTTACCGGGTCTCGCGTGACGGAACAGTAGTCGGGAACCCGGTGTCCACCAGTTACAGCGACACTTCGGTGCTCGCCGGGACGACGTACACCTATACGGTCGCCGCCGTCGACGCGGCAGGCAATGTCAGTCCGCCGTCGAACACTGCAACGGCGCAAGCCGTTGCTGCGGGCAGTGGAATCACGGTCGACAAAATCGTCTCCGTCCACCAAGGAACCAGTACGTCGACGATCAGCGCTCCGGGTGTGACAACCACGGGCTCCAATGAACTCCTCCTTGCCTTCATCAGTTCAGACGGTCCGAACTCCGCGAATTCGGCAAGCATCAGTGCCGTCTCCGGCGGAGGGCTCAGCTGGACACTCCGACAAAGGTCCAATGCACAGCCAGGGACCGCGGAAATCTGGCAGGCCGTCGCCCCCGGACCGCTCTCGAATGCGACAGTCACCGCCACGCAGGCCTCGGGAAGCTGGCAGGCCGCCATGTCGGTTGTCGCCCTGCGCGGAGCGGATATCACGACGGGCGCAACATTGGGCGCAAACGCCGCCTCCGGCGCGCCAACTGCCACCCTCACCACCACGGGGGCCGGCTCCTGGGTCTGGGGCGTCGGTACGGACTGGTCCAACCCGATAGCCCGCACGGCAGGGTCCAATCAGACCCTCGTCGACCAGTACCTGGCGCCAGCGGGCGACACCTACTGGGTTCAGCGCCAGAACTCCGCCACCCCAAGCAACGGCACGGCTGTGACGATCAACGACACCTCACCGACAACGGACCGTTGGAACCTCGCACTCATAGAGATTCGTGCCGCACCATAACCGCCGGACTCCGGTGCCCGATCAAGTGGATTCGGTGCGCTTCAGTGCCATCCAGGCTTGAAAACCGCCGATGAGGTCTGTCGCCTGGGCCAGCCCCAACCGTTGCAGGTTGTGTGCGGCCAGGCTGGAACTGTAGCCCTCATTGCAGACGACCACGATCCGCCGGGCGGCATCCCCGGCGCCCGGGATACGGTGCGGGCTGGACGGATCGAGTCGCCATTCGAGAACGTTCCGGTCGATGACCACCGCTCCCGGGAGCTCACCGTCCCGGTCCCGTTGATCGACCGGCCGTGTATCAACAACCAGGGCGCCCTCCTCGATCTCCCGCTCAAGATCCCCAGCGTGAACCCGGTCCAATCCAAGGCGGCTCTCAGCGAGTAACTGGTCAATCGTCAGAGGCCCGGGGACGAAGGTTGGGGCCAAACCCCCCGGGCCCGATGCATGTTCGTCGTCGGGAATATCCCGCTGCGTCATGGTCTTCCTCCAATTGCTGCCGTCCGGTGCGCCTTCCACCATTAAACGAAACACTGCGGAAAAGGGTTAGCGGCGCCGGGGTGTTGGTCCTGTTGCTGCCGCAGTGGTTTGGGCTATGCTCCAGAAATGGTGCCGAGAAGTTTTCTTCAATGGCCGGTCGTCCGTCAACTGAGTACGGGCGACCTGTTTGGCCGTGGGCCTGCGGTCACATCGGCCAAGACCGAAGCAATAACTGCGCGAACAACCACTGCTGACCGGGTGGTCCAAAGCATCTGCCCGTACTGCGCGGTAGGGTGTGGCCAGCGCGTCTATGTCAAGGACGAGAAAGTTGTCCAGATCGAGGGCGACCCGGATTCGCCCATCTCCCGCGGCCGTTTGTGCCCCAAGGGTTCCGCCAGTGAACAACTGGTCAACTCGCCCGGCCGCCAGACCAAAGTACTTTACCGGGCACCCCGGTCCACCGAGTGGGAACGCCTGGACCTGGGTACCGCCGTCGAGATGATCGCGGACAGATTCATCGACACACGCCGCAGGACATGGCAGCAGAACGACAGTGAGGGCCGACTGCTGCGCCGCACCATGGGCATAGCTTCACTGGGCGGCGCCACCTTGGACAACGAAGAAAACTACCTCATCAAGAAGCTGTTCACGGCTGCGGGGGCGGTGCAGGTCGAGAACCAGGCCCGCATATGACACTCTGCCACGGTTCCCAGTTTGGGAGCCTCATTTGGACGCGGTGGTGCGACGCAATCACTGCAGGACATGGCCAACGCCGACTGCATTGTCATCCAGGGTTCCAATATGGCCGAATGTCATCCCGTGGGTTATCAGTGGGTAGCGGAGGCGAAGGCCCGGGGAGCAAAAGTCATCCACGTTGACCCACGGTTCACGCGGACCTCGGCGGTCTCCGATAAGCACATTCCCATCCGGGCAGGCTCTGATGTTGTGCTCTTGGGTGCCCTGATCAACTACGTCATCTCCAACGACCTTTGGTTTAAGGAGTACGTGGGCGCATACACCAATGCGGCAACACTGGTGCATGACGATTACCGTGATGCCGAAGACCTCGGCGGGTTGTTCTCCGGCTTCGATGCCGGGAAGGGCGCCTACGATACCTCATCGTGGGGGTATGCCGAACGGGGGGAGGGAGCCATTGACGAACCCGGTCCCGGTTCCGAACACGGCGCCGACGCGACCGCCCGGGCCGCCGGTCACAGCTATGGCAGCGGTGGACCGCCCTTGGAGCATGCAGAGGTTCAGCGCGACGACAGCCTGCAGGATCCCCGGACTGTCTTCCAGATTGTGAAGCGGCATTATGCCCGCTACACCGCGGAGATGGTGCAGGACATGTGCGGCATCAGCGTGGCGGACTTCGAGTATCTGGCGCGCGCCATCACGGACAACTCGGGACGCGACCGGACCACGTGTTTCGCCTACGCCGTGGGTTGGACCCAGCACTCCCTGGGCGCACAGTTCATCCGGGCCGCCGCCATCCTGCAACTCCTGCTTGGAAATATGGGGCGCCCGGGCGGCGGGATCATGGCCTTGCGTGGCCATGCCAGCATCCAGGGCTCCACGGACATTCCAACCCTGTTCAACCTGCTTCCCGGGTATCTGCCGATGCCCAGCGCGGGTCGCCACGACAGCCTCGACGAGTATCTGGCAACGATTGGGTCCAAACAACAAAAGGGCTACTGGGCGAACGCCGATGCATACACCATCAGCCTGCTTAAAGCGTGGTGGGGCGAGGCAGCGAACGTGGACAACGACTGGGCCTATGACTATCTTCCCCGGCTGACGGGAGCACACGGCACCTACGAAACAGTCATGGGCATGCTGGACGACGAAGTGGAAGGCTACTTCCTTCTCGGACAAAATCCCGCAGTAGGTTCGGCCCACGGCCGCATGCAACGCCTGGCGATGGCCCACTTGAAGTGGATGGTGGTGCGCGACCTGAACCTCATCGAGTCGGCAACCTGGTGGAAGGACAGCCCGGAGATCGAATCGGGGGAGTTTCGCACCGAGGACATCGAAACGGAGGTGTTCTTCCTTCCGGCCGCAACGCATGTGGAGAAGGCGGGGTCTTTTACGCAGACCCAGAGGCTGCTCCAGTGGCGGCACAAGGCTGTGGCGCCGCCGGGTGAATGCCAGAGCGAGCTGCAGTTCTTCTTTGAACTCGGCCAACGGATCCGGGAAAAGCTCGCCGATTCCGACGACGAACGGGACCGGCCGCTGCTGGACCTGACGTGGGACTATCCCACGGACAAACACGGTGATCCGGACCCCGAAGCGGTACTTGCGGAGATTAACGGCCGTCACCTTGATGGCCCCGACGCGGGCGCACCACTCTCCGCCTACACCGAACTTCGTGCCGACGGTTCCACGGCGGCAGGCTGCTGGATCTACACCGGTGTGTATGCCGACGGCGTCAACCACGCCGCCAACCGCAAACCGGGCCAGGAACAGGGCCCGGCCGCCTCGGAATGGGGCTGGGCATGGCCGGCCAACCGCAGGATCCTCTATAACCGGGCATCTGCGGACCCCGCGGGTAAACCGTGGAGCGAGCGCAAAAAATACATCTGGTGGGATCAGGACCAAGGCAAGTGGATTGGGGACGATGTGCCCGACTTCCCGGTTGACCGTGCGCCAGGGAGCCATCCCGACCCCTCCGTCGGCGGCCCTGAAGCACTGAGCGGAGACGATCCCTTCATCATGCAGGCCGACGGCAAGGGCTGGCTTTTCGCCCCCAAAGGACTCTTGGACGGGCCTCTGCCTACTCACTACGAGGCTCAGGAATCGCCGGTGGCCAACGCGCTCTACCCGCAGCAGCAAAGCCCCGCCCGGTTGGTGTTCCCCCGCGCGGACAACCCGAGTGCGCCGAGCGCCGGGACCAAGGGCGCCGACATCTATCCTTATGTGTTCACCACATACCGCCTCACTGAGCACCACACGGCAGGCGGGATGAGCCGGTGGCTGCCCTACCTGTCCGAACTGCAACCGGAGATGTTCTGCGAGGTCTCGCCTGAACTTGCGGCTGAACGGGGACTGGAACCTTACGGCTGGGCCACGATCATTTCGCCGCGCTCCGCCATCGAGGCGAAGGTGCTGGTTACCGATCGGATGGTGCCCCTCAAGGTCGGTGGCCACACGGTGCATCAGATCGGGCTGCCCTACCACTGGGGCGTCGGAAACAACGCCGTCGTGAGCGGTGATGCGGCCAATGATCTGCTGGGCGTAACCCTGGATCCGAATGTCCAGATCCAGGAATCAAAGGTTGCCTCGTGCGACATCCGCCCCGGGCGCCGGCCCCGCGGCGAGGAACTCCTCGCCCTGGTTGCCGAATACCGGGAGCGGGCAGGAGTGACCATGGAGACCGGCAACGCCGCCGTGACAAACCCGTCGGCCGAAGGCGTCGACCAGACATTGGAGGACTAGATGGGCCAGTTGTCCGGACCGACCGACCCCACCACCGATGCCCATTGGGAGCACAACCATCCACGCAAGGGGTTCTTCACCGACACCTCCATTTGTATCGGTTGCAAGGCCTGCGAAGTCGCCTGCAAGGAGTGGAACCACAACCCGCAGGACGGGAACCTGGAACTCCTCGGGTCCTCTTACGACAACACCGGATCACTGGGTGCCAGCACATGGCGACATGTCGCCTTCATCGAGCAGGGCCAGGAACGCATCACCCAAGCAAGAGAGTCCGGCCGCGCCCTGGTCAACCTGGGCATGCCGCGCATCGGTCCTCCCGCGCCGGATTCCAGTGATCCTGCTGAAGCGGACACCACACCGCCGGACACTGCTGACTTCCGGTGGCTGATGTCTTCGGATGTATGCAAGCACTGCACGCACGCCGGTTGCCTTGACGTCTGCCCCACCGGAGCGCTGTTCCGCACCGAGTTTGGGACCGTGGTGGTACAGGACGACGTCTGCAACGGCTGCGGAACCTGCGTGGCCGGCTGCCCGTTCGGGGTTATCGAGCGCCGCAGCAACGGTACGGTCAAAGTGGCAACCAGCAGGGAAGACCAGCACGACGAACATCCCGCGGTTCCCAATGCAGGCATCGCCCAGAAATGCACGCTGTGCTACGACCGGCTGGTGGATGACCAGACACCCGCCTGCGCCAAAGCCTGCCCGACGACGTCCATCAAGTTTGGTGACCACGACGCCATGGTTGAGACCGCCAAGGAACGCGTGGCCGACCTCCACGCCAAGGGCCTGACGGAAGCCAGGCTGTACGGTGCCAACGAAAACGACGGCGTCGGCGGAACCGGATCGGTCTTCCTCTTGCTGGACGAACCTGAAGTTTATGGACTTCCGCCGGATCCCCGCGTGCCGACTGCAGATCTGCCCACGATGTATCGCCGGGCCGGGCTTGCGGTCGCTGGTATGGCCGCGGCGGCTGCCCTGGCTTTCCTTGGAGGACGCGCGTGACCCTGTCTGAGTTCGACAACCTCCGCCCCTCCGGGCCTGCCCGACGCCGAGGGGTGGACGGCAAACCCGGCACCCGCCGTCGTCGGGAGAACGGTGACGGCTCCCGGGAAATGCCCATGGTTCCGGAAGCTGAATTCACCTCCTACTATGGCCGTCCAGTGGTCAAACCGGCGCCGTGGGGCGAGGACGTCGCTCTTTACTTGTTCCTTGGTGGCGTCGCAGGGGGTTCGGCCCTCCTTGGCCTGGGTGGACAGCTCACCGGGCGGCCGATACTGCGCCGCAATGCCCGGCTGGGTGCCTTGGCAGCACTGAGCCTGGGTGCCGGCGCGTTGGTGAAGGACCTCGGCAGGCCCGAGCGTTTCCTTAATATGCTGCGTACCTTCAAGGTAACTTCGCCGATGAGCGTGGGTTCGTGGATCCTGAGCGCCTTCGGTGCGGGGACCGCCGTCGTGGCGGCCGCCGAGATTGATCGGATGACAGGCTGCCGGATTCCGCTGGGTCCGTTGCGGAAGGCACTGCAGGCTGTTGAGGGGCCCGCGGGTTTTGAGGCGGCGGTGTTCGCGGGTCCGCTTGCGGCGTACACGGCCGTGCTGCTGGGGGACACCGCGACCCCGACGTGGAACGCTGCGCACGAGGAATTGCCGTTTGTCTTCGTGAGTTCTGCCTGCCTGGCATCGGCCGGGCTGGCCATGGTCACCACGCCGGTCCACGAGGCCGGTCCTGCCCGGAAGCTCGCAGTGCTGGGCGTCCTGGGTGATCTGGCAGCAATGAAGGTGATGAGACACCGGATGGATCCTGTGGCCGCGGAGCCGCTGCACCTGGGCAAGGCCGGGACCATGCTCACATGGAGCGAGCGGCTGGCACTGGGTGGTGGGTTGGGAGCCTTATTGGCCGGCCGCAACCGTGCAGTGGCCGCGGCATCGGGGTTTGCGTTGCTTGCCGCCTCAGCGCTCACACGGTTCGGGGTGTTCGAGGCAGGTCTGGCCTCGGCCCGGGATCCGCGCTACACGATTGAGCCGCAGAAGAACCGGCTGGCGGCGCGCCGTGCTGCCGGTGTGTCCGACGACGCGATCACCACAGCCAGGTAGTGCTTCCCGGGCACGTTAGCGGATCTCGATGCCCCGACCCGCCGTGGTGTGGCCAATCACCGGGTACCCGGGCAACTCGCCGATTACCAACAGTCCGCCGGAGGTCTGGGCGTCGGCCAGAAGCAGGAGATCGTCTTCAGTGACGGTTCCCGCCGAACCTAGATGTGGCCGCACCCATTCGAGGTTGCGACGGGTTCCGCCGGACACAAAACCGTCCCGCAGGGCTTCCAGCGAACCATCGAGCAGGGGCACCGCCTTGACGTCGATCACCGCCCCAATGCCCGAGGCCCGGACCATCTTGTGCAGGTGGCCCAGCAAGCCAAAACCGGTCACGTCCGTTGCCGCGCGAAGGCCTGCCGCCACTGCGGCCTCGGACGCTTCGCGGTTAAGGGCCGCCATCATCTCTACAGCTTCAGGGAACACCTCGCCAGTCTTCTTATGACGGTTGTTGAGAAGTCCGACGCCGAGCGGCTTCGTCAGCGTGATCGGCAGCCCGGGCCGGGCCGCATCGTTGCGGAGCAGCTGCTCAGGATGGGCGACGCCGGTCACGGCCATGCCGTACTTCGGCTCCGGATCGTCGATGGAGTGTCCGCCCAGGACGGGACACCCTGCCTGGGATGCGACACTCAGGCCTCCGCGGAGGACTTCGGTCATCACTTCGATCGGCAAAACCTCGCGGGGCCAGCCGATCAGGTTGATGGCCGTGATCGGGCGACCTCCCATGGCGTAGATATCCGAGAGGGCGTTGGCGGCTGCGATCCGGCCCCAGTCAAAAGCGTCGTTGACCACAGGGGTGAAGAAGTCGGCGGTGGAGAGGACTGCAAGGTCCTCGCGCACCAAGACCGCAGCGGCGTCGTCCCCGCTGTCCAAGCCGACCAAAACGTCCGCGCCCGGTTGGCCAATCAGGCCGCGGACAGCATCTTCGAGTTCGCCGGGCGGGATCTTGCACGCGCAACCCCCGCCGTGGGCGTAGTCGGTGAGCCGGAGCGCTCCATGGGTTCCCTGTTCGACGTCGTTTGTTGTGGCCTGGGTCTCATTCACCCGTTCAGCGTACCCTCGTAAGCAACCTGCTATATTGAGGCGCGGTGGCGTCCGGGTCCTGGTGGGCCCCCCGGTCTTCAAAACCGGTGAGGCTGAGCATCTCGGCCTGGCGGGTTCGATTCCCGTCCGCCACCGCCAAAGCACCGCCGTGCAGTTGCCGTGAAGCGAGGAGCCGCCGTGGACCACGTAGATCCCCGCAGAATGATTCCACGTACGAATGACCTGCTTGCGCTGCCGGCCGTCGTCGAAGCCCGCCACCGCTTGAGCGAACACGTCATCCGACGAATCGTTCGCGACGTCCAGGAGCAGGCCCGGCGCGGCGAGCTCCCGCCGTCGGACGTGGAGCCGACCCTGCTGGCCGCCGTCGCTGGACACAAGGCGACGAGCCTGCGCCCCGTCCTGAATGCCACCGGAGTGATCGTCCATACGAACCTCGGGCGCGCGCCCCTTTCCGCTGATGCGGTCGAAGCCGTTGTCACCGCCAGTGGCTACGTCGACGTGGAGCTCGACCTGACGGACGGCAGCCGGTCGCGCCGTGGAGCCGGTGCCAGGAACGCTTTGCTGTCGGCCTGTCCGGCCGCCGAGGACGCACTGGTAGTGAACAATGGAGCGGCGGCGTTGGTACTGGCCACCACGGCGCTCGCCGCCGGCCGCGAAGTGGTGGTCAGTCGTGGGGAATTTGTCGAGATCGGTGCCGGTTTCCGGTTGTCCGACCTGATTGAGTCAACGGGGGCAAGGCTTCGCGAAGTAGGCACCACGAACAGGACCCACCTGCGCGATTATGAGGGTGCCCTCAGCCCGGACACCGGTTGCGTGCTCAAGGTGCACCCGAGCAACTTCCGGGTGGAGGGATTCACCTCGACAGTAGCGCTGGAGGACCTGGGCACGGTGACAAGGGCAAACGCAGTCCCGCTTGTGGCCGACCTCGGCAGCGGGCTGCTGGCCCCCGATTCGCACCTGCCCGATGAACCCGATGTTGCTTCGGCTTTGGCGGCCGGGGCCGACGTCGTCATCGCCAGCGGTGACAAACTTTTGGGCGGCCCCCAAGCAGGATTGCTGCTGGGCCGCAGGGAGATCATTGAACGGTTGGCACGCCATCCGCTGGCGCGCGCCGTTCGTGCAGACAAGCTCGCTCTCGCCGCCCTCGAGGCGACTCTTGCGGGCGGACCACCACCGGTTGTCCAGGCACTGCACGCCGACGTCGGGCAACTGCGGCGCCGCACGGACGCGCTGGCAGAAGCGCTCGGAGTGCCAGTCGTGGCCCACGATGGCAGGGTTGGCGGTGGGGGCGCTCCCGGGTTTCCCTTGCCAGGATGGGCGCTCCAGCTACCTGAGGGCCTCGCAGTCCATCTGCGCACAGGCGATCCGGCCGTGCTGCCGCGCGTCCACGATGGATCGTGCCTGGTCGACCTGCGCTGCATTCCCGTGCAGGATGACCACCGGGTCCTCGAGGCCATACAGCGTGCGCTCACACTCCTTCCTGGTCGCGACGCGGGCGGAGTCGGCTAAACAGTGCACGTCATCGCAACCGCCGGACACGTCGATTCCGGCAAGAGCACCTTGGTCCGCGCCCTCACCGGCATGGAACCGGACCGCTGGGAAGAGGAGCGCCGCCGTGGGCTGACCATCGACCTGGGTTATGCATGGACCACCCTGCCGTCCGGACAGGAAGTGGCATTCGTGGACGTACCCGGCCACGAGCGCTTCCTCGGGAACATGCTCGCGGGAATCGGGCCGGCGCCGGTGGTCTGCTTCGTCGTTGCTGCTGACGAAGGCTGGCAAGCGCAATCCAGCGACCACCGCGATGCAGTTGCTGCCCTCGGCATCCACAACGGGGTCGTGGTCCTCAGCCGCGCGGACAGGGCATCCGCCGCGCGGATCTCAGAAGTCCTCTCCAAAACCCGTATCGAGTTGGCTGCAACAGGTCTGCAGGATGCGCCCGCAGTAGCAGTTTCCGCCATTGACGGGACTGGCCTGGATGATTTGCGTGCCGCGCTCGGCGGTGTCCTGGCGCGGGTGCCTGCTCCTCCAGTGACTGGGCGGGTTCGGTTGTGGGTGGACCGCTCGTTCACCATCACCGGTTCCGGAACAGTGGTGACCGGTACCCTGGCAGCCGGAACAGTGACCCAGGGAGACGTGCTGGACCTGCTCGGCCACGCCGGTTCCCGGCCCGTCGTCGTCCGTGGCTTGCAGAGCCGTGACACGGCCCGCCCGTCCGTGGAGCCGGTCAGCCGGGTGGCGTTGAATCTTCGCGACGTCGCCGCCACGGACATTCGTCGTGGCGACGCACTGCTTACTCCCGGCGCCTGGCCCACCACTTCGGTTATCGGCATCCAACGCACCACCGGGGTGGAGTACACGGCGACTCCGGAGCAGCTCACTGTGCACGTCGGCACCGCGTCGGTGCCGGCACGGTTGCGTCCCTTTGGGGCTGACCACGCCCGACTCGTCCTCGACAGGGAACTGCCCCTTGTGCTCGGCGACCGCCTCGTATTGCGGGACCCCGGGAGCCGTTCGGTGCTGGGCGGTGCGCGTATCCTCGATGCAAACCCACCTGCCCTGCGGCGACGCGGCGATGGTGCCCGCTGGGCTGAGCGCCTCGCAGGCATGGATCCCGCCGGAGACGTGTTGGGTGAGGTGGCAGCCCGCGGAGCTGTCCAGGTGCAGCAGTTGCACAAGCTTGGGCTCGTGGCCGGCCCCGACTCGGAAGCCCCGCAGGGAGTCAAAGTTTTGAATGGCTGGTGGGTGCATGTCCCGGTTTTCGAGGCATGGCAGCGTCGCCTGCGCGCGTCCGTCGAGCTGTTGCAGGAACGCGATCCCCTGGCCCCGGGTCTTTCCATGGGCGCGGCGCAGGACCTGCTCAAACTCCCTGACGGAAAGCTCCTTTCCCACGTCATTGATGGCGCGGCCCTGGAGCAGGATGGCGGACACATCCACCTGCCCGGCAGCGGGGACAATCTTGGCCCCATCGAGGAGGCCGTCGCCACGCTGGAGGCCAGGATGGGGGCGGACGCATTCCGCGCACCCGAATCCGATGAACTGGCCGCGTTGGGTCTGGGCGCACGCGAACTCGCTGCTGCAGAACGCAAGGGTCGCCTCCTGAGGTTGCGCGACGGTGTAGTGCTGCTCCCGACGGCGCCGGCCCTTGCGATGCGAACGCTTGCCCGCCTTGACCAGCCCTTCACCACGAGCCAGGCACGCCAAGCACTGGACACGACACGCCGGATCGCGGTTCCTTTGCTGGAATATCTCGATTCGCGCGGCTGGACAGTGCGCCTGGACGCAGGGCATCGCAAAGTGGTGCGCTGACCCGCTGCTCCCAAGGTAGGACTCAGCGTCCTAGGAAGAACAGGGACAGGAAAACCTGCTGACCAGGCAGTGCGAAGTGGGTATCGTCGACTCCAGCCGGAACACCCCGCCCGAGATCCGAGGAGAGTTATGCAGTATCGCACACTAGGTAACAGCGGGGCAGTGGTATCGAACTACGCGCTCGGAACAATGACGTTTGGAGCCGAAGCCACGGAGGAAACGTCACACGCCATCCTGGACAACTATGTTGCCGCGGGCGGCAACTTCATCGACACAGCCGACGTTTACAGTGCCGGCACGTCGGAGGAAATCATCGGACGCTGGCTTGCACGCCGGCCGGAGCAACGCGACCTGGTGGTTCTGGCCACCAAGGGACGCTTCCCCATGGGCAAGGCCCCGAACGATGTAGGCACATCCCGCCGGCACCTGACCAAGGCCTTGGACGATTCCCTCCGCCGCCTCGGAGTGGAGCAGATTGATCTTTATCAAATGCATGCATGGGACCCCATCACGCCGCTGGAAGAGACCCTTCGTTTCCTTCACGACGCTGTCAGCAGCGGAAAGATCGCCTACTACGGATTCTCGAACTTCCTCGGATGGCAATTGACCAAGGCTGTCCACGTCGCCAGGGCTCATGGCTGGAACGCACCCGTTACCCTGCAGCCGCAGTACAGCCTGCTGGTTCGCGGGATCGAGAGTGAGATCGTGCCGGCGTCCCTCGACGCGAAGATAGGCCTGCTTCCGTGGTCGCCGCTTGGTGGCGGCTGGCTGTCCGGGAAGTACAAGCGCGACGAGCCGCCTGTTGGCGCGACCCGGTTGGGGGAGAACCCCACACGGGGCATGGAAGCATGGCAGGCCCGCAACGATGACCCGCGCACGTGGGACATTGTTGGAGCCGTAGGACAAATTGCCGCTGACCACGGCGTGAGCGCCTCGCAGGTCGCGCTGGCTTGGTTGGCGGATAGGCCAGCCGTAACGTCCGTGATCCTGGGTGCCCGTACTGTTGACCAATTGATGGACAACCTTGCCGCTGCTGAACTTGAACTCACGTCCGACGAAACTGAGCGCCTGACCCATGCCAGCCAGCCGCGCGTCGGGGTTTATCCCTACGGGCCCATGGCCGATGAGCAGCGCAGCCGAAAGATCGAAGGCGGCAGGTAGCGGCGAGGGCCAATACGGCCGAAACTTGTGTTGAAGGCGCGATCAGTTAAGCGTAAAGAAGGTGCGTTCCCGCAGGCCGAGAATCGCCGTCCGGAGCTCCGGGTTGTCCTGGCGAAGGCACCTATGTGACCGACGGCAGACTATATCCGGATCCTACGGCAAGGGAGCAATTCGCTTGTTCAGGGGTTCCGGATCGATAGGCTGGCAACATGCGAAATGACTTTAGTCCTTCAGCGACGGCCCCCGGTGACTTTTACCGGTTTCTGACCGCGGTGGTGGTTCCCCGGCCCATCGCCTGGGTATCGACCGTATCGCCGGAGGGTACTGACAATGTCGCGCCTCATTCGTTTTTCACCTTGGCGTCAACTAATCCGCCGATTGTGCAGTTCACGTCGGTAGGCGAAAAGGATTCACTTCGGAACATCATCGGCTCGGGAGAATTCGTGGTCAACCTGGCCCCGGCAGGGCTCTTGGAAGAGGTTAACGCCACCGGCACCAACTTCCCGCCGCATGTCAGTGAGTTTGACGCGGCCGGCCTGACGCGTGAGCCGAGCCGGACTGTGTCCGTACCGCGCGTCAAGGAGTCACCGGCCGTGCTTGAATGCAGACTTCATTCCGTGCTGCCGGTAGGTAACTCAACCCTTGTTTTTGGCGAGGTGACGCATGCCGCCGTTAATGAGGCAGTGCTGGAGGGCAACCACCCGCGGATCGACCTCCTGGAGCCGCTGGCCAGATTGGGCCGGGACGAGTGGGGCACGTTGGGTGCCGTCCAGGACCGGAAGCGGATACGACTCGGGGACTGGCCGGGAGATTTTCGGCCGAAGGCCTAGGGAGAGCCCGCAGCCAGTTCCAGGGAAAGGAAAGGGACGTCCCGATCGGGACGTCCCTTTCCTTTCGGTGTGCAGCCCTTAGCCGAGCCCGAGCTGAACGAACAGGAACCAGACCAAAAGCGGTACAACGCCGATCATCGCTATGGCCCACAGCAGCAGTGCGCGGAAAAACATCCGCTCGTCCTTGGGCTGCGCGCTTGCCATCAGAAGTGCTCCACTGGTGGACATGGGGCTGACGTCAACTACGGAGGAACTGATGGCGATAGCCGTCACCACGCCTATTGGCGAGAGCAGGGGGTCCATGGCAATGGGCTCGATCACGGGGCTGATGACCCCCAACGTTCCCGTGGTGGACGCGAAGGCCGAAACAATGGCCACCACGTAGCTGGCGATCAAGGCAGCAATCGAACTGTTACCCAGGCCCGCAATGCCTTCCTGGAGTTCCTTCAGCGCACCCATTTTCTCAAGCATGCCCACATAGGTGACGATTCCGGTGACCAGGATGATGGCTGACCAAGGCATACTTTCCAACGCCGGCTTCTGCACGTTGGAGTCCAGGATGATCAGCACGCCCGCGATGACCAACGAGGCAACTCCCACATCCAGTCCCAGCACGGTGGTGAGCACCAGGAGGGATGCGATCCCGGCAAGCGTCAGGATGCGCATGGGGGTGGCAGCCACCTTGGCCGGGCCTGATGCCAGGGTGCTCTGCCCCGCAACTGAAGTTTGCGCCGGTGCCGTAAGCACGGCCACGCCGGATCCTGCAGTGCCTTTGGGTGAGGGTGCGGAGGCGCCGCCGTCGATGGCTATGGCGGGGGCGCCGTCGCCGATGGGGCCCGCTTTTGCTGCCCGGCGCTTCACGATGGCCTGCACCAGAACGTAGGCAATCACGGCCAGGGCGGCATTGAAGACGAAGCAGTAGGCGTAGAGCTTGAACGAGCCGTCTGAGGCTCCGGCGCCGTCCAGCATTTTGTTGCCCAGGACGCCGAAGGGGTTGACAGGGGAGAAGGCCCCGGCGTTGGCGCCCTGGACAATGACCAGGCCCATGGCCAGAGTGCTGATGCCGAATCGCATTCCAAGCGCCAGGCCAACCGGAGCGACAATGGCAATGGCGGCCGGTGTGAAGGCGCCGGCCGAAGCCAGCGCAGCAGTGAGCAGGAACATGAGGACCGGGACCAGTACTCTGCGGTTACCGGCGAGCCGTTCTGCCCAGTAGGCCAGCAAATCGATGGTGCCGTTGATCCGTACAATGGCGAAGAGCAGCGTGGCCCCTACCAGGATGAAAAACAGTCCGGCGGGGAACTGCCCGATGACGTCCTTGACGGACATCCCGGCCAGCAGTGTGCCCACGCCGAACGCGGCGATGGTGGCAAGGAGTCCGGCGTTGATCTTGGTGAACGAGCCGACGGCGAATGCCGCCACGAGCACCAGGAACGCGATGAGTGACAGCGACATGGTGCCCGCCGCCTAAGCTTTCGCCGCTGTCAGCACACCAGCGCCCGACAGCAGGCTGCCCGCTCCGCTGATGGCCGGCTGGTGGCCCAATGCCTTGAGGATTTCGTAGGTGGTGGCGGTGGCCGCTGTGATGACTGGGAGCCCCAGCTCGTCCTCGACTGCCTGGACGGCGGCAAGCGAGGGCATCTGGACGCAGGCGGAAAGGACGACGGCGTCGGCGCCTTCGCGCTGCAGGCTTCGGGCCAGTGCGGGCAGGTTCTGCGGATCAAGGCAGCCCACTGCGAGGTTATCGGCTACTTCAAGGCTGATGGCGTCCAGCACGGTGATGCCCGAGCCTTCGATATAGTCCACCACCATTTTGGTCAGCGGCTTCATGTATGGGGTGATCATGGCTACCTTGCGCGCGCCGATTTCGTGCAGGGTGCGGACCAATGCACCAGCGCTGCTGGTGACCGGCGCGGGGTGTCCATTGCTGGCGGCGGCATCCGCGATCACCCTTTCGGAGCCGTCGTGGGCTTCAGGGCCTTGGGCCATCACGGCCACCAGGCAGGCGTAGGCGATGACGTCCACGTCGGCGTCGGAAACCGCTTCGGCGCACTGGGCTGCCTTGCCGACCATGGCCAGCAGCTCTTCCCGGGTGACCTTCTTCATGCCTGCGCGGGCGGAGTGGAAGGTGTATTTGTGGCCGGTCACTTCAGCTTGGCGCCGGAACAGTTCCGGCAGTTCAGTCTCCATGGTGGTGTTGGAGCTGGGGACGATCAGTCCCACGCGGCTGCTCCCGGGACGCTTGGGCTCGGGGGCGGTTTCGCAGGTGGTTGCGGCGTTGTTGCTCATGGGATTCTCCACGTCTTTGTGATGGGGCATTGGGGTAAACCCATAAGGTGGGTTCGCATCCCATGATGTGGGACACAGGGAGGGATGTCAAATAGATCACGTTCACGTATTGCCGACAGCCTCGCTAAGCTGGAGCCTGCTGGCGAAGAGGACTGAAGGGGCATTGGACGTGGCGAAGGAACAGGGGGCTGGGGCTTCGCCCCTGTTGGTCCTGCATAAGGTCGCGGAGATTCTGGACTGTTTTTCCGTGGATGAGCCGGAGCCAACGCTGCAACAGATCATCCGCAAGACAGGACTGCCGTCCAGTACTTGCCAGCGATTGGTCCAGAACATGCTCCGCGAGGGGTTCCTGGATCGCGACGGCGACCGGTACCGGATCGGCATCGGACTGGTCCGCTGGGCAACCCCTGGGACGTTCGGACTGGACGTGGTCCGGCTGGTGAAGCCGGTTCTGCAGCAGTTACGCGACGAAACCGGTGAAACCGCCTGCCTGTACGTCCGGGATGGCGCGTTCCGCACCGTCGTCGCGGTGGCCGAGACCCGGCACGTGGTGATGCGTCCGTTCATGGTGGGTATGGTCATGCCGCTGCACGCGGGCGCTCCAGGAAAGGTGTTCCTGGCCTTTGACCCCGGCGCCTGGGACGCCTTGGACGAGGAGGTGCTCGAGGCCTTTACTCCTGATACCCCGGTGACACTTCAGACGTTGAAGGAGCAAGCTGCCGTGGCACGGGCGCAGGGATACTACGCGGCCTTCGGGGAACGTAACCAGGATGTGGGGTCCATCAGTGCGCCGGTCTTCGACCACGCCGGTCGTTTGGCATGCGCTGTGGGCCTGGGCTTCCCCACCCAGCGGGTCGGACCCGCCGATGTTGCGCGGTTGGGGCCCGTGGTAGCCCGCGCGGGTCGAGAAGCAAGTTACGCCCTTGGGTACCAAGGCAGCGACACCTTTGCCGGGCTCCACGGCAACGCATAAACAAGTGTGCCAACCCTGCCCCTGGGCACGATTACGGGCCCAGCGGCCCAGTACGACGCGGGTCCTGGCGGAGCCCGCCCTTGTCGTCCTTGAGCTCGTGGCCGGGGCTGTCGTCGGAAGCGTCCCGTTGACGAAGCCCACCTTTGTCGTCCACCCGGGCTGGCGGCAACGTGACCGGTTCGGCCGGGACGATCCGGGTCGCCGGGACGGGCTCAGGCACCGCCGCGATGCTTGGTGCGGGTGCTGGACTGACGGACGGCGGTTGTCCGGGTGCGGGCGTGTCTTCAGCAGCAGTGGCCCCGGTACTGATATTTACAGTTGAGACCACGACGCCAGGGGCGACACCAGGCGGCGGTCCGGCACTCGCTTGTGCCCACACAGACAGGCCTGCAGCGCCGAGAACGGCAGCGAGTGGGAGATACCACATCTTTGACATTGGTCTTCCTTCCATGTGCTGGTTCCACCACTCTTCCTTGCCGCTGTGAAAGGGAGATGAATCTTCCATGAGAGACTTCTCATCCATGGTCCACAGGGGTGCTCCCGGTTGCTGCTTCAGTGCCTGCTTCGACAGGGGTGAACCGGTAGCCGGCTCCCCGGACTGACTGGAAATGCTCAGGACCAAGTTTGGCGCGCAGATATCCGACATAAACGTCCACCACGTTTGAGGCCCCGTCAAAGTCGTAGCCCCAGACCCTGCTAAGCAGCTGCTCGCGGCTCAGCAGCTTGCCAGCGTGGTCCAAGAACACGTGCGCCATGGCAAACTCGCGGGCGGTTAATTGGACCGAACGGCCCCGGACGATGGCGCTGCGGAGGTCCATGTCCAGCCTGACGTCGCCACTGGCAGGGGCCGCGGCCTCCTGCGTGGCTGGATTCTCCCTCAACCTGAGCCGTATCCGCGACAGCAGCTCCTCGAAACGGAACGGCTTGCTCATATAGTCGTCCGCGCCGCCGTCGAGCGCCGCCAGCGCGTCAGGGAGCGAATCCCGTGCAGTCAGGACGATTACCGGAACCGTGCACTTCATGTCACGCAACGCCGTCAGTACGCTCAGTCCGTCCATGCGGGGCATGCCAATATCCAGTATCAGCAGGTCGAATTCACCGGAACTGCCGTAGTCCAAGGCCTGTATGCCGTCTCCCGCCGAGGAAGTGGTGTGGCCGGCCGCCCTCAGGCCTTTGCCGATAAAGGCAACGATCCGCGGCTCGTCGTCGGCGATCAGAATGCGAGCCACGATGTTCCACCCGGCAGGGCAAGGGCGAACCGGCTGCCTCCGTTGACACGGGATGTCAGCCGGACCGAGCCCCCGTGCGCCTCAGCAATAGCTTTGACGATGGCCAATCCCAAGCCTGATCCTTCGGCGCCCCTGGACACCCCTGCCCTGGCGAACCGGTCAAATATCCGCTCCTGGTCCGCCGCGCTGATGCCGCAACCGGTATCGGCTACCCAGATTTCAATGATGGGCTCGTCGTGTCTTTCGCCGGAAGGGCAGTTCTCCGGCGCGACCCACGCTGCACCGATGGAGATAATGTCCCCGGGGTCCGTGGATTGTACGGCATTGGCCGCGAGTTGTTCCATGGCTTGGGTGAGGCGATTGCGATCTGCCCGGAACCAGCCGCCAGGCAACTGTTCAATCTGCCAGTGCCGGTCTCCCAGCACCCGGATCCGTTCCATGGCAGCTTCGAGGAACGAATCGGCATCGACCCAGTCCGGCTGGAAAAAGTCGGCCCGTCCGCTTCGGGCCAGAACAAGGAGTTCGTTGACAAGGGACTGCATTCGGTCCACCTCTTCGAGGAGCAGGCCCCTTGTTTCCGCGACCTCGAGAACATCCGAGGGCTCGAGGAGCTGAAGGTGGCCACCGATGATGGTCAGGGGAGTGCGCAATTCGTGGCTGGCATCATCCACGAAGTGGCGCTGGTCCTCAATGCCTGCTTCCAACCGGTCCAGCATGCGGTTGAAGTCGGCTGCCAACTGGGACACGTCGTCATCGCCGGGGGGTACCGAAACACGGCTGCTGACGTCCTCGAAGGTGGTGTGTTCCGTTGCCTGGCGCAGCCGGCGGATGGGAACGAACAGGCGGCCCGTCACTACGTACCCCACACCACCGGCCAGCACCAGTATGACCAAGGAAACTGCAGCGAAGGTTCCGAATGAGGCCACCATCTGTTCCCGTTGTTGTCCGATCTGATTGGCTGCAACCAAGAGTCCGATTGCCGAATTTCCGCCCAGGGAAACGGGGGTGATGGCCAGCCGCACGGTATGGCCATCAAGGTTCAGATCCCGCAGGGCTATGGAGTCGTTGACGGGCACAGCGCGCACGGCGTCGAGGACTTGGGGGTGGCCCAGGTTGAGCGCCTGTTCCCCGGCGGGCAGGAAGGTGTTCCCGCCAATAACGGTGGCCATCACGGATTCGTGGCGTCCCAAGGTGCCGCCGCGGAGGAAGACGGTGAAGAGATCATCCAGGGAATCATAGGGTCGGCCCTCGGGAGTGCCCTGGTCCGCGATGGTCTGGAGGCGTTGGGACTGACGGAGGAGATCCTCGCTGACCCGGTTGTTCAGCTCCCCGAGGTCCACCGCAAGTGTGGTAGTGCCGGCCACGAACAGTCCCACTGCCAGGAAGGCCACGACTGAGGCCAATACGCGGGCCCGCACAGTCCGGAACCCTGCCCGAAGTTTTTGCACCCTTGTCCGTGTGACCTGCATGAGGGTCATGGCTGTATGCGGAACATGCTGTTGGAACCCTGGGCGAGTTGGACCGGATGGGGTGGCGGCGGGGGCTCTGCGCAGTTCCATGGGCGCTCCGATCGGCTTCAGGCTGGGTTCCGCGGCAGGGTGCTTCATTCCACCTCGGTTGACCGTCTATCTTCTAAACTAGAGGGCCCTGCTTGGAGAATTCTTTGGTGCGGGCAACCAGGATTCAGGCAGGCACTGCATGGTTTTTCCAACGTCCCCCGCAACGGGTCGGCGGCAACGTAACGAACCAGCCCCGTCTGCCATTCGGGTTGCCTTTCAGGCCCTGGAGCCCTTTCCGCCGGTTCTGTCAGCCCGCAGCTCTGTCTGCAAGTTGTTTGCGGTGATTTCGTCGGGTCGGCCGGACGGTGTTCAGGCCCGGCTCAGCCGGCCCGCTCAATGTCACATCGATGATGGTGCCGGCCCCCGGGGAGGATCTGACGTGAAAGGTGCCGCCGGCGTGCTTGATCGTATCGCCGAGAATCCTCAGCCCGTAGTGCCCTTCGTTGCTCTCCTGGTTCGGTTCAAAGCCGTGTCCGTTGTCGCTGACTGTAATCCTCGTGAGTCGATCAGATTGCCGGATCCGGATGTGTACTGAGGTCGCCGAGGAATGCTTCGTTGCATTGACCAGTGCTTCCCGGACCACCCGGTACATCAGTGCGGCCCGGTCCCGGTCTGCGACCAGATGGTCGGGAAATTCCATAGTCAGCGTGATGCCCCTGTCTACCAGTGGAGCCGCCAACCGCGTGAGGGATGCTTTGAGGCCCATGCGCTCCAAGTCCGGTGGATACAGTTCGTTGGTCATGGCCCGCAGTGTCCGTACAGTGTTTTGAAGCATCAATCGGGCGTTGCTGAAGACGGGCCGTAAGTTTGGCGGCCCCCGCCGCTCCTCGGATTCCAGTGCGTAAGCCAACCCCGAGAGGTCTTGGATGACGTCGTCGTGAAGTTCACTCGCGACCTGTCGCCGTTCCCGGTCGGAGGCTTCTACGGCGTACCTCAGGAGGGCGTGTTTTGCGGCTTGATGTCCCTGGATTCTCCGGGCCAACCGGACAGCCGGAAAGAGTTGGGCGAGCTGAAGTGCTGCAAGGGACAGGATCATCGGAGGGATCATGCCCATGAGGACTTCATGTTGCTCGCGGCGGACATTTTCTCCAGGGGAGTACGTTTCGAAGATCATCGGTGCGCCGCTGACCGAACGTGACCGGACGTAAACTTCCACCAGTTCCCCCGCACCTGATTCGTAAACATTCTCCTGCTCGGTTTGGGTTTCCAAAGTTGCAGTAGCCGGTCCGCCGTCAAGAAGCTTGCGGGCCCAGTCTTCCTGCTGAAATTGCTGACCGATCAGTGAGTCCATATCCGAGTAGACCACGGTGCCGTGTTCGTCCCACACCTTTATCCTGGTGAGCGTTCCGGTGGTCAGCCAGGGTGCCAAGCGCTGATCGAGCAGGTCCAGGGCCATACGTTCCCGGGCGAGCAGTTCCGTCGAGATGAGGGGGCCTACGACGTTATCAGCAAGGCGCTGTGTCATGTCACGGGCGTTCGCCAGCGCATGCTGTTCTGCTTCGGCGCGGATCCAAAAGATGACGGGCGTTGCAAGAAGGATGAGGGCCACGAACCCCGCGGTAACAAATCGTGCCACAGCTGCCTGGACTTCCCGGCGCTCAGCAGTACTGGGCTCGTATCCGCCTGGCGGCTGCTCCACCCTGACGCTTCCTGGTCAGCGGCCCGGATGCCCGGGAGCAACGGGGCCGCTGCCCAGTCCGGCTACCAGTGACGGGTGGACAATCATGTTGCCGGACCGTGCGTGCCGCAGGGTATCCAGCATGACGCCGAGGGATCCGTCTTTGGGAAGAAAGGCGCAGATTCCCATGCCGGCGGCTTCCCGCAGGGCTTCCTGGGACGGATTACCCGTCAGCATGACAATCCGCGTTCCAGGATCAAGGGCGAGGATGCGTTCGGCTGCCGTGAGCCCTGAACCGTCTGTGAGGTAGAGGTCCATGAGCACCACGTCGGGCCGGGTCTCTTGATACATCGTTACGGCCGCGGCAGCGGACCTGGCGGCACCTACGCTTTGCAAGTCGGGTTCCCTGTCCAACGCCCCGGCCAGCAGGTCGGAGAAGGTCGTGTGGTCATCGACGATGAGGATTCGCAGGCGTTCGACATCGGTCAGGGCTGTTCGCTCTTTGCTGGTCGTGGCGCGGGGAGGACCATCCACTGACCGGGTGTCCCGGACGGCCGTGAGCGCCAGCAATCTGGCCTGGGCCTCGGTCAGTGCCTGATTCGGTGTGCAGCCCAGTTCGCTGGCCATGATTTTGCGGCAGCGGTCAAAGGCCGTGAGGGCCGCGACCGCGTCTCCGTTGCGTTCGAGCCCGACTACGAGCGTGGTCCACGCCCGCTCATTGAGCGGGTCCAGCCTCGTGACAGACTCACTGATGGTTATTGCCTGATCCAGTTCGCCTACGGAGAGGGCAACTTCAGCGGCTCTGACCTTGACGGCTGCGACGCGTGTTGCATGCCCCGCCCGTTCATCCTCTGCCCACGCCGGCAGGAGCTCGTCACCAAGCAGCGGCGCGGAAGCGAGGTCCAGCGCCTCCGTGAGCAGGTCCAAGGCTCGCCTCGGTGGCGCTTGACTGGCCTGCTTGGTCAGGGTTCCGAACCGGTCCAGGTCCAGGTCCACCATGGTGGCATCGATGGCGTACCCGCCGGTGACCGTGCGGACGGGTCCGGATCTGCCGAAGCCGGGCTGCAGATGGCGGCGCAGAACACTGACATAGCTTTCGAGTGTTGGTAGGGCGACGGCGGGGTGCTTACCGTCCCAGAGCAGGTCCATCAGGCGGGTCTTGGAGACCGCAGTCCCGAAATTAAGGAGCAGAATCTCAAGGACCTGGCGGGGCTTCGGCCCGCCGAGGTCGTTGGCGCTCAGTTCGGTGTCGCCACGGTGGATGGTCAACGGCCCCAGCACTCGTACGTGGAGTCGGGGCCCGTTCCATGATGGCGTCGGTTCCTGTGGGATGGCCACCGGATGGTTGGCGAGATTGAGAGTGTTCACTGGTGTTCCATCGTGTAGTTCAGATGCATCCAGACCATTCAATCCACCGGCAGAATACCGGACAACAGTGGTGGGTACTCATTTTTCTGCTCATGTTGGTTCGCGGCTACTTGGTTCGGGAGTCCCGGTACTTGGTTTGCGTACCCGGGTTCTACCCATCCCGGCCTTTGCCCGGTAGCCGCAGAACACAGATCAGGGGCCCGGCGTCGTCCGTTTGGACGGACGACGCCGGGCCCCTGCGGCGGGGTGCAGTACTACTTGTTCACCACAGTGATGGGTCCTGCCGTGCCACCGAGCGTGGATTCAATCCAGATGGTGCCGGGGTTGGCTGCCGGTGCGTTCCCGTCCCTGAGCCGTAAGGTGAAGATCCCCCCTGTCCCAGGCGCGGCTGCTGCGGTAACAGGCGCCGTGCCGAGGACTGCGCCACCGGGCCCGCCGGACCGTACGGTGATCGTTCCGCCTACTACCGTGCTGGTGCCGTCGACCCGGAAGTCGCGGCTCTTCCATTGCCCTTGCGCTGTGACGCGGTCCGGGATAGGCGTCACAGTGACGACGTCGGTCTTCGTGCCTCGGCCTGCGGTTACCGTCAGCTCGAACGTGAGCGGTTTGTTGGTCATTGGGTATTTGTAGACGGGCAGGCTGAACGTGGGCTGCAGCGTGGTGCTGCCGGCCAAGTTGACTGCATCCGGGTCGGTCGGGTTGCTCAGCACCTGCCTCCATTGGTAAATGGCGCCAGTGGCGGTGGACCCTGTGCCGTCGAGCGTTACATTGGACGCTGTAGTGCGTCGGACGATGCTTTGGTCAGGTCCGGCGTTGGCTACTACCTCTCCCTGGACTGTGACCGGTTCGCTCTTGGCGGATTCGGGACTGTCGCCGTTGGCGTTGCTTGCCCTGACCGTGAAGCGGTACTCTGTGTCGCCGTCGAGTCCGTCGTAGACAAGGCTGGTTACGTTTCCCGCCACCTTTTTCTGTGACCCGAATGCACCGTTCCCGGTGTAGGCCTGGACGGTGTAGCCCGAGATGGTCAAACCTTCAGCGCCAGGGTTGGGTGCAGTCCAGGAAACTGTGGCGCTGCCCTTGCCGGCCACGGGTGCTCCGGTGAAGGCCGGGGCGTCCGGGACGGGGTTATTGGTGATGATGAATTCTACGGTGCCATTGTCCGAGACGTTTCCCGAAGGGTCGATGGCGGCGTACGTGAGCTTAGTGCTTGCAGATACTGGAACCGGCCCCTTGTAGAGGTTGGCACCCTCAGCGGCGACGCCACCGCTTCCGATGGGGTCGCTCCCGTCCAGTGTGTATAAGATGTCGCTGCCCAGCTCGTTCGCAGTAAGAGTCAGCTCCTGGGCTGTTGGGAAGGTGCCACCGTTGGGGGAGGCGGTCACCAGGGGTTTGGTTGTGTCCGTCTCCGGGATGAATGGAACAGCAGGGAAGGTTTCTCCTGCAGCACTGACAGAAACGACGTACACGTCGTAGGCTTCGTCGGACCTGAGGCCCTTGATGACCGTACTGGCAGCTTTGGGGTCACTGACGCGCACGCCGGTCTCGGTCTGTTCATTGCCCGTACGTGTGTGTCCGACGGCGGTGATCCGATAACCGCTGATGGCCGGGGTGCCGGGGATTGCCTCCGCCGGGGTCCAGTTGACCTTCAGGTCGGAGCCGGTCTTTGACACCTTGACGTTGGTGGGCCCTGCGGGGCCGGACTGTAGGGGCCCGTTGGGGCAGCCACCCATTCCCGGACCGCCCAGCTCACCAAACTCTGCGATGGTCAGGCCTTGGCGGTTGGCGTCCGCGTCTTCGACCTCCCAGGCCATGGCGCGCTCTCCTGAGGCCGCCGCAGCAATCCCGGCGGTGGCGGCGTCGTTGAATTCGTAGGTGGCCGTGAAGGTCCCGTCAGGGCCGAACGTAAGGCTTGAACTGTATCCGTTTTCGACCGTAAGCGGCCCTGGTACCGCGCGAACATCCCGGCGGCCAACACTGGTGTCCTTGAGGGCAGGCTCCACGATCCTCTGCTCCATTTGGGCTGGGTTGACGTTGGCTCCGGCATGGCCCTTGACCGTCAGGGTGGTGCCTGACAGTGATGAGTGCTCGGTGACGTACGCGTCTTGGACGGTCGTGGCCCCTGCCTCGGCGCCGTTGAATTTGATGGAAACGACGTCGCCGGGCCGGATGTCGGGGGTGACGTTCAGCCCGGTGCCGGCACCCCAGCAATACCCCCCGGGGTGGTTGATCTCGAAGGCGACGTCGCCGGCGGCGACAACGCCCTGGGCGGACCCTACGACGCCGGCTCCCTTTCGCGTGACCTCAACCAACCCTGTTTGGCCCACTCGGTCCTGGTAGCCCTCGATGGTGACGAAGTCCCGGTCCGGGAAAACCACCAGGTTGTCCGGGAACGTTGGCACGGCAGCGTTGGCGGAGGGAATAGCTATCAGGGACGTGGCGCAAAGTACTGCGGAGATTCCGGCAATGGTGCCGGCCCTGCCGTACCTGCGGGGGAACTGCGGTCCTCCCGGTGCATGTAGTTTTTCATTCATGACAACCTCACTGGTGCTGGGTGCTGGGTGCTGGGTGCTTGCGCGCGTTGACTGCGCATGAACCGACGTTAGGAAAGCGACCTTGCGGAAACGCTGTCCTGGCGGACCCCCGACAGGACGCGCATCACCCTGTGGGCTGCTGCTGAATCACCAGTCAGCACTGATCCCAAGGGTTTCACTAGAATCGGCGGGAACACTCGGCGCCATGGCACTGACAGCAGCCCGTAGGCACGTGAGGGTCCTTGTACCCCTGGCCTTGCTCATACTCGTAGGGTCCTTAGTGGCCGGAATCGTGACTACAGGGCCGCGGAAGCCGCCGGCCATGCTGGGCGCGTCCGGAACAACCGACGGCGGATTGGGACGTATCAATGGCGTCATCCCCGTCGAAGCCGACGGCTGGACGCCGCCGACAGCGGCGGCAGCACTCGACAAGCCACCGGTCGGGGAAATGCACCGCGTGCGAATCCTCGTGGAGTTCACGGCCACGGGTAGCGATGGCATCACCTTCGACCCGTCGCGGTACTCCGTCTCGGCCTTGGGTGCTGCCAAGTGGAAGCCGGTCTGGGCCGCGCCGGGCCCGGCCGTTGTCAGGCAGGGACAGAGCATCGACGCCACGCTGGTCTTCGAACTTCCGGACCGTGCAGTGGATCTGACCCTCGAGTTGCCCGGAAGCCCCGGCCTGTCCCTCGGTGCAGGTCATCATCGACCCAAGTGATCAAGCAGGGCCCTCGCATGAACTTCCAAGGTTTTCCCAAGAACACGGCAATGCGGGCAGGGAATCCCCAAGCTGGTCCCGGCAGAGTCGGCGTATTGAGCAAAGGAGGCACCTAAATGACCATTTCACGCCGCCAGGTCTTGTTGATTGGAGGCCTGGGAGTTCTCGGGGCTGGAGCCGCGATGTTTCCGACCGGTTCGGTGGAGGCCAAATCGGCCAGCCGCCTCAGTGACAAGGAGATGCCCCGACCATTCCAGGCAGACTTTGTCCAAGCACCCTTCCTTGCACCCTATGCCAAAGGCATCGATCCGGTCGACGGGCTGCCGGTCAATTACTACAAGGTGACCGAACAGGCCGCAACAGCCAGGATCCTCCCGAGGCTGACCACGCCTATCCTTGGGTACAACGGAATCTTCCCCGGACCCACTATCAGCCTGGATCAAGGTACAAAAGCTGTGCTGAGAGTCCGCAACCAGCTCCCCGCGCAGCATGCGCTGGATGGACACGCCCTGTCTACTTCCACCCATCTGCACGGATCAGCCTCGTTGCCACAATATGACGGCTACGCCTCCGACATCACGCATCCTGGGTTCTTCAAGGATTACCACTATCCCAACTTCCAGCCCGCCCGTACCCTCTGGTACCACGACCACGGCGTACATTTCACGGCGATGAATGCCTACTCCGGTTTGGCAGCGCAGTACCACATGCATGACCCGATCGAGCGGCAATTGCTCCCGCAGGGCCGGTACGATGTGGCTCTGACCATCAATGACGTCATGTTCGCCTCAGACGGCTCACTCGGCTACGACGACAACACCCACTCGGGACTTTGGGGAGACGTGATCCTGGTCAACGGCAAGCCTTGGCCTGTGATGAAAGTTCAGAAGCGTGTCTACCGCTTCAGGGTACTGAACGCCTCCATTTCCCGTTCCCTAAGGCCCACCCTGAGCACAGGGGATCCTTTGGTGGTGGTCGGAACCGATGGGGGCCTCATGCCCACGTCCCAAAGCGTAGCCAGCTATCGGCACGGCGGCGCGGAACGGTACGAGATCCTCATCGACTTCCGAAATTACAAGACCGGACAGCGGGTTGAGCTGAGAAACCTGTCCAACAAGAACAACGTGGACTACGACTACACCAACAAGATCATGGCCTTCGATGTCACCGACGAGGCCGTGGACACCACGGACCCGACGTGGAACCGGATACCCACCACCCTGACGGGGAGCGAGGCGATGACGCTGAAATCAAGCCAGGCGGTAAAGACCCGCACCTTCCGGGTCAAGCGCAGCGACAGCACCAACCTGTGGACCATCAACGACGACAGTTGGCAGGACGTCATTGCCAGTGGATACAAAAAGGTCGCCGCGGACCCGGCCTTGAACTCGGTGGAACTTTGGGAGATCGAAAACAAATCGGGCGGCTGGTTCCACCCGGTCCACATCCACCTGGTCGATTTTCAGATCCTCAGCCGCAACGGTCAGGCACCTTACCCCCACGAACGGGGACCGAAGGACGTCGTGTACGTCGGTGAGGACGAAAAGGTCAGGCTACTCATGAAATTCACGCCCCACCCTGGCCTCTACATGATGCACTGTCACAACCTCCCGCATGAGGACCACGACATGATGGTCCAGTTCCGAGTGGGCCTCAAAGAGTCGGATCCGGACGTCAACGACCCGATGACGGCGGCGAAAGCAGAGTGGGACGACACGAAAGAATGAGAGCACGTGGCCTCGCGCTGGCAATCATCCCGGTCCTGGTCATCCTCGCCACGCGAGCGTGGTTGGTGGAACCGTTCACTGTGTCCTCCGACAGCATGGAGCCAGCCATTGGCGAGGGTTCGGTGGTGCTGGTGTACAAACCGGCCGCATCAGCGGGGCTCATACGCAGGGGCGTTGTTGTGGCCTTTGCAAGCCCTGATGGCAATACGGCCATCAAAAGGGTCGTTGCCCTTGAAGGTCAGATTGTAGAGCTCCGAGACGCTGAGCTCTACGTGGACGGGAAACACGTGGAGGAACCCCGCATCGATCACAGCCGTATCGATGCGAGCTACTTCGGACCAATGACTGTTCCGGCCGGCACCATTTTCGTGCTGGGCGACAACAGGGGAGTCTCCATTGATTCCCGGGACTACGGGACGGTGCCCCTGACGTCCGTCCAAGGCACCATCATGGCCCATACCTGATTTCACGAGCCATGCGGTTCATGTCTGGACCCCTGCGTCGGGGTGTCCTATGGTGGGGGAATCAACGGCCTTTGGCCGGATGGGGCTCCACCGTGGAGGTGCATCTTGGGTATCATTTCGTCCGGATTCCGTGGACGGCGTGCGGAGAACCCTGCCCTGCCTCCAGGCCAGCATGAGACACCGGACTTTCCCGTACTCACGGCCGGACCCGCTCCGTCAATCCCTATCGACTCCTGGGAATTCTTCATCACCACGGAGGGTGGCCAGCGGTATTCCTGGTCCTGGGACGACTTCATGGCTTTGCCGCAGGAAGAAATTTCCCAGAATATTCACTGTGTGACCAGTTGGTCCAAAATGGGAACGAGGTGGCGGGGAGTTCTGCTGGACACGTTCTTCGAAATGGTGGAACCGACCAGCGACTTCGCCATGGCCCATTCCTTCGGCGGCTACACAACGAATATCCCACTCTGGGATCTCTTGGGCGGGAAGGCCTGGGTGGTGTGGGAATTCGATGGACAACCGCTGGCCCGGGCCCACGGTGGTCCGGCGCGGCTTCTGGTACCGCACCTGTATTTTTGGAAAAGTGCCAAATGGATTCACGGCTTGGAGCTGACGGGGGAGGACATTCCCGGTTTTTGGGAATCAAACGGCTATCACCTTCATGGCAATCCGTGGCGAGAGGAGCGGTACTCGTGAGGCGCGTGCCATGAGCTCCGTATGGCAGGTCGCTGAAGTGGTCGGCGGGACGCACGAAACCGACACAGCACGGACGATACGGCTGCGCGTGGAGGGCCTGAGGGGACACCTTGCGGGCCAGCATATCGACATCCGCCTTACCGCCGATGACGGCTACACTGCCATCCGCTCGTACTCGGTGGCATCTGCGGGTTTGGATGGACATCTGGAAATTACCGTCGATGAACTGCCCGACGGCGAAGTGTCCCCTTACCTTGTCCGGAACCTGTCCGTAGGCGATCAGTTGGAAATTCG
Organism: Paenarthrobacter sp. CAP02; assembly: GCF_040137855.1. Classification (NCBI taxonomy): domain Bacteria; kingdom Bacillati; phylum Actinomycetota; class Actinomycetes; order Micrococcales; family Micrococcaceae; genus Paenarthrobacter; species Paenarthrobacter sp. CAP02. The sequence continues at coordinate 2,072 of NZ_JBEEII010000013.1, read as the reverse complement.
GGGGCCCGTAGGCGGCTGGTTTGTTTGGCGGCCCAGCCGCGTGAACCCCGTGCAACTGATCGGGGGAGGTTCGGGGGTGGTGCCGCTCATGTCCATGATTCGCGCCCACCAGGCTTCCCGTAACGTATCGCCTTTCCGGCTGCTTTACTCCCTCAAGTCCCCTGAGACCTTGCTTTACCGAGACGAACTGCGCAGGTTGGACCGCGAATCGGCAAAGTTGTCGGTGGACTACGTCTTTACGCGTTCGACGCCGGAGGGGTGGCCGTCCGTACCGGCCCGTCTGACGTCGGACACCCTTTTGGCAACGATTTTTCCGATCAGGGAGATTCCGGACGTATTTGTCTGCGGACAAACAGTATTCGTAGAGGCGGTTGCGGACTGGCTTGTGAACGCCGGCTACCCGGCGGAGTCGATCCGGACCGAACGCTTTGGCGGGACGGGAGGCATCCAGTGAACAGCGCCGACAACTTCACTGCTTCCGAACCCGAGGATCAGGACATCGCCGCTGCAGCCCATCATGCGATCCCGTATCTCGACGGGAATGCAGCGGCGGGCGCCTTGTCTGAAGTCTTCCGGATCGACATCATCGCCGCCCTCGGACGCTGCCGGCATTGCGGTTCAGTACGCTACTTTGGGGCGGCCATGGTCTTTACCGACGCCCCCGGCCTGGTGGTGCGGTGTCGCGACTGCCAGGGTGTCCTCCTACGGGTGGTCGAGACACCAACCCGGTATTGGCTGGATCTGAGCGGTCTTAGCTACCTCGAGATCGACCGCGAGGAGTAATCCGCACCAGGGTGGATCACCCAGCGCCGGAATCGTCCGATCTCTTGCGGTTCCGCTCGCTTGCAGGCTTGGTGCGTCGCTCCTCTTCGGGCTCCCATTGACGTGCGAGTAGTCAGGAAGGTGCGTTCCCTGTGGACCCCCGCACCTGCAACTGGGATGGCACTTCGTGCAGCCGGGCCGGAAGACCCGGAGCTGCCAGGCGCTCGAGGATGAACTTTCCGGCCTCGACGCCCACTGCCAGATTGCCGTTGTCCACGGAGGTCAGCGAGAGGTGCCGGATTTTGGCCAGATAGGTGTTGTCGTAGCCCACGAGTGAGAGGTCCTTAGGTGCCGAAAGCCCAAGGTCGTCAGCGGCGGATAATGCGCCGATACAGGCGATGTCGTTGTAGGCGAAGATCGCGGTTGGCCTGTCCGTTCCTGCCAGGAGGCGGCTCGCGGCAGCGTACGCGCTTTCCTCACTCATTCCGCCGGCAACCACCACCATTGGTTCCAGTCCGGCCTCGCGTATGGTTCGTTCGAATGATTCGCGCCGGATCTTGCCCACCTCGCCGGGCCCCTGCAGGTGCGCGATCCTGCGGTGCCCCAGTGTGAGGAGGTGTTCGGTCGCCTGCCGGGCGCCGTCGTCGTCGTCATTGACCACGATGTCGACGCCGGGGAGGTGCGGTTCGCGGGTTCCGGCCAAAACGACGGGAATACTCTGCGCCGCCTTTTCGATGGCGGCCGACTCCGGGGTGGTACCCACCACCACCACGCCATCGATCCGCTGCTCCAGCAAGGTTTCCAAGGAGCTGCGGCCCACGCGGTTATCGGTGTAGGAATCGGCCAGAACCGGTGAAATACCGGCCGCGTGCAGGGACGCCGTCAGCCCTTCCAGCAGTTCCACGAACCATGGGTTCCGGATGTCGTTGAGCATCACGCCGATGGTTCCGCTTCGAGGGCCGGACAGGCGTTGGGCCAGCCGGTTGGGCCGGTATCCCAGCTCCTCCATGGCCTTCAGGACATCGCGACGGCGGCTCTCGCTAACATTGGGAGATCCCTGCAGGACCAGCGAAACCAAGGACTTGGAAACCCCTGCGGCGCTCGCGACATCGCGGATGGTGGGCTTGGGCCTTGGTGTGCTGGAAGCGTCACTCACGCACTGGTCCTCTCGTTCCGACGAATTTCATTCAAGCTTAGAGGCTTGACTGTGTGGGCTCTTCATGGCCATTATGGACCGGTCCAAGTAAATTCCAATGAGTCAAAGAGGATCCTTCAATGAGTGCACCCAATTCGAGGCAGTTGGTCGCCGG